>JACCRF010000152.1 GCA_013813715.1 Gemmatimonadaceae bacterium | reverse complement strand
TTCCACCGGGGCTCGCAGGTGGTGCCGGCGTTGTGCGCGGCGGCGGCGTCCGTGCCGGAGTCGTAGTTCGCGGCGCTGGTGCCGGAGCGCGCGGCGTCGCCGTATCCGGGCGAGCAACCGGGGGCGTCGGCGTCACCACCCGGCCGGGCGGCCGGGTGACCGGTGTCGGGGCCGCGGTGTCCGCCACCACTGCCGGCGTCGGCACGGCATCGGACGGCGCAACAGGATCGGCAGTCGCCACTGTATCTCCGGTCGGTGAAGGCTCGGAGCGGCCGCCGAAGTAACGACGCAGTGTCAACGGGATCGTGAACTCGAATCCGTACCGAACGTTGGCGGTGCCCCGCGAATTGCCTTGCAGTGTCGCCACGGGCGAATTGGTCGCCTGCAGGGAAAGCGTATGCGGAGTGAGCGGTATCGCCAGATGAAGTCCAGCGCTCCAGGCCACCCGCTCGGTCGAATCGCGTTCGG
Source organism: Gemmatimonadaceae bacterium (assembly GCA_013813715.1). Taxonomy (GTDB): domain Bacteria; phylum Gemmatimonadota; class Gemmatimonadetes; order Gemmatimonadales; family Gemmatimonadaceae; genus UBA4720. The sequence goes on along the minus strand of JACCRF010000152.1, from coordinate 8,790 downwards.
AGAGCGACGCGACGTCGCCGGCGAGAGAGAGGTAGGTCCCGAGCCGGATCGCTGCTCCGCCCGCGATCGCATACCGAACCTTGCCCGACTCAAGCGGATCTGACAATGCTCGCCCCGCGAGAATGACGCGCGTTATTCCAAGCTTGCGGGCTACGGACAACTCACCGTCTACACCATCGGCGGCGTTGTTGTATCCGACCTGCCCACCGAGGTCGAGGGGTGCGCCAAAGTCCTGCGAGAGGGGCGCCCACCGCGCGAATAACTCCCACTCGTTCGGAAAGCGGGGAGCGACAGTCGAGTTGGTCGAGTAGTTGAAGCCGACGAGAATCCGCTTCGGAAGTCCCGTCGCGACGAGAAACGTTGGAACATTCGAGACCTTCCGCTCCGGCGCGTCACTCGTCGAAAAGCGGTGGACGAAGTGAAAGTAGAGCGTGCCCGGCGAGCCGGTCCAGTTGCCCGAAACGTTCGGCGGACGCTCGAGGAGCGACTGCGCGTCGGCGCCGGTGCCGGCGCCGGCTGACACGAGGAAAGCGGCGGACAGGAAAAGTGATTGGGCGAGGCGCACCGGGTGTCCCGTTAAACGTGAGGCGGCGCGTCAGCGCACGCGAATTCGTCCCTTCATCCCCTCATGGAGGGTGCAGGTGTAATCGTAATCGTCCTCGACCGTGAAAGTGCGCGCAACGCGCGTCCCCGGCGGACTGTCCGGGACGTTGCCCCCCGGGGGCGTCTCATCCTTGAAAGTGATGTTGTGAGTTCCGACCGAAAATTCCCAGACGACGGTGCCCCCCGGTGCGATTTCGACCTCCTCAGGGGTGAACCTGTTCGCCGTCGTTGTCACGGTTGCCGCCGGCGTTCCAACGGTGACCGCGGTGGTGTCCGCTCGCGTGACTCCGTTCGAAGTCAGCGTCGCGATGACCGAGGCTGTTCCATTCGCGATGCCTGTCACCAGGCCCGAGCCATTCACCGTGGCTACCGCGGCGCTCGTCGACGTGAAGGATGCCGAACCAAGCCCGGTCATCGGGCTGCCGGCACCATCGAGTGGCGTAGCCGTCAGCTGCACCGTCGCACCGGGCGTCACGAACACCGTAGGCGGAGTGAGCGACAGGGATGTGAACTGCCCGGGAACACCCGACGCCGCCACGACCACCTGACCGGTCATTCCGGAGTGGCGCGTGCACTGGTAATCGTAGGTGCCGGCAGCCCCGAAAGTCCGTGAGGCGGCGTTCCCCGGATCTGTATCGGGGATATCTCCCCCCGTTGGCTTGAGAGCGCCGAACGTGACGTTGTGAGTGGAGCCGCTGAACTGCCAGGTCACCGAGCCGCCAGCAGGGACGGTGACGGTTTGCGGCGAGAAGGTAAGCGAGGGCGTCGTCACCGTCACGTTCCCCGACACGGGCGCCGATACCGTGACCGCCGACGTCGCCGATCTGGTGACGCCGGCCGACGTCACCGTCGCGGTGATTGTTGCGGTGCCCGCACCCGCGCCGGTGACAAGTCCGGTGCTGCTGACACTCGCTACCGCGTTGTTGCTCGATGTCCAGCTCGCTGCCGGCAAACCGAACATGACACTGCCGTTCTGATCCAATCCGGCGGCGGTCAATTGTACCGTTCCGCCGACGGTGATTGCCGGCGTGGCAGGGGAAACAGTGAGTGAAGTGAATACCGCTGCCGTCGTTCCCTGCACGACGACGCTGCCCGTCATCCCGGAGTGCAGCGTGCATTGGTAGGGATACGTGCCTGCCGTTGGAAACACGCGGGTGGCCGTTAAGCCGGAGGCAGTATTGGGGACATCACCGCCCGTTGGCTTGAGAGCGCCGAACGTAACGTTGTGAGTGGCCCCGGTGATCTGCCAGACGACGCTGCCCCCTGTAGCTATCGTTATCGTCGCCGGAACGAAGGTGGTACCGGATGTTGATACTATATTGCTGCCACCAGCCGGGGCGGCGGTGATCGTCGCGCTGACGGTAGCCGTCCGCGATACCCCGTCGCGCGTGGCGAGCACGGTGATGATCGCTGTCCCGGCGGTGACCCCCCGGACTACCCCCGAAGCGTCGACCTCAGCGACTGCAGCATTGTTTGACGTGAACGAGAGCGTGGCACCGGTGACGGGCTCGCCCTGGGGCCCCAGCGTCGCAACCGTTAGTGGCTGGGTCGCCCCAGCCTGAACGGTGATCGTCGGCGGGGTGACTGCAACCGACTCCAGACCGGCCGCCGCGAGAGGGCCGCCCGCGTCCGCCGCCGCGCCACCGCCACCGCAGCCCGCTGCACCAAGGGCGAACAAAGACAGTGCCGCCCACCTCGCGAGTGGGCGCCCTTTATTCATCGACGTCATGAAAATAGCTCTCTTAAGATCGGTTTACGTGCGCCAGGAACGCCCTTCACCTTCGAAACTAGGGACGGTGCCACCGAAGCGGCACCCCTCCTACCACCGAAGTATAATCGTTTGTTCCTTCCGCTTCCGGACGACCGAAAGAGACAGCGCCTTATCGCTCGCCGATCGCATGATCCGGATCAGCTCACCCGGATTCTGAACCGACTCCCTGTCGGCTCTCACGATCACGTCGCCGCTGCGCAGACCTGCTTCGCGGGCCGGGGTTCCAAACGCGACATTGATCACGAACACGCCATTGCCCCTCACTTCGAGGACATTCCGAAGATCATCGTTGAGATGGGTCAGTTGCGCACCCGCAACACCGATGCTGGGCGAGCTTCCAAAAAGCGTGATCCTCGGCGCGAGACCACGGGCGTACTCGCGCTCGACACGCACGCGATGAGCCGCCGCTTCGCCGGAAACCGGCAACGCACCCCTCGGCGCAGGCTCGATGAACGAGAATGCCACTCGCTCCGACGTCCCGCTCGGCCGCGGCGCCACCGTCACCGTGCTCGCCATCGCTACGTCATTCCGGCGGTATCGGAACACAATCTTCCTGCCTGGTTCGAGCATGCTCCGCACGGGAACAGGATTCCGCCGCAGATCCTGCGCGTCGAGCGAGATTATCATGTCGCCCGACTGCAGCCCCGCCCGCTCGGCCGGGGAGCCCGGCTCGATTGACTCGATCACGGGATAGTCATGGAATACCATTGCTCCCTGACGATCGGACTGTCCAATGCCTGTGGTGTAGACGATCCCGACCCACCCGCGCGTAGTTTCCCGCTGCGCCCGCCCCACAGTGGGCACCAGCGACAGGAGTACGACGAACCAGAACGCGATTGAACGATTCACCCGCATACCCCGCATCCTCTCCACTAAAAGCGGTTCAGTCTCGCGCCAGCGGGAAGCGTAGTCCCGAGCTGGCGCAGAGTTGCCTCGCGCGCACCAACCGTCGCGAGGTAGTACTGGTTGATCACCGGATCCTGCGGCGCCTCTTTCAGCGCATCGCGCATCTCCGACATCACGTTGTCCAATGCCGCCAGCCGTGTTCGATACATCGCCGGCCCGGTGGGCAGCGGAACTTCGGTATTACTGGCCGAGAGATACGCCGACGCGCGCTGGTATTCGTCGCCCGCGCGGTTGAGCACCTCCCACGCTTCCTCCGGTGACTGGAACGAGGCACTTCGGGAAGAAGCCAAGGCGGCATCGGGGCTGACTGTCCCGGAAGGATTGAAATCCTCTCCCGCTGCCTCCTGCGCCGTCTGAAAAACGGCACCAGAAACGACGGGAGCGCCGGCGCTCAGCCTTCCGGCAATGACGCCGCCCGCAATCAGGACAACGGCAGCGGCGGCCTGCATCCAGCGCGTCGCCACGAAACGGCGGCGTGGAATGGGAGTCGTTATCAATCCTTCCGCTCGCAGCCTCGCGGAAAGCACGTCCCAGTCGTTCAGCGGCGCGGTGCCGCGCGATCGCTCGAGGGCGATCATCTCATCGAGTTCTTTTTCAGACAGGGGCAACATTAGTCCTTCCCACGCCGGCCGTCGATTCATCCACCACGTGCGCCAGGAGCCGGCGAAGCTTGGCGCGTGCCTTGAACAGTTGTGACTTCGATCCGCCCGACGTTATGCCGAGCTCCTTCCCGATTTCATCGTGGGTGTAGCCCTCGATGTCGTGCAGCACGAACACCGTCCTCGCGCCCGGCGATAGCTGCGCCACCGCCTGATCGATCGACTCCGCGAGAAAAGTGCGATCAGTGTCGCCCTCGACGAACGCACTGTCGTCCTCGATGTCCGTTTCGAGCTTCGCTATCCGTTTGATCTTGCGAAGCGCGTTGAGCGTGCGATTCACAGCGATTCGATGCGCCCAGGTGCCGAACTGGGATTCTCCCCGATAGCCAGGGAGTGCCCGGAAGATCTGGATCCAGACTTCCTGCGCGATGTCGGCTGCAACGTCATGGTCGCCGCACAGGCGGCCGACTACGGCGTCGATATGCGGCGAGTGCCGCAGCCAGAGCTGCCGCATCGCTGCCTCATCGCCTTTCATGGCGCGCTGGAGCTCCAACTGGTCGGTTTGCATCCCGTCTGGAAAATTAGTCACGCCGCCGGCCGGCAGCGTTGCCAATCCGAACGGGCTCAATTTGCCCTGTAAGGCATCGCCCCGCCCGCTCCGCAATCTGTTCATCGATCCTTTCCGTCTCTGATCCGCTCAAATCCGCCAGATCGCTCCCCATCACAAAGCTGAAAAAAACACGGGCGCAAACCCGGTCCGCGTATTAGTATGGTTTCCCTGGTGACGGCCCGGGACGCGGGTCGTCAGGCAGATAGGTGATCCGCGTTTCAGTCCGGGGCGGTGTTCCCTCGGAACATTGCGTTGCACCTGCTGTATCCGGATGGCAGGAAAGGAGTTTGAATTGCTGAAGGTAATAGTGACCGCGCTCACCCTGGCCTATGCTGGTGACGGTCTGCCGTCGAAGGCACCCGATGCCGTCGGCATGTCCGCAACCCGCCTCGAGTCCATCGATCGCGTGGTTCAGCGCGGAATCACCGCTGGTGGATACCCCGGCGCGGCGGTAGTTGTCGGCCGCAAGGGCGCCGCCGTCTGGGAGAAAGGCTTCGGAAAACTCTCCTGGTCGCCCGCCAGCAGTGCTGTCGACGCCGAACGCACCATCTATGACGTCGCGTCCCTCAGCAAGGTGGTCGGTACCACGACCGCGGTCATGGTACTGTACGACGAGAAGAAGGTCGATCTCGACGCACCGGTGTTCCGGTACCTTCCCGCTTTCTCGGGTGGCTCGCGGGATCTCGTGACGGTTCGTGAGCTTCTCACGCACACCTCGGGACTTCCCGCCGGACGTGACCTCTGGCGCCGCGCCCGCAGTCCGCAGCAAGCCCGCGACATGGTTCTCGAAACAGCCTTGGCGTACCACCCCGGCACGAACTACATCTATTCGGATCTTGGCGCTGACCTGCTTGGGATGATTGTCGAAGCAGTGTCAGGACAGCGTCTCGACATTTTCCTCAATAATAGGGTTTTTGGACCGCTGGGCATGCGGGACACCTACTACCGTCCGCCGGATTCGGTGAGGTACCGCATCGCTCCCACCGAGGTGACCCCGCCCCGCGGCTACCCGCTGAAAGGCGAGGTGCACGACGAGAACGCGTACGCACTCGGCGGCGTGGCCGGTCATGCCGGTCTGTTCAGCACCGCCGTCGATCTCTCGATCTTCGCGCAGATGATGCTCAACGGCGGAACATACGACGGAGTCCAGATTCTCACGGAACCGACCGTTGCTCTGTTCACCCGCCGCGCCACCGGTCACCGCGCCCTCGGCTGGGACACCGCCGATGGCGACTATGGCTCGGGCCGCTATCTGACCGAGCGGGCGTACGGACACACCGGATACACCGGAACATCTATCTGGCTCGACCCCGATCGCCAGATGTTCGTCGTCCTGCTCACGAACCGCGTGCATGCGGCGAAAGCGCAGCGGCCAGCACGTATCATCGCCGACATCCGGTCTGATCTGTCCGACGCGGCGGTTCTCGCCGTTCTCGACGGCCCGACGCCGGTACTCGCCATGCCTGACGCCTTCCGTGCCGACAGCAGAATCGGCTGGACGCGGCCCAAGCCCGACATCCGTCCGGTTCGCTGCACCAAAGCCAAGCGGTCGAGAGGCGCGCGCAGCAGCAGACGCAGCAGAGTGAAGTGTTCGGCGGCAAGCCGCAGGGCGTCGTCGTCGCGCGCTGTCAAGAGCGTCAAGGCGCGCGCCGCTGCGAAAGCGAAGGCGAAGAAATCCGCGTCGAGCCGCTCGGTCAAAGCAAAGAAGGCGTCGTCGCGCGGGTCTGCCGTCAAGGCAAAGAGATCGACCGCGCGGTCATCGTCTGTGAAATCCCGGACCGCGGAGAGCTCGGTGAGGTCGAAAGCCGCCACCCGCGCGAAAACGTCCGCCAAAAAGTCCACGCGGACGGCGAAGCGCAACTAGTTTTCAGGGATGAGCGAACAGCCCGACACTGCTGACGTCGACTTCACTCGCCCTCGATCGGCGGGTGATCACGAGCCCACGATTCTCGACGATACTCTCTCCGAGGATCGGGCGATTCCCCTGAGCGTGGCGAAAGGCGAGGAACCGCCGCGCGAGCGGAGCGCGGTGAGTGAAGATCAGGTCAAGCTCGCGCTGCGGCGAGTAAAGGATCCCGATCTCAATCTCAACATCCTCGACCTCGGCCTCGTTTACGGAATCCACGTCGATGGCCCGAGGGTGAAGGTGGACATGACCCTCACATCCCCGGGCTGCCCCTCGGGCCCCGAGATCATGACAAACGCCGAGCAGGAGATCAAAACGCTCCCCGGTGTGGAGAGCGTCGAGATGAATCTCGTGTGGAGCCCGTTCTGGACGCCGGAGAAAATGGAGCCGCGGGTGAGGGCGTACCTCGGGTTCTAGTGGGTTGTATCTGAACTCACGATAGCATCGACTTCGCGGTGGGATTCGGCATGTGCCGCAGGTGCTAAGCCTTCTGGCATTCAGCCGGTCGCTGAACGCGAGGCCGCCGGCTGCTGAGCCGTCGACGCATGGCACTCGTGCCTGCATTAGTTGAGCTCCTGGGCGGCCGTCGCGGTGATGATCCCCCACATCCAGTTGCGCCACACGCAGTCGATCTCCCCGAAGCCGGCACGTGATAACATAGAGAAATGCTCCGATACTGGCGTGTAGTGATCGTGAGCTTCCGCGTGATCGACCAGCCCCGCCAGCTCATCGGCAGTGCAGTTGCCCGATTGCCGGCAGAACGCCAGCCATTGCTCCCAGTTGACAAGATGGTTGGACTCCGGCTCACCCCGCATCTGGTCGGCGAAACAGAACCGGCCTCCATCCGCGAGGAGCTCGCGGATCCGTTCGTAGAGCAGAGCCTTGTCGCGAACGTGATGCAGACTGATGGAGCTGGTCACTAGATCGAATGATCCGGCAGGGAATTCGAGATCCTCGAAACGCGAGACGACATAAGAGACGGCAGGTGTCACCTCTCGAAAGCGAGCTTCAACGCGCTCCCGAGTGAGCGCGATCATTTCCTCGGAAGCATCCACCAGGGTCAGCGTTGAATTCGGGAATCGCTCGACGAGCGCGAGCGACAGATTTCCAGTTCCGCACCCCATCTCCAGCACACGTTTCGAATCGCTGGGGAGATAAGTCAACAGCCGCTCGGTCATTTCCGCGTATCGCGGCACCGCCCGGCGAATCAGAGAATCGTAGGATTCGGCCATGCCGCCGAAATAGGCGTGAGCCGATTCATGAGAGGTGGTCATCGCCGATTCCCTTGTTGGTTCTTACTCGAGAACTCACTCGACGCGGGCCAGCGGCCGACTCAGCTCCGCAGCACCTCTACGAACTCCGCTCCCATTTCCGCGACCTGCCACCGGCGAAGTCCCGGCACGTCCTCGAGATCCTTCACTCGCTCCGGCCGCTTTCGCGCGATCGACTCGAGCCGCTCCCGAGAGCACAGCACTCCTGGATCGAGCGAGAGACGCGTTGCCGCCGCGTCGCGAACAGCCTTGAGCTTCGCCACCCGGGCGTCGAAGTCCTCTTCCCTGTCCCACTTGGGCGCTCGCGGGAAACGCGGCAGATGATCCTCCGCGATCTCGAGCCCGCGCTGAACCGCCGACAGTATCGCCGTCGCGCCGCGGTCCAGAATCCCCCGTGGCATTCCCTTCAGTGACGAGAGCTCTTTCGCCGATTTCGGCGCCGTGCGCGCGATGTCGAGCAAAACCTCGTTGCCCATCACGCGAAACGTCGCGCGGTCTACCTCTCGCGCGACCGAATCCCGCCAGGGGACGAGCTCTCGCAATAACGCCAGCTCGCGCCGCGTGAGATCGCGGGCACCCTTGATTCTCAGAAACGCCTGCGAATCATCATCCTCCTCCCACCGCGTCCCCTCGAGCCGCTCGAACTCCTCGCGCGCCCATTCCCACCGGCCTAGTTTCTCGAGCCGCGCCTTGAATTCATCGCGCAGGTCGAGCAGGTGGGATGTATCCTGGGCCGCGTAATCGAGCATGCCTCGCGTCAGCGGACGCAGCGACCAGTCGGCGCGCTGATGCTTCTTGTCGAGCTTCACGCCGAAGAACTGGTCGAGCAGGGCGGCGAGGCCGAACGCCTTGATGCCGAGCAGCTGCGCAGCAATCCGCGTATCGAAGATGGTGTTGACGTGCCAGCCGTAATCCTGGTGCAGCAGCCTCAGATCGTAATCCGCGTCGTGGAACACCACCTCCACCGACGGATCCTGAAGCAGATCGCCGAGTCGCTGCGGCATTCCGATCGGAAGGGGATCGATTATCGCACTGCGTTCGCGCGTCGTGATCTGGAGGAGATAGATTCGATCGATGAATCGATGGAAGCTCGCTCCTTCGGTGTCGACGGCAATTTCGCGGAC
>JACCRF010000147.1 GCA_013813715.1 Gemmatimonadaceae bacterium | reverse complement strand
CATCTATCGCACGACTGACGGCGGCCGGACGTGGAAAGATATCTGGACTTGCAGCGCCAAAGTGTCATTGGGCGGCCTCTCGAGAGAGCTCGGCTGTCACATCGCTCAGTTCAATTTCCCAACCCCCACGGTCGGCTACGCCGTGGCGAAGAACAACGCCTTTGGAATGGGATCCGAGCCGCCGCCGCTGATCGCAAAGACAACCGACGGCGGAGAGAGCTGGGAGGCGATGATGGGTCCCGGCGTTGCCGACAAGGACGGTGTGACGTCGGTCTTCTTTGTGAACGAGCAAACCGGCTTCGTCCGGCTCACCTCGGAGAAACTTCACATGACGAGCGACGGCGGCAAGACATGGCGCGGTATCGTAGCCTCGCCAGGCAAAGCCATTCGATTTGCCGATCCGGGCGTAGGCTGGGGCGTAGAGGTTGGCCGGCGGGATCCCGAAGTGTGGTTCACCACGGACGGAGGCAGCCGGTGGAGCAGCCGCAGGGTGCGATTCCCGACCACGGTGAGAGCATTCTCTTTCCCGCGACGCGACCGCGCCTATTTCGTCGGCGACCACGGGATGGTGTTCCGCTATAGCGTCGTCCCTGCCTCGCGTTCTCTCGGACCCAATGACATCGCTGCACCAGCTATGCCGGCTGCTTCTACGGCTCGTTGATGCGCAACGAACCGCCGAAAATTTCTGCGGGCGTCTGCGGGCAGCCTCTAACCCGCAGACGATGATGAGTGAGGAGTAGCGGCGCTGGAGCAAACTACATGACCTTCGGCCTGGATTCGATGATCGATGTGCTGGCTCGCACGCCGGCCGCGCTTCAGCATATGCTCGGCGGCATTGGTGAGCCCTGGGCACGAGGCAACGAGGGCGAAGACACGTTCAGCCCCTTCGATGTCATCGGGCATCTCATAGACGGGGAAGAGACCGACTGGATACCCCGCGCGCGAATCATTCTGGCGCAAGGTCCCGAACTGACATTCGAGCCCTTCGACCGCTTCCGACACCGCGAGCGAAACGTGGGGCGTTCGATGGATTCACTGCTCACCGAGTTCGCAGAGTTGCGCGCGGCGAATCTCGAATTGCTTCGATCCTGGAACCTGAGCCCTGCCGACCTCGACCTGCCCGGCATGCATCCAAGCCTCGGCCGCGTGACGATGCGTGAGCTCTTCGCGGCTTGGGTCGTACATGACCTCGGACACACCGCTCAGATCACTCGCGTGATGGCGAAGCAGTACCGGGATGAGGTGGGTCCGTGGGTGCCGTTTCTTCCCGTCCTTACCGATCGCGAGGGGCCGCGGCCGTAGACTTCGCAGATCCACGAGGACCGGGGCCATCAGGAACCGAATGATCCGTTGCTCGTGGTCGCGCCATCGCAGGCGCTCCGTAGATAAACTTTGTCGGCCGACCGGCAGTCCGGCGCCCCGAATGCCCCTCAATCAGCTCGACTGTCTTCGCGAGCCGGAACGGCGCTTTCGCCAGCTGGCCGCCTGCCGCATCGGCTTCGGACGCGTCGCTGAAGGCGACAACTGGTACGCGCAGACCGCATCATTTGCATGTGACCGTCATTCAGCGCGCTCGTGCGGCAGCGGTGCGGGCGAGTGGGATTCCCACGCAGGCCACGTGCGATTCCTTGCGATACTTGCTTGCGACGCCTCTTCTCGAGAGTGGCGCGGGCTTGAACTTTTCAGGAGCTGCCGGGTCATTCCGATGTTCGCGCGACGATGGTGTACACGCATGTGCTGAATCTCGGTGGACTCGGTGTTCGCAGTCCTGCGGATCGACTGTAAGCCAAGAGCTTGCGCGCACGCAGCCGCAGCAGATAGCAGTGCATAGGCGCATCGGCTGAATCATCTTCTGGTGTGAGTATCCATGGTTTCCATCTCTCTCCTTCTCACGTTCCTGCTTGGCTTGTTCGCCGCGTGTCAGCCGTCAAAGCCACGGGACGACTCGACGTCAGTTCAGAGCGCTGCACGAATCGCCTATGCCCCGGAGCGCGCCCGAATGGTTGAAGATCAGCTGCGCGC
>JACCRF010000080.1 GCA_013813715.1 Gemmatimonadaceae bacterium | reverse complement strand
TACTTGACGATTTTTGTTACGACGCCTGCACCAACCGTGCGGCCGCCTTCTCTGATCGCGAACCGCAAACCCTCGTCCATCGCGATCGGCGTGATCAGCTCGATCGTCATCTGAACGTTGTCACCTGGCATCACCATCTCCATCCCTTCCGGCAACTCGCACGAGCCCGTCACGTCCGTCGTCCGAAAATAAAACTGCGGACGATAACCCTTGAAGAACGGCGTGTGCCGCCCACCCTCCTCCTTCGTCAACACGTACACCTCGGCCAGAAAATGCGTGTGCGGCGTGATCGAACCCGTCTTCGCCAGCACCATTCCACGCTCCACGTCATCCTTCCCGATGCCACGAAGCAGAAGCCCCACGTTGTCACCTGCACGACCCTCGTCCAGCAGCTTCCGAAACATCTCGACACCGGTAACGACCGTCTTCTTGTCGGCGTTGAATCCGATCAGCGACACCTCCTCACCCACCTTCACGATCCCACGCTCGATCCTCCCCGTCGCTACAGTGCCACGGCCGGTGATCGAAAACACGTCCTCAACCGGCATGATGAACGGCTTCTCCGTCTCTCGCTCGGGCTGCGGGATGTAGCTGTCCAGAGCATCCATCAGCTCGGTGATCTTCGCCCCCCACTCCGAGTCCGGGTCACCACTCTCCAGCGCCTTCAACGCACTACCCTTGATCATCGGCGTGTCGTCCCCAGGAAAACCGTAGCTCGACAACAGCTCCCGCACCTCAAGCTCCACCAGCTCCAGAAGCTCCGGGTCGTCGACCATGTCCACCTTGTTCAGAAACACCACGATGTAGGGCACGTTCACCTGCTTGGCGCGCAGGATGTGCTCCCGCGTCTGCGGCATCGGGCCGTCGGCCGCGCTCACCACCAGTATCGCACCGTCCATCTGGGCCGCGCCGGTGATCATGTTCTTCACGTAGTCGGCGTGGCCAGGACAGTCCACGTGCGCGTAGTGACGCTTCACCGACTCGTACTCCACGTGAGCGGTCGCGATCGTGATCCCACGCGCCTTCTCCTCCGGGGCCTTGTCGATCTGGTCGAAAGCCACCGTCTGTGCCAGACCCTTCTTCGCCTGGATCGACGTGATCGCCGCCGTCAATGTCGTCTTGCCATGGTCAACGTGGCCAATCGTGCCAACGTTCACGTGTGGCTTCGTACGCTCGAATTTCGCCTTGCCCATTTCTCGTTAGTCCCCTATGTCCCGGTAGTTCTCTGTCCCTCGGCGTCGCCCAGGGCGCGCCGCGTTCTGAAAGTGAAAGCCGTCAGGCTTTCACTTTATTCATGATCTCTTCAGCCTTGCTCTTCGGAACGTCCTCGTAGTGGCTGAACTCCATCGAATAAACCGCGCGTCCCTGCGACTGCGAGCGGAGCCTCGTCGAATAGCCGAACATCTCCGATAGTGGAACGCTGGCGGCAATTACCTGTGCCTCTCCCCGCTGCGTCATGCCGCCGATTTTTCCGCGCCGCGCCGACAGATCGCCGAGGATGTCGCCCATGTAGTCATTGGGGCAGACGACTTCGACGTTCATGATCGGCTCGAGGATCACCGGGTTGGCGCGCTTGACGGCTTCCTTGATCGCCATCGAGCCGGCGATCTTGAAGGCCATCTCGCTCGAGTCAACGTCGTGGTACGAGCCGTAGATGAGCTCCGCCTTGACGTCCACCATCGGATAGCCGGCGAGGACGCCGTTCTCGAGAGCCTCGCGCATACCGTTTTCGGAAGGCCCGATGAATTCGCGCGGAATTGTGCCGCCGACGACCTTGTCCTCGAAGACGAATCCTTCCCCGGGCTTGGCCGGCTCGACGTTGATCACGACGTGGCCGTACTGCCCCTTTCCGCCTGACTGGCGGACGAACTTTCCTTCCACCTTCTCGACGCGCTTCTTGATCGTCTCGCGGTACGCGACCTGGGGCCGCCCGATGTTGGCGTCCACCTTGAACTCGCGCTGCATGCGGTCGACGATGATCTCGAGGTGGAGCTCGCCCATTCCGGAAATGATGGTCTGCGACGTCTCCTCGTCCGTGTGGACACGGAAGGTCGGATCCTCTTCAGCCAGCTTCTGGAGCGCGATCGCCAGCTTGTCCTGGTCGGCCTTGGTCTTCGGCTCGATGGCGACGTCGATGACGGGCATCGGGAACTTCATCGCCTCGAGAATGATCGGGTGATCGTCGTCACACATCGTGTCGCCAGTGCGCGTATCCCTGAGCCCGATGGCCGCAGCGATGTCGCCTGCCCTCACCTCGGCCACCTCTTCACGCTTGTTCGCGTGCATCTGGAGGACGCGGCTGACGCGCTCGCGCTTGTCCTTGCTCGAGTTGTAGATGTACGAGCCGGATTTGAGGACGCCCGAATAGACGCGGAAGAAGGTCAGCTTACCGACGAACGGGTCGGTCGCGATCTTGAACGCGAGGCCGGAGAACGGCGCTTCGTCTGAGACCTCGCGCGTTTCCTTGTGCGTGTCGTTGTGCGGCGTGTGGCCTTCGATGGCGGGGACTTCGTTCGGCGCGGGCAGGTAATCGATGACCGCATCGAGGAGCGCCTGGACCCCCTTGTTCTTGAACGACGCTCCGCACAATACGGGGACGATGAAGCCGCCCACGGTCGCGGTGCGAATCGCGTGGCGAACCTCGTCGTTGGTCAGCTCAACGCCGCTGAAGTACTTCTCGATCATCACCTCGTCGTGGGTGACGGCTGCCTCGATTACATCGTGGCGGGCCTTCTCCACCGCTTCCTTGTATACATCCGGAACGTCAACAACCTCGAACTCCTTGCCGAGTGTCGCGTCGTCGAAGATGTATTGCTTGCGCTCGATGATGTCGATGTGGCCCGTGAACAGCTCGCCTGATCCCACCGGAAGCTGAATCGGGTACGCTTCTTTCGTGAGCCGGTCGCGGATCATGGCGAGGCAGCGATCGAAGTTCGCGCCAACTCGGTCCATCTTGTTGGAAAAGATGAGGCGCGGGACCATGTAGCGGTCGGCCTGGCGCCATACCGTTTCGGTCTGCGGCTCGACCCCGGCTACCGAGTCGAGGAGCGTCACGGCGCCGTCGAGGACGCGCAGCGAGCGTTCCACTTCGACGGTAAAATCGACGTGGCCCGGAGTATCGATGATGTTGATGCGGTGCTCGATTCCGTTTCGCGTCCAGAAGGCGGTTGTCGCCGCGGACGTGATCGTGATGCCGCGCTCCTGCTCCTGCTCCATCCAGTCCATCGTCGCAGTGCCTTCGTGCACCTCGCCGATTTTGTGGCTCTTGCCGGTGTAGTACAGGATGCGCTCGGTCGTAGTCGTCTTACCGGCATCGATGTGCGCCATGATGCCGATATTACGGTAGTGCTCGATCGGAGTGATGCGTCCCATGGTGTTTTTTTGCGAAGTCGGGCGCGGGGCCGCGGCTGTCGTCATAAGTGTCGGTATTCTGGTCAACAGGGAGCCAACAAAAACGCGGGTGGACCAAGGCGCCCGAAACGGGCCGGTATCCATCCGCTGCCGCCCGGTACTTCCGCCACTCGTGCGCGGAGGGGACCCAAAGGCGCGCCGAGTAAAGCGATTCGGCGTTGAGTTGTAAGTAGCCTTAGAAACTTAAGCCCCGGTGGACGCGTGTCAATTGTAGCCCCGCAACATTGGAGCTGTGAAGAATCAGAAACGATTCAGCATGCGACCAGCTCTGTGGCTACTCTCCCCTAAAGCCGGCCCGTTGAGTCGAAGCCTTTGCGATGCGTCGCGTCACAGGGCGTCGTCTCCTCCTCATGCGCTACGCTTATCCCTAATGTTACAGTCTTGTCTCGATCGGCCGCCACTCACATATTGTCCCACGCCGCGGCGTCGCGTGACGGCAGCACTTATCCGCCATTCCGCATCGACCGTTTTTTCCCACCCAGGCCAGCCGGATCGGCTGTTTCATCCCAGAGAGACATGATGTCGATGGCGCCGGCTCGGGAGCACATGCTCATGCAGATACACCAGCGCGAGCTCCGGTCCCAACTCATGCCGGGCAGCCGGTGACGGCAACCGGGGATCGCTCCGCCACCAAGCCAGATCCACCTCCCGCGCCGCCCGACGGCGGAATGGCAACCAAACGGACTCACTCCGACCTGGCGCTTTACCGCCGGCTGCTGCGTCTCGCGCGTCCGTACTGGGGCCATCTCGTCGCCCTGTTCAGCCTGAGTCTGCTCGCGTCACCGCTCGCCCTGCTAACTCCGCTGCCGGTCAAGATCGTCGTAGACAGCGTACTCGGTTCCCATCCCCTTCCAGGTTTTCTCGACGCGCTGGCTCCCTCGACGCTCGCCGGATCATCGTCTGGGCGCCTCATCCTTGCGGTTTCGCTGGTCGCCATCATCGCGCTGATTGGTCAGTTGCGGGACTTCTCCGCAACGCTGCTGCGTACCTATACAGGGCAGGAGGTTGTGCTGGCGTTCCGGTCGCAGCTCTTCAGCCATGCCCAGCGGCTTTCGATGGCGTACCACGACCGGCAAGGGCCCTCCGATCTGCTCTACCGAATCCAGTGGGATGCGCCTTCCATCCAGTATATCGCGATTGACGGTGTGATACCGTTCGTGAGCGCTCTTCTCACTGTTGTCACAATGCTGTACGTGACGATTTTGATAGACTGGCAGCTGGCAGTAGTAGCTCTCGTTGTGGCGCCCCTCCTCGCAGTCATTACACAGGTTTACCGCTCGCACCTCCGCAACGTTTCACGCGAGGTTCACTCGCTGCAGAGCGCTGCGCACTCGGTGCTGCACGAAGCGCTCGGGGCAGTTCGCGTAGTGAAGGCATTCGGCCAGGAGACGCGCGAGTCGGATCGCTTCGCGCTCCGGACCGACGAGACGATGAAAGCCCAGATTCGCCTGGCCAAGGCCGAAGGTGGCCTCGGGCTTCTAGGCAGCATGACGACAGCCCTCGGGACGGCTTTAGTCCTGTTTATCGGAGCGCGGCACGTCCAATCAGGCGAGCTCACGCTTGGAAGCCTGCTGCTCGTGATGAGCTACCTTGCGCAGCTCTACGGGCCGATGCGCGCGATCGGCGGCAGGATGGCCAGTATGCAAAGGCATCTGGCAAGCGCCGAACGTGCCTTTGCGCTGTTGGATGAGTCGCACGAGGTCGAAGAGCGCCCCAACGCTATCCCGATCGGTCGCGCAACCGGCGCGATCGCCCTCAGTAACGTCTCTTTCGGGTACAGTCTGGAGCGAGGCGTGCTGCGGGACGTTTCGTTCGACGTTCCTGCGGGGACTCGGGTCGGCATCGCGGGCGCAACTGGCGCCGGCAAGACAACGCTCGTCAGCCTGCTCACTCGCTTTTACGATCCGACACATGGAGCGATCACGCTGGACGGCGTGGATCTAAGGGATTACCGGCTGGCGGATCTTCGAAACCAGTTTGCCCTCGTACTCCAGGACACGGTCCTCTTTTCCACGAGTATCGCCGAGAACATCGCCTACGCGAGGGCGGGCGCGACTCGCGAGGAAGTCATCGAGGCGGCGAAGGCCGCCAGCGCGCACGAATTCATAACGAATCTGCCCGAGGGTTATGATTCCGTCGTCGGGGTGCGTGGCATGACACTATCTGGCGGCGAGCGCCAGCGCATCTCGCTCGCACGCGCGTTTCTGAAGGATGCTCCCATACTCGTGCTGGATGAGCCGACGAGCTCCGTTGATGTGAAAACGGAGGAGTCGATCATGGAAGCGATGGGGAGGCTGATGCACGGCCGGACGAGCTTCATGATCGCGCACCGCCTGAGCACCCTCGCGAACTGCGACATCCGCCTGGAGGTTGACAACGGAAGCCTCGTGCGGGTGACGGGACCCGCCGATCCCGCCGGCGCCCCGCTCATCTTCTCCGCCGACGTGATTGAGGGTTTGGAAGTACATGAACATCCTTGAAAAAAAGAAGATCGTAATCCTCGGAATGATCACCCAGCACATCGTGGCCGGTCACATCTGGGCGGTTATGCACTATCTGGTGGGCCTGCGGCGACTGGGTTACGACGTGTACTACGTCGAGGCTCACGGCGTCTCCCCGCGCTCGTTCTTCAAGCGCGACGATGAGGACGGCTGGGGTTTCGCCGCTGACTTCATCGCAGGCATCATGACGCGCTTCGACCTCGGCGACCGCTGGGCATATCATGATGTCGAGGAAAACCGCTGCTACGGCCTTCGCGAAGAGGAGCTTAAAAAGCTGTACAGCTCGGCGACGCTCATCATCAACATGCATGGAGGCACCGTGCCGCTGGCCGAGCACAGCGCGAGCGGCCGGCTCATTTTCATTGACACCGATCCAGGCGAGCTTCAGGTGAAGCTTGGCCGCAACGACGCAGTCGTCACCGGCCGGCTTTCCGCGCACTCCGCGTGGTTCACCTACGCCGAAAATTACGGTTCGCACGATTGCCTGCTGCCGGTGTCGAGTCGCTTCGCGTTTAAGCCGATGCGCGCCCCGCTGCTGCTGGATTTCTGGGAGCCGTACCGGACTGGTAATGGACATCGGTTCACGACGATCGGCAGCTGGAAGCAGATGGATCACGAGATTGAGTTCGAGGGCGCGACCTACCACTGGAGCAAGCACCACGAGTTCCTGAAGATCTTCGATCTGCCCAGCCGCACGAGCCAGGAATTCGAGCTGGCGCTCGGCAAGGTCAAAGCGGACGATTGGGTGATGATCGAGGAGGCGGGCTGGCATCCGCGACGCGCTCTCGCGTTTTCGAACGACCTCGACGCATACCGGCGGTTCCTCACCAGCTCCCGTGGCGAGTTTACCGTCGCGAAGGGTCAGTACGTCCATCTGCGGACCGGCTGGTTCAGCAATCGGAGCAACTGCTATCTGGCCGCCGGGCTGCCCGTGATCACGCAGGAGACGGGGTTCAGTAACGTCCTGCCAACCGGTCAAGGCCTATTCGCATTCTCGACGATGGAGGAGATTCTCGGGGCGGTGGACACAATCAACGGGGCTTACGAGCAGCATTGCAGCTCAGCGCTGGAGCTGGCACGGGAGTATTTCAGCTACGACGTGGTTCTGCCGCGGATGCTCATGGAAGTGGGACTCTAGATGCTGATCACGGAAAATTTCGTAGTCCTGCACCAGCCCAAGACCGGCGGGACCTTTGTATCCGACGCTCTGTTGAGAATCCACGGTGTCGTCTGCAACGTCAGGAAAATCGGGAAAAGCACGAATCTCGCTTTCGAGACCCCTTACGGCGAGTTCATCGTTCGCGGACCGAAGCACAACACCGGGTGCGATGAAATCCCTGAGGGGCACAAGCGAAAGACGGTGCTGACGACCGTGCGCAATCCCTACGACCGGTATGTCTCGCTGTACGAGTTCGGGTGGTGGAAGAAGGAGGAGTACCTGGACTGGTATCGAAAGAGCATGCCCGACCTCGACCAGCGATATCCCGCGTTCCCGGACATTGACTTCACTGACTATCTGCGATTCGCCAACCGGCGGGAAATTGCCGCTGGGACGGATATCGGCATACAAACAGTCGGCTTCATCGAGCGGTACTTTAAGGACGCCAAGCGAGTTCTCGCCGAACTCGACGAGGATTACTTCTCCTCGGGACGCTATCGGGCGGACATGTTCGACGTCCATTTCTTGCAGACCGACCGGCTGAATCGGGACCTGCATGAGTTTCTACTCGCGGTCGGATATCCCGCCGCTGAGATCGCCTTTATCCTGGAGCTTGAAAAGGTCGTGCCCAAAGCCCCCCCGGAGGGCAGGTCGCGAGAGGGTCGGTCATGGAAGAGCTATTACTCCGCGCAGTCCCTGGAATTCGTGCGGCATCGCGAGCGGCACTTGCTGGCGCTCTTCCCTGACTTCGAACTGTCGGCGGCATCCGTACGTCAGAAGAGCAGACAGACAGGGTCATGACATCCCGGCGCATCGTTGTGGTGGGCACCCTCGCGGGAAACCCTTACGCCGGGATGGCGTGGATGACGATGCAGATTACCGCTGGTCTCCGGCGCCTCGGCCACGACGTGTACTATATGGAAGTCACATCGAGCTGGCCTTACGACCCCGTCCGGAAGGCGATGGTGAAGGACTCCAACTACGCCGTGCCCTACCTGGCGCGCGTTGCCGAGAGCTTCGGGCTTGGCGATCGCTGGGGGTACAGGCGCAGCTACTCCGACAACGCATGGTTCGGCATGGACCGAGCGCGCGCGGAGTCCTTGCTCTGCGAAGCCGATGCCGTGTTCAACATCGCCGGGGCGACCAGAGTGCGTACCAAGGAGGGCCTCGAGACCGGTCGCTTCATTTACTTTGGCACCGACCCGGTATATCACGAGATCGGCTTCGCTACCGGCGACGACATCGGCAGGCGAACGGTCGAGGAGCACGATGAGTTCGTCACCTATGGCGAAAACATCGGCAGCCCCGACTGTCCGATTCCCCCCTTGCCACGGCTAAAGGCTCGAACCCGACAACCCGTCCTGCTGGATCTCTGGCGTGACGGGCCGCCTCCCCGTAAAGAGTTCACAACCGTTGGTAACTGGAAACAGGCCGGCCGCGACGTCAAGTTCGCCGGCGAGACGTACTGTTGGAGCAAGCACCACGAGTTCCTCCGGTTCATCGACCTGCCGAAGCATCTCGACCAGCCGATCGAGCTCGCGTTGAACCTCGCCGAGCCCAAGACCATTCAGCACGGCCGCGGCGCCGTCGTTGCGGCGCTGGGCATGCCGTCCGCTACACGCTCACTGCTCGAGACGAACGGCTGGCTGCTATGCGACACCCGGTCGTTCACGACTGACCCCTGGCTGTACCGGGCTTACGTTCAGTCTTCGCGCGGTGAGTTCACCGTTGCGCGAGACTTGAACGTCCGGCTTCGCAGTGGCTGGTTCAGCGAGCGGAGCGCCTGTTACCTCGCGGCGGGACGTCCCGTGATAACGCAAGACACCGGATTTGGCACAGTGCTGCCGACGGGCGAGGGCCTGTTCGCATTCAATACGATGGACGAAATCCTCGCCGCGTTCGAAGCCGTCAACTCCGACTACGACCGCCACAGCCGCGCCGCGCTGGAAATCGCCGAGCAGTATTTTCGGGCCGAGACTGTTCTCGAGAAACTCCTCGCGGATCTCGGGCTGTAGGTGCTGCCATTCGAGCGCGCGCTCATCGTGAACGCCGACGATTTCGGCCTCAGTCCCGGTGTGACAGAGGGAATTCTGGAGGCCCATTCTCGAGGGATCGTGACGAGCGCCAGCCTGATGGTGCGGCCGGCAACCGCCGCGGATGCGGTGGCCCGCAGCCGCGCGCATCCGGAGCTGAGCCTCGGCCTCCATTTCGACCTCGGGGAGTGGGCCTACCGTGATGAGGAATGGAGGCCGCTGTACCAGGTCGCGCCACTGGACGACGAGGAGGCGGTGCTCCAGGAGGTGCGTCGCCAGCTGGAGTCGTTTCGCTCTCTGGTTGGCCGCGAGCCGACACACCTGGACTCGCACCAGCATGTCCACTCGCGCGACCCAGTGCTCTCTGTAGTGCGCGGCCTCGCAGCGGATCTCGGGGTGGCCCTGCGGCACGTTACGCCGGGCGTCCGTTATTGTGGCCGCTTCTATGGTCAGACGACAGACGGCTCACCTCTCCCCGAATCCCTGACCGTCGACTCCATCATCGGGATCTTACGGACGCTCGAGCCGGGTACGACAGAGCTGGCGTGTCATCCAGGCTACGCCGCGGACCTCGACACGATGTACCGTGATGAACGCGCGGTGGAGGTGGCAGTGCTGTGCGATCCACGGGTGCGCGCGGCTCTCGACACCGAAGGGATTGCGCTCCGCTCGTTCCTTGACGGCTGGCCTGCCGACGACGCGACCGCCGCAGACGACACAGTCCGTGGGGGGGAGGTGGCGCAATGAATGTGGCTGGCGCGGGCGGCGGCCGAGGGCCGGTGAGGACGCTCGTGGCGGGATGGTTCAGCTTCGAGGGGATGGGCGCAACCGCTGGCGACCTCATGGTGCGTGACCTCGTCTGCGAATGGCTGGAGGGCGTCGGACGCCCGTACGACGTCGCGCTGGCCCATCCCTTCACCGGAGGTGTCGACTGGCGCGCGCTCGACCGTGCCGCGTATTCGCATGTCATCTTCGCCTGCGGCCCGTTCGGCAACGGCGAGCCGGTAACCGAATTTCTCGAGCGGTTCGCCGGCAGCCGTCTCATCGGTGTGAATCTCACCATGCTGCAACCGCTCGACGAATGGAACCCGTTCGATCTGCTCCTCGAGCGCGACAGCTCGGTGGCTGCGCGCCCCGACCTCGCCTTCCTCGGCCGGGCGACCAGGGTCCCCGTCGTGGGCATCGCGCGCATGCACGAGCAGCCAGAGTACGGCGCGCGCGATCTCCACCTACGCGCCAACGAGGCGACGAGCAGGCTCATCGCCGGAAGGGAGATGGCGGCAGTGACCATCGACACGCGCCTCGACGAGGCGAACGCCGCCGGGCTTCGAACGGCCGCGGAGATTGAGTCGCTGATCGCCAGGATGGACGTCGTCGTCACGGCCCGGTTGCACGGAATGGTGCTGGCGCTCAAGAACGGCGTGCCTGCCGTTGCGATCGACTCCGTCGCCGGCGGAGCGAAGATCACCCGACAGGCCCGCGTGCTGGGATGGCCCGTGGTGCTCACCGCGGATACCATGACTGATGACGCGCTCGGACAGGCATTCGAGTACTGTCTCAGCGCGGAGGCGAAGTCGCTCGCTGCCGATGTTCGCGACCGGGCGCGCAAGGCGCTGGTCCCGCTTCGGAAAGAGTTCCTGGCCGCGTTCGGGAACCATGAGAAACGCCGTCCTTGACTCGGCCCCCCGTCCTTCTGTACCTGCATATCCCAAAGGTGGCGGGCACAACGCTCTCCAAGTGCATTCAATCGCAATGCGCGTCGGAGAACCGGTACAAGGCCGAACCAGACCCGGAATATCCATGGAAGTACATGATCCACGACGGGGTGTATTACTACTGGCGAGGTTTCTTCAAACCCCCGGATCTGCAGGTTACGGCCGATGTGCAGCGGGTGCTCGCGCGCGGGGATCTCCGCGCCGTCGTCGGCCACTTCTGGTTCGGGTTTCACCGGTACGTCAGCGGGCCCTCGACATACGCGACAATGTTGCGCGATCCGGTCGAACGGATTGTCTCGCTGTACGCGCATCTGGTCGAGCACGAGTTTCCTCAGCCACTGCCGTACCACGGGATGAGCCTGCACGAATTCGTGACGAACCCTCCGTTTCGCGAGGTCGACAATGACCAGACGCGACGGGTCGCCGGCGAAGAGCCGCAGCTGGGACGCTGCACCACCGCAATGCTCAAGCGGGCGAAGCAGAACCTTCGCCAACATTTCAGTGTGGTGGGCGTGACCGAGCGATTCGACGAAACGCTCATGCTGCTGAAGCAGACGTTCGGGTGGACGAAGAGTTTGAGCTACTACCCGACCAACCAGTCGGGTATACGTCCAACAACGTCCTCTCTGCCGCCCGAGACTCTGGATGCAGTCAGGGAGCGCAACGAGCTGGACCTGAAGCTATACTGCTTCGCCCAAGAGTTGCTCGGGGAGGCCATAGCGAAGCAGGACGAGGCGTTTCATGATGAGCTGGCGGCGTTCCAGACATCGCAGCGCGGATTGTACGCAAAGTGGGCGAAACGAATTGCGGAGCACGCACAGTCTTGACATTTCAGCTGGACGTATGCCGGCGTAACGGCATTAAACCTTTTGTGGAGTGATGACAATGCGAATGCGGGTGACAAACCTGATTGGGTGGACGTTGGCGGTGTTGGTGGCGGCGTGTACCGGTTCTGAGTCCCCGCCCCAGGGGCAGGCGACGGCGTCGGAGGCCTCAGGTCAAACGTCAGACCGATGGCGGCTTGCGGGAACGGTCCGAGGCAGGACGGTTCACATCGATCTCGCCAGCCTGACGAAGCGTGCCGACACCGTGCGTGTGCAGGCGCGAATAACTCAGGAAGCCGATACTACGATGGGGGAAGTGGAGATCGCGTGTGCCGCGCAGCAGTATCGTCGAATTGATCAGGACCAAGGCTGGCAGGCCGTCAGGGAGGGGTTATCCGGTGTGATAGCAGAATCAGTCTGCCCCAAGGCGCGCTAGAGCGCTTTGCTGCCTCGCATCAGCAATCGGTGATTACGATCGGCCGCAATAATACCCGTGAGCCTGCGGACAGATCGCAATGACAGGAGAAGCGGCTGGTGGCCCGCTGTTCATCGTCGGTTTTCCACGATCGGGCACGACCCTCATGCGGGCGCTCCTTTCCGCGCATCCGACTATCGCGATCGCTCCCGAGACGCACTTCCTGAACAGGTTCGCCAAGGGCGTAGAAGCGCTCGACCTCAGGACAGCTGCGAATTTCCAGTCGTTCTGGGGGAAGTTCAGCCGAAGCGATCGTTTCGTCGAACTCGGCATTGACGCGGACAGGACGAAGGAGGGAATAGTCGCGACGGGCGATTTTCACCTCAGAAACGTGTTCGCGCTCACGCTTCAGGAGTTCGCTCGCGCGGCTGGAAAGCCGCGCTGGGGCGAGAAAACGCCGGCGCATGATCGGCACATCGGCACCCTGCTGGAATGGTTCCCCGACGCACGGGTGATCTATATGGTACGCGATCCCCGGGCCGCCTGTGCGTCGCTGCTCCAGGCCCCATGGCGCACGAATCCCGGTTCGAAATCCGGGAACGCCAAGCCCGGCAGAGTCCGCCGTCTTCGGTTGCTCAACGAGGATTCGCACTTCTGGCGGCGAAGTGTGGAGCGCTACCGGCGGGACTGGCAGCACGATCCCAGAGTGACTGCCGTCAGGTACGAGGAACTCGCGAGTCACCCTGAGCAGTCGTTGAGGACCGTCTGCCGGTTCATAGGAGCCGCCTATGATCCCCAGATGCTGGTCAATCGCTCGGCGGACGATCTTCCTCCGGCTCGTGCGCATTGGGGCAACGAGGAGCACGAGCAATGGAGGCATGCGCATATCGAGAGGGCTCGGCAGGGAGTGAGCAATGAATCGGTAGCGAAATGGAAGGGTCAGTTGACACCCCTCGAAGTGGCCGTCGTCGAAGCGAACTGTCACTCACGGATGCCGGCGCTCGGTTACGAGCCGGGTGCTGATGAGTCGCGCGCGCGGAGATGGCGATCCCGGCTCTTTCGCGGCATGGTGTCCGTCGTTCTTTGGCGCGAAAACGCGTTCGTCAAATCCCTCGGGTGAAATGGAGCGTGCGGCGTTGACGTCTCTCTTCGGCGAGGCCGACTAGCAGATGGCGCGCATCATCCTTGGGTCATACATGGTTCGGTATCCGCTAGGCGCAGTTCTGTCCTGGGCGCTCCAGTACCTCACCGGATTCCGAAAGCTCGGGCACGACGTCTATTTCGTCGAGAAGAGCGGATATCCGAAGTCGTGCTACGATCCTTCGCGCGATGTCATGAGCGACGACTGTTCGTATGGCACGGCAACTGTGGAAGCGGTTCTCTCACGCATCGGAATGGGCGGAAAATGGTGTTTCGTCGATGCGGCGGGGCGGCACCACGGCCTGTCGCGGGAGCGAGTACAAGCAGTTTTTGATTCGGCGGATCTGTTCGTGGACATGGGAACACACGGGACGTGGCTCGACGAGGCCGCGCGCACCGGGATGCGAGTCCTCGTGGACGGCGAGCCCGGCTTCACGCAGATGAAGATGGAGAACAAGCTGGCGGCCGGTAGAACCCTGCCGAGCTACGACTTTTATTACACCAACGGTCGGAACATCGGGACTGAGAGGAGCGCGGCACCGACCGGCGGCAGGCAGTGGCGGCCACTGTTTCATCCCGTGGATGTCGAGACGTTTCCTGTCGTGGCCAGCCCGGCCGGCGCACCGTTCACGACAATCATGAATTGGCAGTCCTACGAACCAGTTGAATACATGGGTGAGACCTACGGGCACAAGGACGTCGAGTTCGTCAAATTCATGACGCTGCCGAGCTTGACGGACTCACGTCTCGAGATCGCGGTGGCCGGCAGCACTGTGCCGAGAGATGCCCTGACGGGCGCCGGGTGGAAGATTTGCGATCCGCATGAGGTAACGCGGACGTTCGACTCGTTCGCCGACTATGTCCGCGGATCCTGCGGTGAGTTCAGCGTCTGCAAGAGTGGATTCGTGCGGTTGAACACAGGATGGTTCAGCGACCGGGGAGCAGTCTACCTCGCCAGCGGCCGCCCGGTCGTGCAACAGGATACCGGGTTTGGCGCCCACCTTCCGTGCGGGCACGGGCTGTTCGCCGCACGTGACGTGGGCGAGGCCGCCACGGCGATTGACACGATCGCCGGCGACTACGAGCGCCATTCCCGCTGGGCGCGGGAGGTTGCGGCGGAGTACCTCGACGCGCGGAGGGTTCTCGGCGGAATGCTGGAAGATTTGGGTATGTAAGGCCGGGCAGAGCACCGGGACGCCGGGCCAAGAGCGCCCGGACGGGGACATTTTCTGATGGCCGTGGGCATCGGGAGCACCTGCGCTTGCGCGATTCGACGCGACGTTGCAGTATGTGCGACCGCGCTGGCTAATCCTGATGAATCGTCTGTGCCGCGACCTTTGTCGGTTCGTCCTCATGTCATGCTTCGCCGAAGATTTAGACGGACGAGTTCGACCACCAGATGAGTTCTAACTACCAGTAGTGTCA
>JACCRF010000022.1 GCA_013813715.1 Gemmatimonadaceae bacterium | reverse complement strand
GCGGCATTCCGATCGGAAGGGGATCGATTATCGCACTGCGTTCGCGCGTCGTGATCTGGAGGAGATAGATTCGATCGATGAATCGATGGAAGCTCGCTCCTTCGGTGTCGACGGCAATTTCGCGGACGCCGGAGATGTCATCCAGGAAATCGTCTACGGTTTCCCTAGTATCGAGGTAGGCGAGCGTTGCTGAATCAGATGTAGCCATCCCGCCAATCTAGCGATTCCTTGGCCTTGACACCGGTGCACGACCCGCGCTCGCAGAACCCCTCGCCCGACGAATCCACCGGCATGCTCCTTCTCGACCGGTTCCCCCGTCTTCGCCAGCTTCCTTACGTAACGTTGTGCGACCTGCCGTCGCCGGTGGCCGCCCTTCCCGGTGTTGGTGGGGGCGCGCCGCTATGGATAAAGCGTGACGACCTCAACGCGCCGCTATGCGGAGGCAACAAGGTGAGGGCGCTCGAGTTTCTCCTCGGCCGCGTGAAGAGCGGCGACACCGTGGTCACTGTCGGAGGCGCTGGCTCGACGCACATTCTCTCGACTGCGACGCACGCGGCGCGTCTCGGAGCGACGACGGTGGCGATGCGATGGACGCACGACATGAATCCTGTCGCCGACCTGGTCTCGGAACGCATCATCCGGCTCTTACCCAACGCGCGAATTCATCGAAGCGCCCTTCTCACACTCGCCCGCGCACGGTTTGGCGGGATGAAGCGGGGCACTCATTTCATCCCGGTCGGCGGCAGTACGCCGATTGGCGCGCTTGGACACGTCAATGCGGCCCTGGAGCTGGCCGCCCAGATCTCAGCCGGACAGCTGCCGCTGCCACAGAGCATCGTCCTGCCCGTCGGAAGCGGCGGGACGATCGCCGGTCTTGCTGTCGGATTCAGGATCGCCGGACTTCCGATCGAGCTGGTTGGCGCACGCGTGGGCCCGCGAACGTTCGTCAATCGGCGCAGGGTTCTCGGACTCGCTCGCCGAACCGCCTCGCTCATCGCGCGTGTCACCGGCGAAACGCTCCCCGCTATTGATCCGGCGCGGGTGAGAATCGTCCACCACGTGTACGGCGGCGCGTACGGCCGCCCCCTAGCGGCGGCCTCGGAAGCGGAAGCAATCTTGCAAGACGCTGCCGGTATCAGGCTCGACGCGACCTACAGCGCGAAGGCTTTCACCGCCGCGCTCGACGAGACACGAACCGCGCGGCGACCCATCCTCTTCTGGTTAACTTTTGACGCACGATGTCTGACGAGCTGACGATCCACATTCATCCGAGCGACTGCGACAGCGCGGGCCACGTGAACCACGCATGGATGCTCACCTTTCTCGAGCGCGCTCGCTGGGCCGCGCTCGAGAAGCACATGCCATACAAGGACTACATAAAGCGCGCGCAGTGGGCCGTCGTCAGGCATGTCGATATCTCCTACAGCGTGCCGTCGCTTCCTGGAGACGATTTCATCGTCAAGACCGGGCTGCTTTCGATCGGCAACACGAGCTTCACGGTCAAGCAGACCGCCCGCAATCAAAGAAACACACTCTTGTGTGAGGCAACCATCGTCTACGTCACAATAAGTCCGGAGGGCAAGCCGATCCCCGTCCCCGATGAGTGGCGCGAAATTTTCTCACCATGGGAATAGTGATCGGGCCACTCGAGTGACGTCGCCTGTCACCACACCTGCACCCCCAACGCCTCCCCCTGCTCGTATCAGCGACGCCGAACTGACGCCGTCCGCCCGCGTCGGTGCCGTGCTGTTCAGGAATCGCGGATGGCTGCCGATTCTCTTCCTTCTCATTCCTCTCCTGGCGCCGGGAACGACCTCACCGACCCGCTGGATAATCGGCGCGCTGCTCATCGCCGCGGGCGAGTGGTTCCGTCTCGCGGGCGTAGCTGCCGCCGGCACCACCACGCGCCGCCGCTCACGCAATGTCCAGCAGCTCGTCACCCACGGCGTGTTCGCGTGGAGCCGCAATCCCCTCTATAACGGCAACTTTCTTGTGTGGATCGGATTCGTCGTGATCTCGGGAGTGCTCTGGTTTCTCCCCGGCGCAGTGCTGTTGTTCGCGGCCGAGTATAGCCTGATCGTCAGGTATGAGGAGGGAGTGCTGGAGTCGACGTTTGGCCGCGAGTACCTGGATTACAAGCACTGCACCCCGCGATGGGTACCGTCGAAGCCGGAGGAGCCGGTTCCCGGGGAGCTAGACTGGCGGGGAGCGTGGCGGAGCGAGATCAGCACGTTTCTACAGTACGCCGTGCTGATCGCGGCCTTTATTCTGAAGGATCTGTTCGTGAACCATCCTTCCGCCGGCCTGCCTACTCCGTAGTCGCGCAAAGCGCGCCTTGATCTTGTCCTAGCGGTTCGGCCGTCCCGGCGGATCCGCACTCTGGAAGACTTCCTTGTTGAGCTGGATGTATTCCTTGAGGTTCGCGGGAACGTCTTCCTCGGGAAATATCGCCGTCACCGGGCACTCCGGCTCACAGGCACCGCAATCAATGCACTCGTCCGGATGGATAAAGAGCTGCTCCGGACCCTCGTAGATGCAGTCCACGGGGCACACGTCCACGCACGCTCTATCCTTTGTGGTCTTGCAGGCTTCGGTAATGACGTAAGGCATTGGATGGGCTCTTGAAGCAGCGGTGTTTCGTCGTCGAAAAATAGGCCCGGTGGGATGAATATCAATCCAGGGTCAGGACTCCATAGAGAAGACCGAGGCCGAGCAGCGCCGCTCCTTCCTCCTCATGATCGCGATTGCGGCCGTTGCGCCCATCGGTAGCCGGATAATTGTACCAGTCAAGATAGACGGATTTCCATGGAACGCACCCAGAACCTCTCTCCGGTGTATGGAATTCGAGCTATTCGGTCCCGGACACGCAGCGGTGCGAGGAGGGCCCGGGTGGCTCATCAACCACGGGAGATGAAGATGAGGCGAAAGGTTTTGTCCCTGGGTGCCGCGCTCATTGCCGCAACACTACTCGCCGGATGCAGTGCGATCGATGCGATCGGAACTGGCTCCGGAAGGGTTGCCGGAACGTACGAGTTGAGAAGCGTGAACGGAGCGAGTCTGCCGGCACTTTATTATCAGGAGCCGGGGTACAGGCTCGAGGTTCTGAACGCCAATTTCACGATCGAGAACGACGGCACGTACAGCGAGGCGCTGATTCTGAGGGAGACGGTGAACGGCTCGACCAGCACGACGTCGCAGTCGACGTACGGCTTTTACGACTACCTGGACGGCGAGCTTACGTTCGACGAGGCGAGCGGGCGGCGGTACTACGGATTTGTCGACGGAAATACTTTGACCGTCGAGGACGAAGGAGTTCGGATGGTCTACCGGAGGTTCTGAGTAAGATCTGAGAGTTTGGCGAGCACGTCTTTCATCCTTAGGGCATCCTGCGGATTCGGTGTGCGGTGCAGATACCGGATAATACCCTGCCGGTCAATCACGACCGTTCCGCTCTGCTGAATGACCGCGAGCACTTTGCGGAAACCAAACAGGCCGTACACGTTGGCGCGGCGATCCCCGAACAGCTGGTAGTGCAGCTTGAAGAGGCTCTTGATACGGTCAGCGGACGCATCACTTCCGGGCCCCACCGCGATGATTCTCGCGCCCATTGCCTCGATCTTCTCTCTCTCCCGCTCCAACTGAGCGGCGTGCGCGAGACAGCTCACTCATGTAAATGCGCGGAGGAAGAAAAGAAGTGTCGAGTGCCTGCCGATGCCCTCGTGCAGCGCTTGAATCGCCGGGTGGTCGGCTGTTGTCACCGGCGCGGGTAGCGGCTGCCCGATGTCGAGGATGGGGCTCGTCATCGTGCTTATCGCCGCCAGGGAGGTAGATCGCCCTTTTTCGTTCTGATGTCTGGGTTCTCGCGGTAGAAGGTCGCCGTTCGGCCGATGACCTGCACCACTTCCGATGAGGTCGCGAGTGCCAGGGAAGCGGCGGCGTCCTTTGCCTTTACGTCCGCGTTCTTTCCCAGCTTTACCCTGACCAGTTCGTGAGTGCGCAGTGCATCGTCGAGCGAAGTCATCAGCGACGCGGAGAGTCCGTGCTGTCCGACGTGGACGGTGGGACTCAGGTGATGGGCCTCCGCTCGCAGCCCTGCGCGCTCCGTTCCTTTCATTCCCGTGTCCTTCCCTGTCGTGTCATGAATCGACGCACGTCGACGGGCGTTCCGTTCCACCAGTCGCGCTGCCCTTCCTTGAGACGCATCGCCTGGAAATGGAGATGCGGCGTGTCCGGGGGCGCGTTGCCGCTCGTTCCAACGTACCCGATGACGAACCCCTGCGGCACCCTGAGTCCCGCGGTCACTTGGTCCGAGTAGTGGTCGAGGTGCGCGTAGTAATAGAGGTAACGGCGCTCGTCGTCGATGAGATATGCGGTGACGCCGCCTGCCGCGTTCTGGTTGAGGCGCAGTATTTCGCCCGCAATGGCTGCAACGACGGGCGTTCCGCGCGGGGCGAGGATGTCGATGGCGCGATGCGTTCTTCCGTTTTCCCGGGTGTCGTTGAATGAATCCAGAAGGTCGCGTGGTGACACGCCGTCCACAGGCACCATCAGCGGATGCTGCTCGAAGTACTCCATATCGGCTTCGGAGACGGCGACCGGCGGGGAATCAACGGTTGGTGTCTGGCGAGCACATCCCGATACCGTGAGGACGGCGATGACTGCCATCGCGATTCTGTTGGTTTTCATCTCCTCCAACGCAGGAAGGGCACGCCGCTCAAAGTGGCGCGCCCCTCATACCCCCTAATCGAAAGGGTGGATCAGACAGGCGCCATCTCGCCCTTTTCCAACTCTGCGTTCACTTCTCTGTGTTCTCCGCGGTAAATCCGCCTTCCCTCGCCATCTGCGCAATCCCTTCCTCGATCGTCCGCGAGTGGTGCATCGAACAGAACTTCGGCCCGCACATCCCGCAGAATTCCGCACTCTTGAAGTACTCGGCCGGCAGGGTCTCGTCGTGGTACTCCTGCGCCCGCTCAGGGTCGAGCGACAGGCGGAACTGCTCCTTCCAGTCGAAGGCATAGCGAGCGCGCGAGAGTGCGTCGTCGCGGTCGCGTGCGCCTTTTCTTCCTCGCGCGACATCGGCCGCGTGCGCCGCAATCTTGTACGCGATTACTCCCTCTCTTACGTCGTTGGCGTTAGGAAGGCCGAGGTGCTCTTTCGGCGTGACGTAACAGAGCATGTCGGAGCCGTGCCAGCCGATGAGGGCGGCACCGATGGCGCTCGAGATGTGGTCGTAGCCAGGCGAGATGTCGATGACGAGTGGGCCGAGTGTATAGAACGGCGCCTCGTGGCACACCTGCTTCGC
>JACCRF010000018.1 GCA_013813715.1 Gemmatimonadaceae bacterium | reverse complement strand
CTCAGCACGTCGAAGGGGCTGATGTCCGACCGCCAGGCGCGCCAGAAGCGCACCGGCGGTGAGATCCTCGCGCTCATCTGGTAGGAGGAGCTCACCAATGTCACGTATTGGAAAGAATCCGATCGCCATTCCAGCCGGAGTTACTTTCGCCCTTGACGGCAACAAGGTCACGGTGAAAGGTCCGCGGGGAGAGCTTTCGCGCACGATTCCGGCCGACATGATTGTCACGTCGGAGAACGGTCAGGTCACCGTCAACCGTCCGTCCGACGAGCAGAAGCACAAGGCGCTCCACGGCCTGTCCCGCACGCTCATCGCGAACATGGTCGAAGGCGTGACGAAGGGATTTCAAAAGCAGCTCGACATCGTGGGCGTCGGCTACAAGGCGGAGACGCGTCCGTTCGGACTGCAGCTCGCGCTCGGCTTCTCCCACCCGGTCGAGTACAAGGCGCCGCAGGGAATCAAGCTGACTGCTCCGGTGCCGACGCAGATCATCATCGAGGGCGCAAACAAGGAAATCGTCGGGCAGGTTGCCGCCGAGCTTCGCGGTCTTCGTCCACCCGAGCCGTACAAGGGCAAGGGCATCAAGTACGCAGGCGAGCAGATCCGGCGCAAAGCCGGAAAGGCGGGAGGCAAGTAATGGGAAAGACGGCCGTTGCACGCACGCGCTCGGGATTGCGCACGCGTCGCCACTTCCGAGTCCGGAAGAAGGTGAATGGAACCGGCGAGCGTCCGCGTCTCGTCATCTATCGCTCGCTGAAGCACATCTATGCGCAGCTCGTGGACGACGATTCGCAGCGCACCCTGATGACTGTCACCGATCAGGGGCTCGAGGGAAAGAAGACTGAGAGATCCGCCGAGGTCGGCAAGCGAATCGCGCGGAAAGCGAAGGAAGCCGGCGTCACGAAGGTCGTGTTCGACCGCGGCGGTTACAAATATCACGGCCGCGTGAAAGCGGTGGCCGATGGAGCCCGCGAAGGCGGATTGGAGTTTTAGGAAATGGCTGAAAACGAGAATCAGGGAGCGGCAGTGCCGGCAGTGCCGGCAGCGGACGAACGTCCCGCCGCAACAGCGCGGAGCGGCCCAGGCCGCAGCGCGCGCAGCGGCGGAGGAGCCGGCGGCCCCGGTGGACGTGGCGGACGCGGCGGGGGCGGTCGTGGCGGCCCCGGTGGCGGTCGAGGTGGTCCGGGCGGAGGCAGTGGCCGCGGCGGTCCCCCCGGGGGCGGTGGTCGCGATGGCGGTCCCGGCCGGTCGCGCGATGGCAAGGGCGGACGTGATGGTGGACGTGATGGCGGGCGCGGCGATGGCGGCAGCGAGCTCGTCGAGAACGTGATCGCGATCAACCGCGTCGCCAAGGTTGTAAAGGGCGGACGCCGCTTCTCATTCAATGCACTCGTGGCGGTCGGCGATGCCCAGGGCAAGGTCGGATTCGCGACCGGCAAGGCGAACGAAGTCTCGGAAGCGGTGCGGAAGGCGGTAGATTCCGCGCGTCGCAACATGAGCAAGGTGCCGATGACCGGTGGAACGATTCCGCACGAAGTGATCGGCCGGCATGGCGCGGGACGCGTGCTGATGAAGCCCGCCGCACCCGGCGCCGGCGTCATCGCCGGGGGTGCCGTTCGCGCGATCATGGAATGTGCCGGCATCACCGACATTCTCACGAAGAGCCTCGGCTCAACCAACCCGCACAATATGGTGCTGGCGGCGCTCGACGGTCTAAAACACCTCACGACCGTTGAAGAGATTGCGCGCGAGCGCGGTGTCGAGGTCAGCTCGCTCGGATACAGATCCCGGGCGAAGGTAAGGGAGACACAACTTGCCTAGAACACACGTATGGTGGAACACCAAGGGGCCGCGCAGCACTCCGAAGTCGGAGCTGACGACGGGCAAAGTGAGAATCAGGCAAGTCCGAAGCGGAATCGGGCACTCCTGGCGCATGCGTCAGACGCTCGAGGCGATGGGGCTTCGCCACCACCAGGCAGAGATAGTCGTGCAGGATTCACCATCTCTGCGCGGACAAATCAAACGCGTGCGTCACCTGATCGAAGTTACACAGATCGAGGAATAGAACAGTGGCTAGAAAGACGAAGACGGCAACGGCGGCAGCGGACGCTCCGGAGGGAGTGGAGCATCTCGGTCTGCATAACCTGATGCCCGCTCCCGGCTCGCACCGGAACAGGAAGCGCATCGGGCGTGGACCTGGCTCGGGCACG
This sequence comes from Gemmatimonadaceae bacterium, assembly GCA_013813715.1. Lineage (GTDB taxonomy): Bacteria > Gemmatimonadota > Gemmatimonadetes > Gemmatimonadales > Gemmatimonadaceae > UBA4720. Next base: position 97,768 of record JACCRF010000018.1, on the reverse strand, counting down.
GGCAAGACATCGGGCAAGGGACACAAGGGAATCAAGGCCCGGGCGGGGCACCACGGACCGGGCGGCGGCAAGCCCCAGTTCGAGGGCGGCCAGATGCCGCTCAGCCGACGCCTGCCAAAGCGCGGTTTCACGAATATCTTTCGGGTCGAGCATCAGGTTATTCGCCTGAGCGATCTCGAGCGGCGCCTTCCGGAGGGAACGGCGGTAACGCGCGAGTCGCTCGTTCAGGCCGGCCTGATCAGCGCACGCAAAGGTCCGGCGAAAGTATTGGCAAATGGCGATCTGTCCCGTGCTGTCACGGTTCGTGGCATCAGGATGAGCGCAGGCGCGCGGGAAAAGATCGAAGCGGCCGGAGGCCGCGTCGAGGAGTAACATGGCACAAAACAACCCGGCGGCAGCGGTTCAGAACATCTACCGCACCCCGGAGCTGTGGCAGAAGATCACCTTCACCTTCCTGTGCCTGGTGCTTTATCGCACCGGCGCACACATCACGGTGCCGGGTGTCGACGTCGTCGCGCTCACCGATTTCTTCAAGAATCAGGGAGGCGGCGGCCTTCTCGGCCTCTACGACCTGTTCGTGGGCGGCGGGCTCTCGCGCGCGACCGTCTTCGCGCTCGGCATCATGCCGTACATCTCGGCCAGCATCTTCATGCAGATCGCCGGCGCTGTCGTGCCGACCGTCGAGAAAATGCAGAAGGACGAGGAAGGCCGAAAAAAGATCACCCAGTGGACGCGTTACTTCACCGTTCTCCTCGCGGCAGTGCAGGGATGGGGCTTCGCCCTGTTCACGACATCGCTCGAGAACGCGGTCATCAATCCCGGCATGGGGTTCATGATCCAGATGGTGCTGTTCCTCACCGCCGGCGCGATCTTCGTGATGTGGCTCGGTGAACAGATCACCGAGCGCGGACTCGGCAACGGGGCCAGTCTGATCATCTTCTTCTCGATCGTCGAGCGGTTCTGGCCGGGGATCTTCAGCACGTTCCGGTTCGTGCAGACGGAGGCGGTCGGCGCGTTCAACCTGGTCGTCCTCGGAGTGGTGATGGTGGCCGTCGTCGCCGGAACCGTCGCGGTCACAATGGCGGCGCGGCGCGTGATGATCCAGATCCCGCAGCGTACGATGGCGCGTGGCCGCATGCGAGAGGCGGCCAAGAACTTCATCCCGCTCCGCGTCAACGCTGCGGGCGTGATGCCGATCATCTTCGCTCAGTCGGTGATCATCGTGCCGGGCGCGATCGCGCAGTTCAGCGGCGTCCCCCAGGCCCAGAGACTGGCCGAAATGTTCCAGCCGGGAACGTGGCTGTACTACGTTCTGTCGGCTGTGCTCATCATCTTCTTCACCTACTTCTACACCTCGATCATCTTCAACCCGATAGATCTGTCGGAGAACCTGAAGAAGCAGGGCGGGTTCATTCCGGGTGTTAAGCCGGGCTCGAAGACCGCCGAGTACATCGATCATGTCGTGACTCGCATCACGTTGCCCGGCGCGATTTTTCTGACCTTCATTGCGCTCCTGCCGGTGTTCATCGCCGACATGATCAACGTGCCGTTCCAGTTCGGTGGAACGTCGCTGCTCATCGTGGTTGGTGTCGCGCTCGATACGATGGCGCAGATCCAGCAACACCTGCTGCTCCGGAAGTACGACGGGTTTATGAAGAAGGGCCGCGTGCGCTACCGCGGCCGTCAGGCGATGGGCGGCTTCTAAGCCGCTCGTCGCATGATCGTCGTCCTTCTCGGCCCGCCAGGAGCGGGCAAGGGCACGCAGGGCGAGCGGCTCGCCGCGCGGCTGGGTATTCCGAAAATCGCCACCGGTGACGTTCTGCGCGCCGCGGTTCGCGACGGCACCGAGCAGGGCCTGGCCGCAAAGGCGTTCATGGACCGCGGTGATCTCGTTCCCGATTCGGTCATCCTCGGCATCATGAAGGAAGTGCTCGCGTCCCCGTCAGCCGCGAAGGGAGCGATTCTCGACGGCGTCGTCCGCACGGTTCCGCAGGCCGAGGGGCTGTGCATGATGCTCGCCGAGCTTGGACGGATGGTGGACAAGTTTCTGCTGTTTGAGTTGGACGAGGACGAGCTCGTACAGCGACTCAGCGGCCGAACTGTTTGCGATAGTTGCCAGACTCCGTACAGGGGACTCGAGCCGGGCACGACCTGTGAGAAGTGTGGCGGGAAGCTGGTTCGCCGAAAGGATGATGATCCCGAGTCGATTCGTAACCGGCTTGAGGTGTACAGGGCGCAGACCGAGCCGGTGATCGAGTGGACGAAGGAAAAGAAGATGAGCCTGATCGAGATTGATGCGTCAGGCGAACTCGACGAGATCACCGACCGCGCGATGAAAGCGCTGGAGCCTTGATACAGCTGAAGTCCCAGCGTGAGATCGAGATCATGGCGCGCGGGGGAGTAATCCTGGCTGAGACCGTGAAGCTGATGGAGCGATCGGTCGTCCCGGGGATGACGACCGCCGATCTGGACTCGATCGCAGAACAGTTCATCAGGAGCCATTCGGGCGCGGTTCCCTCGTTCAAGGGATTATATGATTTCCCGGCGAGCATCTGCACCTCGATCAACAACGAGATAGTGCACGGGATTCCCTCGAAGAAACGCGTGCTGGCCGAGGGAGACATTGTGTCGGTTGACGTGGGCGTGCATTACGAGGGATACCACACTGACTCGGCGACGACGGTACCGGTTGGAAAGATCAGCGACGAGTCAAAGCGGTTGCTGGCGGTGACTCGTGAAGCGCTCGACGCGGGCGTGAAAGCGGCGACGGCAGGGAATCACCTCGGTGACATCGGTGCGGCGGTGCAGAAAGTTGTCGAGCGGGCGGGCTTCAGCGTCGTTCGCGATCTCGTCGGCCATGGCATCGGAACCGGATTCCACGAGGAGCCGCAGGTGCCCAACTACGGCAAGGCGAGTCGCGGGACGCGTTTGGTGCCCGGGCTAACGATTGCGATAGAGCCGATGGTGAACGTCGGCAAGCCCGGGATTCGGACGATGCCTGACAGGTGGACAGTGGTGACCGTAGACGGGACGCGGTCGGCGCATTTTGAGCATACGGTTGCGATAACCGACAAGGGGCCGCGGGTGTTGACGGGGGGCTGAGCCCGCGGCTCGTCTGTCCCGAGGCAGGGCTATGTAATCTTCGACCCCCCGTCGCGCGACATCATCGTAGTCGTCTCCTCTAGCGGGTCCGCGGATCGTCCGCCGGGTTAACATACTTGAGACTCCATGGCCCCATCCCATGGAGCTGCAGAACGACCTCCCCGGCGGCATGGACGAAGTGAGCCATGTTCGGTGCCACCACCTTGAATGCCCCCTGCCGCAGCTCGTCAGCGCCCGACATCGTGAACGCGTTGCCCATCCCCAGGTGCAGCACGCCGCTGATAATCGTGATATGCTCGTACGCTGGGTGAGTATGCGGAGGAATGCGATAATCGTTCGGCATCCACAGCCGCATGGTGAAGAGGCCTTCCTTCGAGGGATCACCGTCGATGACGGCGACGCGAGCACCGGTTGGCAGCGAAGCCGGTGCGGGCGACCATTGCACGCCTGGCGGAAGCATGATCGGCGTCACCATGGCGGCAGGCGAGGTCGTTGCCACTGGGGCAGGCGAGGTCGTTGAGACGTCGGGGGCAGGCGCGGTAGTCGTCGTTGTCGTGGTTGCGGCGGGGCTGCATGCGACGATCACGCCCAGGCCCACTGCGAGTGCGAGAGTTCTCATCAAGGCCTCCAATTGAATGTTCGGACCGGTGAGTCAGGCTCATGGCGTATGGGGCGACGCCGGCCTGGTTCATAAGCTGGCGCCTTCCAGGCGTTTGGGCAATCGATCGGAGGGGGCGTGATGGCATCTGCACAACGGCTCAACTCCAAATCAGCGTGAGGCATCGGGGTCAGCTTGGGCGGTTCGCTCTTCTACCGTCCAATTTTTTCGCTCACTCCCGGTTCGAGGCCTCATTTGAATCCGTGTTCGGGACTAGATCTCCAGAGCACGGTCAACAGCGTTGGTCGCTTCGCTCGCTGCAGCCGCGGCTCTTGTCACGAGTGCATCCGCTTTCTTTGCGAGGCGAACTCCGCGGGAGCGATCAGCCAGCGAATTCACGTTGACGAGGACGTTGTACGCCGCCCCTTTCGCGCCGGCTTCGGCCAGCAGTGCGGCTAAACCGGCATCGGTCATGGCGTTGGAGTTTCCCTTTGTCGCGACGACGGCAGCGAGCTCAGCGGATTCTGCGCAGAGGCGCGCGGTATCGAGCGGAACCTCTGCGGCTCCGAAGAGCGCATCGGTGATTGCATGGTCGCGCGCCGCTACGGCGTCACTGGTATCCTTCGGCATCTTATAGGCCGCCGATACCGCCGCGTACGCAGCGGCGTCGCGATCAACGAGTTCACGAAGCGATTTCGCCAGCCTCTCAGCATTGGCTGCAACGACAGCCATCTCGGCCTCAACCGCCACATACTTCTTTCTGCCGATCGTCAGTCCGGCGACCATCCGTATGAGCGATGCGGCAAGCGCGCCGGCATACGCCGCAACACTTCCACCGCCGGGTACCGGGTCGGATGATGCGACAGCGGCGAGAAAATCATTTGTGCTGGAAGCCGCGGTCGGAGTGGCGCCAAGTGTCACTTCCGACGATGCGGTGACTCCCGAAGCACGCATCGCCCGCGAAACCTGCCGCTCGAGAACCTGATCCGGCGTGTATTGCGCGAGCTTGAGATAATGCTTCGATGCCTCGAGAAGCACCCGCTCCGGCACGAGCCCGATGATCTCGCTCCAGGTCACCTCGACACCCTCGGCGCGCGCCTTCTCCGCGATCGTATCGTACACGACATGGATGGGAGTCTCGTCGGTGTCCACGAGGTTCATCGACACCTGCGCCTGGCCGTCCACCTCCATTCCGAGCCCCTTCACCGCCTTGAATCCACCCGATGACCCGCGCACCGCCTTGGCGATTGACTTCGCCAGCGGGAGGTTGGACGCAGGGCCGAGATAGACGTTGTACGCGACAAGGAACGGCCGCGCGCCGATCGCGGTGGCACCGGCTGACTGGTGAATCGCCTTCGGACCGAAATCGGGATCGCGTTCTGGATTCGTGCCGAGCTCGTCGCGCAGCCCCTCGAACTGCCCGCGCCGTATTTCGGCGAGATTCACGCGCCCCGGCCGCGTCGCCGCTCGCTCATACAAATAGACGGGAATGGCGAGTTCTTTCGCGACTCGCTCGCCAAGCTGGCGCGCGAAAGCGATACAATCGTCCATCGTCGAGCCGTCGAGCGGCACGAAAGGAACCACATCGGTAGCGCCAATGCGGGGATGCTCGCCGGTGTGCTCGCGCAGATCGATCCGAGTGGCAGCCTCGCGAATTCCCGCGAACGCAGCCTCAACGACGCGCTCCGCCGGCGCGACGAAAGTGATTACAGATCTGTTGTGCGACGCATCCGACGAAGAGTCGAGTATCGACACGCCTTCAACGGCTGCGATCGCGTCGCGAATCGCGGCCACGACTTCAGGTCTCCGGCCTTCCGAGAAATTGGGCACGCACTCGATGAGTTTCATCTCGTCCTGAATGGTTGGGGGGTCAGCTTGCGCCGTGCAACGTCTTCAGCAGCCAGCGGTGAATGTCAGGGTTGCCCGCCACGACCGGGCCGTGCGCAACCTGCTTCGGGGCCGCACCCAGATCGGTGACGATTCCACCGGCCTCGCGGACGAGGAGGAGTCCCGTAGCGATGTCCCAGGGAGCGAGGTCGAGCTCCCAGAAACCGTCGAACCGGGCGCACGCGACGTCGGCGAGATCGAGTGCCGCCGACCCGGCGCGGCGAATGCCCGCCGTGTTTCTGCTCACCCGAACGAACTGGCCCGAATATTCGTCGAGCAGCTCGGGCTTCTTGAAGGGGAAACCGGTACCAATGAGCGCGTGCGATGGGTCACTCTGCGCCGACACGGAGATTCGTTTGCCGCTGCGGTGAGCACCTCCCCCGCGCGTGGCGGTGAACAGCTCACCGTTTGCGGCGTTGAGCACGACACCCGTTACGACATCGCCATCGATAAGGGCCGCGATCGACACCGCATACTGCGGGTAGGCGTGCAAAAAATTCGTGGTGCCGTCGAGCGGGTCCACGACGAACGTGAGGCCTCTTATGGAGATAAGATCAGCGGGTGAAAACTCCTCGCCCAGGATTGCCGCCTCCGGGTACGCAGCGCGAAGGTGCGTGACGATGCACGACTCGGCGTCCCTGTCCACCTCGGTTACAAAATCAGCGGCCCCCTTCTCCTCCCAGACGAGCGGCACGCCGCGTTCCGCGGCATTCCGAATGACCTCGGCCGCTGAATGTGCGGCATCTGCTGCGACCGCCAGGATTTCGCCGAACAATCTCGCGTCGGACTCGATCCGGTTCTCGTTTCCTTGCAACGCATTCCTCGCACTCGTTAACTTCGCCCGATGCACAGATCCAGGATCTTCAGCGGAATTCAGCCATCGGGTGAGCTGCACATCGGCAACTACCTGGGGGCGGTGAAGAACTGGGTCGCGCTGCAGACACAGTACGAGTCGTTCTTCTGCATCGTGGACTACCATGCGATCACCGTGCCGTACGAGCCCGCGGATCTGCGGCGCCGCACTCGCGACATGGCGGGATCGCTCATCGCCGCCGGCATCGATCCGGCCGCGTGCACGATGTTCGTGCAGTCGGCGGTTCCGGAACATACCGAGCTGGCGTGGATTTTCAACACGGTCACGCCCCTTGGCGAGCTCGAGCGACAAACACAGTTCAAGGAGAAGTCGAGCCGTCAGGAGAGCATCTCGGCCGGGCTGCTCAACTATCCGGTGCTCCAGGCGGCGGACATCCTCCTCTACAAGGCGGACATGGTTCCCGTCGGCGAAGACCAGGTCCAACATCTCGAGCTTTCACGCGAAATCGCAAGACGCTGGAACGCGAGGTTCGCGCCTCACCTAAGTGATGCCTCGAATCCCGAAGCCTCCGGTTTCTTTCCCGAACCGAAGCCGCTGCTCACGCCGACACGCCGCATCATGGGGCTCGACGGACAGGCGAAGATGTCGAAATCGCTTGGCAACACGGTTGGCCTGCTCGAAGACCCGAAGGAGATATGGGAAAAGCTTCGCCCGGCGGTGACCGACCCGGCGCGAGTGAGACGAACCGACCCGGGGACGCCTGAGGTCTGCAACATCTATCATCTGCACAAGGCGTTCAGCCCGCCGGAAACCGTGGAGCACGTCGCGGTGCAATGCCGCACCGCGGGGTGGGGGTGCATCGACTGCAAGAAGGTCCTGCTCGATTCAATGGAGAGTGAGCTCGCGCCGATCCGCGAGCGTGCGGCGGAGATCCGGGCGAATCCGTCCACGCTCGACGAAACGCTCGCTGCCGGCGCGGAGCGAGCGAGATCGGTAGCGCGCGAAACGCTGCGTGAGACGAAGGAATTGATGGGCCTGCAGTAACGACGAGACGCAGAGGACGCAGAAACCGCAGAAACCGCAGAGTCCGCAGGGGAGGCAGAGATCACAGAGATAGCAGACGCAGAGGGCACCGACAGCGCGAAGGGCGTACAAAATGAAGGCGAGGCAGAGGCCGAGGAGAATGGGCGGGCGAAGGAGATCGTCGCCCGGCTGGCGGCAGCGCCACGATTTGCGGGCAGCGGCGCCGAAGCCGAGGCGCGGGCCTTTTGCGCCAGCACGCTCGTTGCGTCCGGCTTTTCTGTCGAGGAGCGTCCCTTCGAATTCTCGGCATTCCCCGCCAGGTGGGGACCGTCGATTGCGGGAGTTCTCCTCGCCGCCATCACGTTAATCGCGGGCCAGCGCGTCGCCGCTGGTCATGCCCCCGATGACGTATTGTCTTCCACTTTCATCTGGGTATGGATGGTTGGCCTTGTCGGCGCCGTTCTGGCGAGGAAGGGTCCGCTCGGAATTCAGTGGTCGCGGGGTCGCTCGGCCAATCTCGTCTGCACGCGCAGGGCGGCGGACAAGGCGCCCCGCATCTGGCTGGCCGCGCATCTCGACTCCAAGTCACAGGCGATTCCGATGCTGGTACGAGTTGCGTCGGTGGCCGCATTCGGCGTGTTGCTCGGAACGATGATGGTCGCGTTGCTCGCCATGTGGATCATGTCGGCGCGAGAAGGAGCCGTCACCCCGGTCACTGATCTTCGCTTGCGACACTTCATCGAAGCCGCGTCTATACTGGCGGCGCTCAGCCTGCTGCCGATGATCCTCTGCTTCGTTGGCAACCGCTCGCCCGGAGCGGCCGACAATGCGAGCGGCGTCGCCGCCGTGCTGCTTGCCGCCGAAAGGCTCGGTCACCGGGATGACGTGGGCGTGCTGATAACGAGCGCCGAGGAGCTGGCGCTGGCGGGTGCGCGGGCGTTCACGCGCGAGACGCGAGGGCGCCCGATGGTGATCAACTGCGACACCGTCGACGACGACGGGCAGTTCATCTGCATGTCGAAAGGCTGGAAGCCGGAGCGTCTGGTGACGGCGGTTGAAAAGGCGGCGAGTCAGCTCGGCATCGAGGCGAGGGTAACGCGCATGCTCCCCGGAGTCCTTGCCGACAACGTCGCGTTTACCGACGCCGAGTGGCAAAGCGTCACCATCAGCCGCGGAAACCTCGGTACTCTGGCCCGCGTACATACTTCAGGCGATCGCCCCGTCCGAATCAGCGGCGTCGGCGTTGCTCAGGCCGCGCGGTTGCTCGCGGCAACGATAGAGGAGCTTGCGTAATGGCGTTGATACTGCTGGGTCTCGTGCTGGTCGTTTCGCTTGTGCTCATCGCGCTGGGCCTTCCCGGCCTGTGGGTGATGATCGCGAGCGCTGTCGCCTACAACTTCCTCGTGCCGCCCGGTCCGATAAGCTGGTTCACTCTGGTCGGCATTGGCGTACTCGGCCTCATCGCCGAGGTCATCGAGTTCACACTGTCAGGCAAGTATGCGCGGAAGTACGGCGGTTCCCGGCGGGCGAGCTGGGGCGCGATCATCGGCGGCATGCTGGGCGCATTCATGGGAATCCCTGTGCCGGTCGTCGGTCCCCTTATCGGAGCCTTCGGGGGAAGCTTCGCCGGAGCATTGCTCGGCGAACTCAGCATGGGGTCGAGCGGTGGTGATTCGGCGCGGGCAGCCAAGGGCGCGTTGATCGGACGTGCCGCCGCGACGGCGATGAAGATCGCGATCGGATGCGCAATCGCCTCGTGGATTTTTCTCGCGGCGATGGGCTGACCGCAGATCGACCTGCCAGTTCGGACTGCGAACTGACTTCGGATTGCGGACCTACTTCGGGCTGAGGACCACTCCAGACCGTAGGGTGATCTGTCCGGCGTAGGTCATCGGTCCGCAGCAGGTCCGCAATCCGCATTTGGTCCGAAGCCCGAAGGGCGGTTGGCCCGCAGTCCGCAGTTGCCTCTGAAGAGCCCACTGGTCGCGACCTGCGTTGACGCCCCACCCGCAGCACTCGTCCGATTGACAGCATCCCCCCGTCCGGTAGATTGACTCAACGCCCCGCGCATCTGCCGGGGCGTTTTCCATTACAACCCCTGACGTCCGCGCCCGGCGCGAGACTGCTCGCGGCCACCCCGCTGGGCAATGGAGCGGCATTGTTCGATTCGAAGACGCGCACCGTTGTGATCGTCGGTGCGCAATGGGGCGATGAGGGGAAAGGCAAGCTCGTCGACGTGCTCGCCGAGCGCGCCGACTGGGTCGTGCGGTATCAGGGCGGAGCGAACGCCGGGCACACCGTTCACATCGGCGACAAGTCATTCGTCCTCCACCAGATTCCGAGCGGGATCATGCACCCCGGCGTGCGGTGCGCGATCGGCAACGGCGTCGTGCTCGATCCCGACACGCTGTTCACCGAGATCGACGAGCTGATCGCCGACGGCGTGGATGTGCAGGGCCGCCTGTATGTGAGCGACCGCGCGCACCTCGTGCTGCCATTCCACAAAATGGTGGATGCACTGAGCTCGGCCAGCCGCGCAATCGGCACCACCGGTCGCGGCATTGGACCGGCTTACGAGGACAAAGTCGCGCGCCGCGGAGTGCGGGTGCTCGACCTGCGCCACACCGAACGCCTGCGCTCTCTCGTTGAGAAAGGGGTCGCCCACGCTAACGCGCTGCTCGCTTCATTCGGCGTGCCGGATCGCGCTGACGTGGATGGGACGGTTTCGCTCCTCGAACGGCTCGCGCCGCGCCTGCTGCCAATCACCGAAGATGTCGGCCTGGTCATCCACCGCGCGATTTCGAGCGGCGCCAATGTGCTGCTCGAGGGCGCGCAGGGATCGTTGCTGGACGTGGATCACGGCACATATCCCTATGTCACGTCGAGCAGCACCACGTCCGGAGGCGCGGCGATCGGCGTCGGCATCGCCCCGACAGCCATTCACGCGGCGCTCGGTATCGTCAAGGCGTATACGACGCGCGTCGGCAACGGCCCGCTCCCGACGGAGCTTGACGAGCCGCTCGGCGAGCGGATGCGGAAGCTCGGCAACGAGTTCGGCGCGACTACCGGGAGGCCGCGCCGGTGCGGCTGGTTCGACGGTGTCGTGGTGCGCTACGCCGCGCGCGTGAACGGACTGACGGGGCTCGCCGTCACCAAGCTCGATGTGCTCGACACGTTTGACAGGGTCGCGCTGTGCACCGGCTACAAGGTCGGTGATGAAGTTCACACGGAGTTTCCGGGCGATCTCACGGCCCTTGACCATGCGGAGCCGCAATACGAGTGGATGGATGGGTGGCAGCGCGGCACCGGCGACGCCCGGTCGCTGGCGGAACTTCCCGCATCGGCAAGAAAGTACCTCGACCGGATCGAGTCGCTCGTCGAAACTCCTATCAGTTACGTCAGCGTTGGGACGCGCCGCGATCAGATTATTTCGGGCGTACGTAGAGTAAGAAGAGTCAGCTGATCTTGTTTTTTCGGGCTATTCGCTCCCGCCGGGGAAAAAGGGGCCAATCCCCCGCCCCGACTATATTTAGCGGCTATGCCGACTCAGCCCGACGTGATGGAGAAGCTCGTGTCGCTGGCCAAGCGGCGCGGCTTCGTGTTTCAATCGTCCGAAATCTACGGCGGCACCGGATCGGTCTGGGATTACGGCCCGCTCGGTGTCGAGCTCAAGCGAAACATCCAGGAACGTTGGTGGCACGCGATGGTCCGTTCGCGCGGCGACATCGAAGGGCTCGACGCCGCGATCCTGATGCATCCGCGAACATGGGAAGCGAGCGGCCACGTCAGCGGCTTCGTCGATCCCCTCGTTGACTGCCGCAACTGCAAGAAGCGTTTCCGCGCCGACGATCCGAAAATCAAGGGCACGCCGGGCACCCCCGGTGCACAATGCCCCGCCTGCGGAATGAAAGGCACCCTCGGTGAGGCGCGGCAGTTCAATCTGATGTTCAAGACGTTCATGGGACCGGCCGAAGACACTGCGGCCATCGTCTACCTGCGCCCCGAGACCGCGCAGGGAACATACGTGAACTTCCTCAACGTCCAGCAGTCAACGCGGCAGCGCATTCCATTCGGCATCGCGCAGATCGGTAAGGCTTTCCGCAACGAGATCACGCCCGGGAATTTCATATTCCGCACGCGCGAATTCGAGCAGATGGAAATGCAATTCTTCGTCGAGCCGGGCACGGACATGGAGTGGTTCGAGTACTGGAAGACTCAGCGGATGGAATGGCACCGCGGCCTCGGGCTCTCGCCAGATCGGCTCACGTTTCACGAGCATGCAGCCGACGAGCTGGCGCACTATGCGCGAGCAGCGTTCGACGTCCAGTTCGACTTCGGCGGCTCACTCGGCTTTCAGGAGATCGAGGGGATTCACAATCGCGGGGACTTCGACCTCACTCAACATCAGAAGTTCTCCGGAAAAAAGCTCGAGTATTTCGATCAGGGGTCGAACAAGCGGTTTACCCCGTTCGTGGTGGAAACCGCAGCCGGCCCGAATCGCATTCTTCTCGCACTGCTGGTGAACGGCTATCGCGAGGAGACAGTCGAAGGCGAGGCGGAGGGTCGCGCGGTTCTAGGACTGCATCCGGCGCTGGCCCCGATCAAGGCGGGCGTGTTCCCCCTCGTGAAGAAGGACGGAATGCCGGAGATGGCGAAGAGAATCGCCGACTCCCTGCGACCGTCTTTCAGCGTCTTTTACGACGATAGCGGCGCCATCGGACGCAGATACCGGCGGCAGGACGAAATCGGCACGCCGTTCTGTATCACCGTCGACGGCGAGTCGGCGGCAGGGAACTCCGTCACTGTCCGCGATCGGGACACGCTTCAGCAGGAGCGGATCACCGTGGCTGCCCTCGGTGAGTACATCGGCCAGCGGATCGCGGCATGATCGATCTGACCCTGGAGCGGCTACGCGCCGATGGCCAGGCGTTCACCGAAGACATTTCGCGCGAGAGTTATCTCGCCCATTCGGGACACAAGGCGGCGGCGGAGTTCACGCCCATCTATGACCGTTATGCTGACGTGCTCGGTGAGGAGGCCCTCGACCTCACGGTAGAGTTGTTCAAGGGAACGGCCGACGGCACCGAAGAGCATCGGTCGGCCGGCATGCTCCTCGAGTGGCAGCTCGAGTCACAGGCATCGCGGTCGCTGGCCGAGCTCGACGAGAGGGAGACAGAGTGGGAGAGCTCGGCGATTATTACGACGACCGAAGGCCGCCAACTGCAGTACCAGGCGGCGGCGATCGAGATCGCCAACGAAAAAGATCGGGCGCAACGGCTGATGCTCGACGACGCGCGATCGGAGCTCGTGGAGCGGGAGCACGCCCCGCTTCGCCTCGAGAGGCTCCAGCGCGAGAAGGAGTACATCGAGTCGCTGGGGCTCGCAACCGACTACAATGCGGCGTTCGAGGAGATCACGGGAGTTTCGCTCGGCAAGCTGGCCGTCGACTGCGCCGCGTTCCTTCGTGACACGCAGGCAATGTGGGACGAAACCCTGCCACGACACCTCCGGAAGTCGCTCGGCATCAAACCCGGCGAAGCCACCCGGGCCGATGCGCTCGCATTGTTACGGGCATCGGAGTACGACGGAGGATTTCCCGGAGGCATGCTTCAGGGATCGGTTGCCCGGCAGCTTCGAGAAATGAACATAGACCCCAGCGCCGGCGGGCGCATCATCTACGACGTCGCCGAGCGCCCCGGGAAGAGGGCGCGCGCGTTCTGCGCGCCGACTCGCGTACCGGAGGAGGTGTACCTCGTCCTTCGCCGGCACGGCGGCCAGAACGACTACGCGGCGCTGCTCCACGAATCCGGTCACGCGCTGCATTTCGCCAACGTCAGGGACGATTATCCGTTCGAGTATCGGTGGCTGGGAGATAACTCAGTCACCGAGTCGTACGCGATGCTCTTCGACCACCGTATGCAGGATCGAGGATGGCTTCTCCGGTATACGGAGCTGGGGAAGGGAAACATCGAGGATTTTCTCCGGCTGGCAGGGTTCGAGGAGATTCACTACATCCGGCGTTACTGCGCGAAACTCATTTACGAGGTAGAAGCGTACGGAACCAGGGGTGACTGGAATGCCCTGCCCGATCTCTACGTCGATACGCTGACCAATGCGACGACATTTCAGTACAAGAGGGCCGACGCGTTCGTGGATTTTGACGCGCGCTACTACTCGACTCGTTACCTGCGGGCGTGGCAGCTTCAGGCATTGCTGAGCGAGTGTCTCGTGGAGCAGTTCGATCAGGACTGGTACCGCAACCCGGCGGCGGGACCGTGGATGATTGGTGAGCTCTGGAGCGAAGGTCAGCGCGAAACCGCCGAGGAGATCGCGGCCCGGATTCGCGTCGGGTCGGATCCTCTTTCGTTTGCGCCGCTCATCCGGAACATCGAGAAGCTGCTTGCCGGTTGACTGGGCGACGGCAGGGGACGAAACGGTCGGGTTGCTCCAGACGCTGATCCGATTCGATACCACTAATCCTCCCGGTAACGAGCTTCCATTAGCCGAGCACATCGTCAAACTGCTCGTTGGCGAGGGCATCGAAACGCGGCTCCTCGTACCGGCCCCCAACCGGGCCGCCGTCGTGGCGAGATTGAAAGGCAACGGATCCAGGCGGCCGGTGATGCTGCTCGCCCACATGGACGTCGTTGGAGTCGAGCGCGACAAGTGGTCGTGCGATCCGTTCGGCGGAGTCGTTCGCGACGGATACCTCTACGGCCGTGGAGCGATTGACGACAAGGGAATGCTCGCCGCTAATCTGATGACGCTCCTTCTCCTCAAGCGAGCGGTCGTCGACCTGGGGGAAGAGCTCGCGCGCGACGTCGTGCTCGTCGCCACCCCCGACGAAGAGACGGGCGGAGCCCGCGGTATGGCGTGGCTCGTCGGCGAGCATCGTGACCTGCTCGACGCCGAGTTCGCGATCAATGAGGGGGGACGGACACGAATCATCGCCGAGGGCAAACGATACATGGCGATTCAGACCGCCGAGAAGATCGCTCATATGGTTGCGGTGACGGCGCGTGGTCCGGCGGGACACGCGGCGATTCCGCTGGAGGGCAACGCGATATTTCGCCTCGGACGGGCGCTGTGGCGGCTGGCTGACCATAACGAGCCGGTGACGCTGACACCAACCACGAGAAGATTCTTCGGTGAGCTGGCGGGCATCTGGCCGGAGCCGGATGAAGCTTCTGCGATGGCGGCGCTCACGTCGGACGATTCGGCCGCCGCGGAAAAGGGAGCGTCGATTCTCTCGAAGACTCCCGTCTTCAATGCCGTCATGCGGAACGGCATCTCAGCGACCGGAATCGCCGGCGGTATCGCCGGCAACGTGATTCCCGCCCAGGCGGAAGCGATGCTGAATGTACGAACGATTCCGGGCCAGGATATCGAAGGCTTAGTAGAGAGACTGCGCGCGCGCATCGGCGATCCGGATGTCACGGTGACGATCGTGGCCCAGGGTGACGAGGCGGCCGCATCGGATTCGGATTCGCCGATGTTCAGGGCGATCGCCGAATCAGCCAGGACGCTGGACCCGCACATCGCCGTCGTGCCCTACCTGAGCACGGGCGTCACCGACAGCGCGCGACTGCGGCGCATGGGCATCGATGCCTACGGAATACTGCCCTTTCCGATGGTGCAGTCCGACGAGGAGCGGATGCACGGGCACGACGAGCGGGTCCCGATCGAGTCTCTCCATTTCGGGACGCGCCTCATCTTCGAGTCAGTTCGGCGAATCGCCATCGCCGGGACGTCCGAAGACTGACCATCGCGTCATGTTACGGACGGGCACACAGTGAGTAAAATCGATCTGCTTCGCATCACCGATCGTGGACTTTACTGCGACGCCGGTGACTTTCACATCGATCCATGGCTGCCTGTCGATCGGGCCCTGATCACGCACGCACATGGCGACCATGCCCGCTGGGGATCCCTCCGCTACGCCGGCGCGCGGGATGGCCGGCACGTGCTTCAGACCCGCCTCGGCGAGTCGGCTGACATCGAGACGTTCGACTACGGCGAACACCTCTCGATGAATGGCGTGAGTGTCTCGTTCCATCCGGCGGGCCACATTCTCGGATCTGCGCAGATACGCGTGGAGCACCGGGGAGAAGTGTGGGTGGTTTCGGGCGACTACAAGGCCGAGCCCGACCCGACCTGCCAACCATTCGAGCCGGTGTCATGCCACACGTTCGTCACGGAATCGACTTTCGGCCTTCCCATCTACCGGTGGGCACCGCAGTCAGAAGCGTTCGCGGACATAGCCGCATGGTGGCGGACGAATGCCGAAGCGGGCCGTGCCTCGATCATCTTCGCCTACGCACTTGGCAAGGCACAGCGAGTGCTTGCGGGTCTCGCGCATCTCGGCGAGGCATCTTTCTACACGCATGGCGCAGTTGAGCGACTCAATCGCGACTACCGCGCGAGCGGTATCGACCTGCCGGCGACTACCTATGTCGCTTCGGTACCCCGCGGCCATGACTGGGCGGGTGCGCTCGTTCTTGCGCCACCTTCCGCCTCCGGCTCAACGTGGATACGCCGCTTCGGCGCTGCCTCGACCGCGTTCGCGTCGGGATGGATGCGCGTGCGCGGTGCTCGCCGCCGGCGTTCGGTGGATCGCGGGTTCGTCGTCTCGGATCATGTGGATTGGCCCGCTCTCATGTCCGCGATCGAGGCGACGAGGGCACAGCGGATCCTCGTCACGCACGGATACCGCGACCCGGTTGTGCGGTTCCTCAGAGAGCGGGGCCTCGAGTCCGACTCACTTGCGTCGAGATGGGAAGGCGAAGGTGACGAGGACGTCATGCCGCGGGGCGAGGAAATAAGCGAATGAAGGCGTTCGCGCGGCTCTTCGCCGCGATCGATTCCACCACCCGCACCAACGAAAAGGTGGATGCAGTGGCGCGGTATCTCTCGGCGGCATCGGCCGAGGACGCCGCGTGGGCAGTGTACTTCCTTAGCGGCGGCCGGCCGCGCCGACTCGTCCCCGTCCGGCGGCTGGCGAGTTGGGCGATGGATGCATCCGGCATTCCCGACTGGCTGTTCGAGGAGTCCTACCACGCTGTCGGTGATCTCGCCGAGACGATCGCACTCCTGCTACCCGAGAGCACCGAGTCGAGCGATGCGCCGTTCCACTTCTGGGTGGAAAAGAGATTGTTCGCTCTCGCCGGACTCGATGAGGAGGGACAGCGTCGAATCGCCCTGGATGCATGGCGCGATCTCGGAGGAACGGAGCGATTCGTCTGGAACAAGCTCATCACTGGCAGCTTTCGCGTCGGCGTCTCGCAGGCACTGCTCGTCCGCGCGGTGTCACGTGCCAGCGGAGTTCCCGAAGCGACCATATCGCATCGCCTTGCCGGCGAATGGAAGCCGGACGCCGACTCGTATCGGCGCCTCGTCGCAGAGGGGTCTGGCCAGCCCGACGTCTCGAATCCGTATCCCTTCTTCCTTGGTTATCCGCTCGAGGGAGAGCTCGAGGATCTCGGCGCCGTTGGCGACTGGCAGGCAGAATGGAAATGGGATGGCATAAGGGCGCAACTGATTCGGCGTCGCGGCAGCACCTATCTATGGTCGCGCGGAAACGACCTCATTACCGAGCGATTTCCCGAGGTCGTGGCAGCCTCGGAGTGGCTTCCCGAGGGTACGGTGATTGACGGCGAGCTACTGCCGTGGCGAGAAGGACGGCCGCTTCCTTTCGCGCAGCTTCAGCGCAGAATCGGCCGCAAGAATCTGAGCGCGAAGATCCGCAGTGAAGTGCCTGTCGTGATCCTGGCCTATGATCTCCTCGAGCTCGACGGGGTGGACGTGCGGGAGCGTCCGCTGGCGTGGCGGCGCCTGCGTCTTTCCGAGCTCATCGGGTCAGCCAACGCGGAGTCGCGCATCCTCGTCTCGCCTGTCGTCGGGGCAGCGGTATGGGAAGATGTGCGAGCGGCGCGGGAGCGCGCGCGCGCGATGGGATCTGAAGGGCTGATGCTCAAGCGCAACGACGCGGCATACGGGGTCGGCCGCAGAAAGGGAGGATGGTGGAAGTGGAAGCTAGAGCCCTGGTCGGTCGATGCCATTATGGTCTATGCGCAGCCGGGTCACGGTCGCCGCGCGCTGCTCCACACGGACTACACCTTCGCGGTGCGCGACGGCGATGCCCTGGTTCCGTTCGCGAAGGCGTATTCGGGGCTTACCGATGCGGAAATACGGGAGCTCGACACCTGGATACGACGGAACACGATCGAGAAATTCGGCCCGGTTCGCGCCGTGCGGCCCGAGCAGGTGTTCGAGCTCGGTTTCGAGGGAATTCAGGCCTCGCCGAGGCACAAGTCGGGAATTGCGGTGCGGTTCCCTCGTATTCTGCGGTGGCGGAAGGACAAGCCGGTCGCTGAGGCCGACACGATTCAGGCCTTACGTCTCCTCCTCGAGCAGACAGATTCGTGACTCTCCAGCTCGCTGAGAAATGGTTTCGATCCAACGGATGGAAACCTTTTGAATTTCAGCGCGAGGTCTGGCGGGCGTATCTCGATGGCGAGAGCGGGCTGGTTCACGCGGCGACGACGCAGTGGGGTCGAGCCCCTACTCGTGCGGGGTAACCATGACCGACACGCCGGCGATCCGCCGCCGGGGCTCGGTATCGAGTGCGTCGACGCTCTTTATCGCATCTCTCCGTTTATCCTCGCTCACCGTCCCGCCGGCAACGCTGAGGGCCACTCGATCGCCGGTCACGTTCATCCTGGGGTTCGCCTATACGGCGCGGGCGGGCTCCGTGAGCGACTGCCGTGCTTCGTAGTCACGCGCGACACTACGATCCTCCCGGCGATCGGAGATTTCACCGGCCTCGCCGACCTAGCGGTCGGTGCCGATGCCCGGGTTTTCGCAGTCGTGCCCGACGGCGTCGTCGAGATCGTGGACCGGCAACCGCATATCGCTGGCGACGCGTGAGCGACAGAATAGTCCGCGGGCACGCTCGCTTGTCGCGCCAGATGGTCGCCGGTAAATTGCGTCATGACAGCATTGTCCCCCAGCTCCCAGCAGCGACGTACGGTCCAGGAATCGACGACGTCTCTCGCGCCGTCCGCGGTCGTCGCCGCCGCCAAAAAGTTCTTCGCCAGTCGCAATGGGATCTATGCCGCGTTTCCGGAGCAGGAAGGGCCTGGCTATCTCACACTCCGCGGCCAGGGCGGCGAGGAAATCGTCATCGGGACAACGCAGCACGATGGCGCTACCCGCGTGACCGCATCGACCTACCTCTTTGACCAGCAGGTGGCGCGATTCCTCACATCGCTTCCCACGCCCGTGTCGCGCGCGACGAGCGGCGAGGCTGCTGCCGCCCCCGTTTCCGCGGAGTGAGCGTGGCTTTCGTCAACGACCTTCGCGCAACGGACCGTGTCGTGATGGTCGGCGGTGGCAACGGAAAAGTACTGCAAATCCGGGTTCAGATTGCCGAGCTCTGGGATACCGTTCGTGTTGATGCACCGGCATCCGAGACGGTCGATTCGGTGAAGGTCGCCGCCCTGGGCGAATTCTACGGGAGCGGCGAGTCGCCCGGCGACTACGTCGTCAAGCTGCACGGATTCGAGATCCTTGACGAGGGCAGGTCTCTCGAGTCGGCCGGTGTGAAGGACGGCTCGACGCTCCTGGTATCGCAACGTCGCCGAAGGCCGGTCAAGTAGCTGCCGTACAGCCGGCTCGCCGCACAGCCGATTCGATGAGCGTCGCGTTCATCTCGCACGCTGACTGCGGCCGCCATGACACGGGCTGGGCACACCCGGAGCATGTCGGCCGTCTTCGGGCGATAACTCGCGCATTGCGCACCGAGCCGTCGCTCTTTCAGACGGTTGAGCATGTCGAAGGAAGGCACGCATCCGGTGAGGAGCTCGCGGTCGCCCATGACGGCGCATACGTCGCGAGCGTCGAGGAGATAGCCGCTGCCGGCGGCGGCCGCCTCGACAACGATACTGTCGTGAGCCCCGGCTCGTTCCTCGCGGCGACGGCTGGGGCGGGGTCGGTGCTCGACGGCGTGGACAGAGTGATGAGCGGCGCCAACGTCCGGAGCTTCTGCGCGGTGAGACCGCCAGGCCACCACGCGCTTCGCGATCGGGCGATGGGGTTCTGCCTCTTCGGGAACGTCGCCATCGCCGCCCATTACGCACGGGCCCGACACGGCGCGGTGCGCATTCTCATCGCTGACTGGGACGTTCACCACGGCAACGGGACACAGGCGCTGGTCGAGAACGACCCCGACATCCACTTCGTCTCGATGCATCAGTGGCCCTGGTATCCCGGCACCGGTGCGGCGAACGACCGCGGACCGCACAAGAGCATCTGGAATATTCCGATGTCGCCGGGCCTCGCGCCCGAAGAGTATGTCACCGCGTTCGAGCGGGGCCTCGACGATGCCACGCTCAGTTTCGCCCCCGATCTCATTCTCCTATCCGCCGGCTTCGATTCGATGGCCGGCGACCCGCTCGGAGGTTTCACGCTGG
Source organism: Gemmatimonadaceae bacterium (assembly GCA_013813715.1). Classification (GTDB taxonomy): domain Bacteria; phylum Gemmatimonadota; class Gemmatimonadetes; order Gemmatimonadales; family Gemmatimonadaceae; genus UBA4720. Next base: position 77,874 of record JACCRF010000018.1, on the reverse strand, counting down.
AAATCGACCATTTCTCTGCGCTCACGCGAATGATGGTCGAGCGTGCGGAGAGCTTCTGCGGCGGCCGCCTCGTCAGCACGTTGGAAGGGGGTTACTCCCCTGACCGGCTAGGCGCGGCGTGCGTCGCACATCTCGGCGCTCTCCGTTGAAACGATGAGGGCGCAGAGGGCTGGTGCCACGCAGACTGCGAAGAAAAAACTGGGAGCGTGTGTCGCTGGCGTCACGCAGAGTGCGCAGCAAAGCCACGGTGGGTATGTTCCACGCCGCGCACGGTGACCCGACGGAGAATGCGATGACCGAGCCCCGACCCCACAAATCACCAGCGGCGACCCCTGCCTCGGCTCCTGCTGACGCCGCCCCCGTCATCGCCTGGACCGGTGCGCGTGACGGAGTATGGAACTGCTATCACGACGAGAAGGGGGGCGGCAGGAGTCAGCTCGCCATCGATGAGATCCGCGCTGCGATCGAGTCGGGAACCGGAACGCTTTGGGTTGATCTGGACAACCGGAATCCGGAGGAAGTCGCGCTTCTCACCGACGTCTTCCGGTTTCATCCGCTCGCTGTCGAGGACAGTCTCAATCCCGATTCGCGCGTCAAGGTCGAGGAGTACGACGGGTACCTCATCCTTATCGTGAGGACGATCGACTTTGTCCGCGAGACGGAAGATCCATATGACATCGAGACGGTGAACCTCACTTGCTTTCTGGGACGCAACTATCTCGTGACCGTCCACGGCGCGCAGGACACCCCGGTACGCACTACCGCCGAGCTTCTCTCGAGAAAGCCGGAGCTTGCGGCGGCGGGGGCCGCCCGGCTGATGCACGCCGTGGTCGACCAGGCAGTCAATGCGTACTTCCCGATTCTCGACCAGCTCGACCTGTTCATGGACGGGCTCGAGGAAAAGGTATTCGCATCATTCGACCAGAGTGCTCTGCGCGAAATCTTCAGCGTCAAGCGGCTCGTCCTCTCGCTGCGCCGCCACCTCGCGCCGCAGCGCGACGTGTTCAGCGTGGTCACCAACCGGCCGAGCAGTCTCCTCACGGTTGAAACGCAGATATACTACCGCGACATCCACGACCATGTGCTGCGAATCAACGATGCGCTGGAAACCTACCGCGAGTTGCTTAGCAATACGCTCGATAGTTACTTAACGCAGGTCTCGAACCGGCTCGGAACGGTGACGAAGGCGCTCAGCGCCGTGGCGACGGTGAGTCTGCCGTTCGTGGTGGTGAGCGGAATGTGGGGGATGAACTTCGACAGCATCCCGCTGGCGCATTCGCCGTACGGTTTCTGGACGATGCTCGTGGTTCAACTCGGTCTCGGATTTCTGCTCCTTGCGATATTGAGATGGCGCAAGCTTCTATAAACGGTCTCCGGCTTTACGGCGTGGCCGCTCACGAGTCCGGCTCGGTGCAGCCGCTCGCCGAGGGGACGACTCTGATTCCCTTCCGCGCGCTAGCCGCGGTAGTTGCGCCGAGCCGATACAGCCGCGTGGTGCTCGACGAGAAGGAGATGGCAGAGTATTCGCGGATCCTCGAGGAGGTGCAGACGGCGGCCGCCGTGCTGCCGGCGCCTCCCGGCACGGTCTTCCGGTCGCGCGACAATCTGTCCCGCTGGCTCGAGTTGCATTACTTCACGCTGACGCAGGCGATGGGCAGCATCGAGGGGCACTCTCAAGCTCGTCTGACGATCACGAAGAACCTTCGGGTGGACGCAAAGGACGGCACGACCGACGAGCTCAAGGAGACCACCAAACAGTTCCAGGCAACCGCGGCCCACAGCATGCGCGTGCTCCGCGGGCAAGCGGCCGCGACCGTCGTGCTGCCGCTTCCTGAAGGGGGGACCAATGTCATAGCTCAGGCGTCCTTCCTCGTTGACACGGAGCGATGGAACGCGTTCTCCGATCTTGTTGCCCAGGAAGACGAACGGCAGACCAGTCTTGAGTTCCGCATCAGCGGCCCATGGCCGCCCTACGACTTCGTACGCATGCAGTTTGGTGGCTGACCATGTTCTGTCCTGATTGTGGTGCGTGGAACCGGGGATCCGCGGCGCGCTGCCTTCGCTGCAGCGAGCTGCTTCCGGTTGTCACGAACAGAAGTGCGCAGCCCCCTGATCCCGCGATCACTGCTCTTCGGCATGTCACCGGTGGCCGTTACAGCGTCATGCATCGGGTGGGGGAGGGCGGGATGGCGAATGTCTACTACGCCCTGCACGTCCCCCTCGATTGCCCGGTGGTGATCAAGGTGATGCACCCCCATCTCGCCCGCGACGCCGACATGCGCGAACGATTCCGCCGCGAAGCAGAATCGGCCGCCCAACTCGTGCATCCCCACATCTGCGCGATAACCGATTTCGGCGCGGTGGGTGATCAGGTCTTTCTCGTGATGCCCTATCTGGCGCGCGGTACGCTCGCCGATCGGATCAACAACCGCCGGTCGTTCCCGCCGGAGCGAACCGCCGCGATCGCCGCCCAGGTGGCGTGCGCTCTCGACTATGCCCACCGCCACGGCCTCGTACACCGCGACATCAAGCCTGACAACATTCTGTTCGATGAGGACGAGAATGCCCTCGTGACCGACTTCGGAATCGCGACCGGCCATTTCCGGGCCCGTATGACGGGCACGGGCAACGTCATGGGCACACCCCACTACATGTCGCCAGAACAGGCGAGGGGAAAACTGCTGGACGGCCGCAGCGACCTCTATGCACTCGGCGTCGTGATGTACGAGACGCTGCTTGGCTTCCCGCCGTTCGATGGCGCCGACGGATACTCGATCAGCTACAAGCACGTGACTGAGACCGCCGCCGCGCCCGATATCGTGGACTCGCGCATTCCGCCGCCGCTTTCCGCTATCGTGATGAAATGTCTCTCCAAGCGGGCGGGCGACAGATATCAGAGAGGTCACGAGCTCGCCGACGCGCTCATTTCGTTCCTTGGCTCCACCCAGACGCCTGATGACATGAGGGGGGCTTTCACCTCGCGCGTGATCTCGCCGGCCAAGCCGCTCGTGTCGAGCTTCGGCAGCGGGTGAAGATCGCGCATGAGGTAGTCAATCTCAGGACGCGGTATCCGTTCGTGATCGCGCGCGGAGGTTACGCTGCCCACGAGAACGTCGTCGTCACGCTCACCGATCGGGACGGCATCGAGGGACTGGGCGAAGCGGCTCCCAACCGCTATTACGGAGAAAGCGTCGCGACGGTGGTGTCCGCGCTGGACCAATTCGCGCCCGTCCTCGGGAGCGCTGATTCGTGGTCGCTCGAATCGATTGACGCGCACCTCGACCGGACGCTCCGCGGCAACAACGCGGCGAAGAGTGCGGTTAGCTCCGCGCTGCACGACATCGTCGGGAAACGTCTTGGCATCCCGGTGCACCGGCTGTGGGGGCTCGATGCCGCCGACGCCACGGAGTCCAGCTTCACGATCGGGATTGCCGATAACGACGGGCTGAGACAGCGGGTGGATGATGCGGCCCAGTACCCGATCCTGAAGGTGAAACTGGGCACCGACCGCGACACGGAGATCATTCGCGTGGTGCGCGAAGCGGCCCCAGGCAAGAGGCTGCGCGTTGACGCTAACGCTGCGTGGACTGCTTCCCACGCCGTCCGCATGATTGACTTTCTCGCCGATCACGCTGTCGAGTTCGTCGAGCAGCCGGTCGCTCAGCACGACATCGACGGATTCCGTTTCGTTCGCGCGCGGTCGAAGCTGCCGGTCATCGCCGACGAATCCTGCCTCGTATCGACGGATATCCCGAAGCTCGCGGGCGCCGTTGACGGAATCAACCTCAAACTTGCGAAGTGCGGCAGCCTCCGCGAGGCGCTCAGGATGGTGCACACCGGTCGCGCGTTCGGGATGACCATCATGGCCGGCTGCATGATCGAGTCCAGTCTCGGCATCTCGGCTATCGCGCAGCTCGCGCCCCTGCTCGATCACGCCGATTTCGACGGCGCTGCCCTTCTCGCCGAGGATCCCTTCAGCGGAGCGACGATCGCCGGGGGCCGTATTTTACTCTCGGACAAGCCCGGATTGGGCGTAGAGCGCGTTCAACGTGGTGCAAACAGGGCAGCCAGCGGGGGCGCCCGCTAGCGGGCCGATGAGCTCCATCGAGACGGCGCTGGTCGAGGTGGCACTTCCTGTTCCGCTTTTCCAGACATTCACATACGCGATCGATCCGGAAGCTGGGAGAGTACCGGTTGCCGGTTCCCGTGTTCTCGTCCCCTTCCGCAACAGAAAGGAAATCGGAATCTGCCTGGGACCCGCGGATGGCGCACGATTGCGGCAGAAGGCGAAGCTCATCATCGAAGCGCCGGACGACGAGCCGGCGCTATCCGAAAGCATGCTCGCCCTCTGCCGGTGGATAGCCGACTACTACATCGTACCGATCGGGATCGCGCTGCGGACCGCATTGCCCGCCGCGATGGCCGGCGCCGCACAGCCGCAGCCGGTGCGAAAGACCCATCGTGTCGTGCGGCTGAGGCAGGATCTGCCGACAATCACGCATCGCGAGAAGGCGTTCGCCCGCGCACCGCAGCAACGCGCGGTGTTCGAAATGCTCGAATCGCTGGGCGGAGCGAGCACCGTGGAGCATCTGCTCCGTCAGCTCGCATTTTCTCCATCGGTTCTCAGGGGGCTGGAGAAGCGCGGACTATTGAGGATCGAAGCCGAGGAGGTGGATCGCGATCCCTTCGCGCTCAGGCCGGCCGGTTCCGCGGCGCGGCTCGAGGCCACGGCGGCGCAGCACGCCGCGATCGAGAGTCTCAAGCTCGGGTCGGCGGGCGAGGTATTTCTGCTTCACGGAATCACTGGAAGCGGCAAGACACTCGTCTATATCGAGCTGCTTCGCCAACTCGTAGACGGGCGCGGCCAGACCGGCATCGTGCTCGTGCCCGAAATCGCGCTCACGCCGCAGACAGTCGACCGATTCCGCGCCGTGTTCGGAGACCGCATCGCGGTGCTTCACTCGGCTCTCAGCGACGGAGAGCGTTACGATGCATGGCTTGCCCTGAAGCGAGGGCAGAAGCGGATCGCCGTCGGCGCGCGATCGGCGATTTTCGCGCCGCTCGCCAATCTTGGTGCGATCATCGTGGACGAAGAGCACGAATCGAGCTACAAGCAGGGCGAGACGCCGCGCTATCACGCGCGGGAAGTGGCAATCGTTCGCGCCCGCTCCGAAGGCGCGATCGTCGTGCTTGGCAGCGCGACCCCTTCGCTCGAGTCGTGGACGAACGTCGCGAGCGGCAAGTACACACTGCTGTCGCTGCCCGACCGCGTGGGCGGAGGAAAGCTTCCGCGCGTCGAGGTGGTGGATCTTCGGAGGCGCGCCGCCGGCTCGATGGACGCCAGCAAAGGCTCGGGCACGGGATATCAGGCGGTCATCCGGGAAGAGCTCGACACCGAGCTCGCGAAAACATTGAGTCGTGGCGAGCAGAGCATACTGCTGCTCAACCGGCGAGGGTACTCTTCTTTCGTTCAGTGCAACGACTGCGGCGACGTTGTGGTGTGCCCGAACTGCAGCATCACTCTCACACTCCACCGCGCGCCGGAACGATTGCTGTGCCACTACTGCTCCCACCAGGAGCCACTCCGTGCAAAATGCGCACGCTGCGGGGGTGACACGCTGAAGAATCGAGGACTCGGAACGCAACAGATCGAGCGGCTGCTCGGAGATCGTTTTCCATCGGCGCGAATCGCCCGCATGGACGTGGACACGACGAGCGGCAAATGGGCGCACGCAGAAATCCTCGACCGCGTTGCCGCGAAAGAGGTTGACATCCTCCTTGGCACGCAGATGATTGCCAAGGGATTGGACTTTCCGAACGTCACGCTCGTTGGAGTCGTGGATGCCGACGTCGGAATCAATCTTCCGGACTTTCGCGCGTCGGAGCGCTGCTTTCAGCTGCTGAGTCAGGTTGCGGGACGAGCAGGGAGGGGACCGAAGGGTGGCCGCGTATTGATCCAGACCCGATTGCCCGCGCACCACGCCGTGCGGTGCGCGCTGACGCACGACTACCATACCTTTGTAGGCGAAGAGCTGAAGGGACGCGTGAAGCCGGCATATCCGCCGACCGTGCGGCTTGCGAACATCGTGTTCAGCGGGACGAACGACCGAGCAACCGCGGAAATGGCGGAGAACGGAGCGGATTGGATCAGCAGTCTCCTTCGGACTCACACCGGCGCGGAAGTCACGCTCGTTGGGCCAGCTCCATGTCCGATCGAGCGCGTCAAGACGCGCTGGAGATGGCACGTGCTCCTGAAATCGGAGAATTCGTCCGAGCTGACGCGAGTGGCCAGGTATTTCATGGAACGTTTCGACGTGCCGCCGGCGCTCCGCGTCACTCTTGATCGCGATCCTGTGGCGCTGCTGTAGCGGTTCGAGCACCTTCATGCAGGGGGCTGCGAAATGATCGAAACCACCGAGAGATTCCTGCGGGAGATCGGGGAGCGAGTCGGGGTCGACGCGGTGGAGGAGGTACATCTTTTTCCGCCGATGCGGCAGGGCGGGGTCGAGAGCGGAGTGGCGGTGGTCGCTGCGAACGTTCCCTCTCAGGAGCGCCACGCCGTGTACAGCGCCCACTACCGCCACACGCTCAAGGGCAGCGACCGGGGCAAATGGGAAGTCGAGGTGACGGCAGAGGCCGACGCGCCGCTGCTGGCCGTCGATGCAGTCGTCCGCGGAGTGATGAAGCGGGCCGGAGAACAGTTCGAGCCGGAGAGGATATCTGCTTCTTCCTTCAGGGCGATCTTGCGCGATGGAGGAGCATTGCGAATCGCGGACTGACCGCTCCTAGTCCGGCCCCTCGACCTCGCGCGCGTACCGAAGCATCACCACCCGGTGAATGTCCCGTGCGTTCTCGAGCACCTCGTCGGCGACGTCAAGAGCAGGCGGCGTCATCAGGAACGGGTAGACCTGGTCTCCACCAGCCGATCCGTGCGCGCCGACCTGATCGTCGAACGAAATGATGCGGCTGCCATCGTAGTCTCCGAAGAGAACGCAGTCGCCGGCGTTGGGCTGTGAGACAAGCTCGATCACCGCGTTGACCACGTACCTCTCGGTTCCGTACACCTCCATCGGATTGATTCCGGTTGCCTCTTCGATCCCACCGTTCCGCAATAGCGCCCGCCCGCTCCTGCTCTCGACGCGCACGCCGTTGCCGGTACGGGTCGCAATGAGGCCGATGCCCGGATGAGCGAGGAGCTCCTCGTACAGGCTCCGCCACCGGCGGTCGCCAACGATCTGATCGATAGTCAGCTGCCGCTCGTCGCTGGCGAAGTAGAGCAGCGCGAGGCAGGAACTGTAAGTCACCACGACGTCGTGCCCCGCCGCGACGCGATACTTCTCCGGAAGAATTATCTCCCGTAAGCCATAACGACTGCGAAGCCAGTCACGGCCGCGGCGCAGCGCGCGGCGCGTGCGGGCCCTGGCCGCTGGCGTGATCAAGGCGAACGCTTCGATTACCTCCGGTCCGATGTCGGCATACTCGCTCGACTCGGCGTGGCTCGCAAGCACGTCACCATCCAGCAGCCGTTCGACCGTCGACCCGAGTGACTCGCCGAACTTGACGCGGTAGCTCTCTGACGGGGTCATGCCGTGATCGGAGAGGATTACAAGATCGTACCCGCGCCCGCCGGCAAGACTTGCCATCCGCCATATCTCGGAGATGCGGGCGTCCGTCCGCCGGAGATCGCTAAGTGCCTGCTTGCTCGACGGCCCGAAATGATGGGCCAGCTCGTCGTACTGCATGAACGTGCTGTAGATGACCGGCACGCCAAGGTAGACGTCGAGCAGTATTGCCATCGTCTGAAGCTCGCGGATGATAACGTTGCTGAGAATACGGATGAACGGGAAAATTCCCTCGGAATGAGTCACCCGGCCAGCGAGCTCTCCCCTCAGCCGCTCCCATTCCTCGAGCAGATACTCGAATACACTCTGCACGAGCATGCGCGCGACGCGAATGGGATGAAGAAGGATCAGCAGTGCCATCCGCCTGCCGCCAAGCCGCTGGTAGACCGTCATCTTCTCCCGCGTCGCGACGGTGAACGCCACCGTGCGAGCATCGCCGTCGATCAGGTTGACGTATGACGAACCGCCGGCAAGAGCTCCAGGCGACGTGATGCGATCGCGGATGTACTGCACGCCGTGCGGCGCGTTGCAGGTGATGATCTTCCGTGCCGGCTTGTCATAGAATCTGAACGCGGGGATAGCCGCGTTCTCGCCGTGGAATATTCCGGCCTGGCAGTATGGAGTCGCTGAGGGGAGCCCGCAGAACCACCGTCGGACACTGAAGCCGCCGTCGCGGAGGAGCCGCTGGATCGTCGGGCAGTAGCCGCGCTCGATCGCGCGCTCGAGGTCGGAATGTGCGAGCGCGTCAAGTTGAAGCATAATGAGTCCGCGACGCCCGTCGTGAGGCCGGCGCTCACTTCGGAAGAGACGATATCGCGCGGCGTAGTACCAGCGGAGGAATGGTCCCGCCCGCGGATGTGCGCGACGCTCGATCACACGACTCTATCTGATACGATCTGGAGCAGCTCCTTTACCGGCACCGGCTTCACGAGCACCGCGTCGCAGCCGGCGGAAGCACACCGCTCCCGCGTCGCTGTGTCGCCGTGCCCGGTCATTGCCAGCGTCGCCCGTGGCCTGAGCCCGCGCGCGGCGAGTCCACCGATGACTGTCAGTCCGTCACCGTCGGGAAGCGTGAGATCGAGCAGCATGACGTCGGGCGGGCTGCCATCCGGCCAGGCGATTGCCTCGCTGGCGGTCGCAGCGACGGTAACGTCGTAACCACTCGCTTCCAGAAGAACTCGCAAGGCGCCGCTGATGAGTGCGCTGTCCTCGACCAGCAGGATGCGCGCCGTCATCAGGCGCGGTGTCTCACTGGCAGCGTGAAGAAGAAGCGACTCCCCCGCCCGAGCTGACTCTCGACCCAGATGCGACCGCCGTGGAGCTCGACGAAGCGCCGCGCGATCGTGAGCCCGAGACCGATCCCGTGATGAACGCGCGAAGCAGACGCATCCACCTGAGCGAACTCGCGGAATATCAGTTCGTGATGATCCTCGGCGATTCCGCGGCCGGTGTCACCTACTTCGATCAGGACGAGCTCGTCCGATGGCTCCGGGCCGTGGCAGGCGTGCACCCAGACGCGTCCGCCGGCGGGGGTGAACTCGACCGCGTTGCCGAGGAGATTCGTGAGGACGTGAATGATCTTGTCGCGGTCGCCCCGCATCGGCGGCAGGTCGGTCGAAACGCGCCGCTCTAGGCCGAGGCCCTTCCGCGCGGCCAGCGATTCATTGAGAGCGGTGACCTGCTCCACCACATCGAGGAGTGAGAATTCCGATTCTACGAGAGTCAGCGGCTCGCTCGAGTCACGTGCGTGCATCAGAATCTCCGTGATCATGTCGAGGAGCTGCCGCCCCCCCGTGATGATGACGGAGATGCTTTCCATCTGCCTCGCCGTGACGTCGCCGAGGATGCCGTCCCGAAGTATCTCCGCGTGCGTAATAATGGCGGTGAGCGGCGTCCGCAGATCATGCGATATGTTCGAAAGGAACTGCGTCTTGAGTGTATCGCGGTCGCGGAGCTCGCCGATTATGCGTTGCGCGTCGAGGACCTCGGCCTCGAGGCGCTCGATCCGGTCGGCGACGACGGGTCGAGCCGCCTCAGCCGACGACATGTACGGGTCAGACAACCGGCTCGCTCTCCGGCAGGGGGTGAGCGCTCCCAGTGTTCTCGATGGATTCTACCAGCTGCTGCCGCCTGAGCAGTGCCCAGTAACGTCCCTCAGCGAGCATCAATTCGTCATGCCTTCCCTGTTCGACGATCCTGCCCTCGTCGAGAACGATGATCCAGCCGGAGTCGCGAATGGCGCTTACCCGATGGGACGCGATGATTGCCGTTCGAGCGGCGAGAGCGCCACGAAGCTCGCTCAATATTCTGGCCTCCGTGTGGGTGTCTACCGCACTCAGCGCGTCATCGAGCAGCACGAGCGCCGGACGGCGCGCCAGTGCGCGAGCCAGCGACGCGCGCTGCTTCTGTCCGCCCGACAGATTGATACCGCGCTCTCCAAGCATCGTTTCGTACTTTCCGGGAAATCCTTCGATTGTCTCGTCGAGCTGCGCCGTTCGTGTCGCCCATCCTATCGCATCGGGATCGTTTGAGCCATAGCCGAGATTGGCGGCAATCGTATCGCTGAAGAGAAGACTCTCCTGAGGGACAGGACCAATTTCGCTGCGCAACTCCGAAAGCGGGATGTCCCGGATTGGCACGCCATCCATCAGTATCTCACCTTCCTGTGGATCGTAGAGCCGCGGGATGAGATCCATGAGCGCTGTCTTGCCGCTTCCCGTCGAGCCAACAACGCCGAGGCTCGAGCCCGCCTGAACGTTGAAGCTGACTCCGCGGAGAACCCAGCGAGGCTCGCCCGTATCAAGCGACGGGAAGTGAAATCCCACATCGCGGAACTCGATCGATCTACCGCCTTTCGAGGGAGGCAGCGCCATGACGCGCTCGGCTTCCGGTTCCCTGACCACCGATCGCGCATCGAGGATCTCGGTGAGCCGAGCCATGGACGCGGCACCGCGCTGAAAGAGGTTCACCACCCATCCGAGAGCGATTAACGGCCACGTGAGAAGGCTGAGATACAATCCGAAGGCGACGAACGACCCCACCGAAATACTCCCGCGCAGCACGAGCAGACCGCCAGCGCCGAGCACGACAACGGCGCCGAGTCCGCCGAGAAGCGCGAACAGCGGATGCATCGTCCCGTTAAGGCGCGCGAGAGCCATGTTGCGCGCCAGGTATTCGTCGCTTAGCGCGGAGAACCGCGCGATCTCCGCCGCTTCCTGACGGTAGGCCCTCACGATCCGCGTCCCGGTGAGATTCTCGTGCGCTCGCGTCGTGAGAGTCGAGAAGTGTTCCTGCACGGCCTCGAAGCGGTCGTGCACGGCGCTGCCAAGCCGTGCGGTGATCACCGGGAGGGCCAGGATGGGGATGAGCGCGAGCGTGGTCAAGCCGGCGTCGATACGAAGCATGAACACGAGCGCGAACAATCCCCCGGCGAGCGTGTTCGTGAGGTACATGACGGCGGGGCCGGCGGCCATCCTGACGGCGCCCAGGTCATTGGTCAGCCGCGCCATCACGTCGCCGGTACGGCTGTGTGCAAGAAATGAAGCGTCGAGCGTCTCCAGGTGTATAAAAAGATCGTTCCGGAGGTCGTACTCGATTCGCCGGCTTACACTGTTGAGAATCATTCTCATCGCGTATCGCATGAATCCAGCGAAAACGGCCGTCGCTGCGATCGACGCCGCAAGGGTTACCGTTCTCTCCAGAGGTACGCCGCTTCGGATGCCGTCCACGGCCAGCCGGAGGATCCAGGGAATCACGCTCGTAGTCGCCGTGGATATCACTACAAGTGCAAGCCCGGCAACGAGTTGCCCAAGGTATGGACGGTAGTAAGGGAGGAGTCGCCGGAGTTGTTTCATGATTGGCACAGCGATTGCCCCTTCATATCCTGTTAAGCACTCGCGCTAAGCACTTGCGCGACAAGGGTTTGGGGCACGCATTTCTTACATTGGAGGCCTACACCATGTCAAAATATATCAATCGGTGGAGTGTACCGCTCGCCTTGGCGGTCGCGCTCATGCTGAATGCATGCGTCGACGACAAGGGCGCGGACACGCTCGCCCAGGACACGACGCTCAACGCCGATCTTCAAATGGCGAATCGGGACACGACTGCCCAGCCGGCGTTGCAGGACGTACCAGCAACAGCAGCACCTGCCGAGACACCGGCGGCAACCGCTCCGCGGCGCACATCGTCTGGTGGCACCGTCGTCCGGACGCCGGTCCGCAGAGCTCCAGTTGCGCGGCCGCCCGCCTCACCTCCCGAGACGGGCTCGAGCGCAACAACGGCGAGCGGAAATATCGTCACCCGCATGCCTGCGGGATCTGAGCGCGCAATTGGCGTCATCCCCGCCGGCTCGGAGGTCAGCATGACCTCCAACTCGCGCATCTGCACGAACACCAATCGCGTCGGACAGCGGTTCAGTGCGACGGTGCGGAACAGCGTCGAGGGCTCGAACGGTGCGGTGATTCCCGCGGGAGCCACTGCTACGGTCGAGATTACCGAGCTCAGCCGAAGCGAAAACGCGAATGACGATGTTCGAATGGGCTTCCGTGTGGTCTCCGTGTCGTTCGGCGGCCGAACCTATCCGATAAGCGCGACGACAACGTACGCGAATGTCGACAAGGTGCGAAATCAGCCAAAGAACAAGGACGTGCAGAAAGTCGTCGGCGGTGCAGCTGTCGGTGCTATCATCGGCCAGGTCCTCGGCAAGGATACCAAGTCGACGGTAATCGGTGCGGCTACGGGCGCCGCGGCAGGCACCGCGGCCGCTGCGGCCACGGCGAATTACGAGGGCTGCGTGCCGTCCGGCGGGCGCATCACCATAACGCTCGATTCTTCAACGCAGGTTCAGGCGTAAGTACAAGACCTTACCACAGATGACACTGATGTAGACCGATGACACAGATGAAAAACACAGCGCACCTGGCTTAGGGGGAACGACAGAACGTCTTTTGCTTTTCCCCTACATCATTTGCAGTGCGTTTCTCATCGGTGTCATCGGTGTACATCAGGTGTCATCTGTGGTAAGGCTTCTTCCTCAGTACCCGACGGCAGCACCCGTTCCACGCGGATCGTCGGTTCCCTCGTATCCGCCGGGCACGCGCTTGATCGCGACGACTATCCCGATATTCGACATCGCCCCGAGGTCGTAGCCCATCGCGCCGAGCCGCCCCATCACCGCGCTTTCGAGTCCGCCCGCCTCGTATCTGATGGTATCGGGTGACGCCTGATGATGAATACGCGGCGCGCTCAAGGCGTCGGCGAGACTCATGCGGTGATCGATGATGTTGATGATGACCTCCGCGGTGCTGGTAATGATGCGCGGGCCGCCGCGAGCGCCCACGATGAGGAACAGCCGGCCTTTCGGATCGAGCACGATCGTCGGCGACATCGAGCTCCGCATTCGCTTGCCGGGTACGATCGCATTGGCTTCGCCCGGAACCAGGCCGGTTGCGTCCGGCCGATCCGGCTGCGACGAGAAGTCGTCCATCTCGTCATTCATGAAGAACCCCGCTCCACGGATAACGACCCCCGATCCGTACAGGTCGTTGATTGTGGTGGTGGTCGCGACAGCGTTGCCGGCAGCGTCCACGACGGAGTAGTGGGTGGTCTCGCTACCCTCGCGCGGCGCGGCCACAATTGATCGCGTCGGAGTGGCGCGCCCTGCACCGATCGAGCGGCGCAAGCGGGCAGCGTGCGCTTTGCTCTGAAGGCGCTCGAGAGGTATGTCGACGAACGCCGGATCACCGAGCAATGTGAACCGGTCGATGAAGGCGCGCTGAAACGCCGATGCCAGCAGGTGGAAGTACTCCGACGACCCGAATCGTGGCAGCGACCGGAACCCCTCTAGAATGTTGAGCGTCTCGGCGATGGTGATCCCACCCGACGCGGACGGCGGCATCCCGTAAACGGTATATCCGCGGTACGCGGTGCGCATCGGCGACGTCCACACCGGACGATAGGAGGCGAGGTCGCGCATCGTGATGAGACCGCATCCGCTTACCGCACGCTGCCGCTCGACGACTCCCGGCGGACAGTCGCGTTGCATTTCCGCCGCGATCAGCTCGGCTGTCGTGCCGCGGTAGAATCCCGCCTCCCCTTCCTGAGCGATGCGCCGGAGCGTCTCCGCGAGCTCGGGCTGGCGGAGCCGGGCGCCGCGCGCGATTGCGGTGCCGCCGGGAAAGAAGATATCGGCACCCGCGAAGCGGCGAATGAGCGACGCGTGGTTCGACACCGAATGTGCAAGAGCGCTGTCCACGATGAAACCGTCCGCGGCCAACCGGATTGCGGGCGCGATCACTTGTTCGATTGGCATCGATCCGTATCGAGCGAGTGCCGCCGTGAGGCCGGCAACCGCACCGGGTACTCCCGACGCCGCTCTTCCCACCACCGACGCGTTTGTGACGCGGCCGGTGGAATCGACGAACATGTCGCGCAAAGAAGCGAGTGGAGCGGTCTCGCGGTAGTCCACTCCTGCCGTGCGGCCGTCGGCCATCCTGATCAGCATGTATCCGCCGCCGCCGATGTTCCCTGCTTCGGGATACGTCACCGCGAGCGCAAACCCCACCGCAACCGCGGCGTCTATGGCGTTTCCGCCAGCGGTGAGAACCTCGAGACCCGCCTCGCTCGCGATGCGACTGCTGCTCGCCACCATCGCGCTTTGCGCGAACGCCGCCTTCGCGCCGGCGGGATACTTCCATCCGGCTGGAAACTCGGCGACGCTAGTCTCCGGAACATCATCGCGAGGCACATCTGTCGGAGCGTAACGAGGACCACCGGGCGAGCATGCGATCAGAGATACAATCAGCAACAAATTTCGCTTCATCACGGGCGACGGGTCACGGTTATCGGGTCACGGTTCTCAGGTCACGGTTCTCGGGTCACGTTCGCCGGTCGCTGGTACCCGGCACCGGCCACCGGCCATTCTATCTCCTCCGCGACCGGCTTCCCAGCCCGTACCGGAAATTGACTCTTATCGGACGCTGGCGAAGAGTGTTGCTCTGATCACTGTTCAAGCCGGTGCGCTCGTGGAGTACGATACCTATGTCCTGAACCACGCTCAGCTGCATCGTGGGGTTGAAGCCGTATCCGAAGCCGTATCCGAACGCAAAATAAGGGTCGATATTGCCTCCCGTCGGCGCGAGATCCGCGCCGTCACTGTCACGGCGAAGGTTGCGGTACTGCGCCACACCGGCAGAAGCCTCGAGCACCTGGTGCAGTCCGAGTCCGCCGCCGACGTGAAACGAAGCGCCGAGCGACACCAGATCCAAGTGGGCAGCGCAGCGCATGCAACTGGCCCCGCCGGCGCTGCCGTGGTAGGTGAACGGCGCGTGGGTATAGGTTGCTGCGAGACCTATTGAGCTCTGATTCTGAATTGCCTTCTCGGCGGCGACGCGGAACTGGACGTTGGATGCCTGGCCGAAATCCCAGGTGCTCGCTGTCGCTCCGTCGCTGACGTTGTTGGCCTGAAAGAGTCCCGCGCTCGCGGATACCCACAGGGAAGGATCGGCGATGCGAATCGGCCGCCGCACCTGGGCTCCGGCCGACGTTGCAGCCGCTATGCACAACATCAGGAATACTGTCTTACTGTTCACCACGTCTCCGTCGTTTGTCCGTTTCGGCGCCCGTGCATGGGTCGGGCCTCCGCGTCTCGCGTTCCACTGCGGTGCCCGGTAATTTTCCGCGTGGCACTTACAGTCTGGTCCGCATGAATGCTCTCAGGGCGACTGAACGTCGCAATCCGCGGACCGCATCCATCGATCTAGCGTCGCCGCTTGAGATAGTGGATGTCATAAACGCCGAGGACAGCAGGGTTCCGGAAGCCGTGGCATCGCAACGCGAGCAGGTGGCTCGCGCCATCGAGATCGCCGAACGGAGCTTTCGGGCCGGCGGCCGTTTGTTCTATGTCGGGGCTGGCACCTCCGGCCGGCTGGGTGTCCTCGACGCGAGCGAGTGCCCGCCGACATTCGGCACCGACCCGGAAATGGTTCAGGGAATCATCGCGGGGGGACTCCCCGCGCTCACGCGATCACAGGAAGGCGCCGAAGACGTTGCCGAAAATGGCGCGCGCGAAATGGACGCTCGCGGCGTCGGCGAGAAGGATTTCGTCCTGGGAATTGCGGCCTCGGGAACGACGCCGTATGTGCATGCCGCGCTTCGCCGGGCCGCCGAGCTCGGCGCAAGCACCGGCATCGTCTCATGTTCTGACCCTCCGGGAGATGTCGTCGCCGGCCTTGACATCGCCATACTTCCCATCGTCGGCCCTGAGGTCGTCACTGGATCGACGCGCCTCAAAGCCGGCACCGCGACGAAGCTGGTGCTCAATCTCATTACGACCGGCGCGATGATCAGACTGGGAAAGACCTACGGCAACCTGATGGTGGATCTGCGAGCGACGAACAACAAGCTCAAGGATCGGAGTGAGCGAATTATCATCGAAGTATGCGGCGTGAGCCGTCACGAAGCGCGCGAACTGCTGGCCGCCGCTGACGCGAGCGTGAAGACTGCGATCGTGATGCAAAAGCTCGAAGTCACACGCGACCAGGCCCTGGCCGCGCTCGATCGCGCGAATGGGGTGATCAGGCGCGCCGTCCCCGACGCGCCACCGCCCGTCATCGAGTGACAGCGATGCGCCGGACGCTGCCTCACGATGAGACGCGGGGACAGCCGGGCGGACACGATTCCTCGACGATTCTCGTTGGTCTCATGTCGGGAACTTCGCTCGACGGCATAACGGCGGCGGTCGTTCGATTCATTCCAGGCGACGGGGGCACAGTCAGCGCAGAGCTTCTCGCACTGACAAGCCGGGATTATACGCCCGAGGAGCGAGCGCGACTCCAGCGGGCACTCAGCGGCACAACGCCGTCCGAATACTGCCGGCTCAACTTCGAGCTGGGTGAGTGGCTCGCTGATGCGGCAGTCGGCGCGATCGCCGAAGCGGGAGTGGCACAGGGTGACATCGCCGCGATCGCTTCGCACGGCCAGTCGGTGTGGCACGAGCCCGGTCACTCCACGTGGCAAACGGGTGAGTCGTCGGTGATCGCGGAGCGGACGCGACTCGACGTGATAAGCGACTTCCGCGTGCGAGATATGGCCGCGGGAGGACAGGGAGCGCCTCTCGTCCCAATGGCGGATGCGATGCTTTTTTCGCATCCGACGGAGTGGAGGGCCCTCCAGAACCTGGGCGGGATCGGAAACGTATCGGTCGTGCCGCCGGGCGGAGAGCTGCGTGGCGTCCGCGCATTCGACACCGGGCCGGGATGCGGCGTGATCGACAAGGTCGTGCGGTCGCTCCGCCCCGACCTGGCGTACGACGTTGGAGGGGAGCTGGCCGCCCGCGGAAGCCCGGTGGATTCAGTCGTCGACCGACTCCTCTCGCACGAGTACTTCGGCGCGTCACCTCCGAAATCCACTGGTCCCGAATTGTTCAGCGTGCAATACGCCGAGAACCTCATCGCGTCCTGCCGGCGCGAGTCTGCGTCAGCGGCCGACGAGGACATCATCGCAACCGCTGTCTCGCTCACCGCGCGAAGTATCGGCGACGCGTACGACCGTTTCATCGCGGAACCCATTTCCGAGGTGTTTCTCTCGGGCGGTGGCGCGAGGAATCCTGCCCTCGTGCGGGCGATTGCACGCGCCGTGGCTCCGCGCAAAGTGAGCGACTTCGACGGCACCTTTTTCGACGGAGATGCCAAGGAAGCCGTGGCCTTTGCATTGCTTGGGTATCTGCATCTGTCCGACCGGCCGGGAAACGTTCCCACGGCGACAGGCGCGAGAGGCCCCCGAGTCCTCGGGAAGCTTACGCCGGCATAACTCAGGGGAATCCAATGAGGGACGAACCCAGCGCGTCACCGGTCCGTGCATTCGCGCAGCCGAAGATGGCGGCGCTCATTTTCCTCGGATTCGCGTCCGGTCTTCCGTTCTACCTCACGAGCACCACGCTCCAGGCGTGGATGACGAAGGCAAACGTAGACCTCACGACGATTGGCGTGTTCAGCCTCGTCGGACTTCCGTACTCGCTCAAGTTTCTCTGGGCCCCGCTGCTCGACCGCTACGTTCCGCCCTTCCTCGGCAGGCGTCGCGGCTGGCTCATTATCGCGCAGCTGCTGCTCCTGGTCGCGATCGCCGCGATGTCGCTGCACGATCCGGCCGTCGGGCTACGCGCGCTCGCGTTCAACGCCCTGCTCATCGCATTCCTCAGCGCAACGCAGGATGTCGCCGGGGACGCGTACCGTACAGACGTTCTGCATCACCGGGAAATGGGAGCGGGCGCGGCCATCTGGGTGCTGGGCTACCGGATCGCACTGCTGCTAACGGGGTCGCTGGCCTTCGTGCTCGCCGACCGGATGCCGTGGCCGACCGTTTATCTGATCCTCTCGTCGCTGATGCTCGTGGGCGTGATTGCTTCTGTAATGGCTCCCGAGCCGTCGCTCGAGGATGCCCCGCCGCGGACTCTTGCTGAGGCTGTCGTCCTCCCGTTCAACGAGTTCTTCACGCGGTCGGGACTCCTACGCGGACTCTTGGTGCTGCTTTTCATCGTCCTTTACAAGTATTCGGACAGCCTGGTCATTGTGATGGGAACGCCGTTTCTCCTGCAGGCGGGCTACACGCAAACAGAGATCGGAGTGATTCGCGGAGGGGCCGGTCTCATCGCGACGATCATCGGCGTGCTCGCCGGCGGCGCGCTGCTCGCGAAGATCGGGATCAACCGTTCCCTGTGGATCGTCGCGGTGCTCCAGGCAGTGAGCAATCTGGGCTACTACCTTCTGGCCTTGACCGACCAAAGCCGGACCTGGCTACTGGCTGTGATCGTGATCGAAAACTTCATCACCGGGCTTGCCGCCGCGGCCCTGCTGGCGTTCCTGATGCTGATGTGCAACAAGCGAGTCTCGGCGACTCAGTTCGCGCTGCTGTCGAGCCTTGTCGCGGTGAGCCGGGATCTCCTTACCGCACCTTCTGGCGGGCTCGCCGCCGCGACGGGGTGGCCGCTGTTCTTTTTGATCAGCATAGCCGCGGGTCTGCCAGCGCTCCTGATGCTGCCTTTCATCGCGCCTTGGGGCGGTGACACGCCGATTGGCGCGGCGGCGCATTCGGGCGAGACTGCGTCCGATGCGACCTAGTCGCCGCCCTTTCAGTGAGTGATGGGGATGGTGTAGCGACCTACGACGACCGTGACGTTGTCGGGAGCGCCGGTCTCGAGCGCACGGTCAATCAGCGTCGAGCAAAGTCCCTCGAGATTCTCACCGACGGCCAGTGATGCGATTTCCTGAGGACCCATCTGGTTGGAGAGCCCGTCGCTGCAGAGAAGTATGACGTCGTTGTGCTGCAGTCGGTCGCGGGTGAATTCTGGAACGATGGTCGCTTCCGGGCCAAGCGCCTGCAGAATGATGTTGCGGTGCTCGCTCTTTTCCGCCTGCTCGGGCGTGAGTTTGCCGGCATCCACCATCCGCTGGACGAGCGATTGGTCCTTGGTCATCTGCCTCGCGTTGCCGCCGCGGATGATATAAGCCCGGCTGTCACCAACTTGCGCGAAGTACACCATTCCGCCGACGACGAGTCCGATTGTGGCTGTAGTCCCCATGCCGTGATGCGTGCGGTTCGCCTTTGAGTAATCGTAAATCGACTTGTTCGCGGCGAGCACCGCCTGCTGGAGCGAGTCGGCGATATTGATTGCGCCCTTGAGACCGCCCTTCTCCCGCCGTTCGCGCAAGTGATCGAAGGAGACGCGGGTCGCAAGATCGCTCGCCACCTCACCGGATGCCGCCCCTCCAACGCCGTCGGCGACCATCAGAAGAGAAGGAGTGGCTTCGGCGCGGAGGACCCCGCCGTCGTTCTCGGTGCGGATTTCGCCGCTGTCGAGGATGCCGAAGAGAAATGAGTCTTCGTTGTGCTCACGGAGAAGGCCCACATCGGTGCGGCCTGCAACCTCAAGAGTACCTTCGGGGAGCGCGGGAAATTCCGCGGTAAATGGCTCGACGCGCTTCACGATTCTGTATGCGCGCCGGATACGCGGGTGCGCGAGGATGTATTGGACGTAAGGGGGTGGTGCCACGGCATCCGCGAGAATATAGGTGAGACGGAGCGGAATTGCCTGAGGTGCAGTTGGCGACCCGTTCAGCCGGTTGGTATCGACCATGCAATCAGCTTCCCGTCCAGGGACGACCAACCATCCATGATGACAACCAACGAGCTTCGAGTTTCCGTCATCGCCGCCTTCCTCGCGGCGGCTGCCTGCGCGCCTCGACCGCCGACAGCTCCACCCGTGCCCGCGCCCGTGCCGGTGATGCTTCCTCCGGCGCCACCACCGGTTGTCGAGAGAGCCCCGATCCCCGACGTCAACCCAGCTCTCCCCGCGGTGCCGCACGTCACGGGACCGCTCGAGATCAAGGTGGTCTATCCACCGGCGGAACACCTTATTCAGTCGCGCGATTCCAATTTCGTCTTCGGATCGGTGGGCAACGGGGACGCGGGATTGACTGTCAACGGCGTTCTCACCCCAGTCTGGCCCAATGGCGCCTTCATGGCTTGGGTTCCCAACCCGCCCGCTGACTCTCCGCGGTATGAGATCGTGGCGACGACGGGGCTCGATACGGTTCGTCTCACCCGTCCGGTACGAATCGCACTCCCTCCGCCCGCTGTGCCGCTCCCGCGCGACACGGCCACACCTGGTGATACGTTACCGCCGGGTGTTCCACCTCCGACCGCCGGGGCGCAG
This sequence comes from Gemmatimonadaceae bacterium, assembly GCA_013813715.1. Taxonomy (GTDB): domain Bacteria; phylum Gemmatimonadota; class Gemmatimonadetes; order Gemmatimonadales; family Gemmatimonadaceae; genus UBA4720. The sequence goes on along the minus strand of JACCRF010000018.1, from coordinate 57,540 downwards.
CGGCCGCCGGCTGACACTGTGACGCGGCTCTCACCCGTGCTGTACGCGTCCCTCATCGGACCCGCCGTGTATCCGAGCGACACCGACCGCGTCGTCACCGGATACGCGATCACGGGGGGACTCCAGCGATGGTTCCTGATGCCGGGGACGGTCGTAAAGGTGATTGAAACGAGAGGAACCGACGCGCATGTGCAGCTCGACAGCTCGCAGGTGATTCGCATTGCGAAGAGCGATCTCACAATGCTCGCGCCGTCATACAAGCCGATACGATTACGGGCGGGCGCGTTTCGTGTTCAGGCACGCGACGAGTGGACGGACATCGTGATTCCGCTCAGCGCGAGGCCCGCTCACCTGGTGGAGGTGCGACCGGGCGAGTTATCGCTCATCCTCTACAACACATCGACGACTCGCAAGCGGCCCGTGACGGTCCGGGGCACTGCAGCGGGATACCTGGCATCCGCGCGATCGGAGCGCGAAGGGCAGAGCGTGCGCTACACGTTCGCTCTGCGCGGACCCGCCTACGGGTATCTGCCGCTATGGGAAGAGAAGGGACTTCGATTCCGCATTCGCCGTCCGCCGGCGATCGACTCCACGGCGCCGCTGAAAGGTCTCACGATTGCGGTTGATCCCGGCCACCCGCCCATCGGCGCAACCGGGCCCACAGGACTGTGGGAGCCGGTACCCGCGCTGGCGGTTGGGCTCCGTACGGAAGCGCTACTCAGGGAGAAGGGCGCGAACGTGGCGATGACGCGGACGACCGACAGTGCCGTCGCGTTGAACGACCGTCCGGCCATGGCGCGCCGCGCGAACTCGCATGCATTTGTGTCGATTCACTTCAACGCCGTTCCCGACGGGATCAACCCGATCAGGGTGAATGGCACCGCTACCTACCACTACCACCTGCACTCGTTCACGCTCGCCGAGGAGGTGCAGCGAGCGCTGGTGAGGCAGCTCTCGCTTCGCGACAACGGAGTGAAGCGGGATAACTTTGCGGTGATCAGAGGAACGTGGATGCCATCGGTTCTTGCCGAAGGCGCGTTCCTCATCATGCCCGATCAGGAAGCGGCAATTCGTACCCCGGAATACCAGGAGCGGTATGCGCGCGGAATCGTGGAAGGACTCGAGAGTTACTTCCGGGCACTCGCCAGGGCGCGGAGGTGATTCAATCAGGATAGCGGCACGGAACGTCGCGATCGCCACGATTGCGGCAGTCGCGATGCTGTTCGGCGTCGAGGTGAGAGCCCAGCTCGTCCCGGACGACCAGTGGTTCACGATCGAGACCGAGCACTTCAGGGTTCATTTCACCCGGCCGCTCGAGGCCGAAGCGCGCCGGGGCGCGGTGAACGCCGAACGAGCGTTCGCTCAGCTCGCGACCGAGCTGCAGCCGCCGCGCGGAAAGGTGGATCTCGTCATCGCCGACAACGTCGACTATGTGAACGGCTATGCGACTCCCTATCCATCCAACCGGATCGTCGTTTTCGCCCACCCGCCTGTGGATGCACCGGGCCTTCGCAACTACGATGACTGGAGCGCGCTCGTCATCACCCACGAGCTCGCTCATATATTCCATCTCGATCGAGCCGGTGGGTTCTGGAGAGTCGGCCGATCCATTTTCGGCCGCCATCCTGCTCTCTTTCCGAACGCCTTCCTTCCGGCGTGGGTCATCGAAGGCCTGGCTGTTTACTATGAGTCGAGGATCACAGGCGCGGGCCGCCTCGAGGGAGCGGAACATTACATGGTGGCCCGCGCCGCGGCCGAAGCCGGACGCGTTCCGAGGCTGGGGGAGCTCTCACGCTCCACGAGCCGTTTCCCCGGTGGCGAGACGGTTTACACGTACGGCGGGTTTGTCTTCGACCACCTGTCGCGCACGCGTGGCCCGCAGACAGTCGGCCGCTTCGTCGACGTCACGAGCAGCGCGCTCTTTCCGCTGGGCCTCAACGCGCGTGCAAAGAAGGCGTTCGGAATCAGCTTCGACAATGCGTGGCAGCAATGGAGCGACTCGCTGACCCTTATTGCGGGCGGCGCGGCCGAACCGCTTCCCGCATGGAGTGAGCTCACGAGCGAAGGGCGTTACGCCGCGTTCCCGCGATGGATCGGCGATACCGCCATCATGTATGTGGCATCGACTGGGCGCGAGGTGACGGCGGCGTATTCGGTAACGCTCGACGGACGGATTACGAGACGCGGCCGCCGCAACGGGCTCGGTGCCAACGTGCCGCTCCGCGATGGCGGCATTCTCTTCTCGCAGCCCGATTACACCGATCCGTTCCATGTTCGCAACGATCTCTACGTCGATCGCTCGGGTCGCGAGACGCGCCTCACTCACGGAGCACGCGTGTCGGCCGCCGATGCGCGCGGCGACGGCGCAATCGTAGCGGTGCAGGGTATTCCCGGCTCGACGAGACTCGTGAGAGTTTCAATTGACGGTCGCGCGATCACGCCAATCACGGCGGGGGACGGCGAGAATCAGTGGGGTGAGCCACGCTGGTCGCCGGGAGGCGACGAGATTGCTGCGATTCGCGTCAAGCGCGGCGGCGTTTCGGAGCTCGTCGTTCTGGATACGCTGGGAAACGTTCACGCGGTACGTGTCTCTGAGCGGGCGATAGTCGCATCGCCGTCGTGGGGGCAATCGGGCACCATTTTCTACACATCGAATCGAACTGGTGCGACTCAGGCGTACATCAGTGGCTATAGCGGGCGGAACAGCGCTGCGCGGCCCGGCCAGGCGGTGAGGCTTTCTGACGCGAGCACTGGCCTTCTGAATCCCGAGCCCTCCCCGGGGGGGGAGAAGCTCGCCGCCTTGCACTTCCGGCACGACGGCTATCATATCGGCGTTGCTCCGCTGCCGCGTCTTGCCTCCGGACATCGCGAACTCGACGATGTCGCCAGTCCTCGTGCCGGATGCCTGAACTGCCGCCTCGCGGCTCGCATCGTGCCTCCTGTCTCGCTCACCGAGCTCGGGCCCGCCCGTCCATACTCGGCATGGCAATCCCTCGTTCCGCGGTACTGGGAGCCGCTCTTCGAGGGAACGACCGAGACCGGCAGTCTCTTCGGCGCTGCCACCAGCGGCAACGACATCGTCGGTCGCCATTCGTACTACGTGCAAGCCCAGCACAATGTGAAGTACCATGAGACGCACGGCTTCGCGGCGTATCAGTATGGAGGCTTTGGGCAGCCCTTCCTCAATTTCAGCGCGGAACAGACGTGGGAGCACTTCCCGGTCTTTTCGCAGGAGCGGAAGGAGGTAGGCGATCTGGCAAGGGAGGCGAGGATCTTTGGCCTGAGCGCGACGTTCTCCCGGCCGCGCCTACGCACCTTTGCGACGTTCTCGACTGGAGGAGAAATCGAGACACGCGCATACGAAACCAACCCAGGCACGCTGATCGGCCGCCTCCCCGCGCTCTTTGGCGAGCGACGCAGCTATCCGTCAGTATTCGCATCGGGATCCTGGTCAAACGCGAAGCGCCCTTCGCTCAGCATTTCGCGCGAAGACGGCGTTGGCCTGAGCGCGACGACGCGACAGCGATGGGAACGCGGCAACGCGGGTTCCGCGAGCCGGAGTCTGGTTGGTGTCGCTGGGGGATACAGGTCGCTCGATCTCCCTGGTTTTGCGCATCATGTCATAGCGGCGAGGGCGGCAGCCGGAATCGCGGACGATCGCGCGATCTCGGCGTTCTCGGCCGGCGGGTTGAGCGGGTCGACGCTCGAGGTGCTTGCTGGCGTCGACGTGGGCAACGAGCGGCGGACTTTCGGAGTCCGCGGCTTTCCGCCGTCTGCTGAGCAGGGCATAAGAGCCTTCGCCGGATCGCTGGAGTACCGCGCACCGATCGCCGCTCCGTCGCGGCGGATTCCTTACGTGCCCCTGCTATTCGATCGCATCTCCGCGGCAGCATTCGCGGATGCGGGTCGCGCCTATTGCCCTTCGTCCGCCGACGAGGAAACCGGCGTGTGTGGAGGAGTTACGAGGGCCGGTCCCTGGCTCGCTTCACTGGGTGGGGAGGTGAACCTCGACACCGCGCTTCAGTACGATATCCCAGCGCGATTCCGGCTCGGCTTCGCGGTCCCGGTCGCGAGCCGGGAAGCCGGCCGCGCACGCGCGTTCAGTGCGTATCTGACGGTCGGGTCGTCGTTCTAGCTCAACGGCTCGGCAGGTCGCCATCTTCCCCCAAATCATTTGCAGTTGCGTTTTGTCATCCGTGTCATCGATTGTCGTCGGTGTTATCTGTGGTAAGCTCTTTTGTATTTGGGCAGCTTCTGGGACGTGAATCCAGGCAAGAGCCGGCGCCACCGAGTGGATAACGCGTGGAAATCCTTCCACTCCAGAATCATTCGTGATGTGGATACCGTAAGTATATGGGAACAACTGACTTACGTCGATACTGGCGCGGAATCACGAACCCGGCTAAACTGCGCACCCCGACCAGATCAGTCACATTGCCGAAAGGCTTGAACGCATTGCTTTAGGTTTCTGTTGACATCCCATTTTTTTAGCGGAGAGTTGTATCGATGCCCATTCCGGCCAGCCCCCCGATCGGTTCTGCCGAGCTCAATCAGAACGCGCGCACTGTCATTGAAAAGCGCTATCTGATCAAGGACGCTTCCGGCATGCCGACTGAACAGCCCGAAGACATGTTCTGGCGGGTGGCGAGCAATGTCGCCGAGGCGGACAGGCGGTACGGGGAGAGTGAGGCGGAGGTCGCGGAAACGGCGCGGGAGTTCTACGATCTGATGACGCAGCGCCGGTTCGAGCCCAACTCGCCGACGCTCATGAATGCTGGCCGCCCGCTCGGCCAGCTCTCCGCCTGCTTCGTTCTTCCGGTGGAGGATGCCCTCTCCAACGGCGAGAACGGCATCTACGACACACTTCGGTCGATGGCCCTCATTCACCAGTCGGGCGGTGGAACCGGATTCAGTTTCTCGCGCCTTCGCGGCACTGGGTCGATGGTGCGGTCGACCACCGGTGTAGCGTCAGGACCCGTTTCGTTCATGAAGCTGTACGACGCGTCAACTGACGCCGTGAAACAGGGCGGCACCCGACGTGGCGCCAACATGGGCATCCTGCGCGTCGATCATCCTGACATCATGCAGTTCGTGACTTGCAAGGAAGATCTCACGCAGATCACCAACTTCAACATCTCCGTAGCTGTGACCACGACCTTCATGGAGGCGGTGAAGGCGGGAACGACCTACGATCTCGTCGATCCATCGAGCGGCTCGACAGTCGGGCAGCTCGACGCGCGCGAGGTGTGGGAGAAGATGATCGACGGCGCGTGGCGCACGGGCGAGCCCGGCTGCTTCTTCATCGACGAGGCCAACCGGCACAATCCGGTGCCGCACGTCGGCAGCTACGAAGCGACCAATCCTTGCGGTGAGCAGCCCCTGCTGCCGTACGACGTCTGCAACCTAGGCTCTATCAACATCGGCTACTACGTCACCGATGGCGTCCTTGACTGGGACGCCCTCGCGCGCGACATCCATACGTCGGTGCGGTTCCTCGACGACATCATCGATGTCAACCGGTACCCGCTGCCCGAAATCAACGCGCTGTCAAAGCGGATCCGCCGTATCGGGTTTGGCGTGATGGGCTTCGCCGATGCGCTGGTGAAGCTCGGCATCCCCTATGATACGGACGAGGGAGTCGAGTTCGGCCGCGAGCTTCAGCGGTTCGTTGACATCGAGTCGAAGCGAGAGAGCGAGCGCCTCGCCGGCGAGCGAGGGGCATTCCCGGAGTGGGCGCGTTCGATTTGGGGACCCGACGAAACCTGCGCGCGCGACGAGAATGGCGAGCGGATCCGACCGATGCAGATGCTTCGCAACTGCAACGTGAACACCATCGCGCCCACCGGCACGATCTCGATCATCGCCGGATGCTCTTCGGGAATCGAGCCGCTGTTCGCTGTTGCCTTCATGCGCAATCAGGCCGGGGCGATGATGCCGGACGTGAACGAGGATTTTCTCGCGATCGCGAAGGCCGAGGAATGGTACTCGGAAGAGTTGATCGAGAAGATCGCCACGCTGGGGCACGTGCATTTCGAAGAGGTACCGGAGAAATGGCAACGTGTGTTCGTAACGGCGCACGATATCACACCGGAGTGGCACGTCCGCATGCAGGCGGCCTTCCAGGAGAACTGCGACTCGGCGATTTCCAAGACGACCAACTTCCCGCATACGGCATCGCGTGAGGACGTTCGCGCCATCTATGAGCTCGCGTATGATCTCGGATGCAAGGGTGTCACCGTGTATCGTGACGGTTCGCGCGACAATCAGGTGCTCTCCACCGGAGCTACCGCAACGGCGAAGGCCGAGCGTGACGGAACGGTCGCCAGGCGGGGAGAGTTCGGTGACCTGAAGGGGACGATCACCGAGCTCGAGGCCGAGCTTGGACGGCTGCGCACGCAGCTGTTCGATTCCGAGGCGGAGAACCTTCAGCGGCGCAAGAAACGCGCGCGGCCGGACACGCTTCGTGGAACCACAAGCCGCATGGAGACGCCGCTCGGCACGATGTTCGTGAACATCACCGAGGATGACCGCGGCCAGCCCTTCGAGGTGTTTATCAACCTCGGCAAGGCGGGCGGCGCAGCAATGGCTGACGTAGAGGCGATCGGTCGCTTGATCTCACTCGCTCTCCGCTCGGGAATCTCCATTCAGGCGATTCATCGCCAGCTTCGCGGCATTGCGTCAGACCGCGCCATCGGGCTCGGGCCGAACAAGGTGTTGTCCGTTCCGGACGCGATTGGCATTGCGCTGGAGAACTGGATGCGCGAGAAGCAGGGTATTCAACAGGATCTGCTGAAGGCCGAGACGCCCAGCTCTTCGCAGCCGGCAATCGCCGCCGCGTCGGTTACGGCCCCAACCGGCTCAACTCCCGTCGGTGAAGAGGCGCAGTACGCATTCGAGCGTGTGAACGGCGATCAGTCGTTCATGGGTACGTGTCCCGATTGCGGGTCTCAGCTCGAGCAGGCTGAGGGCTGCGCGAAGTGTCATGTGTGCGGATTCTCCGAGTGCGGCTGACCGCGCTCGAACGATGAGGTGAGCCGCCGGACGCTGTCCCACGTGCAGATGCACGGCATATACACCTGACGCGGCGCGCGATCCGCGCACCCGGCTGAGCCTGCGTTGATTCGCGTCTATCCTCTCAGATCATTCATGCTGTGGGCCGCTGTTCACGCTTTCGTCGCTGTGGTCACGAATGCGGAAGTCGTGGTATTCGCTATCCCAACGTCTCTGGCACTCGTCGTCATTTCGGGAGCCATCGGCCTTGTCGATACTCGCCGCCGTCGCGAGCTCTCGATGCTTGGCAACCTTGGCGTGTCACCTGTTGTCCCGGCAGGGCTTTGGGCAGCCACGGTGCTGGTGCTGGAGTTTGCTCTTTTCGCTCTCGGACCCGCGGCCATCGGACGCGGTGCATGATCCTCTGGGCCGATTCGATCAGCCGAAGTTTTTCCGGGCGTCGCGTCCTGAGCTCTGGACGCCTGACTGTCTCGGCAGGCGAAATCGTGGGTGTGGTTGGCCGCGTGGGCTCGGGGAAGTCGACGCTGCTCAAGATTTCGGCTGGCGCCCTGCAGCCCGACAGTGGGTGGGTGCAGTTCTGCGGCCAGCGGCATTATCGCCCCCGCCTGAGCTCTCTCGCCGCTCGCGGCATGTTCTACCTCGCCGAATCCAACAACCTCGTCCCTGCAATGACGGTACGACGGCACTTCGACCTAATCGAGAACCGATTCGGACCCGGTGACTGCGAGGAAGTATTGAGCCGCCTTTCTCTCGTTGCGCTCCTCGACGCCACGGCCGAATCACTATCCGCAGGCGAGGTCAGGCGCGTCGAAATCGCCCTGGCTCTCGTGCGTCGCCCGCTGTGCCTCCTGGCGGACGAGCCATTTCGTAGTGTCGATCCAAAGGTCTGCCAGCTACTCGGGGAATCATTTAGAATGTTGGCACATCAGGGCTGTGCCGTCGTTATCACCGGGCACGAGGTGAACCTGCTCAGGCCATTTCTTGACTCGGTTACCTGGGTGACCAGCGGAACGACCTATTCGCTCGGTAGTGCTGACGCTGCATGGGCGCACGACGCGTTTGCTCGAGAATATCTGGGGCCCAATGCAAACCGGCGGTAACTCATCCTGGACAAATGCTCATCCGTACAGTTGTGTGTAATAAGCCCAGGTATGAACTGAGCCAGCGCCCGAAACTCGATTGGGATCACGATCGAGTCGAGCACGGATCGGTGATTCTGCGAGGCGGTTGAACCGCCGGCCGGCAGTGGCCGTTGAGGACGGCTTACCAATCTTGTGGATCGTGTGCGAACTTGCGCTTTCATCCGTCTCGCTCTGCGCTTAACAGGACAAACTTGAAGTCATCCGGCGCACGAACCCGTGGATAGCATATTCGAAGAACGTAAGGCGATGGCAAACCACGGCCTTGCGAAAGCCATCGGTATCGACCTCATTGAGCTGACCCCCGACCGAGTCGTGGCGGCGATGCCGGTCGACGACACGACGCGACAGCCATTCGGACTGCTCCACGGCGGCGCGTCCGCCGCACTCGCCGAGACCGTGGCTTCGCTGGGCGCATTGATGAATGTCGATCCCGAGACTCAGGCAGCGGTTGGCTTGGAGCTCAACGCAAATCACCTTCGCTCAAAAACGGACGGCATGGTCACCGCGACCGCGACACCCCTGCACCGCGGCCGCAAGACGCACGTCTGGGAGATCAGGATCGAGGACGAGGAGAAGCGTCTTGTCTGCGTCTCGCGCTGTACGCTGGCAATCGTAAGGCGTCGGAGCGAGTCGGAAAACAAAAACCCTACAACAGATGACATCGATGAACACGGATGACACATTTGCGTCATCGGTCGTAAGGTTTTGCTTTCGGGATCCCAAGGTGCGTAGATCACCTTGCGCGGAGGCGTGACATGTGCCTCAGTTAAGCATCCCTTCCACCCACCGAAATGGACAAACGAAAACTTGCCGCCCTGGCCAGAAAGAACGCGGCAAAATCAGGCACCTCCTCCTCGATTCCAAAGGGGTTCGGAAAAAAGTACGACAAGAATCTCGCCGACGATCCGACGGACGAAGCGACGATCAAGCAGCGCGCTGAAAGCGACCGCTTTTTCGCCGAGATGAAGAAGCGCGACTTCTAGCGGATGCGGCAGGGCAGTAACCGGAGTGCGACTCGAAGGACAAGGGGAACGAATGCGACGCATCTCGACAGTGGCCTTGCTTCTCTTCTGTATCTCGGCGTGTTCCTCGGCCACGACTGCGTTCCCCGACGGAAGCAGGGATCGCCATATCCTCACGACAGCCGAGATGTCGAAATCGCCCGGGTGGACCGCATGGGACATGATCGCCCATCTGCGGCCGGAGTTCCTGCGCACGCGCGGCGCACTGTCGCCGCGCAATCCGGTTCCCGTGCGTGCGGAAGTGTATGTCGATAACATGCACTTCGGGAATCTCGAGTCGCTGAAGACGCTCAGCGCCGAGCAGATCGTGCGCGTGGAGTACCTCAACGCCGGCGACGCAACGACGAGATTCGGCACCGGGCACATGGGAGGTGCAATTCTCATCCAGACCAGATAGGCGATTTCGCAACCCCTCTGTGCTCAGTCGGCTCTGCGCCTCTTTCGTTTCGGGATTAGAATTGGAGCAGGAGGAATGATGACCAGAAATCGGCTCGAACAGCTTCACAATGAAGGCCAATCGATCTGGCTCGACAACATAGATCGGCCAATGCTCTTTGACGGCAAGCTCGAGAGGAGCATCGCCGAGGACTTTCTGACCGGCATGACGTCGAACCCGACGATCTTCGAGAAGGCATTGGCCGAGGGCACGGAATACGACGAGCAGCTCACCGGCGCTTCCTCGGAGCTTTCGGGGCACGAGCTGTTCGAGCTGGTCGAGACCACCGATGTGCAGCGCGCGTGCGACCTGTTCGCGGGCGTTTACGAGCGCACGGGCCGCGACGACGGCTATGTATCGATAGAAGTCTCGCCAGGAGTCGCGCATGAGGTCGGCGAGACGGTGGAGGAGGCGAAGCGCCTCTGGCGGACAGTCGACCGCCCCAACGTAATGGTGAAGGTGCCCGGCACCCCACAGGGAGCCCTCGCAGTGCGCGAGCTCATCGGGGCCGGCATCAACGTGAACATCACTCTCCTTTTTTCCCTCGACGCGCACGACAGCGTGATCGATGCCTACATGTCCGGGCTCGAAGACCGCGTCGCCGCCGGACACCCGGTGAACCACGTTTTTTCGGTCGCGAGCTTCTTCGTGAGCCGCGTCGACACCGAGGTGGACAAGCGGCTCGACGAGCTGATCAAAGCGGCGAATCCGTCCGACCGCGATCGTCTCAAGATGCTCAAGGGACGGGCCGCCGTGGCGAACGCGAAGCTCGCCTACCGGCTCTTCACGCGGCGGTTCGCCGAGCCGCGCTGGAAGCAGCTCGAGGAACACGGCGCGCGGCGGCAGAAGCCGCTTTGGGCGAGCACCGGAGTCAAGAATCCGGCGTATCGCGATGTCATGTACGTAGAGGATCTGATCGGCCCCACGACGGTCAATACGATGCCTCCCGCGCTCATCGAGGCATTCCGCGAACATGGAGACGTGCAGCGTACGGTTGATAGCCGGATAGGCGCCGCCGAGGGCTTACTGCGGGAGGTTGAGGCGGTGGGGGTTTCGATGCGCGACGTCACCGACAAGCTGCTCGTGGACGGGCTCGCGAGCTTCCAGAAATCCTTTGAAGCGCTGATCGCCGGAATCGAGCGCAAGATGAGTCAGCTCGCGACGCATAAGTGACGGCTGTCTACACCCCGCGCACCAAGATCGTTTGTACTCTCGGACCAGCGAGCTCGACTGAAGAGGGAATCCGCGGGCTGATCGACGCGGGCATGAACGTTGCCCGTCTCAATTTCTCGCACGGCACGCACGACCAGCACGCCCGGACGATCGACACGCTGCGGCGGCTCGGGATCGAGTGCTGTCGCCCGATTGCCATCCTCGGCGATCTCCAGGGGCCCCGCATCCGCGTCGGAGGTATCGCCGAGCCGATCACCGTGTCGCAAGGCCAGGACGTCGTCCTCGTGCACGAGGGCCTCGAGCGCGGTGCCGAGATACCGATCACCTACGACCGACTCGCGACGGATGTCCGCGTCGGCGATCGGATTCTGATCGATGACGGGTTGATCGAGCTGATCGCGATGGAGGTCGCCGCACCCCGTGTCAAAACGAGGGTGCTTCACGGTGGTGAGATCAATCCCCACAAGGGCTTGAATCTGCCCGGTGTCCACGTTTCGGCGCCGTCGATTACCGAGAAGGATACCGCCGACATCCGCTTCGCGGTCGAGCACGATCTCGATTACCTCGCGCTCAGCTTCGTGCGCCGAGCGCAGGACATCGAGGCGTTGCGCGGCATGGTTCCGCGCACGCTGCTCGTCATTGCCAAGGTCGAGAAGGATGTCGCTCTCCAGAACATCGAGAGCATCATCGAAGCGTCGGACGGAGTGATGGTCGCGCGCGGCGACCTCGGCGTGGAGCTGCCATTCGAAGTCGTCCCAGGGGCCCAGAAGCGAATTATCTCCCTTGCGAACCGCCTGGGACGGCCGGTGATAACGGCAACTCAGATGCTCGAGTCGATGATCACGCATCCGCGCCCTACCCGCGCTGAAGCGAGCGACGTTGCAAACGCCATCCTGGATGGCACTGACGCTGTGATGCTTTCGGCCGAGACTGCAGCGGGCGCGTACCCGCGCCTTGCCGTCGAAGCCATGAGCAGGATAATCACCGAAGTCGAGCGCCATCCGCCGGCTCTCCGGATACGCCGCGCGCCTCCGCGTGAAGGAACCACCGTGACGACCGAGGTGGCGATCGCCGCGGCGACGACAGCCGCGGTGGACATGCTGAACTCTCCCCTTGTCGTTGTTTTCACCAAGAGCGGTTTCTCGGCTCGGGTGGTTGCATCGCACCGGCCGGGCGTTTCGATTCTCGCACTTACCGATCAGCCGCGCACTTACCGGCAAATGGCGCTGGTGTGGGGCTTGATTCCCGAAATCGTGCCGCACTGTGAGACGTACGAAGAGATGCGCGAGCACGCCATCGACGTCGCGCTAAAACGGGGGCTGGCGGAGCGCGGCGACCGCATCATCGTGACTGCCGGAGTCCCTTTCGACGTTCCCGGCACGACGAATCTGCTCAAGGTGGAGGTGATCTGAGCGTGCGGCGCGCGCGCGCCCAGCGTTCGCGCGCGCGTGGGGCGACACCCGCGCGCCCTGCGCGATGAAGCTCACCTTTCTCGGCACCGGCACGAGCTTTGGCGTTCCACAGGTCGGCTGCGGGTGCGCGGTCTGCCATTCTCCTGATCCGCGCGACAAACGCAACAGAGTGGGCGCGATCGTCGAGACCAACGGGGGGGCGCGCCTGCTCATCGACACGCCGCCCGAGCTTCGGCTTCAGTTGATCGCCGCGGGAATAGATCGTGTCGACGCCGTGCTGTACACGCACGATCACGCCGATCATGCCCACGGGTTGGACGACATTCGCGCTATCTCGATGCGGCGCGACGTGCCGCTCGACATGTACGGACCGGCTGATTCACTCGTCCGCCTCGCGTCGCGCTTTCCTTACATCTTCGACGACAGTATCCGCCCCCTGCCGGGTACATCCAAGCCAGAGGGCAGGGCAATCGCCCTTGCCGACGGTGAGACGGTAGAGATCGCGGATGCGGAGGTGACCCCCGTCGCGTTGCCCCATGGAGCCGTCGACGTATTCGGATACCGAATCGGGCCGCTCGCGTACGTTACCGACGCGAAGCAGCTCCCGGCGAAAGCGCTGAAAGCGTTCAGTGGAGCAAAGGTGCTCGTGCTGAACGCGCTCTTCCGCACGGGACATCCGACTCATCTCAGCATTCCCGAGGCGATTCGCACGGCACAAGCAGTGGGCGCGGAGCGGACGTATCTCACTCACCTGACCCACGACAACTTTCACGCCGATCTTGAGGCTGAGCTGCCACGCGGCATCGCTCCGGCGTTCGATGGCCTCACAATCCGAATTGATTGAGGAACGCGGCATGAGCATCCGGATCGACTACTCCAACATGATCGGCGGCGCCGCCGGCGGCATACCAGCCGAAGAATGGATGAGCAGTGCCGCAGCGTTCGAGAACGCGCACGCCGGATTCACTCGTCTGAGAGAGGGAGGAAAGGTCGGATTCGCCGACGTCGTAGGCGACGCCGCTCTCCTCGAGCAGGTGGAATCGTACGCGGACTCGGTCACCGGCCGTTACGCCGATGTCGTCATCCTCGGCATCGGCGGATCCGCGCTCGGACCGGTTGCACTTCGCACTGCGCTCTCGCCGAGCGGCTGGAACCTGCTCTCGGACGATGCGCGGGGCGGCTTCCCCCGGCTGCACGCCCTGGACAACGTCGACCCGGTCACGATTGCCGCCCTGCTCGGCCGCCTCGCCCTCGCGAAAACACTGTTCATCGTGACGTCCAAATCGGGCGGCACAGCGGAGACGATGTCGCAGTTTCTGATCGTACACGAGCGGCTCGGCAATGCGGGGCTGACAATCGCCGACCACGTGGTGTTCATCACTGACCCCGCACAGGGCGCGTTACGCCCGCTCGCCGCGACGTTGGGCGTAACTGCGCTCGACATCCCGCCAAGCGTCGGGGGACGCTTCAGTGTCCTCACCGCCGTAGGCACACTGCCGGCGGCGCTCCTCGGCATCGACATTCGCTCGCTGCTGGAGGGAGCCGCCGACATGGCGCGACGTTGCGACGTGGCGCGTGCATCGGAAAACCCGGCGGGGGTTTATGCCACGCTTCAGTGGCTGGCCGATACGCGCCATGGAAAGCGTATCAACGTCTTCATGCCGTACTCCGATCCGCTGCGGGACATGGCCGCCTGGTTCGTCCAGCTCTGGGCGGAAAGCCTCGGCAAGCACACCGCCGATGGGGAATCGGTAGGGCAGACACCACTCCCCGCGCTCGGCGCTACCGACCAGCACAGCCAGGTTCAGTTGTTCATGGAGGGCCCGGAGGACAAGACCGTTACGTTCGTCTCGGTGAGCGACCGCGGGATGGACGTCCGTATTCCCCATGCCTTCGCCGATGTGAAGGAGCTGGGCTATCTCGGCGGTCATACGCTCGGCGAGCTGATCGACGTAGAGCAACGGGCCACCGCCGGAGCGCTCGCCAAGCGGGGCAGGCCGAATCTCACAATTAACCTGGACCGGGTAGACGAGTGGCACGTCGGTGGTCTCATCATGCTGCTCGAGCTCGCGACCGCGTATGCGGGCCAGCTCTACGGCGTTGATGCGTTCGATCAGCCCGGCGTCGAGTTAGGCAAGCAGTTCGCATACGCGCTGCTCGGACGGCCGGGAGCCGATGCAGCTCGCAAAGAATGGGACACGCTCCCCGAACCGGACTCCCGCTGGAGCGTCTGACGCCGTAAGGGCGCCTTGACACAGATGACACCGATGGACACTCATGACAGAGATGAAATCGGAGAGAAGCGCTAATGATTTGGGGGAAAGACAACGACGTCTTTCCTTTCTATAGTTCCCCCCCCTAAATCAGTTGTAGTGCCTTTCGCTTTTCTCATCTGTGTCATTCGCGTACATCAGTGTCATCTGTGTTAACGCGCACCTGACCGCCAGACGAGCAGACGAGGCAGCGACAGACCCTTGCAGCGGCCGCTTTTCGCGGCGACTTTCCCCGGTATGCCCGAAGTGTTAATGAGGGGAGCCGTGCGCGTCGACGACGGCACCGTGACGGTTGTCGACGCGAGCATCATCGCGTCGGAGCAGATGGACGCTTTGGCGCATGCGGCGGTCTTCGGCGACGATGCCACGCGCGACGACGCGCGATGGCTTATCTGGGAGATCGGGCAGGCGGTTGGTGTCATTCCGTCCTCCATTCACGAGCTCTACGTCGCGCGCGGACGGGGCGACACTGGCGGATATACGGTACCCGCGATCAACGTGCGCGGAATGACTTACGATACCGCGCGCTCGATCTTTCGCACGTCGATACAGCTGAACGCTGGTGCGTTCATTTGCGAGATAGCGCGGTCGGAGATCGCCTACACAGATCAACGGCCCGCCGAGTATGTGGCGGTGCTCATGGCCGCCGCGCTTCGGGAAGGGTGGCGGGGGCCTCTGTTCATACAGGGCGATCACTTCCAGGTGAGCGCGAAGAAATTCGCTGTTGACCCCGAGACGGAAGTGGAGGCCGTGAAGCACCTTGCAAGGGAGGCCATTGCGGCTGGCTTCTACAACATCGACGTGGACACCTCTACCCTTGTGGATCTCTCGAAGCCGACGCTCGACGAGCAGCAGCGGGTCAACTACGAGCAGGCCGCGGATATCGCCCTCTACGTGCGAGAGCGGCAGCCGCCCGGCATCACGATCTCATTGGGCGGGGAGATCGGCGAAGTGGGCACACAGAACAGCACCGAAGAGGAGATGCACGCGTACATGGAGGGATTCAATCGCGCCATCGAGGCGCGGGCGCCCGGAGTCGCGGGGCTTTCCAAGATCAGCGTGCAATCGGGAACCACGCATGGTGGCGTGGTGCTGGCCGACGGGACTATCGGGGATGTGCAGATTGACTTTGGCACCCTCCAGCGGCTGTCCGAGGTCGCGCGCGAAAAGTACGGTCTCGCCGGTGCTGTGCAGCATGGAGCGTCAACGCTGCCCGACTCAGCTTTCAACAACTTCCCCCGCACCGAAACGGCGGAGATTCATCTCGCCACCAACTTCCAGACAATGCTGTATGACCGCCTGCCGAAAGACTTGAGGAGCGAGATCTATCAGTGGCTGGGCGAGAACGCCAAGGATGAGCGCAAGGCTTCTGACTCTGATGAGCAGTTCTTCTACAAGACGCGCAAGAAGGCACTCGGGCCATTCAAGAGAAAGTTCTGGGATCTCGGCGTGGAGGTGAAGTCGGGCCTCGCCGCAGCGTATGACGAGAAGTTCAGCTTTCTCTTCACGCAGCTCGGCATCGCCAATACCGCCGACGCAGTAGCGCGTCACGTGACGCTTGTGCCGCAGCACCGGCCGCAGCCTCACGAGGGTCTGGCAGTTGTCAGCGCAGCACCGGATGATGCGGACCTGAGTGATTGACCAGGCGGTCGGCGCGGCGGCGCCCTGGCTGGCCGTGCTGCGCGAAGTCGCTCGAAGCTCGGCGCACGAGATGCGCAACGCACTCAACGGCCTAGTCGTGAACCTCGAAGTCGTGAGAAGCCGCACTGGCCGCGACTCGCCCGAGCTGACGGGAATCGCCCAGTTCGTTGAGGACGCGGTGGCCCAGTCGGAAGAGTCGGCGAAGCTTGCTGAGGCATCGGCCGCGCTGATGGATCTCGTGCTGGGCGCCGTCGGAAGCGATGGTCGCCTGCACTGCGAGCTCGAGGGCCCGCGTACGCTTCGCATACTGTCGACGGATGCGGAGGCCGACCGGGCAGTGCGTGCACTCCGCGCGCTCGGCGCGCGGACGGGTCTCGGGGCGGAATGCGCCGGCCAGGCGGTTATATTAAGGTTCCCTCTCCAGAATCCGGCAACGAACACGAGCGAATGAATAAAGCGAAGATACTGATCGCCGACGACGAGCTGTCCATGACCACCGCCCTCAGCGCGATACTTTCGAGCGAGGGCTATGACGTGGCTGTTGCGCAGGACGGAAAGAAAGCCCTCGACCAGCTCTGCGCCAACGATTTTGGTGTCGTCCTTGCCGACCTCAAGATGCCGAAGCTCGATGGTCTGGCGCTCCTGAAGGAGCTCCAGCGTCTCGGGGTTCCCACCGAGTGCATCATCGTCACGGGTCAGGGGACGGTGGACTCCGCGGTTCAGGCAATGCGCGAGGGCGCGTACGACTACATCGAAAAGCCACTCAACGCCGAGAAGCTGAACCGGCTCAAGGCACTCATTCCCAAGGCGCTCGACAAGTTCAACGTCCAGGAGAGGAACCGCGAGCTGTCGTCCAAGCTCGAGGGACTCACTCACTACGGCGAGCTGACCGGCCAGTCGGAGGAGATGCGCGCGGTTTATCAGATCATCGATGCCGTTGCTCCGTCATCGGCGACGGTGATGATTCTCGGCGAATCGGGGACTGGCAAGGAGCTGGTGGCGCGCGCTCTTCACGCGAAGAGCGATCGAGCGAAGGGGCCCTTCTTCGCCCTCAACTGCGCCGCGCTGCCTAAGGACATCCTCGAGAACGAGCTGTTCGGACACGAGAAGGGGGCATTCACCGGCTCGACAAATGAGAAAGCCGGGGCGTTCGAGATGGCGCACGGCGGGACGATTTTCCTCGACGAAGTCGTCGAAATGGCGCCCGACATTCAGGTGAAGCTGCTGCGCGCGATCGAGACGCGGACCATCCGCCGGCTCGGTGGAAAGAAGGAGATCTCGGTGGACATCCGCATCGTCGCCGCTACCAACCGGGATCTTCAGAAGGCTCTCGCCGCGAGCGATCTTCGCGAGGATCTCTACTATCGCCTCGCGGTAGTCGAGGTCTTCCTGCCGCCGATGCGCGACAGGGCGGGCGACATCAAGCTTCTCGCGAACGAGTTCCTGGTCCGGTTCTGCCAGCAAAACGGAAAAAAGATCAAGGGCTTCGACGAGCGTGCGTGGGAGTGGATTCTCTCACATGCCTGGCCGGGCAACGTGCGCGAGCTGAAGAATGCCGTTGAGCGGGCGGTTATCATGGCCCGGGGAGACGTGATAGCGGCTCAGGACATCATTCCGCGGCACGTGCGTCTCGGCGGCGAATCTCCGCCACCGCTCGTCGTTCCCGCGGGCTCGTCACTTGCGGAGACGCGTAAGCAGCTCGTGCTGCGCACATTCGCTTCAACGAGTGGCGACGCGACGCGGACCGGAAAGATCGTCGGCATCGCGCCGGAAGAGGTTCGGGCCGAGATCGCAGCAATGATAAGGACGAATGGAGCAGCTCGACCGGAGCAGGCGGAATCGCCGCCATCGGTGGTCACGAAAGCGAAGACCCGCCCCGTGGTGGGTAAGAGCAAAGTCAGGAAGCGATAAACAGGGGTGAGGCAAAATGTCCGAATACGATTGGGACGACGACGAGCCGTACGTAATCATCGAGAGAAACCAACCCGGTATCGGGGCTTTCCTTGCGGGGATAGCGGTTGGGGCCGGGATCGCTCTGCTGTTTGCTCCCAGAACAGGTGAAGAAACGCGCCGCGACCTTCAGCGGAGGGCGAGGCGTGTCGGCGACCAGGCGCAGGATCTTGTCGCTGAGGTGAGCGACTCCGTCGGCCAGACGATTCACGACGCGAAGGAATCCGTCGAGAGTCGGATTTTTTCCGCACGCGAGGCGATCGAGTTGAAGCGCCGGCAGGTCACCAACGCCGTGGATGCCGGTCGGACTGCCGCTCAGCAGGCGCGCGTCGAGCTCGAGCAGCGAATCGCCGAAACGAAGGCAGCGTATAAAGAGAGCTAGTGGCGAAGCGGCCGCTCCATCTCAGGATCGGCTGGACGCTGCGCGACTACGCACAACGCGTCTGGGACAATAGCGGCGAAGACAACATCTTTTTTCTGGCCGGGGGCATCGCATTCAACCTGCTCCTGGCCGCCGTTCCGTTCTTTCTTCTTCTCGCGTCAGGTCTTGCCTATCTTCTGAACCAGTCTGCGGAAGCCTCGTCCGCCGAGATCAACGATATCGTGGCCCGGTTCCTTCCGTCTCGGCGGGCCGGAGAGTCATCGCCGGTCGGCACGGTGCTGGTCGACATCATCAAGTCCCGGCAGGCGATCGGGATCTACAGCGTAGTTGGTTTCATCTGGTTCTCGACGCGCCTGTTCGGGTCGCTACGCAGCGTCCTCGCCCAGATCTTCGATATCGACTCTGACCGGGGCATCGTCGCAGGCAAGATTTTCGATATCCAGATCACGGTGGTGTCGACGCTGCTGCTCGTTGCCTACACCGGCCTCAACGCGTATCTCGCCCTCGCCACGACGCAGGGCCTTCACGTGCTCGGCCAGCTCGGTCTCCGCAAGGACGTGATGGGTACGCTTGAGTACAACATCGGCCAGGCAGTCGCGTTCAGCTTCATCTCGCTGATGTTCTTCGCGCTGTACAAATTCCTTCCGAATCGCAAGATCCGCTGGCAGACGGCCCTCATTGCGTCGCTCTTTACGAGTATACTGCTGGAGGTGGCGAAGCGTGTCTTCGGGGCGTACGTCACCTCGTTCAACCCGGGCTCATTCTACTCGGGCACGATTGCCGCTCTTGTGATTGTCGTTGTCTGGGTATATTACGCGGCGATGATTTTCATCCTCGGGGGAGAGGTTGCCCAGGTTTATGAGCTGAGGCGAGTCAGGCGGCTCCAACGGGAGGCTTTCGAGGACTGAGCCATCGCGGCAGGGAAGTTGCAATAAGAAACTTTGGCGTCGCAGGTTGCGGCGCAAAAACATCCTGGGAGGCGTCTCGTGCGCAAGCTACTAGCAGTGGCCATTCTGGCCGTATCAATCACCGCTTGCAGCAAGACTGAAAGCGGTGATCTCGAAGTAGAGAAGCCGGTGGTCGGGACAGTCACTGACACGCTGAACGTACCCAGCGTTGACGTAACAACCGACACGGCAAAAGTCGCGGTTCCTAATATCGACATCAGGAGGGACACCGCATCCATCAAGGTTCCGAAGGTCGAAATCAAGCGCTAGAACCTGAGCGCTGAACGAGAGCCCGTCACCGGTTTCCCGGTGGCGGGTTTTTGCTGTGAGTCCGACATGGGCCGCGTCTCACAGGGCTCGCAGCGCGGTTATATTTCCGATGCCCCAGGTCCCGGAGGGCGAAAGCCCGCTAACTCCGTCAGGACCCCGAAGGTAGCAGCGGCATGCGGTGTCTTGCGTTGCTCCGTCAGGCCTGGGGTATCTTCCCTCCTCAATGTCGCTCGCACTCGCCCGGAAATACCGCCCCAGGAGCTTCACCGGCGTCGCGGTGCAGTCCCACGTCTCCAACACTCTTCGTGGCGCGATTGCGCGCGGGCGAGTCGCGCACGCATACCTGCTGTGCGGGCCGCGCGGCACCGGCAAGACGACGCTTGCGCGTGTTCTGGCGATGGCGCTCAACTGCCAGAACAAGGAGAGCGACGGCGAGCCGTGCGGCGTGTGTGACTCCTGCCAGCGCATCTGGAGCGGCAGCGCGAGTCTCGACGTCGTCGAGATCGACGCAGCATCCAACCGCGGGGTGGACGACGCGCGGGACCTGCGCGAGCGCGCGATGTACGCGCCGTCAGGAGACGACCGCTACAAGGTCTACATTGTGGATGAAGCTCACATGCTTACGCGCGACGCATGGAATGCTCTCCTGAAGATCCTGGAGGAGCCGCCCCCTCGCGTCGTGTTCGTCTTCGCCACCACCGAACCGCAGAAAATCGCCCAGTCGGCGGCGCCGGTCCTCAGCCGGCTCCAGCGTTTCGACCTCAAGCGGATCGGCGTTGCCGACATAATCGCGCGGCTCGAATCGGTTCTCGAAGCCGAGCAGATCGCGGCCGCTCCCGACGCGCTCACTACGATCGCGCGCGCCGCCGACGGTTCGATGCGCGATGCGCTCAGCCTCACCGACCAGGTCATCTCCATCGGCGACGGCGACATCACCGCCGATCGCGTGCGCGTTGCGCTCGGTCTGGTCGCCGAGGACGAGTACCTCGGAATTGTCGACCTCATCGCTGATCGGAAAGCGGGCGAGATGTTCACCGTCGTCCGCAGGCTCGCCGACGAAGGAGTGGACTTCGGCGTTTTTCTGTCAGGCCTCGCCGATATGCTCCGGGCGCAGCTCGCGTTCGTCCTGAACGGCCGCGCAGAAGGGGTCAGCTCGCACGCTCAGGCCGCCCTCGAGAGGCACCGTGATGACTTCGCCGCCGGCGACCTGCTCAGGATGTTGTCGATGCTTGGTGGCATCGAGCCGCAATTCCGGCGGAGCTCGCAGCAGCAGCTGCTCGTGGAGATGCTCCTCGTGCGGTTCGCGCTGCTCGATCGCTCGATATCCCTCGAGGAAGTTCTTCACGGGCTCGGTGGCGCTGGAGGTGCGGTCGGGATGGAGCCGGGAACGCCGCGCGCGGCGCGGGCCGACGAGAGGGGCTCCGCGCATGTCCGGCCACAACAAAGTGAATCGCGAGCGGGCGCGCCGGTGTCCTGGCAGCCAGTCGCCGCATCGCCGGCCGATCCTGTGGCCCTGCCGGCGCCAACGGGCGGAACTGCACACGGCAGTGATTGGAAGAGGGGATTCGAGGCGGCGGCTAACGAAGTCGCCGGCCCGCGACTCACCGCCGAAGCCATCCGCGCCGAGCGTCTGGCGATGCTCCGCGCGCAGGACCCTGTACTCGATGCGGCAGTGAAGGAGCTCGACCTCGAGCTGCTGGACTGATCCACAACACAACCGGCGACCACATGGCGGATTTTACGAAGATCCTCGAGCAGGCGCAGCAGATGCAGGGACGGCTCGAGCAGATCCAGGGAGAGCTCGAGAAGATGACTGTGAGCGGCAGCTCTGGTGGCGGAATGGTCACCGTTGACGCCGACGGTAAAGGGCAGATTACGAAGGTGAGGGTTGATCCGTCTATAGTGAACCCCTCTGACGTTGAGATGCTCGAGGACCTACTCATTGTCGCTCTCCGCGACGCACAGCAGAAATCTGCGGACCTCGCGAAGCACGAAATGACGAAGCTCACCGGCGGCCTCGGCCTGCCCTTCAAGCTTCCGTTCTAGCGTGTCGGCGATCGATACGCTCGCCGGCGAGCTCGCGAAGCTGCCCGGAATTGGCCGAAAGACTGCGCTCCGTCTCACGTATCACCTGTTGAAGCAGCCGGCCGGGCAGAGCAAACGGCTCGCCGACGCGCTGATCACGCTGGCCGAGCGAGTGCATCCTTGCGCGCACTGCTTCAACCTGACCGAGGAAGAAATATGCTCGATCTGTCGGGACGGGCGCCGTGATCCGGCCGTGATTTGTGCGGTTGAGGAAGCATCTGACATCGGGGCGATCGAGAGAGCGGGAGAATTTCGGGGCGTCTACCACGTGCTTGGCGGTCGCCTCTCTCCCCTCGACGGAATCGGACCCGACGATCTGACGATCCCTCAACTCGAGCATCGAGTCGCTGCCGGAGCAGTCCGCGAAGTGATTCTCGCGACTAACCCGAGCATTGAGGGAGAAGCCACCGCGCTGTACGTTCAGCGCAAGTTGTCCCCTTATCGACTCACCGTCACGCGCATCGCGCGTGGATTGCCCGTGGGTGGAGATCTCGAGTACGCCGATGGAGTCACGATTGCGCAGGCACTTTCCGCCCGGCGGGCGATGTGATTAGCGGGCGAAACCGACTGCTGGCCGCGCTCAGCTTTCTCGGGGGCGCCGCGGGCGGCGCGCTCGCGTGGAGCCATCTCCAGCGACAGTACCGCCACGATCTCTTCAGCCGCCACCCGCTCCGCCGCTTCGCCGCGCTGAGCTATCTGCGCGTGCGACCTTCCGTCGGCACCGTCCGGCTGCTCCGGGAGTACATCGCCTGGGAGCGAAGTCCCGTGCTGCGCCAGCGCGGGGTGGCGTTGATGCGCACCGTCGAAAAGTCACTACCGTAAGGCGCGATGCACCCCGGAGCCGCCACCTGGTCTTTTGATGAAGAGGACCTGAACGCGATCACGCGGACGGTCTCGCGCTTTCTCGCTGAGACAGGCGCGCACTCGGCGCTCATCGCCGACCGTGCAGGCCAGCTCGTCACCACCGTCGGCCAGCCGCTGAAGTTCGATCCCACCGCGTTCGCAACGCTCACCGCCGCCGATTTCAGCGCCAACGACCAGCTCGCGCGCCTCATCGGCGAGACCGACTTCACGACTCTTTTTCATCAGGGAGAGAAGGAATCGATGTACGTAGCAGACGTGGCGCGCCGGCTCATTCTCGTGACGCTCTTCGACAATCGCACGCCGATTGGCCTCGTGCGGCTGAAGATGAAATCGGTGGTGGAAGAGTTGACGATACACCTCGACCGCGTCTTCTCGCGGGCAAGAGAAGCGGGCACGACGCAGCCGAACATCCTCGCCGGCGCCGGCGACGAGATCGACGAGCTGTTCAACTGGTAAGGAGAGAACTGCTATGTCGATGATCAACTACGCGGCGCGAGAGATCAACTGCAAGATTGTCTACTACGGCCCGGGACTGGGCGGCAAGACGACCAACCTCGAGCACATCTACGGAAAGGTGAAACCGGACACGAGAGGGAAGCTCATCTCGCTCGCCACAGAAACCGAGCGCACGCTGTTCTTCGACTTCCTTCCAGTTGATCTTGGAACCATCCGCGGCTTCAATACGCGATTCCATCTCTACACCGTGCCCGGCCAGGTCTACTACAACGCCAGCCGCAAGCTGATTCTCAAGAATGTGGACGGGATCGTTTTCGTCGCCGACTCGCAGGTCGAGCGAATGGAAGCCAACCTCGAGTCAATGCAGAATCTCTACGACAACATGGCGGAGTACGGATACGATCTCACGCGGATGCCTTTCGTCGTCCAGTACAACAAGCGCGACCTGCCGAATGCCGCTCCCGTGGGCGGCCTCCAGGCGGCGCTCAATCCCGGGTGGGAGCCGGCCGACCCATCAAAGGCGCGAGTGACGCCCGATCCCTACCACGCGGGCGAAAATCTCGTCGACCAGCTTTCCAGTGGCGAATGGGTGGAGCGCGTCGCCCATTTCCAGGCAGTCGCCATCCACGGTGACGGAGTCTTCGACACTCTCAAGGCGGTCAGCAAGCTGGTATTGAAGGCGCTCGCCTGAACCGACACGGCCGGTGAATCTCCCCAACGCTATCACCATCAGTCGCATCCTAGTAGCGCCGCTTATTGCGGTGCTTCCTTTCATGAACTCGCCTGTCGGTCGCCTAGCGGCTTTCGTGATCTACATCGTCGCCGCGGTCTCGGACTATTACGACGGGATGCTCGCCCGGACCCGAGACCTCGTTACCGACCTCGGCAGCCTCCTCGACCCGCTCGCCGACAAGCTGCTGCTGTTCGCGACGCTCATCCCGATGTTCGTGCTGATGGCCCCACTGGGTGACCCGCTGGCGCCGACAAGAGAGTCACTTGGGGCCGCTCACGCGTTCCCGTTCCAGACTCCCTTCGGCGACGTCGGCCTTCCCTGGTGGGTGGTGGCAGTAGTCCTGGCCCGCGAGCTCCTGATGACCGTGTTCCGGCAACTCGCGGCCCGGCGCGGCGTTGTGATCGCCGCGATCGGGGCGGCGAAATGGAAGACCGGCTTTCAATCGACGTGGGTAGGCGCCGCCTACTTCTGGTTCTTCGCGGCGACGTGGGCGGCGGCGAACGGTTGGCAGAACGCAGCCTGGCAATCGTTTGCGTACTTCAATGCCCTGGTCGGGATCGTAACCATGGTCGCCGCCGTATTTCTCACGATTTATTCGCTGCTGCTGTACGTGAAGCGCTACGGCCACGTTCTTACGAGCTGACGCGTGCGAATCGAGATCATCACCATCGGTGACGAGCTCCTGCTTGGCTTCACGATCGACACCAACGCCGCGCACCTGGCGCGAGAACTGGCCGCGGTGGGAGTCGAGATAGTGCACCGAACGACGGTCGGAGACCGTGCGGACGACATTACCCGCGCAGTCTCTGAGGCGCTCGACCGGACCGGCGCGGTGGTCACAACCGGCGGGCTCGGGCCGACGAGCGACGATCTCACCAAACCAACCATCGCATCGCTGTTCGCGCGCAGGATGATCCTGGACGAGACCATTGTCGAGGCGATGAAGGCCCGATGGAAAACGCTGAAGAGGACCGGGCCGTTTCCCCACTCCAACTACGCGCAGGCGATGATTCCAGAGGGCGCGGTCATCCTTGTAAACCGTCATGGCTCAGCGCCCGGCATCTGGCTCGACGATGACAGGAGTCGCTGGGTGGCGATGCTTCCGGGAGTGCCGCGCGAGATGCGGGGGATGCTGGCCGAAGAGCTTCTGCCCTTGATCGTCGCGCGCGCCGGTGCTGCTGGTGCGGCGGAGCGTGCGACCGTGATCCGGTCGCGTACTCTTCGCACAACCGGGGTCGCGGAATCCGCACTCGCGGATCAGTTGGGAGACCTGGCGCGCGGAGTGAACGGTCTCGAGCTCGCGTTTCTGCCTGGAGTCGATGGCGTCGATCTGCGTCTCACCGTCCGTGGCCTCGCAGCCGCCAACGCCGACGTAGCGCTCGCGGCGGCCGTGATGAAACTCCGCGAAAGAGCCGGCCGATGTGTGTATGGCGAAGAGAGCGCGGACCTCGGCGAGATTGTTCTGGACATGTGCCGGCGGCGTTCGCTGCATCTGGCGGTCGCCGAGAGCTGCACGGGTGGAATGCTCGGATCCCGACTGACGTCGGTGGCCGGCTCGAGCGACGTCTTTCTGGGCGGGGTCATTGCGTACGACAACTCCGTCAAGCGGAAATGGCTGGGCGTGAGCAGTGACCTGCTGGATGAGCACGGCGCCGTGAGCGAAGCGGTCGCGCTGGCAATGGCGCGTTCTGCGCGTGAAGGAATGGGAGCAGAGATTGCAATAGCCATCACCGGAGTCGCTGGCCCTGACGGCGGAACCGCGCTCAAGCCGGTCGGAATGGTGTGGGTCGCGATAGATGGACGTGTGGCAGAGGCGCGGTGTCTGCATCTATTCGGAACGCGCGAAGAGGTCCGCCTGCGAGCCACCCAGGCAGCGCTCGACATGGTTCGGCGGTCGCTCGACACCCATTAGATTGCGGCATGAAAAAGAGACGAGATGGCATGACCCAATCACAATTCGGAAACGGCGCGGGCGACGCTCTCGCGGACGCTCCCCAACCAGGTCCGATCGTCGCCGACGACGGACTTGCCGACGATTCGGCACCGGATGCCGGACTGGACCAGGTTGCCGATCGCGTGTCCGAGCTTGAGCGTGAAATCACCGCTGAGCGGGACAAGAATCTGCGTCTTGCCGCAGAGTTCGACAATTTCAGGAAGCGCATGGTCAGGCAGGCGATAGAGGCCGAGGGCAGAGGGCAGGCTGACCTTGTGAAGGCGATTCTCGATCCACTCGACGACATCGCCCGGTTCGCCCACGTCGATCCGTTGGTGACGGATTCGGCGACCCTCGTGGAGGGCGTGGACATGGTAGAAAAGAAGCTGGCCAAGTCGCTGCGCGCCGCCGGCCTCGAAGTTGTCAACCCGCTGGGCGAGCGCTTCGACCCGTCGCTCCACGAGGCGGTCGCGACGGAGCCCGCGACGGAACCGGAGTACGACGGGACTGTCGCCCGGGTTTACCAGGCCGGCTACACGTTCAAGGGACAGTTGCTGCGGCCTGCTCGTGTTGCGGTGGCGCAGTTCCCCGGCGCGCACTGAACGCTGAGCGCTCATGGCACAAAGCAAGGACTTCTATGCGGTGCTCGGAGTGCCGTCCTCGGCGACGCAGGATGAGATAAAGAAGGCCTTTCGAAAGCTCGCCAAGAAATATCACCCAGACGCGAATTCGAGCGATCCCAAAGCTGCCGAGCGGTTCAAGGATATCTCCGAAGCCAACAACGTCCTCGGCGACCCCGCAAAGCGAAAGCAGTACGATGACATGCGCCGGCTTGGTGCGTTCGCAGGCTTTGGCGGCGCTCCCGGCTCCAGAAGCTCTTCGAGAGGATCGTCCGCCGGGTCTAACTCCAACGTCAACTTCCAGGATTTCGACATCGGTGGTCTCGGCGGACTGGGAGATCTTTTTGGCTCGATATTCGGGGGGGGAACGCGCGGTGGATCGCGGCCCTCGGGCCCGCAGAGAGGCCAGAACATCGAAACGAGCCTCGACATCCCCTTTCGCACGGCGGCGCGCGGCGGGAAGGTGCCGATTGAGCTCGAGGTCAACGAGGAATGCCCCACCTGCCGCGGCACGGGTGCCGCTCCGGGCGCCTCGGTAAAGATCTGCCCGGAATGTTCCGGGCGCGGCGTGGTTTCCTTCGGTCAGGGGGGATTCGCGGTCAACAGGCCGTGCCCGGTGTGTCTTGGAAGGGGGCAGGTACCGACGCAGCCATGCCCGACCTGCCACGGCGCCGGCGAGGCGCGCACCAGAAAGAAGGTGATAATCACCGTTCCGGCTGGCGTGGATTCCGGATCGAAAATTCGATTGAAAGGGCAGGGCGGTAAGGGATCAGCCAACGGTCCGTCCGGCGATCTTCTGATCACGTTTAACGTTCTCCCCGACAAGTTCTATCAGCGCGAAGGGCTCGACGTCATCGCGACGATTCCCATCAACATCGCGCAGGCAACGCTGGGGTCGAAGGTCAGCGTCACGACGCTGGATGGAAAGAAAGTCCTGATCCGAATTCCCGCGGGCACTCCATCGGGGAAACGGTTTCGCGTACGGAATCAGGGGATTCCGAAGGGAACTGAGAGAGGCGACATGATCGTGGAAGTGAGAATCGAAGCTCCGGCAAAGCTGTCGGAGGAGCAGGAGCGGATGATGCGCGAATTCGCCGCTGCCGGAGGCATGAAGTATTAGACAAGCCGTTCGTCTGAATGCGGCGGCGTTCGCCGGCGCTTTCCTGACCGCGCTGATCTATTCGACGAAGCCGGCCCCCGAGTCGGCGGAAGTTACGCTGGCGCGTGTCGGCGATACGTCGATCGTAATCGACACGTCAGGCCTCTCCGATTCGAGCGATTTGCGTCGAACGTTGCCGGGCGCCGATTCCACCGTCTCCGAGTCTGCCGTTGTTGCCGCCGGCCCGCAGGTACCACCACCCAATCCTTTCACGCTCCCGTCGGGCCGTCCCCGCGGATCACCCGAGCCTGGCGTCTTACCGGGAGACGTGATCGCGCTGAGAAATCAGCAACCCGTCGTTCCAGTCGCCGGAGTGACGGCCGACAAGCTGATCGACAGCTTCGACGATCTGCGGGGCGGTACGCGGCGCCACAACGCGCTGGATATCATGGCACCCCGGAATACTCCGGTCGTCGCGGCAACCGCCGGGAAAATCCTCAAGCTCCACAACAGCGTTGCGGGGGGGCTCACGGTCTACGCGTCCGATCCCACCGAGAGATACGTATTCCTGTACGGCCATCTCGAGACATTCCGGACCGGACTCGCCGAGGGCGCGCTGGTGAGGCGAGGCGAGATCATCGGGTTTGTGGGATCGAGTGGTAACGCAAGTCTACTAGCCCCGCACCTCCATTTCGCGATCACGCGGAACGACGACATGCGGAGCTGGTGGAAGGGAAATCCGCTCAACCCGTTCCTGATTTATCGAGGCCGGTAGGCGGTGAGCTCGTTCAGGCGGCCATAATAGGGAGCGCCATTCGATCCCCCGCTTCCCGCGTGGCTATCTCGATGAACCCGCCCCCCAAAACCGTTTCACCCTGGTAGAGAACAAGTGACTGGCCAGGCGTCATCGCGGACACTGGAGCGTCCAATGCAATCTCAATCTCCGCTCCATCAATCCGGATCAGCTCGCCGGGTGCCAGCGGCGCCCGATGCCGAACCCTTACCTCCACCTTGGCGCCAACTCTCGGCGGCTCTGCCAGCCAGTTCACCTCGCGCGCGATCACTCCACGGCCCAGCAGGTCGTCGCGCGGACCGATGACGACGGCGCGATCGCCTGGCCGGATGCCGACGACGTACATGGGCATGGGAAATCCGCCCGGAAGTCCGCGCCGCTGGCCTATCGTGTACCGCGCATATCCTTCGTGCTCGGCGACGAAGCGTCCCTCCGAAGTCACGATCGGGCCGCGTGACAATGCCGGCGAGTCATCGCCGAGCTTCTGCCGCAGTATGCCGACGTAATCACCGTCGGGCACGAAGCAAATCTCCTGACTTTCCGCCTTCTCAGCCACGACTGACAACCCCAGCGTTCTGGCCAGCTGCCGCGTCTCGCTCTTGGTCGAATCGCCCACCGGGAGAAGCATCCGCGTCAGCACGGCGCGGTCAATTCCCCAGAGGAAATAGGTCTGATCCTTGTTGTCGTCGCGTCCCCGCCGAAGCTCGCCGTCCACCACGCGTGCGTAGTGGCCGGTCGCGATCCATCGCGCATCGATCGCATCGGCCTTGTGCACGAAGTCGCGAAACTTGGTGAAGGTATTGCACCGCACGCATGGGATCGGAGTCCGGCCGCGGGCGTACTCGTTCACAAAGTCATCGACGACGTCGATTCCGAACCTGCTCTCGAGATTGATGACGTAATGAGGAACGCCGAGCCGCTCGCAGACGCGGCGTGCGTCGTTGACCGAGTCGAGCGAGCAGCATGGTCGATCGGGAACGTCCTCACCGTGGCAGAACAGCTTCATTGTCGCGCCTACGACGTCGTAGCCCTGCCCGACGAGCAGTGCCGCGGCGACGGACGAGTCGACACCACCCGACATCGCAACGAGGACGCGCTCCTTCATTGTCGCCTCACGCCAGCGGCACGAGTATTCGCGCCTTCAGCACGAGAGCGGGAAGGACCTCGGCAACGCGATCGATGCATTCGTCGGTAGTGAGCGCGCCGAGGCTCAGCCGTATCGCTGCGCCCGCGAGGTCGGGACGAAGGCCGAGCGCCAGAAGGACATGCGACGGCATCACGCTCCCGCTCTGACACGCCGAGCCACCCGAAGCCGCGATGCCCTGGAGGTCGAGTGCCATTAGAAGCGACTCGCTGTCCGTGCCCGGCACCGAAACGCTGATCACATGAGGAGCGCGATCCGCGGAGCGGCCGTGAATTACCGCATCCGGTACCTTCTCCAGGATTGCGGCCTCGAGTCGGCGGCGCATTGCCAAAAGGCGCGCGGATTCCGTCTCGTGCTCGGCGAGAACGATTTCAGCTGCTGTCGCGAGTCCGACGGCCATTGCCACGTTCTCTGTTCCCGGGCGCCGTCCGCGGTCCTGCGAGCCCCCGTGCATCAAAGGCTGAAGCGGTGTGCCCCGGCGAATGTAGAGCGCGCCGATTCCCTTCGGAGCGCCGATCTTGTGACCGGAGATGGACAGGAGATCGAAGCACTGCGATGCGGCGTCAATGCGCACCTTTCCGAATGCCTGAACGGCGTCGGTATGAACGACGACTCCTTTCGCCTTCGCCCGCTCGGCGAGCTCGGGCAGGCGCTGAATGGTTCCGATCTCGTTGTTGACCCACATTACAGAGCAGATCGCGACATCGGAGCCGAGGAGCGCGTCGAACGACGTGTCGGACACCGTTCCCGAGGAGTCGACCTCGACATATCGCTCCTCGGCTCCCTCGCAAGCTGCCTGGTGAACCGCTCCCAGGACTGCCTTGTGCTCAATCGGAGTCGTAACCACGGCGTTCCGGTTCTTGTCGCGGAGGCTGCGCCAGACGCCGAGTATCGCGAGGTTGTCGCCTTCAGTACCGCCGGATGTGAAGCAGACCTCGTCCTGGCGCCCGCCAAGGCACTTGGCAACCCGCTCGCGAGCCTCGTCGAGAGCGGCTCGCGCTTCGCGGCCCCACCGGTGCGTGCTCGACGGATTGCCGAAGCGGGCCCCGAAGAACGGGCGCATCGACTCGAACACCTCCTCGCGAACAGGCGTCGTGGCGGCGTGGTCGAGATATATCGGTGCTGGAGGCATGTTGAAAAACTAAACAATTTGATGCCGCGAGGGTCCAGCCGGTTCACCGAGCGCCTATCGGATTAGCGATTCTGTCGCTCGACGGGCATGCTGAGAGAAGGAGAGTAAGTCAGGGGCTCTTGGGAACTGCGCTCCCGAGGCAGTAGTTGACCCCTTACGAAGAGCCGTAGTTCCCCCCCCTTTTTTGTCTTGTGTTGTTTTGCTTTTTTGTCCGTCTCTCTCCTTCCCTCTTCAGAATGCCACTCGAGCGAAAAGATCGTCAGTACGAGTGAGAGTTAGTGAGCCGGCTGGACCCTCGCGGCAATCCAATCAGCCTTTGAAGAACTTTCCTCGCACAGCCCATAAATCGGGGAAAAAGCGCTGCGACACGGTTCTCTGGAGGTAGCGGGAACCGAGGGTGCCACCCGTGCCACCGGTGCCGGGACCGATTATCCTCTCGACGAGCTGGACATGCAGGAACCTCCACATTGCAAACCCCTGTTCGTACTCCAGAAGCCCTTCGGCGAGCATCTGGAGCGGCCGCTGAGTCTCCTCGGCGTAGATCTGCTCGAGGGTGACGGCGTGGGTTTCCAACAGTCGGTTGAATCGCGCCTGAAGCGGCGGCCGGTCGAGCGCTTTCTGGACGAGCTCAGGAATCGGCCCGTGATCTGACAGCACCTGAAGAAAGTGCGGATCTCGGAGACCGGACGCTGCCTCGATGGCCCGAAACTGCTCACTCTGGGACCCGCTCGACGTCCCGAGATAACCGCGGAACTGCGCGAAATGCTGTGGCGGCAAGGTTTCCAGCGCGGAGAGCTGCGCAGTGACGATGCGCACCAGCGCGTTGACGCGCTTCACCGCGATCAGTGCGCCGAGCGTGTCGTTGCGCTCGAGGCGGACGTCGAGGCCGGCCAGTTCGTGCAGAATGAGCTTGAACCAGAGCTCGCTCGCCTGGTGAACCACGATGAACAGCAGCTCATCAGGATGCTCGGGTTCCGACCTTGGCCGCTGGAGCGAAAGCAACTCGTCCAGCGCGAGGTAGGAACCGTAGTTGAGTTCGGGCTCGCTCAAAACGTCGATACCTCCAGCGAGGCAACGTCATCCACGCGCATCGTCTCGGTCGTGAAGAACGGTTCCCCGTACTTGGTACGGATAAGCGACCCGTAGTGCGCTGCCTGGTGGCGGATGATCTCGTACAGCGACTCGCCGTTCGGATACACTTCCCCCGCCTGAATCGCCCCGTCAAACTGCGACGCGTAGCACTGAATCGCCTCGAGCTTCTTCTCGAACGCATCGGTGATATCGACAACGAAGGTCGGCTTCACTGGATCTTCCCGGTACGCCAAGGCGTGAATGATCTTCCGCGGCCGGTGTTTCGGAACCCCGGGCCTTATTTTCTCGAGTCCGGCGACGAAGCACGCATCGCGGACGAGTGCAGCGGACACTGCATGGTCGGGATGTCGGCCGGTGGTAGACGGAGCGATGACGATCGCCGGCGCGAACCGCCGGATCGCAACCGCCAGCATTGCGCGCGTTTCAGCCGAATTCACGACCCCTCCGTCGGGGAGCCCGAGGTTCTCGCGCGCCGAAAGTCCGAGAACAGCAGCCGCGCGCGATGCTTCCTCGCCGCGTATCTCGGCAGACCCTCGGGTGCCGAGCTCGCCGGCGGTGAGGTCGATGATCGCGGTTCGGCGGCCGAGCATCGCTGCGCGGATCAGCGTTCCCCCGCAGGTCAGTTCGGCGTCGTCACGGTGCGGGCCAATGGCGAGAACGTCAACGGTCTGCATTGCAGCGAATATAGTGGTGGCGGGCTAGCGTTGCCGTGTCCGCACTTCGCAAGCGAAATCACTCGTGCCGCAGAGCCTCGATGGGATCGAGGCGCGCCGCTCGCCTCGCCGGGATCATCCCGAACACGATACCGATGCCCACCGACACCGTGACCGCGACGACCGTCAATGCGACCGGAATCCCGGCATCGATGTTCATGAACGTTGTAACGAGCCTCCCGAGTGTCAGTCCAACGAGGATGCCCAGCATTCCTCCAATCCCGGTAAGGGTCGCCGCCTCGACCAGGAACTGGAGCAGTATCTCGCGCTGCGTCGCGCCGACAGCTTTCCTCACTCCGATCTCACGGGTGCGATTGGTCACCGACACCATCATGATCGCCATCACCCCGATCCCGCCGACCATGAGACCCACGCTCGACAGCACGATCATCACGAGGAAGAACACGCCGCTGATCTTGTTGAACGTGTCGAGTATCTGATCCTGCGTGATGAGGTCGAAGTTGTTCCGGTCAGCCGGTCGGAGTCTCCTCATCTCCCGGAGCGCGATCGTCACCGCCTCCTGTGCTTGAGCCGTCGTAATCCCCTTGCGCGGCTTGACCGGGATGAATACGGCATTCGTCTTGTCGAGCTGGAACTGGTGATCGAGCATGAGATAGGGAACGATCGCGCCGATGGCCTGCCCAGGGGGCTCGAAGATGTTGCCTGCTTTTTGATAGAGGCCGACGACCTGCGCGGGTCTTCCACCGAGCTTGACCTGCTTGTCGATTGGGTTCTCGGTCGCGAAGACCTTCCGTGCGGCATCCTCCTCGAGCACCGCGACCGCCGCGCCGCTCACCAGCTCGCCCCGGGTGAACCAACGCCCCGCGACCAGCTCTCCCCCTTGAATCTCAGGGAAACCGTTGTCGGCGCCCTGAATCAGCAGGTTCTGCGTGCGCGTTCCCTTATACTCGAGCCTGCCCTGCGCCTGACCCCAGATACCCGAATACGCAACTTCCGGCAGCATTTCGAGACGACGCGCTTCGTCGTCCGAAAGATCGGGCCGGACGCGTATCCACTTCGGGAGCTGGTCGGGGTTCACCGGTGTCTGCGAGAACACCTTCACCACGTAGAATGTGGTCGGCCCCGCAATCTCGATGGTGCTCACGATCTGCTCTTTGATACCCTGAACGATCGCCGCCATCATCATCACCGTGGAGACGCCCAGCACAACCCCGAGAATGGTGAGGCCCGAGCGCAGCTTGTTCGCGCGGAGAGTGTCGAGCGCCACCGCGATGTTGCTGCCGATGTTCCCGGCGATCATTTACTCGGCCCTCAGCGCAGTGATCGGGTCGAGCTGCGCAGCGCGCGACGCCGGATACACCCCGAACAGCACGCCAACGCCCGCGCCGAGTCCGAGTGCCAGGGCGATCGACCAGGCCGTCACCTTTGCAGGTAGCGGAGACGCGACGGACACGAGCCCGGCCAGCCCCCACCCGGCGGCAACACCGAGCAGCCCGCCCGCGCTCGCGAGTGCGATCGCCTCGGCGAGGAACTGGCGGCGGATGTCGCGCGATCTCGCGCCCATCGCTTTCCGAATGCCGATCTCGCGAGTGCGCTCGCTTACCGACATCAGCATTATGTTCATGATGACGATGCCGCCGACGACGATGCCTATTCCGACGATCGCCGGAATCACAGAGAACAGGATTCGCGTCAGGTTCTTCCAGAACTCGATGAGCGCGTCCGCGGTTTCGATGGTATAGTCGCTTTCCTCTCCCGGTCTCAGCCGGTGTGCGGTGCGCATCGCGCCGTCGGCGAGCGCCATTCCAGTGGCGACGTCTTCGGCTCGTGCCATCTTCACGGAAACGGTAGTGGTTTTCCGGCGGCCATACAATGACTCGAACGTCGTGAGCGGCAGCAGCACGAACCCGTCGAACGACTGCCCGAGTACGCGCCCCTTCTTCGCCACGACGCCGACAACGGTGAAGTGCGAGCCGTTGACCCTGATGTCGCGGCCGATGGGGTCGGCCTGCTCGAAGAGCTTGTCGGCGACGTCGCCGCCGATGATTGCGACAGACCGGCGCTGCGCAACGTCGACATCGCTAAGCGGCCGCCCGAGCGCGAAAGTGTAGTCCTGCACCACCTGATAGGGCGCCGTGATTCCGAAGATCGCTACCTCGCCGAGCGTTCGCTCCGACCACATGACGTCGGCGATGGGCGTCGGCCAACCCGACTGTAGGCTGATTGCAACGGCCTGCGGCACCGCCGCGATGACCGCCGCGGCGTCGGACTTCGTGATCCTGGGGCGTTTGGCGATGCGCCGGTATTCCTCATCGTCGAACAGTCCGATCTGGATCGGCGACCGGCGCACCTGGAAGGTGTTTTGACCGATAAGCGCGCCGGCGAGGTTGTCGCTCACATAGGCGTTCATGCCCTGGATGATCGCGACCACCGCGACGAGAAACGTCACGGAAACGATGATCCCGAGGAGCGTGAAGAAAGAGCGGAGCTTGTTCTCCCGCAGCTGCTGGAGCGCGGTGAAGATGACGTCCGCGAACTTCATCTCGCGGACGCCAGTGGCTCACTCGTATCGCAGCGCTTCCACCGGATCGAGGCGGGAAGCGCGGGCTGCGGGCAGCATGCCGAAGACGATGCCGGTGACAGCGCTCACTCCGAGTGCCGCGACGATAGCCATCGGCGGCGTTGACGCCGGAACCGGCGTGAATTTGTTGACAAGGAAGGCGACGGCTGAGCCAGCTACCAGCCCGATGGTCGCGCCGATGCACGTCAACGTAGCCGCCTCGACCAGAAACTGCCAGAGAATGGTCTTGCGGGTCGCGCCCAGCGCTTTGCGGACGCCTATCTCGCGCGTTCGCTCGGTGACGCTGATCATCATGATCGCGATAACTCCGACTCCACCCACCATCAGGCCAACCGCGGAGAGCGCAATCATGATGACGAAGAACACGCCGAAGAAGCCGTCGTAGATCGCCATCAGCCCGTCCGACGTGACGATGGCGAAGTTGTCCGGCGCGCTTGGCTTCAGGCCGCGGCTGCCCCGCATGAGGGCGGTGACTGCGTCGATGGCCTGATCGCGCGGAACCCAGCTTTGCGGTTTGACCGTGAGATCGAGACGGCGCATCCAGAATCCGAGCTGCCTGCGACCCGCCTCGAGCGGGATGATCGCCTTCGGATCGTTACCCGACGTCGACGAGCTGGGCTTGCCCAGGAAGCTGCCGACGTTGTGATAGATGCCGATTACCTTGAAAGGAATCCCATCGATGTCGACGTACTTGTCGAGCGGATCGGAGTCGCCGTACAGCCGCTCTCCCATCTTCTCGTTGATGACCACGACACGCGCGCCAGTGGTGTTCTCGGCGTACGTGAAGTCGCGCCCGGCGATGATGTCGCCGCCATCCGCCTCGAGCCAGCCGGCACTGTAGCCGTCGAGGCCGGCCGAGACCTGCTTGTCCTTGTACTTGAAGCCGGCGCCGGCGCCGATGTGACTTGTTACCGCCCTGATCTCGGGAAGCGTCGAGATCTTCTCGGCTTCGGTCAATGTTAGCGGAGGATTGCGGCGCGACGGACAGGTGTCTTCGGTGCCGTCGCAGATTTCGCTCAGGCTCACCGGGCGGCGGTACATGTAGAAGCTAGTCGGGCCGGCAGACTCCAGATCCTTGGCGACACTCGCATTGATGCCGTGCACCGCGGCGGACAGCGTAACGACCACGAAGACACCCACCGCAACCCCGAGAATGGTGAGCGCCGCGCGCACCTTGTTCTGCCGGATTGCGTCGAACGCGATGGCGACGCCCTCACTGACGTTGAACGCCCATGATGACAGGTTGATCACTCTTGTCTCAGCGCAAGGATGGGATCGAGCCTCGATGCGCGGCTCGCTGGATAGATGCCGGACACGATGCCGACGCCAGCACCGACGAGGACGCCCGCGACGATTGACCACGGGGCAACAGTGGCGGGAAGTGGAGACAGGGCCGCGATCAACTGCGCCAGCATGATCCCAATCGTAATGCCGATTGCGGCGCCGACAGTGCTCAGCGTCGCCGCTTCGACGAGGAACTGCGACATGATGTCGCGGCGTCTCGCTCCGAGCGCTTTCCGGATCCCGATTTCACGCGTCCGTTCGGCAACCGCAACCAGCATGATGTTCATGATCACGATCGCGCCAACAACCAGGCCTATCGCTGGCAGGATGATGCCGGCGATGACCAGCTTGCCCTTGATGTTGGTCCAGAAACTGAGCGCCGACTCGGACGTCTCGATTGCGAAGTTGTCGGGCTGAGAGGGACGCAGCCCACGCCGTCCTCGCATTACCTGCCTGATCGTCTCCTGGGTCTCGATCATGTCGGCGTCGCCCGAGACCTTGATCCTGATGACGTCGATGACGTTGGGCCGGTTCACGAGGTGCCGCAGCGGCGACCTGTAGGGCGCGATCACGAAACGATCCAGCGAGAGACCGAAGATGCTGCCCTGCGGCTCGGCGACGCCGACTACCTGGTACGGCAATCCGCCGACCTTGAGCGAGCGCCCCAGTGGATCGAGATTCGGGAAGAATCGAGTTGCGATGTCCTCTCCGATAACCACGACGGGGGTGCCCATCGCCATCTCCTGCGTGGTCAGCAACCGACCCTTGGCTGCCTTGAGCTCACGAATCTTGAAATAGTCGCCTTCGACAGCGCTGGCCTCGAGCATCCCCGCGGGGCGCCACTGCGAAGAAATCGGCACCTGGTCGTAGCCTTCCAGCGACCAGAGCGTTCCCGGGGGCAGTGCGTCGACTACCGGCTGGGCATCACTCACAAGAACCCGCGGCCGGCGCTGCATCTCCCGCCACTGTGCTTCGGTAATGTCGCCGCCGATCTCGGGCCGATGGCGCAGCGTGACGGTGTTGACGCCGACGAGCTTGCCCACGAAGTCGTGCTCCATGTAACTGCTCATCCCTTCCACGATGGACACGACGGCGATGAGAAACATCACGCCGATCGTCACGCCAAGGAGCGTGAAGAAGCTCTTCAGCTTCTGCACGCGGATCTGGGCGAGGGCGAGCCTCACCGCGTCGACGAATGGCATACGGCTACTTCAGTCCGATCGCGGCGTGCCCGCCGGTCTGGAGCTTCTCGGAGAACTTCTCGCGCCGCTCGTCGCTTTCGATCAGGCCGTCGCGCAGCATTATCACGCGGCGCGCGTGCCTGGCGATATCCGGCTCGTGCGTCACCATGATCACCGTCTGACCCTGTGAGGCCAGCTCCTCGAAGACGCGCATGATCTCTTCCGAGGTGGTGGAGTCCAGATTTCCCGTCGGCTCGTCGGCGAGCAGAATGGACGGCTCGTTGACCAGCGCCCGCGCGATCGCGACGCGCTGCCGCTGTCCCCCCGAAAGCTCGTTGGGGCGGTGCGTGACGCGGTCGCCGAGCTGCACCCGCTCGAGCGCAGCCCTCGCGCGTTGCTTGCGCTCGTCGGCCGACACTCCGGCGTAGACCAGCGGTAGCTCCACGTTATGAAGCGCCGTCGCCCGTGGCAACAGGTTGAATGTCTGGAACACAAACCCGATCTCGCGATTACGAACCCTCGCCAGCTCATCGTCGGCCATCGAGGACACGAGGTCGCCGCTCAGCCAGTATTCACCGGCATTCGGCGTATCGAGGCACCCGATCAGGTTCATCAGTGTAGACTTGCCCGATCCGGAGGGGCCCATGATGGCGACGTACTCGTTGCGGCGGATGGCGACGTCAACTCCGCGAAGCGCGCGGACGATTTCGCCTCCCATGTCGTATTCGCGCTTGAGACCGCGGGCAACAATCACCCAGTCTTTCTCGGGGGCCTCTCCCGCCGCCTGCGTCACTACCTTGCGTTCGGCAGTGGCGCTGAGCGGAATCTCATCAGTGTGCATCAGGATTTCTTCGCCTTGGCGTCCTCTTTCTTCTTCTCATCGGGGGCAGTGCTCTTGACGCGGCTGCCATCCTTGAGCTCGCGGATCGCCTGGTAGGTTCCACCGACGATGCGATCGCGCTCCTTGAGACCGCTGATCACCTCGAAGTACTTCTCGCCGGCTATACCAACCTTTACGGGGCGGAAGGTGACTTTGTTGTCTGCTCCGACCACGAACACCCCCTCGACGTCCCGCTTTCCTACCTGCTTTTCCGGGGCCGCCTTGGCGAGCGTGACCGCGCCGCTGTCGCGGCCGGCGAGCGAATCCTCACGCACCGTCAGCGCAATGATGGGAATTGACAGCACGCTCTTGCGCGTGTCGGTAATGATCTTGGCCGTCGCCGAGAAATCGGGACGCGTGGCAGGGGGCGCGTTGAGGAGCTGAATCGTGACCTCGTAATCGATTGCCTGGTCGGCGGGGTTGGCCCCCGCGGCCGCTCCCGCTCCCTTGATGGAGCTGTTCGAGATCTCGGATACGCGCCCGATGAAAGTGGTATCGGGGAACGCATCGATCTGCACCACCGTCGAGTCGCCGATGGCGATGCGCGACACGTCGGTCTCATCGACTTTCACTTTCGTCTCGAGAACGCTCATGTCGCTGATCGTGAGCAGCGTCGCCGCGTCCTTGTTCAGCGTGCCCATGATTGCGGTCTCTCCCTCACGCACATTCAGGCGCGTGACGCGACCCGTCATCGGCGCAAATATCGTCGTCTTGCTCAACAGGCTCTGCGCGTCACGCAACGACGCCTGCGACTGGGCGATGCCATTGTTGGCCGCATCGAGCTGCGCCTGCGAGACTTCGAGCTGCGTTTTCAGCTGTTCGACCTGCTCGTCGGAGACGAGCGTCGGGTTCTCCCTTTTCAGAGCGAGCAGCCGCTCATAGTTGCGCTGGGCCTGGAGAAGGCTCGGCCGCGAGGTGGCCGACTGCGACCGCGCGCTCGCGACGGCGGCCGCCGCGCGCTCCGCCGCCGCACGGTACTGCGACGGATCGATCTCGAGAAGGAACTGCCCCTTCGTTACGAGGTCCCCTTCCTTGACCGAGAGACGGACGATCCGCCCCGTTATGTCGGCGCTCAGGTCGACCTTGTTCTGCGGCTCGACCTGACCGCTCGCGGTGACCGACGCAACGAGCTCGCGCTTCTCGACCGGCTCGATACGGACCTCGGTCGCCTTGTTGCGACCCTTTGCCGCGCTCAGCCCGGCGATCAGCGCGATCGCCAGTACGACGCCGCCGGTAACTCCCCATTTAGTGCGCTTTGACATTTGTGCTTTCCGTTATCTGAGTGGGCCGCCGACAGCGCTCTCGAGCGCCGCGAATGCCTTGTGGTAGTCGAAAATCGCATTGATGCGGTCGCTTTCCGCCCGCTCGTACGCCGCCCGCGCCTCGGTGAGGTCGACGAAATTGACCGACCCACTGCGATAGCGGTCCTGCGTGAACTTGAGCTCCATCCTCGCCTTCGCGGAGTTCTGCGCCTGAAGCGCGGCAGTCTTCTCCGCAGTCGTGAGCGTCAGGTACGCCGAGGTAACACCCTCGGTTATCACGTTCTCGAAATGCCGCACACCGTACCTCGCGTCGTCACTCGTGACCTGCGCCTCCTGTAGCCGCTGCTCGCGGCCGAAGCCGTCGAATATCGGAAGCGAGAGGGTCGCGCTAATCGACCGCGGTGACGGCTGAAAGCGAAACGGGAACTGCCGGTTATCACGCCGCAGCACGGCCGCCTGCTCGGGTGTGAAAGCTATCGCGCTGCAGGCCGCCAGGTTGTTGGGAAGGTTGACCGCGGCCCGCACCTCTTCACCGCGAATGCATCCAACGCGCGCGGACGCGGTTTGTGCGGCTGTCTGGCCGACCAGGAAATCGGGATTTGCGAACGAGTATGTGTATCCGGAGATGCCAGTGTTGATGGAGAGCGTGGGAGAATACTCCCCCTTCGCCCGCTTCACGTTCAGATCTCCGACCTTGGCGCGTGAACGAAGCGCGAGCAGCGTCGGATTCGACCGGCGCGCCGCGGCAAGCACGGACACGATGCTCGGCGGACTGCCGGTCACCGTGAATCCGGTGGTGAGAACGACGTTCGCTGGCTGGTCGACACCCATCAGCTGAAAGAGGCGCAACTTCTCGATCTCGATCTGATTGCGCGTCTGGAGCACTCCGACTTCCGCCTGCCCCGCGGCGATGTCGGCGCGCCCCACGTCGAGCTGTGTTCCGAGCCCGACGAGTGCGCGCGCTTTGGCCAGCACGAGCTGGCTTTTCGCTGCCACGAGCAGAGTATCCTGCAGGTCGGCCTTCTCGTGTGCCTGAAGGACAGACAGGTACTGCTGAACGACGCGGGCGCGCAGATTTTCCTGGCTCCCGGTGATGTCGGCCTCGACCGCGTCACGGCTGGCCCGCTGAAGTTTCGGCGTGATGAGCGACGCCTGGTTAAGCCGGTATCCGATGCCGATCTGATACGAAGACTGATTCACGTCGGAACTTGCGCCGAGACTGGCGCCGCCAAAGATCTGGCGGCCGCCCTGCTGGCGTTGCGCGCTGAGGCTTGCATCGGCCTGCGGAAGCAACTGGCCGAACGCGGTGCGCACTGCCGCTTCGGCCGTCCGCCGGTTGTTGATGGTCTGGAGATGCTCGGGGTTGTTGCGCCGGGCAAGAGTGATCGCTTCGTCAAGCGAGAGCGCGGCCCTCGGTGCTTCCTGAGAGGCCGGCGCAGGCGGTACCTGCGCACTGGCAACACCAGGGGCAAGCAGGGCAAGTATGAGATACAAACGCATTTGCATTGTGGGGTGCGGGGTAGAGTCAGGTTGCCGTACGGCGAGATCGTATTCCGGTTTCACGTTGCGTGTGCGCTGCGATCACTCGGCGAGAGCCGGTGCGAGGAATATCCTGTCGCTTATCCTCGAGCGGATTCTCTCATACAGGATGCGCCCCTTTTCAACCGTCGCCAGTGATGGCCTTCCGATCGAGCCGGCGCTCATTCTCGGAACCTTCAGACTCCCGCGCCGGTAACGCCGGAGCTCCTCTCGCGACATCATATGGTCGCGGGCCAGCTCGAGGTGCACCAGCTCGGGGGCGAGGAACAGCATGATCGAGGTGTCCACTTCGTCGCCATGCATCGCCTCGGTCTGCCCCTCCAGGAACTCCGACAGGTTCACCGCGAAGATGTCCACCACTCGAACCCTCGCACCCGCGGTGATGACCGTCGCCAGTGCTTCCTGGTGCGGGTCGTGCCCGTGGGCTGTGAGCAGTATGAACTCCTTGAACCCGGTCGCTTCCCATGAATCCAGCAAGTCGTTCAGAGAGCGGTGCAGAGTTTTCTTGCGCACGGACGCGTTGCCAGTGAAGCCGCGCTCGGTGTCAACGTTCACTCCGTATTCGACGGTGGGGGCGCGAAGCACCCCGTATTCTGCTGATAGATCATCGGCCAGCCGCTCTGCTATTATGGTAGCGGTGCCGAGGGGCAGGTGCGGACCATGCTGCTCGCAGGTACCGACCGGGATGATCAGCCGCGGATCCTCGGCGATCACGGCCTCGATCTGCATTGGAAGCAGCTCCTTTATCCGAAGCGGCGCGTTCTGTGGCAGAGGTACGATCGGAGCGTGGGGCGCCGGCCGGGTCGGGCGGTCGTCTGACGCGTGTGACTGGAGCGGAGACATGCGGTTCATTGGGGGAAAGCGGAGATCAGAATTCTGAGGGGTCCGGGGAAGGCACGCCTCGCGCTGGTCGCGGCAGCAATGCCTATCCTGCTTCTCGCGGTCTGGCTGCGGAACCCGCTCATACCTTACGGTGGAAGCGCCACGCGCGCCAGCGAATTCTTGGCTGCGGCAGCCGCCGACGAAGGTGGTGGCGGGCGGTCAGCAGCTATCGGTTCTCTCCGCAATGCGATAGCCGCCCAGCATCTCGCCCTCGCCAGCGCCGCCCGACGCGCTCTCGATGCGCCACCGGACGCTGCCCGGGCGTTCGAATACCTGAAGGGCGTGGGACTGGACCGGCACTCCGGCGTAGTGGTTCTGGAGAACGGACGCCCGCTGGCGTGGAATGGACAACTGCGCACCGACCTCGAAAGCGCGGGGCCAGGAACGACAGTGACGATGACGCCTTTCTACGTTTCTCTCAACGTGTCGGTGACGCGCGGAAGCCGGCGCGCGGTCGCAAGCGCTCTCCTGCACGCGGAACCACCGGCCGACCGTCTCGCCGAGCGGCTGGACGCTGGCGTTGACAGCCGTGAGAGCGTCGAAGCGTTCGTATTCGCAGTCCCGGCAGACACGGCCGGCGGAGAAATAATTGCCGCGCCTGATGGCCGGCCGATGCTGCGGGTGGATGCTGCTCCCCGTTCGGCGGAAGCAATCGGGTTTGACCGCCTTGCCGCGTTCCGCGCTCGCGGGACCACTGTTCTCGCAGTTGGCTTGCTCGGTCTGCTCGCATTCGGGTGGACCGACCGCCGGCGCCTTGGTCGGCGGCTGCTGACACTGGCGATCGTCCTTATCGCCACGGCCCTTGTTCCCTGGAACAATTTCTCCAATGTCGCGCGCATCTTCGATCCGGCGTACTACTTCTGGTCGCCCGGCGGACCTCTCTCCGCCAACGCGGGCGTCCTGCTCCAGTGCAGCGTGCTGCTGCTGCTCGCTGTCTTCGCGATCATCCGCGCCCGGCTCACCGCGATCCCGCGCGTCGTCGCGGCGATCGGCGCATTCATGCTCGCCGGCGGAGGGTTTGCGCTCACCGCGCTTGCCGCCACTGGAATAGCACTTCCTCCGTGGGGATACACGATTGCGCTCTGGCTTTCGTGGCAGATCCCGCTGTTTCTGATTCTGTTTGCCTTCTGGCTTGGCGCGGCGTGGCTGGCGCGAATAGCGCTCGGCCGGCTTCCGACAGTTCACCTTCGCAACGCCGCGCTGGTAGCGATGCTTGCCGCTCTCGGTTCCGCCGCCATCGTCTGGCGCATCACGACGATTCAGCGGCTCGCTCTCGCGACGCGTGACATGGCGGGCCTTCAGCAGCCGGATGGAGATGCTTCGCTGCTGCTGCGCCGGTTCGGCGAACAGCTCACGCTGCATGACTCGGCGGGCACGCGCGCCGATCTGCTCAAGCGCTACGCTGCATCCGATCTCGCCGCGGCCGGGCTTCAGGTGTCGCTCGGCATCTGGTCACCGGACGGCGCCCCGGAGGCTGTGCTCGATCTCGCGCCGCTCGTGTACGATTCATCCGGTCCTGCATCGGCTGCGCGAGAAGCGATTGCGACGCGTCAGATCGTGGTGCGGCATGTGCTGGCACCGACTGGACGTCAGGTCGTGCTTGCGGCGCCGCACCGGAGCGGAGCCATCACGACGGCGCTCGTTTCACCGCGTACGCGGCTCGTCGCGCCGGCGCCCTTCTCTCCACTGCTTGGCTTCACGCAGCCGGCGCTCTCGGAGCCGCCGTACACGCTGACGCTTGCCGATGTGCCCGAACCGGCGGGCTATCGGGCGTCTTCTGTCGGGTGGCGTCGAATCGGCGATGAGTGGCACGGCGACCAGCTGATCGAATCGTCGCGCGGGATCGTGCGCGCGCACGCCGAGGTTGACTTGAGATCGGGGGGAACGCGGGTCATCCGTGGCTCGCTCATTGTTATCCTCGATACTGCCATTGCCGGCCTCCTGTGGGCGTTGGGCGCGATGGCCGAAGGCGGTTTCTTCCGTTGGACGCGACTGCGCGTGAGAGGTTGGATTCGCAGTTACCGCGGCCGCCTCACGCTCGCATTGTTCACGTTCTTCGTTGTGCCCGCGCTGGCTTTCGCGGCGTGGTCGTCGCAGCGCCTTCGCGACGACGACCGCGACGTGCGCGAGCGCCTGATTCGCGAGACGCTGCAAACCGCCGTGCGAGGAGACCGTGTGGCTCCAGAGGTGAATCGCGTGCGAGGCGACACTCCCCTCTTCCTCTACGGTAACGCGCTGCTCAGAAACAGCAGCGATTCGCTTTACGCGATGATTGCTCCCAACGGGCGGGTACTTCCAGCTGACGTGCATCTCGCCATTTCCGCGCGTGGCGAGTTGACGGCGCGCTCTCAACAGACAATCGCCGGGTCGCGCGTCTTCTGGGGCTACATGGCC
The DNA here is from genome assembly GCA_013813715.1 of Gemmatimonadaceae bacterium. GTDB lineage: Bacteria > Gemmatimonadota > Gemmatimonadetes > Gemmatimonadales > Gemmatimonadaceae > UBA4720. The sequence continues at coordinate 13,253 of JACCRF010000018.1, read as the reverse complement.
ACCAGCGGTCCAGCAGATGAGCGGTACGTGCTGGCCGCTCCTTCGAGGAGTGACGAGCTCGCCCTCGACCGGCGGCGCCGTGACCTCACGCTGCTCGTGCTGTTCGCGACCGCCATCGGCGCTATCGCGGCGCTCTGGCTGAGCGGGAAGGCGGCGAAAGTACTGGCGCGCGATCTCGAGCTGAGCCGTGTCGAGGTCGCGCGCGCCGAGCGCGTGATCGCCTGGGGTGAGATGGCGCGCCAGGTTGCGCACGAGATCAAGAATCCGCTGACACCGATACGGCTCGGCGTTCAGCATCTGCGGCGGGCGCGCAAGGATCCGCGAGTGGACTTCGACCACGTGCTGAACGAGAATGTCACACGGATACTGGCGGAGATAGACCGGCTCGACGAGATCGCGCGGGCGTTCAGCCGGTACGGAAGCGCGCCGGCCGATCTGCCGCCGCCCGAGCGCATTGACGTGGCAGCCATATTGCGCGACGTGGTGGCACTCGAGAAAATCGGAATTGGCGGCGTATCGTGGGCAGCTCACGGCGTGGAAGAGCCGCTCTTTGCGCACGCTCGCGGCGACGAGCTGCGAGAGGTGCTCCTCAACGTATTCGAGAACGCCCGGCTTGCGCGGGCACGCAACGTTTCTGTGTCGCTTGCCCGCGACGGCGTTTCGGCCATGATCGACATAACCGACGACGGTGGGGGGATCTCGCCCGGGGCGCTTCCCCGTGTCTTCGAGCCACATTTCTCGACGCGCACAACCGGAAGCGGACTTGGCCTCGCCATCAGCCGCCGGCTTCTTGAGTCATGGGGCGGGAGCATCGACCTGATCAGCGAAGAGGGGCGAGGGGCGAGGGTGATCATAACGCTTTCGCTGGCTCGGGCGTGAGCGCGCCGCGCCGCACTCCCGCCGAACTGCCGCACGATGATGGGCCGCCCGCACATCTCAGCGACTGGCACCTCCCGCCGGGTTGGGCATGGGGTGACGACGGATTCTACGGCGATCAGCGGCATTACCAGCAGCTCACCGACGGCCTCGGCCGCTCGCTGTCGCTGGTATCAGTGCCCAATCCGGCCCATGCGGATTGGCTGATGTCCGAAGCGCGGCATCTGGCGCATCGCAGCCATCCCGCGATAACCACGACCTATCACTATTGGACGGCGGAGCCTGGGACGAAGCGCGGGCCCGGCTACCTGCGGCGCTGGGTCACGGGTGAATCAGTACGCGCTCACCTGACCAGGCTGGGTACGGCGGAGATTCGCTATGTACTCCAGGTGTTGAGGGGCGCGGGCTCGACTCTCTCGTATCTGCACGACAACCGCACTACGCACGGCGCGCTCAAGGCCGACACTGTCTGGGTCACTCCCACCGGGCGGCTGTGGATGCTGGCGTGGCAGTGGGCGGTGCCACTGACTGACATACCGGTGGGAACGCGGCCACTCATCGACGTGAGGCCGCCTGAGTGGGACGAGGGCGACTGGCGTCCAACGCGTGCCTCCGACCAGTGGCAGCTCGCCGCGATGTGCTTCACGGCGCTCACCGGAGAAGCGCCTCCCCGCGCAGACATTCCGCCGGTGGGCTGGATCAGGCCTGAATGCCCGACCAGCGTCGCAACAGCGCTGGACAGGGCACTCCTTCCCAATCCCGAAGAACGGTTCACATCAATCGCGGCCCTTCTTCGTGTTGCCGACCGCGGGTACGAGAGCCGGTCGACACACCTTGTACCCGTCGCCGATCCCGAAGCAAAGCGAGGTGACGTCTCGGAAGAGTCGCGCATCAGGTGGGCGCTCGGCGACGATTACGAAGTTTTGTCGTTGCTCGGCGTGGGGAGCTTCGGAAGAGTGTGGCGCGCACGCGACCTTTCGCTCGAGCGCGAAGTCGCCCTCAAGGTGCTGCATCCGAAGGTGACAGCCGACGCGCGCGCGGTTAGCGCCTTCTGGAGGGAGGCGAAGCTCGCGGCACAGCTCGCGCATCCGGCGATCGTGCCGATCTACGACTGGGACAGCCGCGGAGATTTGTCCTGGTACACCATGGAACTCGCCGAGGAGGGTTCGGTCGCCAATCTGATTACGAGCGTGGGGCCACGGACCGTCGAAGAGATCGTTCTTCAGGTCGAGCTGATACTGGATGGACTCGCGGCGGCGCACGCGGTGGGGATCGTGCACCGCGATCTCAAACCCGAGAACATTCTGATAGATCGGTACGGCCGTTGGCGCATTACCGATTTCGGAATCGCGAATGCGATGGGAGAGGATGTCGGCGGAACGACGGGCACGCCGACATTTGCCGCACCGGAACAGATTCTCGGAGAGGTTCAGGGGCCGGCGCTCGATCTGTTCGCCCTCGCCGGCATCGTCGTCTTCGCGCTCACGGGAAAGCCGCCGTTCGGCGAAGGCGAGCCGGAGGTCATCGTCGCGCGGCAGCTCGCGGGAAGCGCCGATATCGAGTCGCTGTCGCCCCCGATTGCGGATTGGCTCCGCCGCGCGCTCATGCCCGATCCCGATGACCGGTTCTCCGATGCTGCGGAAATGAAGGAGGCGTGGAAGGTGACGGTGAAGTCGTATCGCAGACGAGAGCGTGCCCGCTGGTGGCGCAGATCAGTCGAAAGCGATGCGCCCTGACTGGCCGGCCGCAGCCGATGTTGTTACGCTGCATGCTGCATTGGGGCCGAAATTCGGTGATAGTGGCGCTGATTTTGCAGCCCGAGCGACCACTACCTGGACAGAGTGCGCGGTTATACCCAACGCCTTTGGATTTCATATGTTTTGCAGCCTTCGCGCAGGTCACGGCGCGTCGCAAACTTCTCTGTGCATGGCTGGCGCGGTTGAAAAAGATCGCTAAGTTTTGCGACGGGTTCGGCGTGCTCCCACTGGCGTTGCCCGTTCCGTCGGCATGCATCCTGCCTAACGCGAAAGCGACGACTGTCGTCCCGGTTGTAAAAGCGGTATCCACCATTTCGAAAGAGGTATTTATCATGTTGAGAAGAAGTTGGACCGTCTGCGCGATGACGGCCTTGCTCTTCGGCGGCACGGCCGCGGCACAGCAGCCGGGTACGCTATTGTTGGGCGGCTTCGGGCAGTACACGAAGTTCGACGACGCGCTGCAGCTCGAGGACGAGATTGGAGTTGGAGGCCGGGTCGGCGCGTACTTCGCTCCGAACTGGAACCTCGAAGCTGAGAACTCCTACACTCGCCCGGAGCAGTTGGGCGCTGGTCAGGCCGGGAAGCCTAAGATCTGGTATGGCCCGGTGTCCGCTCGGATCCGGTACAGCTTCCCCTTTGCCGGTCTGGCTGCATTTCACGTAGGCGCTGGCGGAGTGCTGACGTCGTACGCGGGTTCCGAACCGGACGATCCAACTCCGCAGGAGCTGCGCGACCTGCAAGCGAACGCCCGCGGCTACAACTACGGCGTAGAGGGTAACGTCGGGTTCACCTTCGGTCTTGGCGCCTTCTCGGTGCGCGTCGACGGCATCGCTGATTACATGCCTAACGGCGGAAGGATCGGTGGCACGAGCAACGCGATATACGAGTCCCACACGAATCTCCGTGCACAGGCCGGACTCGAGTTCCGCCCGAACATCGCGTCGCTTTTCGGCGGTGGGAGCATGATGAACGAGAGTCTGGCTCCCTGGGCGCCGATGATGTGGTTCGACGATCTCGGAAGTGATTGGGCGCTGCCGGGCATGCTCGAGCTTGGCGTGTTCGGACAGTACACGAAGTTCGATGAGAACGCTCCGGGATTTCCGAAAGATGGAATCGGATACGGCGGTCGTGTCGGCGTGTTCCTCTCCGACCCGCGCTTCCAGGTTGAAGGCGATGGGCAGTACACGCCGGGACTCGAACGCGAGCAGTCTATTGCGAGCCTGAGAAACAGCGAGATCAACTACTCGACGTTTGCGCTTCGCATGAACTACAACATCCCGCTCGCGTCTCGCGCGCAGTTCATTCTCGGACTTGGTGGCGTTCGTACCAACTACAAGGCCGAGGGCGTCAGCACGACCAGTCGCGACTTCACGTTCAACTACGGCGTGAGCGGTCTTGCCGGCCTGCGCTTCGGTATCGCGAATCGCGTTGCGCTGCGTGTGGACGGGATCGCCGAGTACATGAAGGATACCGAGAACCTCAACCTGATCGGCCGCGCTGGCCTGAGCCTGCTGGTCGGTGGCGCGCGTCGTGAGGCGATGTGCACCTACGCTGGCCTGGAGAACATCCCGGCGTCCAGCCCGCAGTGCGTACCGCCGCCGCCGCCGCCGCCGCCAGTAACTGTCGCCATGTGCCCGCACCCGGGTCTTGGTCATCTGACTGCAGCTGATCCTGCCTGCCTTGCGCCCACAGGGGTGGTCGTCGACACGGCAAAGATCACGGGCCCGATCTACTTCGACTTCGACAAGTCCGACATTCGTCCCGATGCGGCCGCTACGTTGGATGCCAAGGTTCCGTGGCTCCAGGCCAACCCGGGAATGCGTATCCGGATCGAAGGTAACGCCGACGAGCGCGGCTCGGATGAGTACAACCTGGCCCTCGGCCAGCGTCGTGCCGCCGCTGCAAAGCGCTACCTGGTCGAGAAGGGCATCGACGCCGGTCGCTTCGACCTCGTCAGTTACGGTGAAGAGCGTCCCGTCTGCACCGAGCAGACCGAGGAATGCTGGCAGCGTAACCGCCGCGATGACTTCGTAATCGTGACGGTCGGCACCGACATGATCGTGGTTCCACCGGGTGGCGAGGAGTAGCAGCACGAGTCCGGCTTCTTCGGGAGCCGGATGAGGAAAGGAAAGCGGGGCGTCGAAAGGCGCCCCGTTTTCCTTTTGTTGATACTCAGCGGCGTTTGTCAGTCTCCCTTGATCCCTTCGCGCCATCGTGGTGATATGATCGCGGCACCTGGTGGCACTCTCCACCTGATCGATTCGGGCGCGTTGAAAAGGGTCGCACCTGACGGCGTAGTAACTACGCTCTCACGCTCGGTTGCGGCGCGAAGCCTTCGGCAGTTTCACGTCGGAGACCATCATTCGCTCATGGGGCTTGGCTCGACAGCGGCGGGAACGTGTACGCCGCGGTGTACGGGGCCGGCGCGGTGAAGCGCCTCACGCCCCAGGGAGTTACACGACAAAAGTGCTTCGCTCGCGCGTGCCGTGGTCGCCCACCGGCGGCATGTTCGCGCCGAACGGCGACCCGTGCCTGATGGAGACGACGATCACCAACAGGGTCAGACTTCGCCGAATCTCTCCATCCGGGAAGTCGAAGTCGTTCTGATCGGGCTACTTCGCGGCGGACTTTGCCTTGAACAAGCTGGCGTAGCGGCCGTACCCTTCGGCCGCGAGGCGCGCCGCTGGAATGAAGCGGAGCGCCGCCGAGTTCATGCAGTAGCGGAGTCCCGTGGGCCGCGGCCCGTCATCGAAGAGATGTCCGAGGTGCGAGTCTGCGTGTGCGGAGCGAATCTCGGTACGCGCGAAGCCGAGCTTGCGGTCGGTCTTCGAGCGGATGTTCGCGGGCTCGAGGGGCCGAGTGAAGCTGGGCCATCCTGTTCCGGAGTCGTATTTGTCGATCGAGCTGAACAGCGGTTCTCCCGAAATGAGATCGACGTAGATGCCGGGTTCGTGATTCTCGTGGTACGCGTTGCGGAAGGGAGTTTCGGTGTCGTCCTTACGTGTCACCGAGTACTGCAACGGCGTGAGCTTGCGCTTGAGCACGCCATCGGCGGGCCGTTTGTAGGGCGACCGGACGCCGCCGATTCCCGGCACCTGCGCATCGGCGCCCGCGAGCGGGAGGGAGAGTGCGACTGCAGCAGCGCCCAGGACGGCGCGGACGATTGGTTTCATCTCAATGGCTGGTGAAAGGGCGGGACGGCCGAAATACCGCATTTCATCTATCGTATTTAATACGCTGGAACCGCAGTGATGGATCCCTGTTTGTGCGCATTTACGATGCCTCTGGAGCGTCGCTGGTCATCCATTGGCGACCGCAACCCTCACCTTTCTGAGATGGTTGCGGCAGTGAGGTCGGCGGCGCTCATAGGCATCGATGCGTACGACGTGACTGTCGAAGTGGACGCGGTGCCCGGGCTTCCGCAATGGACGATTGTGGGCCTGCCACTCGGCGCGGTGAAGGAGAGCCGCGATCGCGTGGGAGCGGCGCTCGTGAATTCTGGATACGCCATCCCACCGCGCCGCATCACCGTCAACCTGGCCCCCGCGGACATTCGCAAGGATGGAACGGCATTCGATCTACCGATAGCGCTCGGCATTCTGGTTGCCACCGGTCAGCTTCCGCCATCGAGTATCGAAGGCCGGATGTTCGTCGGGGAGCTCGGACTCGACGGACAATTGCGAGGCGTGCGCGGGGCGCTTTCCATCGCCCGCGGCGCAGCGGCTTCGTCCGGGTCGGTGGAGCTGGTGGTCCCACCCTGCAATCTCGCGGAGGCGGGCCGGGTATCATCGTTGCGACTGTCTGGGCCGCCGACGCTGACCGCTCTCGCGGCCGAGCTACGCACTGGCTTGCTGACGCGCGCGTGCCAGCAAGAGATGAGTTTCGTTCAGCGAACCGAGCCGCTCGACTTCCGCGACGTGATCGGTCAGGAAAGTGCGAAGCGGGCGCTCGAGGTTGCGGCGGCCGGCGGCCACAATCTGATGCTGATCGGACCGCCTGGGGCAGGCAAGACAATGCTAGCGAGGCGCCTGCCGGGAATTCTTCCCGAGCTGAGCGAGGCGGAGTCGCTCGAGGTGATCGCGATTCATTCGGTCGCCGGAAAGCTCACGGCTGATGCGCTCACGGGATGCGCTCGTCCGTTTCGCGCTCCGCATCACTCCATCTCGAGCGCCGGGCTGATTGGCGGCGGCTCCGCGCCACGCCCGGGAGAAGTGAGTCTGGCCCATAACGGAGTACTCTTTCTCGACGAGATGCTGGAGTTTCCGCGCCACGTGCTGGACGGACTCCGGCAGCCGCTGGAGGACGGCCAGGTGACGATCTCTCGCGCCGCGGCAGCCGTCAACTTTCCGGCGCGCTTCACGCTCGTGGGCGCGACCAACCCGTGTCCGTGCGGACGGCTTGGCGATCCGACGGGAAGGTGCACCTGCTCTACGACAGATATCGAGCGATACGCGGGACGCATGTCCGGACCGCTGGCCGACCGTATGGACATGCACGTGACCGTCGGGGCGGTCGCGTTGCCCGACCTCAGCGCGCCCGAAACGGGAGAATCGACCGCAGTCATTCGCGAGCGAATCGGCCGCGCGAGGGAGTGTCAGCGCCGGCGATTCGCACGGGTGCGGGGCGTCTCCTGCAATGCCCACGCGACTGGTCGCTGGATAGATTCGAACGGCGAGATCGCAAACAACGCGCGCGACGTCCTGCAATCCGCCGCGGAGCGTCTCGCGCTCTCGGCCCGCGGCTACCATCGCGTTCTCAAGGTTGCGCGGACGATTGCCGATATCGATGGATCCGCATCCGTTGAGCCGCCACATGTCGCGGAGGCGCTCCGGTATCGCCAGATAGCTTCGCGAGCAGGATCCTGAAACGGACAGCCCTCTAGGGGTCCTAGGAATGCGCACTTTGCGCCGTAGGTTCGCCCCCAGGTTTCGCTTTCGCAGGTACTCGCCGCCATGTCGAGGGCACTCGATCTCACCGAGGGTCAGAAGGTGGGCCACACGGGTGCGCACACGCGTCATTGGCATGCGGATGTCGAGGATCTCGACCTGGCCGCTGAGCCGGGATAGCAACGACAGAAAGAACCCGAAGCGAGAACGCCGCATGCGCGTAGCGAGTGAGCCGGGTCGCTGTTGTCGGCCAGGGATTTGATGAATGATCTGCCGGCGCCGGAGCGCGCGCGGCGCGTCGAAGTCATGGGGAAAAACCTAACCGAAAACCCAAATCACTTGATGATTCGGGTAGCTGCGGGATGGGGGATCGGCTCGGACGCGAGGTTTGCCTTGTTTCCTGCCGCGCCGGACTTTGCATCCGCCCGCGAATCAGGGGATATTCCGTCTCTCCTAAACCTCGATCAACGGACTCCACATGTTCGGTTGCATACGCAGGCTCGGCTGTCTCGTAATCTTCCTTGTTCTCGCCGTCCTCGGCTGGTTCAACCGAGACAGGCTTCGCGCAGTGTACGAGCGATACGCCGGAGGAGGACCGACAGCCGATTCGACCATCGTGAGGACGCCTGGCGGCTGGGAGCCCATCACGGTCGACAAGGCGGCCAGCGGCCAGCGTGCCCTGGAATCGCTGTCGCGCCGGGGCGGACCAGCCTTCGCGAACCTGACGGCAGGCGAGGCCGCTTCGTACATCTTTCTCGCGGTGGCCAAACAGCTTCCAGCGTCTTCGCAGGACATCTCGTCGTCCGTCATCAGCGACCGTCTGTACGTCCGCGCCAATGTCGCACTCAAGGATTTCGGCGGCGGCGAGGTGCTCGGCGCGCTCGGCGCGCTGCTCGGCGAACGCGACACGCTCCAGCTCGGCGGTACCATCCACGTGCTCCGCCCGGGCGTAGGCGAGTTCCAGATCAAGGATGTGAAGATTGGCAGCTTCCCCGTGCCATCCCCGCTCATTCCGCGACTCATCTCGCGAATTCGTCGCGGCGAGATGCCGCCGGGAATCTCACCCAACGCCCTCCCGATGAAAATGCCCGAATACATCGGTGACGTGCGAATCGCCAGCGGCCGGATCACGGTCTACAAGACCACCCGGTGAACCGGCGCATCCTCGTCGTCGATGACGAGCAGGGAATCCGTGCCGCACTCGGCCAGCTTCTCGAGTATGAGGGTTACGAGGTGCGAACCGTCTCCAACGCCGCCGACGGAATTGCCGAGTATCCGAAGTGGAAGCCGAACCTCGTATTCATGGACATTAAGATGGGCGGCATGGACGGTCTCGAGGGGCTCAAGCGGATACGAGAGATCGATCCGGCCGCGACGGTTGTCATGATCAGCGGTCATGCCACGATCAGGACAGCGGTCGAAGCGACGCAACTCGGCGCTTACGAAATCCTCGAAAAGCCGCTGGATACCGACAGAATCCTCGTGATGCTGCGTAATGTCTTTGACCACATCAACCTGCGCGAGGAGAACACCCGGCTTCGCGACGGCGGCGGTTCACCGTACGAGATAGTTGGCGACTCGCCCGTCATGCGGGCACTGGTCGAAAAGATCGCGAAGGTCGGCTCGACGCCGGCGCGCGTGCTCATCACCGGCGAGAACGGGACGGGAAAGGAGCTGGTCGCGAGAGCATTGCATCGTCACTCATCGCGGTTCGGAAAGCCGTTCGTCGAAGTGAACTGCGCCGCCATTCCCGGCGAGCTGATCGAGAGCGAGCTCTTTGGCCACATGAAGGGATCATTCACCGGGGCCATCGCCGACCGTGCAGGCAAATTCGAGCAGGCGAATCGCGGCACTCTATTTCTCGACGAGATAGGCGACATGAGCATGGCTGCGCAGGCGAAAGTGCTGCGAGTGCTCCAGGACAATGTCATCACGCGGATCGGCGGATCGAAGCCAATCTCCGTGGACGTGCGGGTAATCGCCGCGACGAACAAGAACCTCGAGAGCGAGATCGCGGGCGGCCGTTTCCGCGAGGATCTGTATTATCGACTCAACGTCGTGCCTATCCACGTGCCGCCGCTGCGAGAACACCGCGAGGACACCCCGACGCTGGTCGAGCATTTCATCGCGATGCTGTCGGAGCGCGACGGTATGACGCCTCGGCGAGTGAGCGAGAGCGCGATGGAGCGGCTGCTCGCTCTCGACTGGCCGGGCAACGTCCGCGAGCTCCGCAACACGGTGGAGAGAATGCTGATCCTCGCCGGCGGCCCGGAGCTCACTGCGAAAGACGTCGACAGGCTGGCCGGAGCGCGGGTGGCCGATGATACGGGGTTGGGAAGCCTCGCTGCGTGCCGGACGTTCGAGGAGTTCAAGGAATCCGCCGAGCGCGCCTGGCTTCTCGGCAAGCTGCGCGAGTTCGACTGGAACGTGTCGGAGACCGCCCGCGCGGTGGCGATGCCGAGATCAAATTTGTACAAGAAGATCGAGCGGTATGCGCTGACGCGCGAACACACCTAGATCAACGCACGCATGAAACGATTCAACAACTTCATTGGTGGAGCGTGGGTTCCACCCGACTCCGGCGACTACTTCGAAAACAGGAACCCCGCCGATAAGACGGATATCGTTGGTGAGTTCCCACTCTCCCAGGTCACCGACGTCGAGAGGGCGGTGCAGAGTGCGACACGCGGCTTCGCCCAATGGAGCCGGACGCCCGCCCCCGCCCGCGGCGACATCCTGCGGGTGGTGGGCGACCTGATGTCGAAGCGCAAGGACGAGATAGCGAACGGAATGACGCGGGAGATGGGAAAACCGCTAGCCGAAACGCGCGGCGACGTGCAGGAAGGGATCGACACCGCCTACTACGCGGCCAGCGAGGGCCGCCGCCTCTTCGGCCACACCGTTCCGAGCGAGCTGCGCAACAAGTGGGCGATGAGCTACCGGCGGCCGATTGGAATAGCCGGTCTCATCTGCCCGTTCAACTTTCCAATGGCCATTCCAACCTGGAAGATGTTTCCCGCGCTGGTCTGCGGGAATGCGTGCATCTTCAAGCCGGCCGAGGACGTTCCGCATACGGGTACGATGCTGGTTGAGATTCTGCTCGAGGCGGGGCTTCCGCCGGAAGTCATTCAACTGGTTCACGGCCGGGGTGAGGAAGCAGGTGCGGCAATCGTCGAGCATCCGCAAATCCCGTTGATATCGTTCACCGGCTCCACCGATGTCGGCAGTTACGTCGGCAGTACGTGCGGGCGCATGCACAAGCGGCTGTCGCTGGAGATGGGCGGCAAGAACGCGCAGATCGTGATGGATGACGCCGATCTCGATCTGGCGCTCGAGGGTGCACTGTGGGGCGCCTTCGGCACCACCGGCCAGCGGTGCACGGCGACCAGCCGCCTCATTCTCCAGAAGGGAATTCACGACCGTTTCCTCGGGATGCTCGTGGACAAAACGCGGTCGCTGAAGCTGGGGGACGGCCGCAAGGATGGTACCGACGTCGGGCCGCTGATCAACGAGGCGGCGGTGGAAAAAGTCGAGCGCTACATCGATATTGGACAGGCGGAGGGCGCCGATCTCCTGTGTGGCGGCCGACGCGGGGAAGGGAGAGCGCTGGCCGACGGAAATTTCTTCGAGCCGACGATCTTTGCGCGGGTGGAAGCGGGGTTTCGGCTCGAGCAGGAAGAGATATTCGGACCCGTCTTGTCGGTCGTCCGGGTGTCGAGCACCGACGAGGCGTTCGCCGTCAACAATGACGTGAAGTATGGTCTGTCGTCCTCCATCTATACGGCAAACGTCAACGTGGCATTTCGCGCGCTGAACGAGCTGGACAACGGAATCACTTACGTGAACGCGCCCACGATCGGTGCTGAGGCACACTTGCCATTCGGTGGTGTAAAGCAGACTGGCAACGGTCACCGCGAGGGCGGCTGGCAGGTGTACGATTTCTTCTCGGAGACAAAGGTTGGCTACGCCGATTTCTCGGGCACGCTGCAGCGCGCCCAGATCGACAACTATCGCGGAACCCCCGACTGACGAAGAGCGAGTAACGCGATGATGGTTACTGGCGAGCGGCGGGTGAGCGCGCTCAATCGCGCGAACGGGCGTCGGACCAACCGGCTGGCCTTCCTCTGGGAATGGTTCCGGTCGGTCGTCGTCGCGCTCGCGCTATTCTTCGTCATCCGCTCCTTCTTCATCGAAGCGTTCAAGATTCCCACCGGTAGCATGGAAGGCACACTGCTGGTCGGCGATTTCCTGCTGGTGAACAAGCTCGTGTACGGCGCTGGGATCCCGTTTACCGGGGTAAAGCTGCCTGCGATCCGGCGGCCCGCGCGGGGCGACATCGTCGTGTTCCAGTGGCCCGTTGATCGCACGAAGAATTTCGTGAAACGTATCGTCGGCCTCGCCGGCGACACCCTGGAGATGCGCCGGGGAGAGTTGCTGCTGAACGGCGTTGCGCAGCGGGAGTCGTATGTGTCGCACACCGCGCCGGGGTCGGACGTATCGGATGACGAGTTCAAGTGGCAGCTCGCTTACCTCCTCGGTGCGCGGAACCCGATAAGGACCGCGCCGCGCTCGCCGATGCACGTCCAGTCGCTCGAGGCGAGTCCGGGATACCATCCTTCACGTAACAACTGGGGTCCCTTGGTCGTCCCTGGCAGGAGTTACTTCGTGCTCGGCGACAATCGCGACAATTCGCTCGACAGCCGCTACTGGGGCTTTGTTGCGGACTCACTTGTGCGCGGCCAGCCACTGGTGGTCTATTATAGCTACGACCCCGACCGCGGAGTGAAGCTCGACTGGCTGACACGCGTTCGCTGGAAGCGATTCGGCGAAATGATTCAGTGAAGTTCGCCGGCCCGCCATCTCGGTTGGAGTCCGTCGGAAAACGGCACGCGTAGCGAGGAGCGGCATCGGGTATGGCGGTTTCGGTCAATCGGAAGGCGCAGTACGACGAAGGCTCGCTCGACCAATATCTGCGGGACATAAGTGTCTATCCGCTGATAACGCGCGAAGAGGAAGTGACGCTGGCGCAGCGGATACGCACCAACGACCAGGAAGCGCTGGACAAGCTCGTCCGGTCGAATCTCCGGTTCGTGGTATCGGTCGCAAAGAAGTACCAGAATCAGGGAGTGTCGCTCTCCGACCTGATCAACGAGGGAAACCTCGGGCTCATCCGCGCCGCCCACAAATTCGACGAGACGAAGGGAATCAAGTTCATCTCGTACGCCGTATGGTGGATTCGCCAGAGCATCCTTCAGGCGCTCGCCGAGCAGTCGCGGATCGTGCGCGTGCCGCTCAACCGGGCCGGCGCGCTTCACCGCATCGGAAAGCGCGCGAGCACTCTGCTCCAGGAGCTCGGTCGCCAGCCGACGCACATGGAGATTGCGGAAGGCCTCGACATCACCGAGGAAGAGGTTTCGAAGACGATGATGATCTCGCAGGTGCATCTGTCGCTCGACGCGCCGATGACTCCGGGCGAGGACAACCGGCTGCTCGACTATCTCCCCGACACCACCAACCGCACGCCCGACGAGCAGACGTTCGAAAAGGCACTGACCGAGGCAATCGAGGAATCCCTGTCGGGACTGAAAGAGCGCGAGTCGAAGATCCTTCGGTTGTATTTCGGGCTCGATGGCGAAGACCCGATGACGCTCGAGGACATCGGCACGCTGCTCGGCATAACGCGGGAGAGGGTGCGGCAGATAAAAGAGAAGGCGCTGCTCAAGCTCCGGCACAA
>JACCRF010000013.1 GCA_013813715.1 Gemmatimonadaceae bacterium | reverse complement strand
GAGCTGGGGATGGTCTCTTCTGCCGAAATGTCGGTCGAGACCGACGCGGGGCTTGTCGCCGCGAGGATGGTCGACGGACGGCCCGAGATCGACTTCGCTTCTGTTACGGAGACGAAAGCGGAGGTGGCCGGCATCGAGCGACTTCCGCGTGAGGCTGCGATGGGGTTCGCCCGCGCCGGGGTGCCGCACATCGTGATCGTGGATAATGACCTCGATACCGTGGACGTGTTGGGGCGGGGGTCGCTGATCAGGCGCGACCGGTCGCTTCGCGACGGAGCCAATGTTAATTTCGTGTCCCCCGGCGCGGGGCCTTCCGTAGGTCGGTGGAGGATGCGGACGTACGAGAGGGGGGTCGAGGGCGAAACCCTGGCGTGCGGCACCGGGGCGGTGGCGTCGGCGATCCTGCTTGTCGAGTGGGGGCGAGCGGCGTCGCCGGTAACCTTGGAGACACGGTCGGGCCGCACGCTCGAGGTGCGGCTCAGGACGGAGGGTGGCGCGTGGTATCCGTCGCTCCGTGGCAACGCCGATATCGTTTTCTCGGGGGAACTCTGGCGACAGTGACTTGGGGCCATTCCGCCTCATTCATCTGCCGCAGCGGTCCGTGGCGGGACCTCGGGCCATACCTCTACCAGTGCTTCAGCCGGATCGGCCCAACGTTGTGCAGGGCATGGTCTTATCTATGGAGTAGCCTCGTTGTCGGATCCGTTCTCCACATTTGTCCACGATCTATAGTTTACATAACATTTATTATATGCTCTTTCCGGCGGGATAGAGCCAAGCGCGTGTGGCGCGTTCGCGGCCTTCTGCTGTCGCCAGCTTCCTTCGCTAGGACTTGGGAGCCGGCTGCGCTGTCAGCTCGCCCAGGCGAACCCGTGCCTCCCCGGCCATCGTTCCCTTCGAATCCGCGCCCAACACCGTCCACAGTGCCTTCGCCCTGGCGGTGTCGCCGGCCGTGAGGTACGCGCGGGCGGCGAACGACTCGTAGCGCTGCCGGTCCTGATCGAAGCGCGCCGCCTTCGCCGCTTGCCCGTATTGGGCTGCGGCCTCGGAGTATTTTTTCAACTGCTCGTAACCGCCAGCCAACATCAGGTGAACGGATGATCCGAACTCCTCGGTACCGGCCATCTCGTCCCGGGCTTTGAGCAGTTCGTTCACCCCGTCCTGGAACTTCCCCTGTTCGTAGAGAACCTGCGCGAGTACCAGGCGTCCCTGCATCGCGCCCCTCGTCCCATCATACCTGCCGATCATCTTTTTGAGGTCTGATTCAGCCAGGGGCAGGTTACCCGCCATCACCGACCGCTGCGCCGCGAAGTACGCACGCTCGGCCCGCTCCGCCTTCAGCTCCTGCGACCGGTTGTAGAACCATCCGGCGGCGACAACGACGATGAGGGCTATCGACGTCCAGACGACCTTTTTGTCGTTGAGTTGGAACCAGTCGGTCACAGACTCAAGGCGATTGTCGGATGCCGGATGGATCCGGGAACGTGGCGTTGTCATTGAGAAATGTCGATCGATGGGAGTGGCGAATCGGGTGGAACATGGGTATCCGCAATGATTCAAGATACCCGGACGTGCGTGAAGGCTCAACTCACGCGAATGACTCGTGGTGCGTCCGTTCGACTGGGAGGCCGACAAAAAAAGCACTCGCCCGTAGCGCGAGCCGACGCAACGAGCGCCGAGTCTGGCGAGGTACCAAGAGGTACCAATAAGTGCCCCCGGGGTGACTCGAACACCCGGCCAACGGTTTAGGAAACCGCTGCTCTATCCACCTGAGCTACGGGGGCAACGTTGATTTTAAACGACTTAGCTAACTGACCTCCTGCAAATCCGCGGAAACTTTGCCGTTACTTTGTCCTTCGCTTCCGCCGAATCGACTCATCACGCCGCGTTTGCGATCGTCCGCGTTGGTGATGTTGTAGCGGTCGAACATATCGCGGGTGGACCAGCCACACAATTGCATGATGACTCCCTCTGACACACCGGCGCGGCGGAAGTCACGAGCTGCCGTGCGGCGAAGATCGTGGACGAGCTTACCCCCGAGACCGGCCGTCGTGCAGGCTTTCGCCCATGCCTTTCGGAAATCGCCGATTGCCTTCCCATGCCGGTGAAACACGCGGAGCCCGTCACGGACGCGCCAGCGGGCAAGCAGGAGATCGCTGAGGGCCGGCGCGAAGGGGAACGTCCGCGAGTCGCCGCCTTTGGTCTGTGCTCCACTTATGCGAATGCAAGCGTTCGGACCTGGAACCGGCTCGTAGTGCTGGCCGGGAAACGCTTCATCGTTCCAATCGACCTGCGCCCATTGGAGCCCTGCGCCTTCGCCCCTTCTCCATCCCGTCATGTAGAGGAAGCGAACGAGACCCGCCAAATCGGACGGCAGCTCGAGTACAAGCGCCGCAAACTCGCCGGGCTCAAAGAATCCGGTCCGCACCGCGCCGCCTTCGATCTGCTTGAACGCGGGTTTCACGGTGAGCTTGTCGAGCTCCACCGCAACGCCAAACGCTGCGGAGAGCACTCCTACCTCATAACGAATCGTGTTGCGGGCAGCGCCGGCCGCGAGCCGTGAGTGCTGATATTCGCTTACCATTGCCTTCGTAATCGCAATGGCCTTGCAGTCGGGATCAAAGAACTTCTCCAGGTGGATGAATGCCTGCGCTGCGCGCTTCCATGACGCGTTGTCTTCGTGGCTGTAGTGCTTCTCGAGTCCGGCCTTCAACTCTGCCAGCGTAACTTTGTCGGGCTGCCCGACGATCTTGCCGTCCTTCCTGTTGCCGATTCTCTCCCGCAACTGATTCATCGCGTCGCGCTTGCTCGTGGTGTGGCTCGATTCGCGGTATCGCCGGCCGCGGATTCCGTAGTCGAGATGCCACACTTGAATTTGCTTGCCGTCGATTATCGGCCGGAACACCCTTCCCTGTCCCCTCATCGTTTCCTCCTCTTGGCTGGACTTTCGGCCGGTGGCTCGTCCTTCGTGATGACGTCGTAGACGATCGTGCGCTGCACGGTCGGCTCTGTGACGGCCCTCGCCTGCTCGATCGCGTGGTCGACCACCCACTGGAGCGCATACCGACCGACCACGACCCACTCGTGGCGTTCGCCCAACATGGTCTGTGGTGGTCCTATCTGCGCGACGATTGCCCGCTTGACGTGCGCTGCGATGTCTTCGTCAAGCGCAGCGACGGTGCGAGTTTGGTCCCGCAGTTCGGGCACGTCGAACCCGAAGAGATAGTCGAGCGAGTATCCGGTTTTCCGGGCGATCGCTTGCAGTGTTGAACCGCGTGGAATGTTCGCCGCAATCGGCCGACGCGACGATCCGACGTGCGTGTCGAGCGTCGCGCGCGGTATGTCGAGTTCCTTCGCGACTTGGTTGAGGGATCGACCCGCTCGCGTGGCATACTCGCGAATGGCCTTTGCGACCCGCTCCCGTGCTACGTGTTCGTCCGCCTTCGCCATACTGCCCCAGTAGAAAGTTAGGTCACCTAGCCTTAAATATACACATTGCCCCAGATGCGCAACACTTACCCAAAAACAATCGTTCAGGCTTCAACCTGGGGGGTGCTTTTATGGCCGAGAAGCCGAAGGCGGACGAGTTACCGCTGACCATCGCCGCGCTGCGACTGCGTGTTAACTATCACAAGGCGCGGGCGCTCATGCTCGAGGGCGAGCTACGCGGTCGGCAGCTCGCCGGTCGGTGGTATGTGCTGTCGACCGATGTTGATCGCATGGCGACACAGAGTGCCGCACGGGCCCCTCACTCTGCTGCCTAACGTGATCGCGCGCCTGGTTACCTACCTCGCGCTTGCACTCGCCGGAGAGATTTGGCGCGGTGGCATCCTGGCTGTGGTCGCACTTCGGCGAGGACCGACCGTGGCCGGCGGACTGGGAATGACTGACCGTGTGGCCGTCGCTGACTACCTGCGGACGCTGTACGGTGCGGACGGTGGAGACGCACCCGGCTATCTCGCAGTCTTTTCACTACCAAAGCGGGAAACTCGCACAGTCGCCGGTGATGAACTCTTCGGCGAGACGCCGGACATGATTGCAGGCATGGCGGCTCTCGGAGATGTGTATCTGGGAGTCTGTCTGTTAAAGGCGCCCCCATCGTCAGGCCGGGGCAAAGCGGAAGACACCGTTGCGACGCCGGGCCAATGGCTTGATCTCGACGTTCGAGGTCCGAACCACAGCCAGCATGACTTACCGACGCGGGATGAGGCGATCGGATTCATCCAGTCGCTGGGTGTGGAGCCAACGCAGGTTATCGAGTCGGGGGGCGGCTTCCAGGTTCATTGGTGTTACGAGACGCTGCAAGTATTCGCATCAGAGACGGATCGACGGAATGCAGAAGTGCTCAACGCTCGCGTCCAGGCTGGAATAATCGCGAAAGGCGCGGAGCATGGTTGGAGGCTCGACAACACTTCCGACCTTGCCCGCATACTTCGGCCCGCCGGCACCCTCAACTGGAAGACGGGCAAGCCGGTCCCGGTGAAGACTATCTACCGATCAGATGCCAGATACCGGCCGCGGGATTTCGTGCAACTCTGTATGAGGAAGCCCGCACCGCCACCGGTGAGAGTCCTCACGACTCCAAGCGGAAACACTGCCGACGACTCGCGCAGAATCCGCGCATACCTCGCCAAAGTTGGCTGCAGAGGTGAGGGCGATCGGGACAATACCTGTCGGCGCGTCGCTGTATGGCTCGGTAATGATTTCGGGCTGAGCGATGATGAGGTTTTAGCCTATCTGCGGGAGTGGAACGCGATGAACACGCCACCGCTACCCGATCATGTGCTACGGGATAAGGCCCGTCGCGCTCGAGTGGGCGCAAAGCGGCAGTTGGGATGCGCCAAGTCGGTCGCATGACTGCGCCCCCATTCAATCAGCTGGATGAGGCGATGGAGGCGCTAGCTGAGCTCGACGCTGCACCCGCTCGCACGATCCGCAGGCTCTATCACTCGGTGCCGGATCCTGTCCCGTCAATCGCACCGGAAGTTGTCGATCAGACGCTAGCCTACCGGACGCTCGCCGATATTGATGACACCCCGCCCGGCGACCTTCACCTGGGAATGCTCGAGCCGGACGGCCCAAACCTCATTTATGCCGCAGGCGGCGTCGGCAAAGGATCGACGCTCGCATACCTCGCAGGCGAGTTCATTAGCGCAGGGATGCGGCCGATGATCTATGACCCGGAGAACCGGCCAAAGGAATGGGCGCGGCGTACATCGGGACTCGGCATTGACCGCTCCCGCATTGTGTACCGACAACCGAAGGAGCTGCCGCCGTCACTCATGGGCGAACCTCTTTGGGAAGTCATTCCGCACTTAGGGAAGATCGCCGCGGCGGCAGGCGCGGACGTTCTATTCGTGGATTCGATTCTCGCCGGGATGAACATAGGAGAAGAGAGGCTTAAGTCCGACGCTCAGGCCCCCTACCTCTATGTGTCTGCCCTGGACCGGCTAGGCATCCCTTCCGTATCGACCGGGCACACATCCCGAGCGACACCGGAAGGCGAACCCTACGGTTCCGTCTCCTGGGTCAACGCCATGCGCCTTACATGGCTTGGCACGCCTGCCGAAGGCGACGGGCACCGGGTGCGATGGAGGCCGCGAAAGAGGAATGAACGCGGACATATCCCGGCCCTGCTGCTTCAGTTCACCTATGAGGGGAATACGCTCCGACGCGTCGAGCGGTCCGATGATGAGCTCAATACGCGGGACTGGCTGCTTACGGCCCTTCGCGGAGGCGAGCGAACCGTCGAGGACTTGGCCGAAGAGCTCGCCGAGTCGTTCGAGGAAGTAACTCCCGCCGTCATCGACCGGACCAAGGCAAGGCTCCGGCAGGCGCTCGGGCGAATGAAAAAGGATCTGCTAGCCAAGAGAACGAGCAGCACGAGAAACTCAACTTGGCGTCTGGTGCACCAGTGAAGCCTGTCACAATGACAAGAAATCAGAAAACGCCGAAAGTGTCACTTATCGCGTCACGCATAAGCACTACCCTGTCACGCTTACCCTCTAGACGGGTGCGAGAGTCTGTCACGTTATCTGTCACGGAGCTATGCGTGACACCTACCAAAGAACAAGGTAGGTATGTCACGCATTATTGCGGGGGCAGTCGAGCCCTGTCTGGCCGCATCTTCTCGTTTTGTGCAAGCACTCACCACGAAGATGTGCTGTTATCTCGTGAGCTCATCGCTGTAGTGAATCAGTGGGAAGCGGTGGCGCGGCGTCCTCACTGCGCGAGCGTCAGGGGCAAAGTGAGCGGCAAAGCGGGTTGTAACATCGCTGATGACAAGGGGTTACGAAGGCGCAGCGGTTTTGCATACCAGTGGACGGCGTACCCATGAAGAGCCCCAAACGTCCGAAGGTTGTCGCATTGCCGACTGATACCTCGATCTTATTGACGAGCGATCAGGTCGCGTTTTGGCTACAGGTGAAGCCCAGGCAGGTTGAGCGTCTCGGGGTGCCATGCGTGGACCTGGGCCGGAAGACCAAGCGATACTCGCGTGATGACGTGCTCGCGTGGCTCCAGAAGCAGCGGAAGGCGGGGTAATGTACCGTCAGCTAAAGCAGACGGCTTTGTGCCTGCAACTACGCAGCGAGGCTCTGCTGAGTAGCAACGACACCTTTGGCCGCATTACAGACGGCCCGAGCGACGCATGATGCCTTCCATCGTCGCCTTTGATCTCTCGCTGACGGGTACCGGCTGGGCCGATAGTTCGGGCTGCGGTGTGCTTGTCCCGCCGTCCAACGTCAACCGCGGTATCCCTCGGCTGCAGTGGATCCGTGCAGGGGTCCTCGAACGCGCAGCGGGCGCTGCGTTGGTGGTGTGCGAAGGATACAGCTTCGCCTCGCGCGGACGCGCC
>JACCRF010000012.1 GCA_013813715.1 Gemmatimonadaceae bacterium | reverse complement strand
GGCGCGTCCGCGCGAGGCGAAGCTGTATCCTTCGCACACCACCAACGCAGCGCCCGCTGCGCGTTCGAGGACCCCTGCACGGATCCACTGCAGCCGAGGGATACCGCGGTTGACGTTGGACGGCGGGGCAAGCACACCGCAGCCCGAACTATCGGCCCAGCCGGTACCCGTCAGCGAGAGATCAAAGGCGACGATGGAAGGCATCATGCGTCGCTCGGGCTGCGCCGTCGCCTTGGGAGCGGCACTAAGAGGCGAAGAGTCTCGAGGACGTCGGGATCTCCGCGTCGAAGCGCCACCGCGAGCACGTGCTTACACGGGGTACCTCGCACGCCGAAATCGATACAGTCGCAGGCGGACCCGCTCACGAGATGCGAACCGCTGCCACCAGTGACGATCCAGCCGTCTCCGTTGGCGATTGTCTCAACGTCAAGGTGTATCGCGCGGGCCAGCCGTTCGAAGTCGGCCGTCATGCGCGAATCCTTGTGTGCAGCTGCACGTGACGCGGTTCAGGATTGACGATCACGGCGGAAGCCTCGAGCCAACGCCGGATTGCGCCGGCAGTGAAGACAAGCACGCCGTCGAGCCGCGAGCAGGGCAGTGGATCCCGGCCGCGCTTCGCGCTCCACTTCGCGTCGACGGCGCGATACACGAAATCGGCTGATCGGTCGAGCGCCTCTGCCAGCTCGTGCACACCGAGGCGGGTCTCGGGAGGACACGTCCACAGCCGCTCGCGCCAAGTCGAAGGCTCGGCCTCAATCACAGCCGGGGCCGGCGGCGCGACGGACTCGGCCTCGAGCCACGCGCGCAGAGCGTCGCCGGGAAGGGTGACGGCGGCGCCTTCCGGGAGCGATCCGACGATCGCGCGAAGACGATCAGCGACGGTCATGAGGCCCCCACATGCGAGCGGATATGACCACGATATGACCAGGCACCGGGAAAGCGTTGCAGCGCAATGGCTTGGCGGTGCACAGCGGATTGTGAATCCCCTGCGACTACCTCGCTAAGCGATGATGCGCGGCGTGTTGCATCACATTTCTGCGAAGCCCGGGCGCACAAAGTGAGAAACGGCGGCCAAGCAGGGGCGGGCACCCCCCCTCTCAACCTCGCACCTGTCCGTCCCCACCCCTTACAGGGGATGGGGAGACGGGACAAGGTATGGGCTTGTCCATAGTTAAGGTCGCGGGACAGGTAGCGGACAGGGCGGGACAAGCCATTAACGGACGCTCGGGACAAGGCACCGGCAAAGTCAGCGGGACAAGGTCCGGGACAAGCTGATAACTGGTGAATCCGCGGGGTCACGGGAGGAGCCCGAGTGTGGGCGGTTCTGTCCCCGCCGGATGGTAGGCGTGCTTCCCGCCGACTCCGAGATCGAGCACGGCGCCGCGACGAACGAGGCCGGCGAGAGCGTCATCGACCGCGGTTCCGCGACCGCCGACAAGGCGTCTTAGTTCAGCGAGGGAAATCCCGCGATGTTGTTCGATCTGAATGAGGATCCGCGCGTCGAGTGACAGTTCGCCCCCGCCGGCGAGCTCGTACCGGCCGTCTCGGAGTCGGACGTCGAATGCGGCGACCGGCCAGCGAGCCCTTCCGGTTATGTGACGGATCGTCGGGTCTTCGCCTTCCTTCGGTTTGCGCATTTCGAGGAGGCAATCGAAGGCGGCCGCTATTTCCGTTGCCCCGCGGTATTCGCCGTCACTTCTCCGCGGGTGGTGCGCGACGATCAAGCTCAGGTCCGGAAACTCTCTGGTCAGCTCGATCAACGGCCGCACGACGGCGGACCATCCGCTCGTGTCACTGTCGTCCGGTACCTTCCCGAGGACTCGCGCGTATTCGGTGAGGGAGTCCACGATAACGAGGTCGACAGGCGCCTCGATTTGCTTTGCTCGGATGTGCTCGAGGAGGGTCGGGCGCTTGAGAACGACAAGGTGGATATTGTCCGCGACGGCGCCGAATTCATAAAACCGTCGCACCGCATCTCCGAGCGCCTCCTCAAGCCCGCCCCATATCACTCGCCGCGTCGGCGCTCCAACCGGCGCGCCCAGGAAATGGCCGCGCTTCGATATTTCAGCTGCAGCCGTCGCGAGCATTGTGGACTTTCCGGATTTGTCGGGTGCCGCAATGATGGTCGCGCGCCCTCTGTAGCCGAGTCTCGGAACGACCGGCGAGGGCGGAACCAGGAGCTCGGGACGATTCAGGAGAGTCGCAAGGGAAAGAAAGACGGAAGAGTTATCCGTCACCCGCGCGTCGAAACTCAGGGAGGCGAACACCTCGCGATAAGCTGAGAGCGCGTCTCCGGGGGAAATCGCCTCACCGCTCTCGCGGACGAGCTGCTCACCAAGGTGACGGAGGCGCTGGCGCTGCGCTTTTTCGCGGACGATCTTGGCGTGATACTCGACGTTTGCAGCTGACGGGACCGCGTCGCTCCACGAGCAGATGTAATCCTTGCCGCCGACCGCCTCGAGCTCGCCGTGTCGGGCCAGCTCTTCAGTCAGCGTTAGCGGATCGATCGCGTCGCCGCGCGCGTTGAGAGCCAGCATCGCACGGAAAACCTTCCGGTTTGCCTCGCGGAAAAACATGGAGTCATCGAGGATCTCGAACGCTTCCACCATTGCAGAGTCATCCATCAGCACAGCGCAAAGCACCGCCTGCTCAGCATCGTCGGAGTGGATCGGCGCGTAGTCCGCAACGCCATCCGCTGACGCAGCCAATTTGCGCCGAGTCCGGTCCCGCGGCAGCTCGAGACTCGTCACGCGGAGCGTGGCTGCGCGCATCGTCGCCGGCTGAGGAGGGCGGATCTCGCGGCTGCAAGCGCTTTCAGCGATCGGAGCACCGCGAGCGCTTTCCCTGGCCTACGCCGACAAAAATCCAGCACCAGGGGCGTGACAAGCGAATCAATCTCCCGGTCACGTCGTTGCTCTTCGGCGGTCTGGAGATGCTTGCTGTTGCTAGTCGAGCGACGCGATGAGTATCTTGTCATTGAGTGCCTGTTGCATCGAGTCGCCCCGCTCCCCAGCTTGGCGGCTCTTTGCATTTCTGAGGTTTATGCGCCTGCGGGCTGCCGGATTCCCCCCAGCACGCATAGGATGTTCTGCTCTCGCATCATCCAGCGAGCCAACGCCCCCGCTGGTCAGCTCACAGAGCCGCTCGCGGGCTGCGTCAATGAGAAGTCTCCGAACCGTGGCTGACGTCGATCCGCGTTCGAGCCGCGCGACAGCGTCGACGATGGCCCGCTCGGATGGCGCAATCTTGGCCGAAAGCACTTCGAGTCGCGTAGTAGACCGCATGGCTAACATGGTATACCTTGCAACCGGCGTCGTCAACGTGTATACTATCGTAGTCCATACCGGAGGCAGCTATGGTGGACAGGACGATCGGCGAGCGGCTCGGCATGTATGTGGGCGACGGGCCGGACAAAACGATGAGCATTCGTTCGTTTGCCGCAGAAATGTTAAAGCGCCGGCCGCGGCCCAAGGGAAGCACGCGCGCCATGATCCATCGCTACCTGGCCGGCGCTACACCCCCCTCAGAATTCACGTCTGCGGCCGCTCAGGTTCTCGAGTTGAATCCTGAATGGCTGGCGTTCGAGATCGGGCATCCGACCCCCGCACATGCCGAAGCAGCGGCGGTTTCGTCCGGCGCGGCCCCTCGAGGGGCAGACTGGAAGCGTGAAAGTGCCGCGCGCCTGTTACACACCATTTTCCAGTTCATGCGGGTACCGCAATCCACCGAAGACGTCCAATGGTGGCGTTCACCGGAATCGCTCATCCCGCACTGGGTCGCACCTCTTGGCGAGGTACGACTCCGCCTCGTGCTCGGCGGTACTTATAACGTTCGAGACCTGCTTGGGATGCGTGACCCACGCGGAGACCTTCCAGGAAGCTCGTATATCGATCCGCACATCGAGCGTGATATTGGCGCGGCTCTAAAGGGTCCTCTCGACGTGTTTCGTGTAGATCCAAACCGGATGGAGGGCGACACGCTCGGCGACTACATAACGGCGATGGTCCCGGTGCTTCTCGCGATCGAAGCGGAGCAACGCAGGCAACAGCCCGACATGACTCTCGGCGCCGGGCAGGAGATGGTCGAATGCATACCCAGGCGCAGCAGGGCACGTCCGAAGGGCTCGAAGCAACGAAGCAACACTCCACGTTCACGAAAAGGGATGTGACTATGCCACGGAAGAGAACGAAGTCTTACCCAGGCAGCATCACGAAGCGAGCAGCTACCTGGCGCGTTCGCCTCTGCGTCGGGGGTACTTATCACTCCTTCACGGTGCCCGGCACGAAGGTCGAAGCGCAGAACTTCGCGACAGTAAAGCACGCAGAGTTGTCGCGTGATCATGGTCGTGCCGAGGCCGGCTTGCCGGCTCCGATTCGTTTTTCCGCCCTGATCGAAGATTTCAAGACATACGAGCTCCCCGGACTCTCAGCTGGCGCCGTGCAATCCTACCGGAGCAGCCTCGGGGCGTTCAAGGTGTTCTTCGTCGACAAGCTCGGCGATCCCTTCGTGCGCGACATTCAGCGCGGGGTCGTGAAGACTTTCATTCAGTGGCGACGATCGATCCGCTTCGGCGGTCTCACCGCGGGAACGGACGCGCTCGCGGCCGGCGTCAGCGCGCACACCGTTGCGCGCGATCGGCGCGTCCTGCACCGGCTCTTCAACTACGCTGTTGACAAGGACTTCCTCGAGGCCAACCCGTGTGCGCGGGTGACGGCGCCGAAGGCGGACAAGCGCGACACCCCTATTCTCTCGAGCGGCGAGCTGGAAGCGCTCCTGAAAGCGGCAGAGGCCAACCCGATGCTCAGTCTGTACATCCTGCTGCTGGCAGAGACGGGCGTTCGGGCTGATAGCGAGGCGCTGCAGCTGCGATGGGAGGATGTGGACCTCGCGACGGGGTTCCTGCACGTCAAGAGCGCGCCAGGGCGAAGGACGAAGAGCGGTAAGTCTCGGTTCATTCCGCTGACGTCACGGCTCAGGGCAGCCCTACAGGAGCACGCAGCAACGTTCCGGATGGCGGTCTATGATACCGGCCGCTCTCCTTTCGTATTCCACCACGTGATCACCACCAGGAGCGCGATCGCCGGGCAACAAATTCGCTCCATCCGGCGTTCATTCGAGAATGCGGCCGCCACGGCTAAGGTGCCGGCAGGATTCCGTCGCCACGATTTGCGTCACCGTCGCGTGACGACATGGCTCGCTGAGGGCAAGAACGTCGTGCACGTGAAGGAAGCCCTCGGTCACGCAGATCTCGCGACGACTATGGCTTACACGCACATGGTGCCTGAGCATCTGCGCGCGCTCGTGGAAGAGCAACTAGCTCCGCTCTTCATAGCGAAGTAGATGACTGACGGCTGGACATACTTTGGTCATATCGATGGGCGAAACGGTGCGGAATGGTGCGAAGCGATGCGGAACCGCAAACGCACAAGTCCGCGTCGTGCAGGTAGTTCCAGCAATGGCGCGGCGGTGTGCGAAGGCTTGAGAGGGACTCAAAATCCCCCGGCTTTTGGGCCTTACGAGTTCGAGTCTCGTCCCGGGTACTGGTTGCACGGCAATGCCTTACACGATTCAAGATAGCCGTAACAAGGCCTCGATCGCTGTTTGGTCTATGCCAGCGGCTCCTCGAGTGCCCGCTTGCTCTGCCGGGAGATCCTCCAGCAGTATCCCCTTGAGATCCTGAAGAGCGTTAGCGAACCAGCGAGGCCAGGCGCTCGGTTTATGCTAGGGCAATAGCCTTTCACGAACCCAGTGCGACCATCGACACGCGCTGGCGGGGAGAACTGTCGCTTTCAGTCTGAAATGCCGCGGATAGTGCATGGTTCTGCTATCGTCGCGTGCATGACGCGTCCTGCCGACGGAGTGAGGGAATGAAGGGGTATCAGCTCGGTAGTCTGTCATACCGCGTCAAAGCGTGACTGATAACTGCAACCACCGTATGTTAAGCACGCGCTCCCCACGACCTGCGCAGCGGCATCAACACCCGGAGTTCGCCTTTGAGTGTTCTCGATAGGCTCCGTACATCGATGGCAGGCCGGTATCAGATAGAACGACAGATCGGTGTCGGCGGGATGGCTACGGTGTACCTCGCTCGCGATCTGAAGCACGACCGCGAAGTCGCGTTGAAGGTGCTCCGCGCCGATTTGAGCGCAGTGATCGGCACTGAGCGGTTTCTCTCCGAAGTTCGCATCGCGGCAAAGCTAGACCATCCCCACATCCTGACGCTGATCGATTCAGGATCGGCCGATGGCATTCTTTACTATGTGCTGCCCTACGTTCGGGGAGAGTCGCTGAGAGCGAAGCTGGAAAGGGAGAACCAGCTCGAGGTGCAGGATGCGCTCTCGATTATCACGCAGGTGGCGAGCGCCCTCGATTGCGCGCACGGTCAGGGAGTGGTGCACCGCGACGTCAAGCCCGAGAACATCCTGCTGCACCAGGGTGAGGCCGTGCTCGCCGATTTCGGTATCGCGCTCGCGGTCAAGGAAGGCGGCGGTGACCGCCTGACGGAAATGGGATTGCCACTAGGCACTCCGAAGTACATGAGTCCCGAGCAGGCGATGGGCGACCGTGGGGTCGATCGCCGGAGCGATGTGTATTCTCTTGCCGCGGTGTTCTACGAGATGATGGCGGGGGAGCCGCCGGTGACTGGTCCTTCCGCGCAGGCGATCATCGCGAAGCTGCTCACGCAAAACCCGATCAAGCTCCGGGTCGTGAGAGAGACGATTCCACTCGCGATGGAGCAGGCGACAGCGAAGGCTCTGGCGAAGACACCGGCTGACCGATTCGGCTCTGCGGGCGAGTTTGCGCGAGCGCTGTCTGCGGGCGCCCGCGAGCGTCAGAGCCCACTCTCCGCATCCAGAAATATGATGTTGGCAATAGCGGTTAGTGCGGTAGCGGTGATTGGCACGAGCGTGTGGCTCACTCAAGGCAAATCCGACCCGTTAGCGCCTTCGATAGTTGCGCTTCGCGATCGAACTCAGATCACAAACAATGGCCGTGTGAGGCTGCCTGATGTATCGGACGATGGCAGAATGATCGCCTACGTGGTTACCGACTGCGGAACGGGAGGGTGCCGATACGGGATCGAGATGAAGGACATCGCTGGTGGATCGTCGCGTCGGCTGCTCGAGGGTGCTACCGCGCTATATAGTTTGGAGGTGAGCCCCGACCAGCGAAATATTCTATTCCTCGGATCCACAAAAGGTGTTTTCAGCTGGTTTCTGGTGTCGACGCTGGGCGGTCCGGCGCGGCAGCTGGGAACAAATGGGCCGGCTGCGTTCTGGGCGGGAGGTGATTCTCTGCTGCTGGTTCGGGGAAGTGTTCCCTCCGCCACCTCCTGGATTCTCGTCAGTGGCCTGGATGGCGTGCCGATCGATAGTATTCGCGTAGCAGGCCCCACAGGCGTGATCACGCGCTTGGTATCAGTTCCAAACTCCCGGCGCCTTGTCTACGCACTCACTGTCGATCGGACTACCGAGTGGATCTCATCCGACCGTAGCGGCAAGCACTACTCGTCAATACGGTTTTCCCAAGGTCCTGACGTCCCTTGGGGGGCGGCGAGCTCTGATGCTCTCTTTATCTCGACCGTTTCGCGAATGACGAATCAGGGCGCCGTGGTTCGCATTCCCTTCGACGTGCGTACGGGACAATTAGCCGAGCGGGGCGACACAGTTTACATGGGAAAACCGACGGCAATCAGCGTAACAGCCGACGGAAGCGCGCTTGTGTTCGAGGACCAGACGGTCCAGCATGATTTCTATGCGCTTAGCTTCGTCGATCTGCTCACCGGAAGATTTTCCGAGGACGAGCGTTTTATGCGCTTGACGAGCAACTTCATTCTCAGTCTATCACCTGACGGAAGTGCGATGCTCCTCGGGCGCGACATAAGTCCGGAGGAGGGCACCTCGCAGCTTTCAGTGATGCCATTCGGAGGGGGGCGGAGACCAGTGTTCCGGGACGGCATCACGCTGCGTGGTTCGTTGATTCAACCACGCTGGGCATAAGAGATGTAAATGCGTCGGGAGTCCGGCTATCGCTGCTGGACTATCGAACCCGGCGGCAAAGCGGTGTTCTCTCGATACCTGACTCGAGCGTCACGAGTCCCTCGAGGATCCATGGGTTAGGATGGGCGTGGATCCCGCTGGGTGGTCGCACGATCAACGTGCAGCGCGATGGTGAGCCACGGCAAAACAAATTGAGATTCCTCGCTGGTATGCCCGCGCTTTTCGGATGAGGGCGTCGCCGGAGGGACGCTTTATCGCCTTCGCTGGTACGAACGCTTCTGGAGACTCAATTGGGATTGGCGTGCTTTCGTTGGCCGATGGTCGCTTCACTCAACTCTGGACCACGTTCGCCGAGTATGCGGACCTGTTCTGGCTGCAAGATGCATCGCTCCTGATCAGGATTTTCGACACGATGGAAACTTCGACGTTCTATCGGACGCGCATCGGAGGACGGGTCCAGCGAATAGGCAGCCCAGCCCGACCCGTTGCGACCTTCCTCGTGTCGGAGGATATGAACCGAGTTCTCGTCGTAACGAGCGACTATCGCGGCGATGCGTGGATCGGCAACGTGGCGCGGTGAGAGCAAACAGAGCTCGGATTGCGGCGGAGCTTGGCTCTCGAATCGCTGACTGACGTGAAACGTCTGGAGGTTCGACCTCAGCGGTGAATAGGGCGGGAACCAGATTGTTATTTGCGCGCCGCCTTCAGGATGTCGTCCCGGTATCTGTCAGGCGCGGTGAAGCTGAACTGTTTCACACGCAATGCCTGCGAAAACAAGAGAAGAGGGGCCTCCGACCGAGAGCCCCCTCTTCTATCGCGCCCTACGTCCGCGAAGCCCGATCAGCCTCGAAGCTGCTGATTCGGGCGAGCGTTCGGCGACGAAGGCCAGTTCCGGTTGGCGGAAGGCTATGATCCAAGGCCACCTGTCGGAGAAGGGCAGGGATGGAACGGTAGCGGCACGCATACCAGCGCGTTGGTGAACGTCAGTACGCCGCCATGGAAAAAGTTCTCGGAAATGGTTGCGCTTGAGACACCCAGCAACGTCGTCGTAACGCCGAACTGAATCTTGACGATTGACGTGACTGCCATGCCGGCAGGCACGACTTCAGTAACCGTCAGCGTGGCGAGACTCGTGTTGGCAGTGGTGCGGATGAACACGATCGCGCACTGGCCAGGCCCTATGCTTATCGTCGAAGCAACCTGGTCGCCGGCGATTGTGCCTGCGGCGGAGATGTTGAAGGTGTATAGGCCCGCAGGGCTCGCAGCATGCTTGCAAACTTTGGCCTGGCCGGGCGTCTCGGTGCCAGGATAGGGCGCCGAGCCAAGTCCGAAATTGGGCGTAGCTGAGACTACGTTCGTGAACGTTATCACGCCGCCATGAAACCAATTGGGTGTCACCGTGCCGTGCGTGGCGGTGCTCGCCGCGCCGGATGTTCCGACGGCACTCACGTTGCTTACCTGGTAAGTCGCGCCGGCGGGCACAACTTCATTCACCGTGACGGTAGCCGGTGGTGCGGTGGTTGCTGTAGTGCGGTTGAAGACGATCGCACACTGGCCCGGCTGGAGCGTAGCGGTCGAGGTGTGCTGATCGCCGGTCACGCTTCCAGAGACAGCGATGTTAAACGTGTAGGTTCCAGCGGGACTCGACTCATGCTTGCAGACCACGGCGCGGCCCGCCTGCTGAGTGCCCGGGTACGGGGTGGAAGCAGGAACTGCGGGCAAGACTTCGGCGAGTCGGGGCCCGGCTTCCGGAAGTGCGGATTGCGGTTCAGGTGCGGTGACCAAACCCTTGTCGCAGGCGCTGAACATGAGCGTCGCGAGAGTCGAAGTCACTGCAAGCGAGCGGCGGCTGAGCGGGTTCATGCGGTGGTACCTCCGTTGCCTGGAAAGGCACGACGATGTGATGAGAGAAAAAGCTCCACCTTCGGATCTGCCCAGACATGCGTGCCTGGTCTGAGGATCCACCTTATGCATTTCGCGAGCCAGAGAAAACAGATGAAACGGAAGCTGGTTTGGAGTGTCTCGGGCGTTTTCGGGGGTGCATTCTTTCCCCGCGGGCGAGGGCGGCGAAATTGCTCGCTCCTCAGTTCCAGATTGTGTCATTATATCGCGCGTTGCGCATCACGATAGGTGTTACGAACCTGTAAATAATGGTGACCTTTCGGACACCTCGCCTCCCTGTTCGGCTCTTTCTTCCAGCCGGCGGCGATCATGCTCGCGCTTCCCCTCAGCTTCATTGGAGTCGCGCTAGCCCTGCTGCTCACCGGCGGCAACATCAACGTCATGACCATGATCGGCATCATCATGCTGATGGGCCTGGTGACGAAGAACGGAATTCTGCTCGTGGATTTTGCGAACCAGCAGCGCGCCGCCGGAATGGCGCGCGCGGAAGCGCTCCTCACCGCAGGCAGAATTCGTCTGCGCCCGATCATCATGACAACGGTCGCGATGATTTTCGGAATGATGCCGCTCGCGATGGCCATCGGCGAAGGGGCCGAGCAGCGTGCCCCGATGGCGCGAGCGGTCATAGGCGGGCTCATCACATCGACGTTACTCACCCTTTTTGTCGTTCCAGTCATGTACACACTGCTCGAGGACGCGGTAGCGTGGGTAAGATCTGACCTGCCCGGCAGAGTGCGGGGAATCGGCGACAGATCGCGTCCCAAGCGGCCCGTCGCGCCAGCCCACCCAGCGCGCGGTCCGGTGCGCGCGCCAGCGACCGTTGCCTCCGAGCCGGTTGCGAGGCTGCGCCTCGACGCGGCGGACAACGCGTAAGTCGCGACACGAGCACGACTCAGCGCCGCGAATATTGGCGGGGAGACGGGCGGGGCCTGGTGAGAAATAGCGCTTCGAAGAACCGCACTGGCTGATTAAATGGCAGTCTGTGCGGTCGCCCGGCCCGTGCTCGCGCGTCGAATTCTCGCACGCCTGATTCTGCTGGCGGCAATGTGGGCCGGATTGTATTCTTTCCATCTGTTCAATTCCCCGAACCCTCTATAGTGGCAGAGCTTCTCGAGCAGTTGAAGGCCGGGCTTAGCGATCGCTACGACGTCGAGCGCGAGCTTGGAAAGGGCGGCATGGCGACCGTGTTCCTTGCTCGAGACGTCAAGCACGAGCGCCGCCTTGCGATCAAGGTCCTCCATGAAGACCTCGCCGTGGCCCTCGGCGCGGAGCGTTTTCGCCGCGAAATCCACATCGCCACGAGCCTGAGCCATCCGCACATCCTGGCGCTCTACGACTCGGGAGAGACCCAGGGACTGCTGTATTACGTCATGCCCTTCATCGAGGGCGAATCACTCAGGCAGCGCATCGACCGCGAACAGGTGCTCGCGATTGACCAGGCGCTGAAGATCTGCGGCGAAGTGGCCAGCGCCCTCGACTACGCTCACCGTAAAGGGGTCATCCATCGAGACATCAAGCCGGAGAATATCCTCATCGAGGATGGTCACGCGATCGTCGCGGATTTTGGTATCGCGCGGGCCGTGAGCAGCATGGGAAGCGCCGGAGGCGCGCTGACGCAAACCGGCATGTCGCTTGGCACCCCGACCTACATGAGCCCTGAGCAGGCCTTCGCTGACAAGGAAATCGACGGGCGCAGCGACCTGTACAGCCTTGCCTGCGTGCTCTATGAGATGCTGGTGGGGCAGCCTCCGTTCACGGGCCCCAATGCGCAAGCCGTGATGGCCCGCCATTCGATGGCTGCAGTGCCCTCGATGCAAATAGTTCGGAACACGATCCCCGATGAGGTCGAGGACATCGTGCAACGGGCCTTGGCGAAATCTCCGGCTGACAGATTTGCGTCGGTCGGCGAGTTCGCGCAGGAGCTTCAGGAGTGCGTCATCGACTACCACACGACGACGCGGCGGGTGGATCGAAGAGCGACGATGCGAACCACCGCCGAGCGCCGCGCCGTTCCGCGCTTTGTAGACGTTCCAGTGTCCCGATGGCGCAACAAGCGAGTGTTCGGAATAGCGGCTGCTTTCGTACTAATCGCGGCGGCTGGCCTGGGTTGGCGCGTCTGGGGGCGTCCGTCGGCTGCCTCGGCGGATACGGGCGGGATGAGCCCGGCCAGAGTGGCCGTGCTCTACTTCGACGACGTGAGCCCTGGCGGAACGCTCGGGTATATGGCCGACGGGCTCACTGAGAGCCTCATCGACCGGCTGGCTCAGGTGCAGGCTCTCGACGTCGTGTCCAGAGGCGGAGTTTCAAAGTACCGCGGCGGTGAAGCCGACGTTGACAGCATCGCGCGCGAGCTCAGTGCCGGAACGCTCGTCCGCGGCACAATCGAGGAGGAGGGCGACAAACTTCGGGTGTCGGTGCGCCTGGTCGACGGTAACACGGGAGCCGACCTCAACCGGAAGAGTTTCGAGCAGTCCAAGGGAGATGTCTTCGCAGTGCGTGACGCGCTCGCGACTGAAGTTGCGAACTTCCTCCGGGCGAGAGTCGGCGAAGAGATCAAGCTGCGCGACGCCAGGTCAGGGACGTCGAACGTGGCAGCATGGACGGCCCTTCAGCGCGCGGCCAAGGTAAGGCGCGACGCTGAATCGCAGGCCAGGCAGGGTGATAGTGTCTCGAGCCGGAAGAGCTTCCTGCTCGCGGACTCGCTGCTGGCTCAGGCGGAGAGACTCGACAGTCGGTGGGTCGAACCGATTGCCGACCGTGCGAGAGTCTCCCTCTCGCGTGCCGCCGCCGCCAGAGGACCAATCGAGGCCAAGCCGCTTCTCGAGGAGGGGATCGCGCACGCGGATCGTGCTCTGGCGCGCGACAATCGTAGCGCTGCCGCGCTGTCAATGCGCGGCAGGCTCCGGTATCGACAGTGGGCATTCGCGCTTTACACAACGCCGCGTCAGGCGACCGAGATTCTGAGCGCCGCCGAAAGGGATCTCAAGGCGGCAGTCGAGATCGAGCCGACCAGCGCCGAGGCTTGGAGCCAGCTCAGCCAGATCTATAACCAGAAGGACGACTTCATTGGCGCAAAGCTCGCCGCCAGCAAGGCATACGAAGAGGATGCTTATCTGACGGGAACCGATGCGCTGCTGTGGCGACTGTATGTGACCTCATACGATCTCGAGCAGTTTCCCGACGCACTGAAATGGTGCGACGAAGGCGGGCGGCGCTTCCCGGCGAATCCGCTGTTTGTGCGGTGTCGTCTTTGGCTGCTGACGACCGACGCGCGGCCGCCGAACATCGCGGAGGCATGGCGCGATTACGAGAGGCTCAAGGCGGTCTCCCAGCCGAAAACGTGGGACTATGAGCGGCGTGAGGCGTCCATCCTCGTTGCAGCGGCGCTGGCACGTGCTGGCCAGAAAGACAGTGCCCGCAGCCTGCTCGTGAGCGTACGGGCGGACGGAAAGGTTGACCCTGAGGGCAACCTCATTACTTTCGAAGCGTTCGTACGGACACTATTTGCCACTCCGGATGACACCGCCGAGGCGTTCCGGCTGCTGCGCCAGTACCTCTCGACGAATCCCGCTCACCGCGATCATTTCGCCAAGAGCCAGTCGTGGTGGTGGAGAACGCTTAAGGCGGATGGGAGATTTCGGGATCTTGTGACGGGCGCAGGCTGAGTCGCAGGGAGGGGGACGCCCCCTTTTTAAGGGGAATTCGCTGGTTGACGGGGACAATTCAACAGGAGGCCGGGCATGCGGTTGAACCGAGGTGCGGTATTGATGCTGATCGCTGTGGTTGCTGGAGCGTGCGCGGACGATTCTCCACCTGCGGCCACCGGGCCCGACGTGGCGGTCCGATTTGCCCGTCCCGCGGGCGGCGCATGCAGCGCGTCGCTTGGCAGGTCAATCAGTGACCAGCAGAAGGGGCTCTTCGAGCGCACGACGCTCAAGGCGGCCCAGAATCTGTGGGGCGTTGTTACCGCGGCCTGCGCGGGGAACCTGGCGCAGGCGAAGGAAGCCATGCTCACCTATGTTCAGTTCACGATCGACCAGGAGGCGGGCGGCACGACTTTGACGCCTTCCGGTTTCGCGTCACCCGCTGCAGGCACGGTCAGCCACTGGAACTCAGTTTTCGCATACGTAGACTATCCAGCGCCGGGCCTGCCGGCCACCGTGCTCGAGTCAACTGGAGCTGCGAAGGTTATCCCGGCAACGGCCACGACCGCGGAGGTCTCGATAGCGCAGAAGGCCGCGCTCAAGTATTCGCCGCAATCAACGGCAGACCCGATCGGCCACCTCTTTTCGATCTATCCGCTGCCGGACAACTGCCTGACAGGAACGAATCTGGAACAGACCGGCAAGTGTTTCGAGTTTTCGGCGAGCCCGGCTGTGAGCCCTGGCTTCGACGTACAAGTCGGCATATGCCAGCCCCTCGACGAGGCGTTGCACGGAAATATGCCGGCGCTCGCGCATCTCGTTTCGGGCAAGACCGAGATCACCGAGCCGACCCCCTCGGCCTATCCCTCGCTCAGCTTCTGCAATGGCACGTCGACAACGGGCTCGATGGGCGACGGCCTCGGCGGCGCGGCGCGAAGACTGGCATCGCTGGTTAAATCTGCATTCACCGTCCGCCGCGCGTATGCGGCACACGGCGGGCTTGGCGGAATCTCGGGCGGAGGCCTGAGTCCGTTCGGAGGTGTGGACCTTCTCGTGTTCAGCGCCGATTTTTCTTCGACGGCGGGGTTGCCACCCGAGGCTCCGAATGTCGGCACCTGGCTCAAGGCGGAGGCAACGCCGCCGGGGTCGATTCTCGTGCAGGCGTCTTTGGGGACGCTGACCAACTCGCCGGTTGTGCTCAGTCAGGGCGGCGGAAACTGCAGCACCTGTGGCGGACTGGACCTGTGGGGCGGGCTCAACTCCTCAAGCGCGTCGATCGTGGCGTCGGACGGCCTCTATCGAGTGGAATGGTCGTCGCTCCAGGATGGTCCCACGCTTAAGGGCGCACCATTTGTGCTCCGCTCGAGCACCGGCGCCGAGATTGCGCGGCTGGTGTATTCGAGCCAGTCGGGCCAGGATCTTCTCACCTATAACGGGAACATTCCCGCTGGCGGCTGGATCCGCCACGCGGCGCAGCGATTCACGATACTGGTGAACCTCAACACGAGGACGACCTCCCTTTCGATCGGCGGCCAGCCGGTGGCGGGAGCCCAGGACCAACCGTTCGTCAGCGCTTCGGCGCTCGATTTAGCGAGCGTGCGTGCGGAGTTTACCGGCATCGATTCCGGAATCATGGGATGGGACGACATTTCTGTTCAGCGGCTCGCGGATAATTAGCGCGCCGACTGCGGAGCGGATTGGTTCGACAGTATTACTGACTGTAGGTCTGGATCACGGAGAAGCGCGCGGCGGCGATTGCCATAGGGCATTCGCCGCCGCGTTTTGTGCCCCCGGTAGCTAACGCCGCGAGGCACGGGTTGAAGATTGGCGATGGTGATCCGGTGGGTGCGGGGCTGCGCCGACAGCCCGGTCGTGAACAGACGGTTTCAAGTTGCTGCGACGGTAGAGCGGGCCTAGTTTGTACCGTTTCAGCCTCCTTCCTCGTGCCTTCCAGAATGCCCGACTACAAAATCTCGACCGTTCCGCGGAATGGCGAACCAATCAGTTTCGCGGACCGCAAGCTCAACGTACCCAGCCGTCCCATCATTCCGTTTGTCGAAGGCGACGGCACTGGCCCTGACATCTGGAGCGCATCGGTCCGGGTGTTCGATGCTGCCGTCGAAAGGGCATACGAGGGCGAGCGAGGCATCGAATGGATGGAGGTTTTCGCCGGCGAGAAAGCCTTCAAGCAGTTCAATGACTGGCTCCCGCAGGAGACCGTGGACGCAATGCAGGAGTTTCGCGTTTCAATCAAGGGACCGCTCACAACACCCGTGGGCGGCGGCATCCGCTCGCTGAACGTAACGCTCCGTCAGGTTCTGGATCTCTACGCGTGCATCCGACCTGTTCGCTACTTCGAAGGCGTGGGCGCCCCCGTCAGGGAACCCGAGAAGGTGGACGTCGTGATATTTCGCGAGAACACTGAAGACGTATACGCCGGAATCGAGTGGAAGGCCGGATCACCAGAGGCGGAGAAGCTGCGTGCATATCTGAAGACAGAATTCGGCAGCGAGATCCGCGAACAGTCGGCGCTGGGCATCAAGCCGATGTCGGAGTTCGGCTCCAAGCGGCTCGTGGAGATGGCGATCCGTTACGCGCTGACGAAGTGCCGCGAATCGGTCACGCTTGTACACAAGGGCAACATCATGAAGTTCACCGAAGGTGCTTTCCGCGACTGGGGGTATGAGGTAGCGCGTGACAGGTTCGGCGACTCCACGGTCAGCGAAGCCGATCTGGCGAAGGCCGGAACGAAGGCGCGCGCCGATGCAGTCATCATCCGCGACCGCATCGCGGACTCGATGTTCCAGCAGATGCTGCTTCGCCCGTCGGAGTACTCGGTAATCGCGACGCCCAACCTGAACGGTGACTATCTGTCAGACGCGGCGGCTGCTCAGGTCGGCGGGCTCGGCATTGCGCCGGGGGGCAATGTTGGCGACGGCGTCGCGGTATTCGAAGCGACCCACGGAACGGCACCCAAGTACGCCGGCCTCAACAAGATAAATCCGGGAAGCGTGATCCTGTCCGGCGTCATGATGTTCGAGTACATGGGATGGAACGAGGCGGCGAAGCTCATTGTTACAGGCGTCGAGAACGCGATCAAGTCCGGGCGTGTCACCTACGATCTCGCGCGTCAAATGCCGGGTGCAGCGGAAATCTCGACGTCGGCGTTCGGTGATGCCGTGATCGCCGGTATGAACCAGTAGATGCCGCTCTCGATCACCATAAATGCAGGGAGCGCGGCCGAATTCACCGGCTCACTCCTGGGCGTGGCGTTTTCCGACGAGCCGAAGCTTTCCGGAACGCTCGTAGAGCTCGACCAAGCGATGGCGGGCGCGATCCAGCGATCGATCGAGCTGCTCGATTTCAGGGGAGCTCGCGACGAGGTGCTTCACCTCACCGGCCCGGTGGGCGGTCCGCGTCGCGTCGTACTTGTCGGAATGGGAAAGGTCGCCGATCGCCCTGGGGCGTTTCGTCGCTCCGCGGCGGTTACAGCGCGCCAGGCGATGAAGCTTGGTGCGGGCGATATGGGCTGGTACAGTGGCGAGCTCGACGAGCGCGACACCGAGGCGGTCACCGTGGGTCTCATCGCGGGGGCCTGGGAATACAGGAATCTGAAGACGCCGCTGCCGGAGAGCGAGAGGCGGCGGCCGCTCGAACAGGCAGTGCTGCTCACCAGCAACACCGACGCCTCGAAACGCGGCGTCGCCACCGGTGAGGCCATCGGTGCCGGCCAGTCCCTCGCGCGCACGCTTGCGATGATGCCCGGCAATCTCTGCACACCGGAGTTTCTTGCCGCCACGGCCACCGAAATCGCGAATCGTTACGGAATGACGATCACGGTCCTCGGCCGCGACGAGATGGAGGCAGAAGGGATGGGGTCGTTCCTGGCTGTGGCGCAGGGGACACCTCAGGATCCGAAGCTCATCGCGGTCGAGTATCGCGGCGGCCCGGCGGGCGAGAAGCCGGTGACGCTGGTTGGAAAAGGCCTTTGCTTCGATAGCGGCGGCATTTCGATCAAGCCTGCCCAATCCATGGAGGACATGAAATTCGACATGTGCGGTGCGGCCGGCGTGCTCGGCGCGCTCGAGGCCGTGGGACGGATGAAGTTGCCCGTGAACGTGGTTGGGCTGATCGGTTCGACGACGAACATGCCGTCCGGGACAGCGGTCAATCCGGGCGACGTGGTGCGAAGCCACCTCGGCAAATACATCGAGATTATCAACACCGACGCCGAGGGTCGGCTGGTTCTCGCCGACGTCCTCTCGTACGCGCGCCGCTTCGATCCGGCGGTTGTCGTCGATGCCGCGACTCTCACCGGCGCGTGCGTGATCGCCCTCGGACATACCGCCACGGGCGTGTTCAGCGAGGACGAAGACCTCATCGCCGAAGTGATTGCGGCCGGCAAGCGCGCCGGCGAGCCGGGCTGGTCGTTGCCGCTATGGGATGAGTACAAGGAGCTCATCAAATCCGACGTGGCAGACATCAAGAACAGTGGAGGGCGGGCCGCCGGCGCGGTGACGGCGGCGATGTTCCTGAAGGAATTCACGGAAAGTTACCCGTGGATTCATCTCGACATCGCCGGCACCGCCTACTCGGAGACCGACCTTGGTACCATGCCAAAGGGACCCACCGGCGTACCAACCGGGACTTTCATCGAGTTCGTGAGGGGCCGGTCAACCTGACATCTCCCGCACGCCACATCGCTCGCCGCGCTCGCCTCGGCTTAGCGGCCGGGGCGTTTTCATGCGCGCTCCCGGCGCTGATGCACGCGCAGGTCGTGGTGCCGCCCAGCAGCGAAGTGCCGCTTCCCGCGAAGCCGGCAGCCGACAGCGCCGCACCGCGTCCCGATACGATCCAGCCACCTTTCGGCCGATCGGCCGTGCCGCGCACAGGCGACATCGGAGAGCAGTATGCGTGGGATCGCACCGAGCTCCTTGCCAGCGGTGCGCTCAGCGTCGCCGATCTTCTCGATCGCGTTCCCGGCGCGATTTCGTTTCGTACAGGATGGCTGCTCTCGCCGAAACTGGTCGCCGTGAACGGCGACCTACGCAGGGTGCGGCTCTTTTACGATGACCTCGAGCTTGATAACCTCGATCCGCGATCCGGCTCCATGCTCGACCTCACGACCGTCCAGCTCTGGACGCTGGAATCGCTGACCGTCGAGCGGCTCGGCAACGAGATGCGCGTGCATCTGCGGAGCTGGCGGGTGGATCGCACGACGCCATACACGCGAACCGATGTGTTCACGGGCGATGAGGAAACCAACCTCTACCGCGGTTTCTACGGTAA
Source organism: Gemmatimonadaceae bacterium (assembly GCA_013813715.1). Lineage (GTDB taxonomy): Bacteria > Gemmatimonadota > Gemmatimonadetes > Gemmatimonadales > Gemmatimonadaceae > UBA4720. The sequence continues at coordinate 26,585 of JACCRF010000012.1, read as the reverse complement.
GAGATTCTTCGGAGGGCAGGGAATTCAGCTGGCGGCGCAGCAGCTCGGCACGACCGCCGCGCGGCTTGGAGGTGGCGGCGACGCACTCTCCGTGATGGTCAGAGCCGGAGTCGCGCGGGCTCGCTGGAGTGTCGATCTCTTCGCGAATCGCAGTCACCATACGCGCGTTTTTCAGCCGACGTTCGGGAACGGCCTCTCCATACCCGAGTTCGACGGCACGTACACGCTTGCGTACGCGCGAGCGGCAATCGGCACTCCATCCTCAGGCCCCTGGGCCCAGCTTGTCGCCTCGACGATGCGCCTCGCTGAAACGAGCGGGTTGACAGCGGCCGCCGAGGCCACGCAGCGACGCGTTGTCCTGGACACGGCCGATACGACGACGAACCGCGCGCAGTACCTGCTGTCGGGTGGCCTTACGAGAGGGCCGGTGAGCGTTCTCGTGGGACACCGGATTCGCGCCGGCGATGACAAAGCATCGCACTCACCGCATGCGCGCCTTGAGTTCGCGACCTCCTTTGCGTTCGCGTCGGCGTACGCCGAGCGCAACGGACAGTCAATGACGAATAGAGGAGACGCTGTCGTGCGGGTGACGCCGCTTCCTTTTCTCGCGGTGGCGGCAGCCGTATCGCGCGTGTCGCCCGACGACTCCGCTGGTACGATCGATACGCGCCCCGGTTCGACCGAGGCGCGAATCGAAGCGGGAGTGCGCATTATGCGACGACCCTGGCTCTCCGTCGGTTTCATCACCCGCGATACCGCGGTACTGGCGGCGCCGGTGTTGTTCGATACCTCGTACGTTCCCGTCGCGGTGTCGCGGCGGCAGGGCGCCTATGTCGCCCTGCGCGGCCGTTTGTACAAGGATATCGGCGTCGACGTGGTCGCGACCCAGTGGGATGACGGAGGCTACTATCAACCGCGGTATCAAAGCCGCTCGGAGATAAACATCATCACTAGCTGGCTGTCGCGGTTTCCAAGCGGCAACTTCGGCTTCAAGGCCGTGCTGGTGTACGACCAGAGGAGCGCAACGGACTACCCCGTCGCGTTGGGAGTGCGTCGCGCGGCGGAGAGTGGAATCGCATCGGCGCTCATCGAGATTCGCATCATGCGTGGGATCATCTCCTACCAGGTGCGGAACGTTGCCGGGTTGAACCATCAGACCGTCCCGGACTTTTTCATGCCGAGAGCGATCAACCTTTACGGGGTCAGGTGGGAGTTCTGGAATTGACAAATGTCGTTGTCAGTTCGTAACTTAGGTACCCACATATGATATCGAGCATGACCGGATTCGGCTCTGCCGAGGGCCGGGTGGGGCTGGCTTGCGTCAGCATCGAGCTGCGGACCGTCAATCACCGCTTCTTCAACCCGAGCGTCAAGCTTCCGGGCGAGTTCGCCAAATGGGAAGGAGACGTGCGCGAGCTGCTCCGCCAGCGGATAGCACGCGGGCATGTGGCGTTGACGGCGCGTGTGAATCGGGATGCCGCGCGCCGCGCGGGCATCAACGAGCAGCGCTTCGGCGAATACGTCGCGTTGCTCCGTGATCTCCAGTCGCGATACGGACTGTCGGAAACGCTCGACGCGGGGACAATTCTTTCGCTTCCCGAAGTAGTCGACGCGCAGCAGGACGAGTCCGACCAGGGTACCGTCGCAGAACTCCTGATGATCGTCGAGCAGGCGATCAAGGCACTGCGCCGGATGCGGAGCGAGGAGGGCGCGCGCCTGGCGGCGTTTCTACTCGAGCGTATCGGACTTGTCGCGGAGTCTGTGAGGTGCATCGAGGAGCGGGCTCCGACGCGGCTTGTCGAGCAGGTTACGCGAATGAAAAGGGCGGTGAGAGACCTGACGGCCGCCGTCGCGGTTGACCAGCAGCGGCTGGCACAGGAGGTCGCGATGCTCGCCGATCGGCTCGACATCGCGGAAGAGCTGGACAGGTTCAGGGCGCATATCGATGCGTTCCGCGAGACGATCGGGAAGGTAGGGGCGGAGCCCGTCGGCAAGCGGCTCGGGTTTCTGCTCCAGGAGATGGTGCGCGAGGCAAACACCACCGGCAGCAAAGCGAGCGACGCGGTCGTCCTCTGCCATGTGGTAGCGATCAAGGAGGAGTTGGAACGCATCCGAGAGCAGGTCGAAAACATCGAGTGAAGAGCTTCCCAGTAATCCTGTCTGCGCCCTCGGGAGGCGGAAAAACGACGATTGCTCGCGAGCTGCTGAAGCGGCGAAAGGATGTGGGATATTCCGTATCGTGTACGACGCGCCCGCCCCGGGAAGGTGAAGTTGAGGGCCGGGATTATTACTTTGTAAATACGGCGGAGTTCGCGGCGGCACGGGAGCGGGGAGATTTCGCGGAGTTCGCCGACGTTCACGGCCGGATGTACGGTACGTTGCGGCGCGAAGTCGACCGGGTCCTCGGGGAGGGTCGCCACGTCGTGATGGACATCGATGTTCAGGGTGCGCGTCAGTTCATCGGCGCCTATCCGGATTCCGTTCTCATCTTCGTGTTGCCCCCCGACGCGCAGGTGCTGCTCGACCGTTTGCGGACGAGGGGAACCGAGGACGAGGATTCGCTGGCAAGGCGCCTCAAGAGTGCAGCCGCCGAGTTGCGATCCGTTGGGCTTTACCATTATGTCGTCATCAATGACGATCTCGACCGGACTGTAAACGCAGTTTCCGGGATTGTCAGTTCGGAAGGATCCCGCTTCGAGCGGGTTAGCGATCTCGAGGATAGGGTCGGAGTGCTGGTGTCCAATCTCGAGGCTGAGCTGGCCAACATGAACAGGAGTTAGAAGGAATGCAGGTATTCATCCCCACCGACGTCGCCAAGCACGCGACGAACAAGTATCTCGGCGTGCTCGTCGCTGCCCGTTTCGCGCGCGTACTCAACGAGTTCCCGCGTGACCGCTCCGCGCCAGGAGAGAAGAAGCTCACGACGCGAGCGCTCGAGGACCTCACTCGCGGCGAGATCGAGTACCGGGTCATTCCTCGTCGTCGCACCGAGTAGCTCCGATGCGGCCATTTGACGGCCGCCGCGTCCTCCTCGGTGTGACGGGGGGGATCGCAAGCTACAAGTCGGTAATGCTCGCCCGCTTGCTGACCCAGGGCGGAGCGCACGTGGACGTCGTGATGACTCGGGCGTCCCAGGAGTTCGTCGGCGCGATAACGTTCGAAGCGGTGACGGGCCGCAAGAGCTACTCAGAGATCTTCGGGCCGGGGAACGCTCTCGACCACATTCGGCTTGCCCGGGAGGCGGCCGTCTTCGTGGTCGCCCCGGCTACCGCCGATTTTCTCGCGCGTGCCGCCCATGGTCACGCGGACGATCTGCTGACCGCGTCGCTGCTTGCGAACACCGCGCCCGTCCTGCTCGTGCCGGCCATGAACGACAGGATGTGGGCAAACGCCCAGACCGCAAAGAACGTCGCGCACCTTCGTGACCTCGGGTATTCCGTTCTCGATCCCGACGCGGGACCGCTCGCGGTTGGCGAGGGCACGGGGCCGGGCCGGATGCCCGAGCCGGAAACGATCTTGACGCAGATCGCGAGACTGCTGGAACGACGCGGAACGCTCGCCGGGAGGAGAATTGTCGTCACGGCCGGCGCAACTCGCGAGGCCATTGATCCGGTGCGGTTCATCTCCAATCACAGTACTGGACGGATGGGCGTGGCCATCGCGGAAGCGGCGTGGCGCCGGGGTGCCGACGTGCGCCTTGTGGCGGGTCATCTCGACGTTGCCGTGAGCGCCGGTCCGTACGTCCACAGCGTTGACAGTGCCGCTGACATGCGTGCCCTCGTCGCCGACGAGCTGCCATCGGCGGATGTGCTCGTGATGGCTGCCGCCCCGGCGGATTTCCGGCCCGCTCGAGCAGCGACACGCAAGATCAAGAAGGCGAGCGGTGGGGCTGGTGACCCAGCGGCGCCGATCACGCTGGCGCAAACCGAGGACATCCTCAAATCGACCATCGCCCTCAGAAAGCCCGGCGCAGTTATCGTCGGATTCGCCCTCGAAACTGAGGATTTGCTATCCAACGGCGAAGCAAAACTCAAGCAGAAGTCTCTCGACATGATTGTGGTCAACAGCGCTGTGGAAAAAGGCGCGGGCTTCGGCGGAGAGACGAACCGCGTGACGCTGCTCATCGCCGGCGGCCAGGCCGAGGACGTTCCGCTCATGCCGAAGACCGAGCTCGCCGATGTGATCCTCGATCGTGTGGAAGGGCTGCTGAATGGACGCTAGGGATCGGCTCCGACTCTATCTCGAGCAGCGCCGCGATCTCGGGGAATCCGAGCTTATCTTCGATTCGCTTACGGTGGACGAGGTAATGCGCGCCATCGGCGCGCTAGGGGCGTCCGAGGCGCAGCCCAGGCCCGAAATTCCCAGCGCGCGGAACGCGCATGAGACGACGTCCCGGAAATCAGATAGCCGAGCAACGCCCGCTGCTGTGCGCGACGCGGCCCCGGTAACGTTGGCCAGTCAGTCGGCGCACGGAATCGTCGCGGGCGGCGACGCAGCCGAGCTCTTCAGCGCCGAGCTGATGCGCCTTCCGTCGCTCGACGCGATCGCCGACGCTGTCGAAGCCTGTACGCGGTGCCCGCTTTGCAAGACGGCAACGCGGGGAGTGCCCGGCGATGGTGCGGTCACGGCCCGGCTGGTTTGTGTCGGAGAAGCGCCGGGCGCGAACGAAGACGCGACCGGCAAGGCGTTCGTCGGTCAGGCGGGACAGCTGCTCACAAAGATCCTGGCGGCAGTCGACCTTTCGCGCGAGCAGGTCTTCATCACCAACGTGGTCAAGCACCGGCCCCCGGGCAACCGTAACCCGGCTCCGGACGAGATCGCGGCGTGCAGCCCGTATCTAGTCCGTCAGCTCGAACTCATTCAGCCGAAAGTAATCGTTGCGTTCGGAACGTTTGCGGCGCAGACTCTTCTGAATACCAGGACGGCGATCGGGAAACTGCGTGGCGAAATACATCGTTACCACGGGATTCCGCTCGTAGTCACGTATCACCCCGCCGCTCTCCTCCGTAATCCGGCATGGAAACGACCCACATGGGAAGATGTCCAGCTCGCCCGTAGAATTCTCGATAGCGCCGCCGTCGCGTGATCCGTATTCGGAGCGGCGTCCTCCATACTCGGAGGACGCCGAGCAGGCCGTGCTGTCCGCGATGCTTATGGATGCCGACGCGGTGCTGCGTGCCGCCGAGCATGTGGACGACACGATGTTCTACCGCGAGGGGAACCGCCGGATCTTCCGGGCGATGTTCGCGCTCAATGAGAAAGGAGACGTCATTGATCCGCTCACCCTCGCTGAAGAGCTGGGGCGGACGGGCGATCTTCAGGCAAGCGGTGGCAAGGACTACATAGCTTTTCTCGTCGACGCTGTTCCGACGTCGGCGAATGTCGAATACCACGCAAGGATCGTCCGTGAAAAGGCGCTTCGCCGCCGGCTGATCGAGGTCTCGACAGCGATTGTTTCCGAGGCGTTCGAGTCGGCCGCGCCCGCGGCCGAGCTGCTCGACGCGGCCGAGCACAAGATCTTCGAGGTAAATCAGAGCCGCGGCGCCGAAGGATTCATGCGAATCAAGGAGCTGCTCTGGCCGACGATGGAGCGGATCGAGCTGCTCCAGCGCGGCGGTGAATCCGTCACCGGGGTCGCCAGCGGGTTCAAGGATCTCGACGAGATCACTGCCGGATTCCAGCAGTCCGACCTCATCATCATCGCTGCACGGCCCTCGATGGGAAAGACGGCTTTCGTCCTCAACATCGCGCAGAACGCCGCACTCGACGGAAACGTGCCAGTCGCGATTTTCTCGCTCGAAATGAGCAAGGAGCAGCTCGTGCAGCGGCTCCTGACCTCCGAAGGCAGAGTCGACGCGCAGCGCCTGCGGAAGGGCAGGCTCCACGACGACGAGTTCGTTCGCCTCGGCCGCGCCGCCGGCATTCTGAGTCACGCTCCCATCTGGATCGACGACACGCCTGGCATCACGCTGCTCGAGATGCGATCGAAGGCGAGGCGGTTGAAGGTGGACAACAACATTGGCCTTGTCGTGGTGGACTATCTCCAGCTCATGCAGGGGCCGGGTAATCCGGAAAGCCGGCAGCAGGAGATCAGCTACATCTCGCGGTCGCTCAAGTCGCTTGCCCGCGAGCTGCGAGTACCCGTGGTCGCATTGTCTCAGCTATCCCGTGCTCCCGAGCAGAGAGCGGCCGAGCACAAACGCCCCCAGCTTTCCGACCTCCGGGAGTCGGGCGCAATCGAGCAGGACGCCGACCTGGTGATGTTCATCTACCGCCAGGAGATGTACGATGGTCCCACTGACAAGGACGGCAACTCCCTCGAGGGGCGGGCGGAAATCATCGTCGGAAAACAGCGCAACGGCCCGACCGGACTCGTCAACCTCTACTTCAACAAGACGTTTACGCGCTTCGAGAACTACTCGGCCCGTCCGCCGCAGCAGTGACGCCGAAGGGGCGCACCGCGTTTCGGTGCACGAACTCCTCGCTCTCCTTTCCCAGTGATCGCTGATGTCGGAGTGGTGATTGTCGCCGGCGGCGCGGGCACGCGGGCGGGAGGCGGCGAGCTCAAGCAGTTCCGCTGGGTTGCCGGGAAACCGATGCTTCTCCACAGCGTGCAGATCTTCCAGGCGCGAGCCGATGTGTGCATGGTGATCGTCGTCCTTCCGCAGTCGGTAGTGGGCGATCCTCCCCCCTGGCTGTTTCAATGCGATACCGAGCGCCTGCTGTTGTCGGTAGGCGGCCGCCAGCGCAGCGATTCGGTTCGCAACGGTCTCGAGGACCTTTCAGCCGACGCGCGGATCGTCGTTATTCATGACGCCGCTCGCCCCCTTGTCACCGAAGCGGTAATCGACCGCGTGATAGATGCGGCGCGAAAAGGAACCGGCGCCGCCCCAGGGATTCCGGCCGCCGATACGCTCAAGAGAGTCGATGACAACGGACGCGTCATCGGCACCGTAGATCGAAGCGGGCTCGTGCATGTCCAGACACCGCAGGCGTTCCCCCGCGATATGATCGAGCGCGCGCACGCCGACGCGTACGCCGCGCAGGTCAGCGCCACGGACGACGCCGCACTCTGCGAGCGCCTCGGCATGCCGGTCGTGGTCGTCCGCGGGAGCGCGCGGGGCATAAAGATCACCGATGAGGCGGACTTCGTGCGCGCCGAGGCGCTGAGTATCTTGCGCGAATGACGGCAGCGCCGCGCGCCACTCCGTTCTGGTCGCCGGGTGAGATCGAGGCCGCGATCGCGGGGACGATCGCGCACCTCCACGCACGGCAGGTGCTCGCATATCCCACGGAGACAGTCTATGGCTTCGGTGGCGGAGCAGACCGGGAATCGGTAGGCAATCTGATCGCACTCAAGGGACGCCCGCCCAACAAACCCTTTCTGCTGATCGTCGGTTCGAGCGACATGATAACGCGACTCGGGTTGCGGCTTACCAGCTACGCGGCGCAGCTGGCCGCGAGGTTCTGGCCGGGACCGCTGACACTCGTGCTGCCGGGCGGGGAGAACCGCGTTCCGGATCAGCTGCGCGGCCCCGAAGGCGGCGTCGCGGTGAGATGGACGCCGCACCCCGGGCTGGCGCGCCTCGTGCGAGCCTACGGAGACCCAATCACTTCGACAAGCGCCAACAGACCCGGGGTTCATCCGGCGACGAACGCGCACGAGATCGCCGAACAGTGGAAAGACGCAATTGGTCGCGGAGCGCTGCACGTACTCGACGGCGGACAGCTGTCACCGTCGGAGCCTTCGACGGTGGTCGATTGCACGGGGCGTCGGCCGCGCGTCATCCGGCCGGGAGCGATATCGGCAGCGGAGCTGAGAGCAAGCGTGCCCGACGTCATCGGTGATACCTGAAATGGTGCGAGTCCTTTTCGTCTGCAGCGGCAACACTTGCCGCAGCCCCCTGGCCGAAGCGATCGCGAAGCGACTCGTTGTCGATGCGGGGAGAACGGACATCGACGTATCGAGTGCGGGCACAGACGCGTGGGAAGGGTCAGCAGCGAGCGATGGTGCGATGCTGGTGGGCATGGAGCGCAATCTGGACCTGTCAGGCCACCGATCGCGCGCGCTCACGGCGGAGGCTCTCGCGACGAGCGACCTCGTGCTGGTGATGTCGCCTTCGCATGTCGACCGCGTGAAGGAGCTCGATCCGGCGGTCAACGTCCACCTGCTCGCGGGCTTCGCGGCGGGCACGCGCGGCGCGCGATCGATCAAGGACCCGTTCGGCGGCGATCTCGCCGCTTATCGCGAGACAGCCGACGATCTCGAGCGTGAGCTCTCGGGACTTCTCGGGCGCATCGGTACTTGACCGTTCGCGAACGCCTGGTGCTCCTCGGGCATCCGGTGTCGCACTCGCTCTCACCGGCCATGCACGCCGTCGCCCTCGCGGCGGCCGGGATCCCGCTCCGATACGAGCCAGTCGACATCCCCCCGTCAGAGCTCCGTGCGACGCTGCACGCGTTGCGTGCGTCGATGACAGCCGGCAATATCACGATTCCGCACAAGGTGCGGGCGATGGAATTGATGGATGAGTGCTCGGTGCTCGCCCGCCGTGTTGGAGCCATCAACACGTTCTGGCGTGAACGGGATGGACGCATGGCCGGCGACAACACCGATGTCGAGGGCTTTGACAAGTTCGTCGTCGGCTTCCTTGGAGCTCGGCCGGCCTCAACCCGCGTGGCGATCATCGGTGCGGGCGGTGCGGCGGCGGCGGTGCTGGCCGCGCTTCTGGAATGGCCGGAGGCGACGGCGACCGTGCATAGCCGGAACCCCGCCGGTGCACACGACCTCTGCGCGCGGTTTTTCGATGTGGCCGAGCCGGCGTCGATGTCGGATGGGCGGCTGTCTCTAGCGGATATTGTTGTCAATGCAACTCCCGTTGGACTTGCCGCCGACACCCACCCGGTGGCGCTCGAGGCGCTCAAGGGCGACGCCGTCGTACTCGATCTCGTGTATCGGAGGGAAGAGACGTCGTGGGTGCGGGAAGCCCGCGCTCGCGGGCATCGCGCGTCCGACGGTCTTCCAATGCTGCTGCATCAGGGAGTCGCGGCTTTCGAGCGCTGGTTCGGAGTGCGGCCCGATCCGGCACCGATGTGGCGCGCGCTGACAGTAGCCGCTGGCCGCGCCTAGCGACGGCCGTCCGGATGCGTGGCCCGCTCAAAGACGTGATGCGCGCTGCGGCGGATCTGCTTTTTCCGGTGACCTGCGCCGCCTGCGAGCGGTTGCTGGACGCGGGCGAAAGCGGAGTGATATGTGGACGCTGCCTTCTCGGCGTTCGCGAGCTGCCTCACCCGAGATGTGACCGTTGCGGGCATCCGATCGGATCATATACATGCCGCTGGTGTCCGCTGCTCCCCGCGTTTGTTCGCGCGGCGCGGTCGTTCTGCTGGATAGGGGCCGGCACCGGCGGGGACATCGTCCACGCGCTAAAATATGGCGGCTGGGTGCGGGCTGCCCCGGCCATCGCGCAGCGCATGCAGCGCGTGCCATGGCCGCGTGACGTGATCGAGGAGCGGACGGCCACAGTCGCGGTTCCCCTTGCACTATCCCGCCTCCGCGAGCGCGGCTTCAACCAGAGTGTGCTGCTCGCGGGTCACCTCGCCAGCGCCTGGGGAATTCCGTCGTGGCCTGATGCCATCGAGCGCACGCGGGCGACGCGAAGCCAGACGGAGTTGACTCCGGCGGAACGACTAGGCAATGTTGCCGGGGCATTCCGGGTCAGTCGCCCGGCGCTGAGCTCGATTCACGGCGCGCACCTCATCCTGGTGGACGACGTGGTTACGACGGGCGCTACGCTCAAGGCGTGTGCAAGCGCACTATTTGCGTCGGGCGCACGCACCATCAGTTACATGACCTTCGGCCGGGCGCCTGCATCAGGTGATCGGGTCATTCCATAGGAAAGGAACGAATGGCGATAAGAGTCGGCATCAATGGATTCGGCAGAATCGGCCGCCAGGTTCTTCGCGCTGCGAAAGAGCAGCACGGCAATGGCGAAACGGGTGATCTGGACTTCATCGCGGTTAACGATCTGACCGACACCGCCACTCTCGCCCACCTCTTCAAGTACGACTCAATTCACGGGACGTATGGGGGTGATGTGTCGAGCGATACCGGCTCGCTGACCGTCGACGGCGACGAGATCCGCGTCCTGACAGAAAGGGATCCCGGCGCGCTGCCGTGGAAGGAACTGGGTGTCGATGTCGTTCTCGAATCCACCGGGCTGTTCACGAAGGCTTCCGACGCTCGCAAGCACATCGACTGCGGAGCGCGCAAGGTGGTGATCTCCGCGCCGGCGAAAGGCGAAGACATCACCATCGTCATGGGAATCAACGACCACAAATACGATCCCGCGGTGCACCACATAATCTCGAACGCGTCGTGCACGACGAACTGCCTGGTGCCGATGGTGAAGGTTGTCCGCGACAACTTCGGGTTCCGTCACGCCGCCATGCTGACGGTGCACAGCTACACCAACGACCAGCAGATCCTGGATCTCCCCCACAAGGACCTGCGGCGCGCGCGCGCGGCCGCGCTGTCGATGATACCGACCACCACCGGTGCAGCAAAGGCGACGTCGCTCGTGATCCCCGAGGTGAAGGGAAAGATCGACGGGCTCGCCATTCGCGTTCCCACGCCTGACGTGTCGTTCACCGATCTCACGGTGGAAGTCGAGCGCGCGACGACGGCCGACGACGTGAACGCGGCTTTCAAAGCTGCTGCGGAGGGGCCGCTCAAGGGGATTCTCGAATATACTGACGTGGAGCTGGTGTCGACCGACTACATCGGCAACCCGCATTCGTGCATCCTTGACTCGAAGACAACCCTGGTTGTCGACGGAACGCTGGTGAAGGTCTCGGGCTGGTACGACAACGAGTGGGGCTATGCGTCGCGTTGCGTCGACATCCTTCGCTTCATTGGCTCCCGGCTGTAGAGCCCGAAACACGTGAAGAAAAGAACGGTTCGCCAGCTATCGGACGACGAGCTGCGCGACAAGCGAGTGCTGGTACGAGCTGACCTCAACGTTCCGCTCGACGATCACTGCGAGGTCACCGACGACACGCGCATTCGCGCGTCGATCCCGACGCTGCGCTACCTCCTCGAACGCGGGGCGCGACCGATCGTGCTCTCGCATCTCGGGCGGCCGAAAGGGAAACCCGATCCGAAGTACTCTCTTCAGCCCGTGGCGAAACGGCTCGGGGAGCTCATGGGCATGAAGGTGGGATTCGTCGAGACGACAGACACCGACGAGGCGATGAAATGCTCGAATAGCATCTCCACTGGTGAGGTTCTCGTTCTCGAGAACACCCGCTTCCTTGGCGGCGAGGAGACGAACGACCCGCGTCTCGGGCGCGCGCTCTCCGCCCTTGGCGATGTGTTTGTCAATGATGCGTTCGGCGCGGCGCATCGCGCGCATGCTTCGACGGCGGGGGTCTGCGAGTACATAAGGCCGGCGGTCGCGGGCCTGTTGATGGAGCGCGAGCTCGATTACCTGGGCCGCGCACTGGCAAGTCCCGCTCACCCATTCGTATCCATACTGGGCGGATCCAAGATCTCCGGCAAGATCGATGTGATCGCCCAGCTCCTGCCGAAGGTCGACGCAATGCTGATTGGCGGCGCGATGGCGTGCACGTTCTTTCGCGCGATGGGTCTCGAGACAGGAACGTCCCTGGTGGAGGAAGACAGAATCGGAATGGCGCGTGAGCTGCTCGATTCCGCTGGGACGAGGATCATTCTGCCTCATGACGCTCTCGTTGCCCCCTCGGTGGAGCGACCCGACGTGGCGCACGCCGTCGCGCGGAATGCCATACCCGCCGGAGAGGCGATGCTCGACATCGGGCCGCGAACGGCCGAATCGTATTCGCGCGCGATCGCAGCGGCGAAGACGGTAATCTGGAACGGCCCGATGGGAGTGTTTGAGACGCCCCCGTTCGACAAGGGCACGCTGGCGATCGCACACGCAATGGCCGAAGTAACCAAGCGAGGCGCGGTAACCATCGTAGGTGGCGGCGATTCCGCTGCGGCAGTGGCACAGGCGGGGCTGGCTGACAGCGTGAGCCACGTGTCCACCGGCGGCGGAGCGTCGCTGGAATTTCTCGAGGGCAAGGCTCTTCCTGGCGTCGAAGCGCTGGACGACGGCGAGGCAGAATGAACCGTCCCGTGATGGCCGCAAACTGGAAGATGAACAACGGTCCGACGACCGCGCGCGAGTTCATGCAGACATTTCTCGCTCAGTACCCGCGCCAGAACGATCGCACGATCCTATTCTTTCCCCCGACGCTCTCGATGGCCGCTGTGGCGGCCGCGCTAGGCGACCGGCGCGACATTCTGCTTGGCGTGCAGAATGTTCATTGGGCCGACCAGGGCGCATTCACTGGTGAGCTGTCGGTGGGCATGGTCAGGGACGCGGGCGCGCGCGTGGTGCTCGTCGGTCATTCTGAGCGCCGTCACGTGTTCGGTGAGACGCTCGATCAGACTGCTCTAAAATGCGCGGCCGTCGAGCGCGGCGGGCTCACTCCAATGCTCTGCGTGGGTGAAACGCTCGAGCAGCGTGAGGCCGGTCGCGCGGCGGATGTGGTCATCGAGCAACTCCGGGCCGGCTTCTCGATGATGACTCAACTCGCGACAAAGGACGTGATGGTTGCGTACGAGCCGGTATGGGCGATCGGCACTGGCCACACAGCAACCGCCGATGATGCGAGCCGGATGCACCGGGTGTTGCGAGCAGAACTCATCGCACTCTGCGGAGACCGGGCGAGGACGACTCCGATTCTGTACGGGGGAAGTGTGAATGCGGCCAACGCTCCCGAGCTAGTTGCTGCACGCGAAGTTGATGGCTTGCTCGTTGGAGGAGCGAGTGTGGATGTCGGATCCTGGCTTGCAGTGGCGCGCGCGTAGGGGCAAGACACGGTCAGATTCGAGATGACACCCATCAACTACGCGCCCGCCGCGGTCAGAAGGAAACCTGTCCGCTCCGCGCTACGGACGATTGAGACGGCCCGTAGCCGTGGCTTGAAGCGCGAAGCGGGGGGTTGTGCCTCTGATCGCGGCGGGCGTGCCTTTCCCAGTCGCCCCCCAATCAGTCCATTTGGGTAGTGGGTCTGACCCACTACCGTCCATTTGTCGTCACTTGACTCGATCCCGCCATTCCCGTGATATTCCGGGCTGTCCCGCCGTCTCAAACTCCCCGACATGCTCTATTCTCTGCTCCTCGTAATCCTCGTCCTCGACGCGATCGTTCTCATCGGTGCCATTCTCCTCCAGGCGGGCAAGGGAAGCGGGCTGTCGGCGAATTTCGGCGGTGCGAGCTCGTCCCCCGATGCGTTCATCGGTATTCGACAAGCGGGTACAATCCTGACCAAGGCGACGTGGTATTGCGCCGGGATTTTCCTCGGTCTCTCGTTCATCCTTCAGCTGATGTCATCCCGCACCCGGACTCCCCGCTCGGTGCTCGAGGACACGTTCGGGAACCCCCCTGCTTCCGCCGCGCCGGCTCCGGTGACAGGTGCTCCGGCCATCCCGCTCGAGCCTGCTGGAAAAGCGTCTCCGAATACCGCGCCAGCTTTGGAGAGCGAGCCGTCTGCCCCGGGCGCTCCGGCCGCCACGGTACCGCCGGCTACCAATCCGCCCGCGCCTCCGCCGAGACGCTAGTCCGAAAGCTTTGACCGCCTCGTCGACTGGCCCGGGGTTCCTCCTCCTTGAGGACGGAACCCTTTTTCTTGGCCGCATACGGCGCCCGGATTCGCGCCTTGCCGGCAGGGTGACGGGGGCAGTGCCCACCGCTGCGGAGGTGGTCTTCTCCACTAACATGACTGGTTACCAGGAGATGTTCACCGACCCGTCCTTCGGCGGCCAGATTGTGGTGATGACCGCGCCGCAGATCGGCAATTACGGAATCAACGCTGAAGATCCGGAGTCGTCCCGCCCTCAGATCGCTGGCGTAGTTGTGCGCGAACTGTCCGCGACATACTCCAACTGGCGCGCAACGGGCGATCTCGCGGGGTGGTTGGCAGACGCGGAAGTGCCTATCCTGCAAGGTATTGACACACGGCGCCTCACACGCCACCTGAGATCTGCCGGTGTGATGCGCGGCGTCATCGGAGCGGGCTCGTCACCGTCTGCCGGGGATCTCGCCGCGCTTGAGGCGTGCCCGTCCATGGAGGGGCTCGACCTCGTGTCGCGAGTGAGCACGCGCGATCGCTACTCATGGGGCGACCCGCGGGCCGGGCGTCATGTGGTCGCCTACGATTTCGGCATCAAGCGGAACACCCTGCGATTGTTCGCCGATCATGGCTGCAGGGTCACCGTGGTACCCGCCGCGACTCCCGCGGGTGAAGTGCTGGCAGAGCAGCCAGACGGCGTGTTTCTCTCGAATGGGCCGGGTGATCCGGACGCTATCGTATACGCGCCGGACACCGTGCGCGCCCTGGCCACGAGCGGGACCCCGGTTTTCGGTATCTGCCTTGGCCATCAGGTGATCGGGCTCGCGTTTGGGGGATCGACGCTAAAGCTCCCCTTCGGCCATCGCGGCGGAAACCACCCGGTGCGGGAAATGTCGAGTGGCCGTGTGCTGATCACATCACAGAATCATGGATTCGCTGTCGAAGGCGATTCGTCCGGCGTTCGCAATGCGTCCGAACTCGATGTCACTCACATCAACCTGAACGACGGCACGATAGAAGGGCTGCGGCATCGTGAGCTACCCGTATTCGGAGTGCAGTACCACCCCGAAGCGGCTCCCGGGCCACATGACGCCGTCCCCCATTTCGACGAGTTCCTGCGCGCGATCGAGGCCCGCAAGGCGCACCAACAACCCCCGTAGGCCCCCGCGGGAACGCTTGACACCGTTTCAGTAAAGTCATATTTTCTAACGAGTTACGTTGCGATCGGTGCGTTTCCACTAGGGCGATTGAATGACGAAAGCGGACCTGGTCGAAAGAGTCACGGCCCAGATTTCCAAGACCGCCGGGCCGATGATCTCGAAGAAGGACTGCGCCCGCGTAGTCGACGCTTTTCTGGAGGCGATCAAGGAGTCGCTTCAGCACCAGGAGAACATCGAAGTCCGCGGCTTCGGCACATTCAAGATTCGCCGGCGCAAGACCCGCATGGCGCGCAATCCCCGCACCGGCTCGCCCGTCGAGGTGTCAGCACGGCCCGTCCCCGTATTCAAGCCTTCGAAAGAGCTTCGAGCACTCGTCGCTGGGGTGGCGATAGCCGACATCCACGACACGGAACTCTCCGAGGCCGAGTAGTATTGTGGACGGTGAATCAATGAACGTCACCGTCCAGTTCTTCGCCTCGTACGCGGACCGGTTCGGCCGGTCAGCCACGGATATCACGTTGCCCGAAGGATCGACGGTCGCAGACATGCTGCGGTGCATTGGCGAGCTTCCCGGTGCCGGTCAGCTTCCTCCGCACCCGATGGTTGCCGTCAATCTCACCTACGCGGGGCCGACGACCGTCCTCCGCCGGGGCGATGAGATAGCGGTGATTCCACCCGTCGCGGGGGGGTGAGTGCGCGCTGCTCTTGTCCGCTCCCCGCTGGACGTGCCTGCTCTGATCGCCGAAGTTGCCGACGACACGCATGGAGCGACCGCGGTGTTCGTCGGCACTGTCCGTGCGACCAACGATGGCCGCGAAGTGATGGGAATCGAGTACGCGGCGTATGACGCGATGGCCGAGCGTGAGATGCAGGCCATTATCTCCGAGGCCGCTGCGACCTTCGGTTCACCGCGACTCGTCGTCGAGCATCGGCTCGGCGCGCTCGCCGTTGGCGAAGCATCGGTCGCCATCGTGGCGGCACACGAGAGGCGCGCCGCGGCGATCGATGCGATGCGATACGTGATCGAGGAGATCAAGCGACGCGTGCCGATCTGGAAGCGCGAACACTACTCGGATGGGACCCGGGTCTGGGTCGATCCAACGAGGAGTGCAGCGGCGTGAGCGCCGCGTTGCGCGACCAGTACGGCCGCGGCATCGAGTATCTCAGAATCTCGGTGACCGACAAGTGCAACTTCCGCTGCTTGTACTGCATGCCTCTCGAGGGCCTTCAGTGGCTTCCAAAATCCGACATTCTCTCATATGAGGAAATCGCGGGAATCGTCGCGCAGCTCGCCCCTCTCGGGCTCAGGCGACTGAGAATAACGGGAGGGGAGCCAACCATCAGGCCGGATCTCGATCGGCTCGTGGCGATGCTGCGACTGGTGGGCGAGATAAACGACATATCGCTCTCGACCAACGGCGTTCGACTCCCTGAGCTCGCCGGGCGCCTTCGTGGCGCCGGGCTCGACCGCGTCAACATGAGTGTCGACTCGCTACGCCCGGATAGGATCGCCGCGATATCCCGCCGGCAGACCGGATTCGATCCGTTCGCGTCCGCAGTAGCTGCGGAACGGGCGGGACTCGATCCAATCAAGATCAACGTTGTCGTGATGCGGGGAATAAACGACGACGAGGTGTGCGACTTCGCGCGCCTCACGCTCGAACACGCGTGGCACGTGCGCTTCATCGAGCTGATGCCTGTAGGCGACATGCGCGAGCTCACCTGGGAACACGTTGTGGAATCGGCCGAGATTCTCGATCGGGCCGCCAGTGTCGGTCCGCTTACTCGCACCGTTGGTCCATCGCGCGGCAACGGCCCCGCCGACTATTACCGTCTGGAGGGCGCACCTGGAACGATAGGCGTGATCACGCCGATGACGCACACCTATTGCTCGTCATGCAACCGTGTTCGTCTCACTGCCGACGGCCGTCTTCGCACCTGCCTCTTCGGCGACCATGAGGTAGGGCTGCGGGATCCTTACCGTCGCGGCGAGCGACTGGAGCCGCTGTTTCGCCAGGCGCTCGCGGCGAAGCCGCTCGAGCACAACCTTCTGCAGATGAAGGTCGGCGGCTTGCGAGCGCTCTCTCAGGTGGGCGGCTAGCCTCAGCTGTCCAGCCGGAATAACTTTCGCCGGGCACGCCTCCACACACCAACAGACACAAATGGTCAACAAGATTACGGTCGTCGGGGCGGGCAATGTCGGCGCGACGACCGCGCAGCGCGTCGCTGAGAAAGAGCTTGCCCGCCATGTCGTCCTCGTAGACATCCAGGAAGGAATTCCGCAGGGGAAAGGCCTGGATCAGTGGGAGTCGGCGCCCATCGAGGGCTTCGACACGCGAGTGATCGGCACGAACACGTATGACGAGACGACTGGGTCAGACATCGTCGTCGTCACCGCGGGCATCGCGCGGAAGCCCGGCATGTCGCGCGACGATCTGCTGAACACGAACGCCGGCATCGTCAAGCAGGTTTCGGACAGCATCAGGATGAGCTCGCCCGGCGCAATCCTGATCATGGTCTCGAATCCGCTCGACGTTATGTCGTACGTGGCGAAGGAAGTCACCGGTTTTCCACGCGAGCGGGTTCTCGGCATGGCTGGCGTTCTGGACACCGCACGGTACCGCTCGTTCATTGCCGAGGCACTCGACGTCTCCGTCAGGGACATTCAGGCGATGGTCCTCGGCGGACACGGCGACACGATGGTTCCCCTCATCTCCTACACGAGCGTGAGCGGCATCCCCGTCACTCAGTTGATGTCGCGCGAACGGCTCGACGCGATAGTGGAGCGAACGCGCGCCGGTGGCGCCGAGATCGTGAAGCATCTGAAGACCGGCTCTGCGTACTATGCTCCCTCGTCGGCGGCGGTGCAGATGTGCGAGGCAATCGTGCGCGACCAGAAGCGGATACTGCCGTGCGCCGCCTGGCTCGAGGGCGAGTACGGGATGTCGGGGCTCTTTCTCGGAGTGCCGTGCAAGCTGGGCCGCAAGGGGCTGGAGAGCATCATCGAGGTGACGCTTACCGACGATGAGCGTGACGCGCTGGAGAAGAGCGCTGAGGCTGTGCGCGAGCCGATGGGTGCAGTCAAGCTCTGACCCGCGATGAGCCGGGCGCTTCGGTTCTACAGGTCGGCAATCGGGAAGAAGGTCGTAATGGCGGTCACTGGACTGATCGGCATCGCGTTCGTGATCGCGCACATGACTGGCAACCTGCTCGCCTTCGCCGGCCCGGAGGCGATCAACTCATACTCGCACTTCCTGAAGAGCACCGGAGAGCTGCTGCTGGTTCTTCGCGCCGTGCTGATCGTCGCAGTGATTCTGCACGTGATCGCGGCAGCGCAGCTTACCATTCAGAACCGCGCAGCGCGCCCAATGGGGTACGTGGACAGGGAACCCCAGGTGTCGACATGGGCATCGCGCACAATGCGCTGGGGGGGATTGCTTCTGCTCGTATTCATAGTCCTTCACATCCTCCATTTCACCACCGGTGACCTCAAGCCCGCCGGGGTGTTCAGCACCGCCGACGTGTACGGCAACATCATAGCGAGCTTCCGGATCTGGTGGGTCGTTCTGTTCTATCTGATCTCGATGATCGCGCTCGGCTTCCATTTGTATCACGGGGCATGGAGCTCGGTGAGATCACTCGGGCTTAGGCAGCCCTCACCGAATCCGCTTCAGCGCCGGGTGGCACTCGCGGTAGCCGCGATTGTCTGGGCGGGATTCGTTGCGGTGCCCGTCGCCGTCTTTGTCGGGCTGGTGGGCTGACATGAACCTGAATGCTCGGATTCCGGCCGGTCCGCTGGAAAAGAAATGGGACCGGCACCGCTTTGAGATGAAGCTCGTCAATCCGGCCAACAAGCGGAAATACAATGTCATCGTCGTTGGCACGGGGCTTGGCGGCGGTGCGGCTGCGGCCACGCTCGGAGAGCTGGGATACAACGTTCAGTGCTTCTGCTTTCAGGATTCCCCCCGTCGTGCGCACAGCATCGCGGCTCAGGGCGGAATCAACGCTGCAAAGAATTATCAGAATGACGGCGACAGCATCTATCGCCTTTTCTACGATACGGTGAAGGGCGGCGACTTCCGTGCGCGCGAAGCCAACGTCTACCGCCTCGCCCAGATCAGCGTGAACATCATCGACCAGTGCGTCGCGCAGGGCGTGCCTTTCGCGAGGGAGTACGGCGGACTGCTCGCCAACCGCTCGTTCGGCGGTGCACAGGTTTCGCGGACGTTCTACGCACGTGGACAAACGGGCCAGCAGCTGCTGCTCGGCGCGTATCAGGCGCTCGAGCGGCAGATCGGCGCCGGTACAGTGAGGATGTTTCCGCGAACGGAGATGCTCGATCTGGTCGTGGTAGACGGAAGGGCGCGGGGCATCGTCGTGAGAGACCTCGTCACGGGCGATGTCCGATCGCATGTGGCCGATGCCGTTGTGCTCGGCACCGGCGGATACGGCAACGTGTTCTACCTCTCGACGAATGCGAAGGGCTCCAACGCGACTGCGATATGGCGGGCATACAAGCGCGGCGCAGCTTTCGCCAATCCGTGCTTCACCCAGATACACCCCACGTGCATTCCGGTGAGCGGCGAATACCAGTCGAAGCTCACGCTGATGAGCGAGTCGCTGCGGAACGACGGCCGCGTCTGGGTGCCGAAGAGTGTCGGCGACAAACGCGCCCCAAACAGCATTCCCGAGGGCGAGCGCGATTACTATCTGGAACGAAAGTACCCGAGCTTCGGAAACCTCGCGCCGCGCGACATCGCGTCGAGAGGAGCCAAGGAAGTGTGCGACGAGGGACGCGGGGTCGGCGAGAGCGGATTAGGCGTCTATCTCGATTTCGCCGACTCGATAAGGCGTGTCGGCGAGAGCGTCATCCGCGAGCGATATGGAAATCTCTTCGAGATGTACCAGCGCATCACGGACGAGAATCCGTACGAGGTGCCGATGCGCATCTATCCGGCGGTGCACTACACGATGGGGGGGCTCTGGGTCGACTACAACCTGATGAGCACGGTGCCCGGGCTGCACGTGATCGGTGAGGCAAATTTCTCCGATCACGGCGCCAACCGACTCGGAGCGAGCGCGCTGATGCAGGGGCTCGCCGATGGGTACTTCGTGCTGCCAAATACAATTGGCGACTACCTCGCATCGAGCAAGCCAGAAAAAATCGACGTGAGTCACGCTGCCTTCCGCGATGCGGAGGCGGAAGTAGTTGACCGTGCGCGCCGTTTCGTCGATTTGCGGGGCAAGCGCACGGTGGACTCGTTTCACCGCGAGCTCGGAAAAATCATGTGGGACAAATGCGGGATGGCGCGCAATGCAGCCGGACTGAAGATGGCGCTCGAGCAGATACCGCGGCTGCGTGAGGAGTTCTGGCGCGACGTCAACGTGCCCGGGAGCGACCGGCAACTGAATCAGGCGCTCGAGAAGGCCGGCCGGGTCGCCGACTTTCTGGAGCTCGCCGAGCTGATGTGCATTGACGCGCTGCACCGCGAGGAATCCTGCGGCGGCCATTTCAGGGAAGAGAGCCAGACGCCCGACGGTGAGGCGCTGCGCAACGACGAGCGGTTCACATACGTCGCGGCGTGGGAGTACGCCGGGGCAACAAACGCTCCTCTGCTGCAAAGGGAGCCGCTGGTGTTCGAGAACGTAAAGCTGTCACAGCGGAGCTATAAGTGATGCACCTCAGGCTTCGCGTGTGGCGGCAGGCGAGCGCGACGGCCACCGGCAAACTCGTCGAATACGACGCGCCGAACATCAGCCCTGACATGTCATTTCTGGAGATGCTCGACGTCGTCAACGAGCGGCTGATGGAAAAGGGCGACGATCCGATCGCGTTCGATCACGATTGCCGCGAGGGAATCTGCGGCTCGTGCTCGCTGATGATCAACGGCGCCGCACACGGACCGATGAAGGCAACGGCGACCTGCCAGTTGCACATGCGCAGTTTCCGCGACGGCGAGACGATCGATGTCGAGCCGTGGCGCGCGAAGGCCTTTCCAGTGATCCGTGATCTTGTCGTCGACCGCAGCGCGCTCGATCGGATCATCCAGGCCGGCGGATTCATCAGCGCCGCGACCGGTGGAGCGCAGGACGCCAACGCGATTCTCGTCCCCAAGACTGCTGCCGACGCCGCGATGGATGCCGCAGCGTGCATCGGATGCGGAGCGTGCGTGGCGGCCTGTCCCAACGCCTCGGCATCGCTTTTCACCGCATCGAAGATCAGCCACCTGGGGCATCTCCCGCAGGGACAGCCCGAGCGCCGGCGGCGAGTTCTCTCGATGGTGAACCAGATGGAGCTCGAGGAATTCGGGGGCTGCACTCTCTACGGAGAGTGCCAGGAAGCATGCCCGAAAGAGATCAGCATCGATACGATCTCGAGAATGAACGGAGACTTCATCCGGGCGGGTCTCACTGACTGGCGGTAAAAACAGCACACCTACGCAAAGGGCGGGCGCTACTCGGTAACGCTCACGGTTCTGGATGTCATTGGCCAGACTGGGGCTGCGACCAGATCAGTCAAACCTCGCTGACAGCGTGCGATGAACCGCGCGCTGCCCGCGTGAAGGCGGTGGGCAGCAACTCACAGCCGCCTCCATTGACTCCAGGGGGTTCTCGCAAGGGAGCCCTCTGGAGTTTCCGGATGCGATCACAGTCTGGGTAGCGTCACTCCAGTCTGCCCCTGATACTTGCCCTTCTTGTCCTTGTACGAAACGAGCGGCTCCTCATCGCCCTTGAAGAACAACACCTGCGCGATCCCTTCGTTGGCATAGATCTTCGCCGGAAGGGGAGTGGTGTTCGAGATTTCGAGCGTCACGAAGCCTTCCCACTCGGGCTCGAACGGCGTGACGTTGGTGATTATCCCGCATCGAGCGTAGGTCGACTTTCCGACGGTGATCGTCACGACGTTACGCGGAATCCGGAAATACTCGACCGACCGCGCGAGCGCGAAAGAGTTCGGCGGAACGATGCAGACATCGCCGGTGAATTCGACGAACGATCGGGGGTCAAACGCCTTCGGGTCGACGATGGAATTCATGACGTTCGTGAAGATCCTGAAGTCGCTCGCAACGCGCATGTCGTAGCCGTATGAGCTGACGCCGTATGACACGACGCCCGAGCTGACTTGACTGCTCTCGAACGGTTCGATCATCCGGTGGTCGCGCGCCATCTGGGTGATCCAGCGATCGGATTGAATTGACATTCGTGGATAGAATTTTGCGAGGAACGCGGCAGTGGACAGCTCGCTGCGAGAAGCGGGGCGGAATGTAAGAAATCCGCTCTCATTCGGCTATGGCGGCCCCCTTTCGCGCCCGCCGTCGGGGACGATAGATTTTTCCCGTTCGCAGTTAGTGAAATATTTCACGAAGTCGGAACTCAATGAGTCGCGCGTACTTGCCGGTCCTGATGCTGCTTGGATTTGTGGTCATGAACGCGCTGCTCATCGTCGCGATCTCGGCCCTCACCGTACGATCGCGACCGACACCGGTGAAGCAGACTGCCTATGAATCCGGCATACCTCCACTGGGCGACGCGCGGGAACGCTTCTCGATCAAGTTCTACCTCATCGCCATCCTGTTCATCATCTTCGACATCGAGACCGTATTCCTGATTCCGTGGGGGGCCTACTATAAACAGCTCTCATGCTCGGTCGCGCTCGCCAACGGCGCCTGCCCGGCTGGCCAGGTCTCTTTTTTCGGACTGGGCGAAATGCTCGTCTTCATGCTGATTCTTCTCGTCGGGCTGGCCTACGTCTGGAAGAAAGGAGCACTGCAATGGGACTAGCCGCCCGGCCCGATGGGCGCACGGTATCATACGAGCCGCAAAGCTCCGAAGGCTGGGTCGCCACCCGTCTCGACTTTCTGGTCAACTGGGGCCGCGCGAATTCCCTCTGGCCGATGCCGTTCGGAACGGCCTGCTGCGCGATCGAGTTCATGGCAACCGCCGCGAGCCGTTTTGATCTCGCGCGGTTCGGCATGGAACGCATGAGCTTCTCTCCGCGGCAGGCAGACGTGCTGATCTGCGCCGGCCGGGTTCCGTTCAAGCTTGCACCGATCATCCGCCGCATCTGGCAGCAGATGCCGCAGCCGAAATGGTGCATCTCGATGGGCGCCTGTGCATCGAGCGGCGGCATGTTCGACAACTACGCGGTCGTCCAGGGAATCGACACCATTATTCCGGTGGATGTGTACGTGCCCGGATGTCCGCCGCGTCCGGAAGGCCTCATTTACGGCATTCGGATGCTCCAGGAGAAAGTCCTCAACGAGCGGCGGATGGACAACCGGCTTCGCGACGAGATAAACCCCGACCCGGCGAGCCAGCTCTACATCCCCCCCTCGGTCATCGATGAGCTCGGCGAACCGTTCGGCAATTCAGTTCACCAGACGCGCCAGGCGCCGTGACCGAAAAATTCGACGTCGTCCGCGCCGGAAGTGCGGTGCCGGACAGCGCGCCGCCAGTTTCGCCCAGGAACGTGCAGCACCGCGGCGGTGAGCCCAACGCCACAGCCAGGGCCATCGTTGAGCGATTTCCGGGAGCGGTATCCCGTACCGAAGTGGTGTGGGGCGAAACGACGATTTTCATCAGCCCCGAGTCTGTGCTCGAGGTCATGCAGTGGCTGCATGATGATCCCGCGCAACGCTACGACTTCCTGAGCGATGTCACGGCGGTCGAGTACCGCGACCTCGATCAGCCGATCGAAGTGGTGTGGCACCTTCGCTCGCTGCCATTCCGCCGCTTTCTGCGAGTAAAGGCGCAGCTCCCGAAAAGGCCGGCGCTCGAGATCGCAAGCGTCTGGAGCATCTGGAAGTCCGCCGACTGGATGGAGCGCGAATGCTACGACATGTTCGGCATTCGCTTTATCGGTCACCCCGACCTGCGCCGAATTCTCATGTGGGAGCAGTACAAGGAGGGTTTTCCGTTACGAAAGGACTTCCCGCTGCGGGGGCGATTCAGCAGATCGGAGCAGCTCAGGCAGGCGCTCGCCCAGAATCCTGAGGCGAAGTATTCGATGGAGGAGCTGACGATCGCCGACGCCTTCGAGGATCTCCCCGACGACATGCGCCGGCGTATCAACTCCGGCGCCAGGACAGGTGAGTAGGATGTCGTCGGGAAATCGTACCATCGAGGTGGAGCTGTTCACGACGGGATTGGACGCCGCGGGCCGGCCCCAGCGCACGCCGCTCGTAACGAATGACGGCGGGTCGCAGCTCACGATTGCCGCGCCCGAGGCGATGGAGCCTGAGCTTTCAGCCGACCACATGCTCATCAACATCGGCCCCCAGCATCCGGCGACCCACGGCGTGCTGCGCCTTGTGCTCGAACTCGATGGGGAGACGGTGGTGCGCTGCATTCCGCACATCGGGTACCTCCATTGCGGCTTCGAGAAAATCGGCGAGTACCGGCAGTACAACCAGATCATACCGTGGACCGACCGCGAGGACTACCTCAACTCCATCGGCAACAATGTCGCCTTCGCACTTGGCGCCGAGCGGTTGTTCGGAATCGATGTAACCGAGAGATGCACGGTTCTCCGCGTCATTGCGTCCGAGCTTTCGCGAATTATCTCGCATCTCGTATGGCTCGGAACTACATGCATCGACATCGGAGCGTTCACACCGTTCCTTTGGGCGTTTCAGGAGCGTGAGAACGTCTACAACCTGCTCGAGGGGTGGGTGGGCGCCCGTCTCACGACCTCGGCGACGAGAGTGGGCGGCATGGCTGCCGACATTCCCGCCGGATGGATGGACGGCCTGCGTCACTTCATCCGTACCTTCCCGCACACCATCGATGAAATCGATCGCATGCTCACTCGCAATGCGATCTGGGTCGGCCGAACTGTGGGCATCGGGGTGATGACGCCCGACGAAGCGATCAACTGGGGACTTTCGGGGCCGATGCTGCGCGCGTCGGGCGTCGCGTACGACGTTCGCAAGGATTTTCCGTATCTCGACTACGAGACCTACGATTTCGATGTTCCGGTCGGCACGAACGGCGACGTTTACGACCGATTCCTGGTGCGGATGGAAGAGCTGCGGCAGTCGGTGCGCATCCTCCAGCAGGCCGCCGACAAGCTGCCCGAAGGTCCCTTGAACGTGGACGACGCGCGGGTGATCCTGCCGCCCAAGTCCAAGGCGACCAGCGAGATGGAATCCATGATCCATCACTTCAAGCAGGTGATGGAGGGTCCGCGCCCGCCCGCCGGTGAGTCCTACGTCGCGGTGGAAAGTCCGAAGGGAGAGAAGGGCTACTACATGGTGTCCGACGGTACGTCGAAGCCGGTCAGGTGGCGGATCCGCCCCCCGTCATTCGTCAATCTCGCCGCCATTCCAAAGATGGTGGAAGGCCATCTTCTCTCCGACGTCATCGCGATCAACGCCAGCATCGACATCGTAATGGGAGAGATCGACCGTTGAGCGCCAACGACAACGGAGGCCGGGCGGCTCCTGCCATGGTATCCCATGACGTCCACGGCTCACCGCCTTACGAGCGAGTATTCGCCGGCCCGGTGCGTGGTGAGCTGGACACTCTTCTCGGCCGCTACCCTACGAAGATGGCCGCGCTCCTGCCCGCACTCTGGATCGTTCAGCGCGAGCGCGGCTGGGTGAGCGGCGACGCCATGGTCGAAGTCGCCGCGGTGCTCGAGCTAACGCCCGCTTACGTGAAGGGAGTGGTCACGTTCTACACCATGTACCATCAGCACCCGGTCGGGAAATACTTCATCCAGGTGTGCACGACAGCGCCATGCGCAATCTGTGGAGCAGAGGACGTCGTCAAGTCGTTCCTCAAGCACACCGGGACGGGTGACCTCGGGCTTACTTCGCCCGATGACCGCTACACGGTCATTGAGGTCGAATGCCTCGGCGCCTGCGGCTTTGCCACTCCCGTGATGATCAACGATGAATTCATCGAGTCGGTTACACCGGACTCGGTGTCGGCACTCCTCGCACGTCTGCCATAAATGGGCTACCCGCACAAGTCGCACGCCCGCGAGACGGCCGTGCTATCGCAATACTTCGGCGACGCCGACGCGCGCACACTTGAGGGATGGAAAAAGCGAGGCGGCTACGAGGCGCTCGAGAAGGCGCTCGCAATGTCGCCGGCGGACATCGTGAGCGTCGTGAAGGAATCGGGGCTGCGCGGGCGCGGCGGCGCCGGATTCCCGACCGGGCTGAAGTGGTCATTCATGAAGCCGGGCGACGGCAGGCCGCATTACCTTCTCTGCAACGCCGACGAATCGGAGCCGGGCACGTTCAAGGACCGCGAGGTGATGCGGTGGACTCCGCACGCGCTGATCGAAGGGTGCGCCATCAGCGCGTATGCGATTGGCGCCGAGACGGCCTACGTCTACATCCGCGGCGAGTTCACCGAGCCGCTTGTCTGGATGGAGCGCGCCGTCCGCGAGGCCTACGGCGCCGGCATACTCGGCGCAAACGCGATGGGCACTGGAAAGCGGATCGACGTCCACGTTCACAAGGGCGCCGGAGCGTACATCTGCGGTGAAGAGACGGCGATGATGAACTCGCTCGAGGGCAGGCGCGGCAATCCGCGAATCAAGCCTCCATTCCCGGCGGTGTCGGGCGTATTCGGCCAGCCGACGACCATCAACAATGTCGAGACGCTTGCCGCCGTTCCGCTCATCCTCACGCGCGGAGCCGGGTGGTACAAGGAGATGTCGCTGTCGAACCCAAAGAGCACGGGAACCAAGCTCTACTCGGTTTGCGGCAACGTCCGCTATCCGGGAACGTTCGAGGTTGTGATGGGCTTTCC
>JACCRF010000120.1 GCA_013813715.1 Gemmatimonadaceae bacterium | reverse complement strand
AGCCAGCATTGTCCGCCCGAACCGGGCCCCGGCCAACCTCGCCGCGGCGGAGAGGGCTCCCGTGTTTCCTTGACGGCCGCCGGCACACGCCCCATGGTTCCCGGAGGGCGATTGAAATTCCTATCCCGTATGACAGTCTGCGGTTGTCCCGTACGACGATGGGTGCGTCGGATACGCTGTCCGTGAGTGTGAGCGTGACGAATACGGGTGCGCGCGCCGGTGATGAAGTGGTGCAGCTCTACATTCGCGACGATGTGGCGAGGGTTTCGCGGCCGGTCAGGGAGTTGAAGGGATTTCAGCGCATCACTCTTCGCGCGGGAGATGTTCGGCGTGTGTCGTTCGCGATTGCCGCGGAGCAGCTGGCGTTTACGATACCGGCATGAGACGCGTTGTGGAGCCGGGCGCTTCGTTGGTGGAAGCTCTGACGCGACAATGAGCCCGCGATTCGCCGTTGCGCGAGACACGCTCGTAGTAGAGAACACTCCTGCGCGGCTCAGATAGGCTGTCCTCCAACGGCGGAGCATCCTCCATTTGCCAGGCCGCACAGTGACTTCGCTTGACGTTTTCGGACCCGCTTACATCATTCCCGGACGAAAGGAGGCAACCCCGTCACCGCAACACTGAAGTAGAGCTTGCCCCCTCGGTATGTCTTACGCGTAGTGAGCTCGCCAGCCGAAGGCAGCATCTGACCGACGGATTGGCCGTCCAGGACATCATGCTTTACGAATACGTAGCCGGTGCTGAGTCGCAAGAAACGGTAACCCACTCCGGTGCCCACGCCGAGTGATTTCAACTCGCTCGTAGGATTTACAATGAACTCCGGAAGCCAGAGGATCAGCCCCGGCCGTCTTCTAATTTCGAACGCGCGGGTTGTAAGTCCAAGCACCAATGCGTAGTCGATAGTGTAATTCTGTGTACCCTGCCTGATAATCTTGACACTGTCGTCTGAAGCCTGGGTCGTGCCGAACCTGGGAAAGCGCGCACCCCTAGCGTGAATCAGAGCAACTCCCAGCTGAGGCCGGATAAACCATTCCGGCTGCACGGTGCCATTGAGTGTGAACGGCGCGCGCTTCGGGAGATGGGCGAGAATGGCGTCCTCCTTCGCCTTGATGGTTACGGTGTAGGACCTGCCCTTATCCCAGGCTATATCGAGCGTCTTGCAGTCGATGTCGCTCGATGCCGTTATTGTCTGCCGGAAGAGCTTTTCGGTGACGTAAGTCAGCTGAACAATCGCATCCTCGCTGTTGAGCGCCGTGTCCGCGGCATACAGCGTCTCCTGGATGATGGCCGAGGGAGGAGAAGTTCTTGCTGCATATTTCTGC
The DNA here is from genome assembly GCA_013813715.1 of Gemmatimonadaceae bacterium. Taxonomy (GTDB): domain Bacteria; phylum Gemmatimonadota; class Gemmatimonadetes; order Gemmatimonadales; family Gemmatimonadaceae; genus UBA4720. The sequence goes on along the minus strand of JACCRF010000120.1, from coordinate 3,713 downwards.
AGCTCGCGCGTCGCGGAGTGCAGCGAGCCAAGAGTGGCGAGCAGCGATGGAGTTAAGAGGAATTTGGGACAATGGTCGTCCGGATCTGGACCGCACAGTGAAGGGGTGAGCAGCCCGGCGCCCGCGTTCGCGGCAGTGAAAGCGGAATTCAACCGATTCAACGAGTCGAGCCGACTGAGCGAGCGCATTCGAACCGAGTGAAGCTCCCCAAGAAACGAATCGAGTTTTCCAAGGAGGTCTTGTACGGGCTTGGCGGCCTCGAGGTCCGCGTGAGTGGTGGTGGCGGGATCCTTGCCCTTCTCGAGCGCCGCTCCAGCGTCGGCGGTCCTTGTTGCAAGGACGTCTGTGAAGTAAGGACCAAGGATCCGAAGAAATGTCTTGAGCGAATCGAGCTCGGGAACCGAAATGGCGGTGTCACTCACGCTGCAGTCGTATAGCGCTGAATTGGAATACACCGCCTTGATTCCAATTCCATCCGGTTTCCTGACTCTGATCTCACCGCCTTCCCGAACAACGCGGTTGACGACGTCACCGCCTTCCACCCTAGCGGTGTTGGTCCGGTGATCTATTGTTATTGTCTGCGCCGCAGCGGTAGCGGCGATCGACAGGACCATCGCTCCGGCGAGCCCCCCGCATATTGCTGATCCCATGCGTCGGGCTCGCCAGTTGGGACGCTTCCGATGCTGCGGCGCTGCTGAATCGGGAGTACAGGTCACTCCCTCTGTTAAACGCAGTGACATGTGTTCATGGGTTTGAGTTCGCGATCGGTGTGTCTACGGCGGACTCTCGGCGTCCGGACAGAGCATTGAAAAGGTAGACCCGCGACGATCTGGATAGCGCCGGGGTTCCGCCGCATCGAATTGGCCCTTCCGTCGTAGCGCTAGTTTGTGAACTGACTCTGACAGCAGCCGCTCCCACAGCTCACCCAAAGTCCCTGGTTGTGAATGACCAACTCTTTGCCCTGGGTAACTCCCAAGTGCTTGACTGGATCCTGGTACACCACCGTGTTCTTACCGGAGTCGTTGGGCTCGTCGTCGGTGCAGTGTGAAGGTGGAACGATGTGGGCTGCCGGTTTTTGTGGCGGAGTGGTGTTGCAGTAGGCGACAACTGTCGCGGTCTTAATCGCACCCGAATGGACGCGTTTGCCCTTGACACGGAAAATCTGAACAGTGCGCGCCTTACCTTCAGTAGCCCCAATCCAGAGCAGACCTGCTTCGCCCCTTCTGAGTCCGAGGTCCTCACAATCGGCATCGGCTACTTCTACTCTAGCAAAAAAGTGACCGGGCCCCCCACCGAGCGCACTGCTCCACTTGATCTTGTGTCCGTGGGTTACCGGCCGGATTGTGAGAGTGGGACTGGTATGTACGGAGCCTGCGTGGCACTCGACCCGGCCTTTAAAAATGTCCCCTTCCGCCGAATTTTTTGCGAACTTGATCCGTTCGATGTAGTCCTCTGTCGACTGGTCGTCCCCGGGACGGCCGCGATGACCCGGATCGGATGCAGTTGCCACCTCTGAGGCTGACGGTTTTGACGTAGTGTCGACTGCCGTCACCACCGCCGAATCAACTCTGTCATCGGCGGACTTGGAGCAGCCGAGGAAACCCAGCAGCAACGCGACGACAAAGAGACGGCTCTCAGGCTGGAACCTTCGATCTGCGCTCATCTACTCTCCTTGGAAAAAGGGAATGATGCTGCATGACAACTTGCCTGGTACCACAACTCGATCAGCAACGACAACTCTTGATGCAGCCAGTCGATCGATTCCGGTTTATCACCAACACCCCAACCTCGCTACTATCTTAACCTTGCGAACCCCAAAGAAGCCACGACGTCGGGATCGCCTTTTCCCCACAACGCCTGAACGGCTGACGCGCGCGATAATGCCGTCACCGAGTCACCTCTGTCTGTCGCCAGCCTCGATCTGAGAAGCATCGCCCGCACGAGAGACGCAGCTTGAACAGGATCGCCGAGCACGGCGGGAAGTGAGGCACCCAGGCTCCGAAAAGCATTGTCGAGTTGGGCTATTGCTCGGCTTGTGTCACCCACCGCGGCTTTAAGCCACGATTCGCCGTAGACTGCATCTATGGTGATCTCGCCGGGAGCAAACTCGGCGCGTTGCCGTTCTAAGTTTGCAAGGTGAGTTTTGGCCGTCCGCCGGTCGCCACCGGCCAAGGCTTGTAGAGCGCTAATGAAAGCATTGTCGCCAGGGGGAAGCCTCCTTGTTATCAGTGGACCGGCTCCCGGCGCCGCAAGTGTCAGGGGCCGGATAAGGATTGCCGCCCGGACATCTTCGACGCGTGACTGAGGAAAGAGCGCCGCCACGTTGTCCGAAATCCGCTGAGTAATTTCAGCAATACTGTCTCTCCGAATGCCAAATATTGCGTATGTGGTCAGACGCAGGACGTCGGCCCCCAACAAAGGAGGCAGGGCTATTATCTCTTCACTCTTCAGCCGCACTCGCACTTTGTCAGACAACAGTTCATGAAAGGACATCAGTTTTGCAGGGCGGCCCCTAAGAGCAGCCAGGCCGCCTAACAGGTCCATTACGCCGTCGAGCTTCTCGGGGTCAAGTTTGTGAGGCGGCGTGAGAGTGAGAAGCGTATCCGCGAGCAGGCCGGCATGAGAAAATCGTCCGACTCGAACGAGAAGGCGGACATGGGTGTTCCCCAATCGAAGTTCGCGGAGAAATCGGTTATCGGCGTCAGTGATGCCACCGTTCGAGAGCTGAAATCGGGCAAGCTCGATCTCTTTCAGCGCTGATACTGGCTGCGCTTGAAGTTCGCCCGACGCCTCGAGAATGACAGCGAGTGTCTCGTGGGCGTTGGAGTTGCGGGGGTCAAGTCTGGACCAACGCATGGCCAGCGAGCGGAGTCGTGCGCGATTGGCCGCGATAACGCGGTCAAAGCTGGGCACATTCTTTGGGGTCCATCCGCCAAGTGCGGCTGGATACGGGATGTACGCGACAGTGTCTCCGGAAATTGATGGCCATCCAACAAACGTCTTCCGCTCTCGAGCAAGTAACCCGAGCCTCGGACTCGTTTTCTGGATCGGCAATAGCTTGACGAGGCGAGGTACGATCGCCGCCTGCGCTTCAGGATTATCGGTTTCGCGGGATAGTAGTGAAGTGTAGATCGAATCGACCTTCTGATAGCTCGATTCAAATCGGAACCCTGACGGACTTCCGGCATCGGTTACCACTGTACGATCGGCCAGCCAACAGTCCCCGAGCGCCAGAGCCGTCGGCATGCTTACAGCGCGGTCTCTTCGTTGCCGCGCTTCCAGTGCTGCAAGGAGCTTGCATTTATCCGGTGCGGTCTCCGAAATCGAAGATAACAGCGCGTTCAAATGAAGCCGGTCAGGCTCTGCCAATTCATTGCCGGCCGTTTGGGCGGCAGCAAGGTGCCTGTGAGCCGAAGTGTCGGTGGGGTCACGAAGCAGCAACACCCGCGACAGCCGAAGTTGCGCCAGCGGGCTTCTTTGATCTCGTCGAACAGCCTCGCGCGCGGCCCGCTCAGCCTCCTCAAAGTTCCAGCCGCGAAGGTGGGATTCTACCTGGGATACAGGGTTATTCCTGAGGGACCAACCGTATAGACCGCCGCCCGCAACAAGCGAGAGCAGGACGGTAACGGCAATTGCACGAGCATACTTCGCGCGTCGCAAATCGACATGCTGACGCACGTGCTGCATGCTTTCGGACGCGACCGGTGAGGACA
>JACCRF010000145.1 GCA_013813715.1 Gemmatimonadaceae bacterium | reverse complement strand
CGGGTCTTGAGCATGACGATCGCTTCCTGCTCGTCGGCGATCTTGCCTTCCCAGCGGTAAATCGATCGCGCTCCTTCCTGCACCGTGCCGCACGCGATGAGACGGCGGTCGAGGAGCTCGCGGATGAGCATCACCGCCTCGTCGGCGGTGGCGATGGTGGTGAAGACAACTACTGCGTCGGTGTGCGGCAAAGCCTGGTTCCTTATGAAGTCAGGGCAAGATAATACCACTGCGGACTGCGGATGGAGGACTTTCCGGACTCAGGACTGACAGCGATCGTTGATGGTCGTTCGTCCTGAGTCCGCAGAGTCCGCAATCCGAAGTCATGAAAGAACAGGTTCCGACTATCTGTTACAATCAAAGTGACCCATTACTGCCGTGCGTCCCGATGCTTGTATCTCCCCCCGCAACCCGTCACCTTTGAGTGCTATGCCAGAAGAAGCGCTCATCGTACGCGGAGCGCGCGAGCACAACCTCCGCAACATCGACGTCACGATTCCCCGCGATCGCCTCACGGTCATCACGGGTCTCTCCGGATCCGGCAAGTCGTCACTTGCGTTCGACACCATCTACGCCGAGGGGCAGCGGCGGTACGTCGAGTCGCTCTCGGCGTACGCCCGGCAGTTCCTCGGACTCATGGAAAAGCCGGACGTGGATTCCATCGAGGGGCTCTCCCCGGCGATCTCCATTCAGCAGAAGTCCGCCGGTCACAATCCGCGCTCCACGGTTGGCACGGTGACCGAAGTCTACGACTACCTTCGACTGCTCTACGCACGCGCCGGTACGCCGCACTGCACGAATTGCGGGCGGCCGGTGGAACGCCAAAGCGCCGGCCAGATCGCCGGTTCGATACTGTCGTGGCCTGAGGGCACACGCATCGAGATCCTCGCGCCGCTAGTGCGCGGCAGGAAGGGCGAGTTCAAGGAATTATTCGATACAGCCCGCAAGCAAGGCTTCGTGCGAGCTTATGTCGATGGCGAGCTGGCCGAGATCGCCAATCCGCCGCGCCTCAACCGGAAGCTCAACCACAGCATCTCGGTGGTCGTCGACCGTCTCGTCGTTCGCGCCGAGGATCGCGGTCGCCTCGCCGATTCTGTCGAAACAGCATTGAAGCTCTCCGACGGCCTCATCGAGGTGACTCGGCAGGACGACAAGTCCACCCATCTCTTCTCGGAAAAGTACGGCTGCCCGGTGTGCGGCATCTCGCTGCCCGAGCTCGAGCCACGACATTTCTCGTTCAACTCGCCCTTCGGCGCCTGCCCCGATTGCGGCGGCCTTGGCGTCAGGCGCGAGGTCAGCGAACAACTGATCCTCGGCGACGCCAGCATCTCCATTCTCGAAGGTGTGATTCTCCCATGGGGAGAGCCGGATGGATATTTGCGGAAGGTGATTCTCCCAGGTCTTGCGAAACAGTTCGACTTTTCGCTCAACACGCCCTGGGGGCAGCTCTCGCAGCACGCGCGCGAAGTAATGCTGTACGGGTCGGCCAAAGCGCGCGGAGGAAAGTCGGGCGATCCAGCAGGCAAATGGGAAGGAGTGATCGCGAGCATTCAGCGCCGCTACAACGAAACGGAATCCGATTCCATTCGCCTCGGGCTCGAGGAGTACATGCAGGCACGCGCGTGCACGACCTGCGCGGGCCGCCGGTTGAAAGCGGAATCACTTGCCGTCACCGTTGCCGGCAAAAACCTCGGAGAAGTGGTGGAGCTGGCGATCACAGCGGCGCTGAATTTCTTCGAGTCGGTGCCACTGCGAAGCGACGAAAGCGCCGGCCTCGACGAGGACATCGCGGGCCCGATACTCAAGGAAGTCCGCGAACGGCTTCGATTCCTGAACGACGTCGGTCTCGATTATCTCACGCTGGGTCGTTCTGCCGAATCGCTCTCGGGAGGCGAGGCGCAGCGCATCCGCCTTGCCACGCAGATCGGCTCGCGACTCGTCGGCGTTCTGTACATTCTCGACGAGCCATCGATCGGGCTGCACCAACGTGACAACGCCCGTCTCCTTGCCACTCTGCGCCAGCTCCGCGACCTCGGCAACACTGTCATCGTCGTCGAGCACGACGAGGAGACGATGCGCGAAGCCGATCACCTCATCGATCTCGGTCCTGGTGCCGGGAAGCACGGCGGAATGGTCATCGCCGAGGGCACCGTGGATGAAGTGACACGCCATCCGACGTCGATCACGGGGCGATATCTCCGCGGAGAGCTGACGATACCCGTCCCTGCCCCCCGCCGGACGATCGACCACCGCCGAGTGCTGAGAATCGAAGGTGCGCGCGAGCACAATCTGCGAAATGTCGACGTCGAGATTCCGCTCGGCGTGTTCGTCGCCGTCACGGGCGTCTCCGGATCGGGCAAGTCCACGCTGATCGAGGACATCCTTCACAACGCCCTGGCGCGCTTTTTCTATCGGGCGCGAGTCGTGCCTGGCGCGCACGATCGCATCAAGGGTCTCGAGCATCTCGACAAGGTGATCGACATCGATCAGAGCCCCATCGGCCGCACTCCTCGCTCCAATCCCGCGACGTACACGGGCCTGTTCACGCCGATTCGCGAGCTGTTCGCGGAAATGCCGGAAGCGAAGATCCGCGGCTATGGACCCGGGCGCTTCTCATTCAACGTGAAAGGCGGCCGGTGCGAGGCGTGCGAAGGCGACGGACTGGTGAAGATCGAGATGCACTTTCTGCCAGACGTCTATGTGCCGTGCGATGTCTGCAAGGCAAAGCGGTACAATCGGGAGACGATGGAAGTCCGGTTTCGCGGGCTCAGCATCGCCGACGTTCTCGACCTGACGGTCGAGGATGCGCTCGCGTTCTTCGAGAATCAGCCGCGGATCTCCCAGAAGCTCCGCACACTCAACGACGTCGGACTCGGATACATCCACCTCGGCCAGAGCGCCACGACACTCTCCGGCGGCGAGGCGCAACGCGTGAAGCTGGCGACCGAGCTCTCCAAGCGCGACACCGGTCGGACCTTCTACATCCTCGACGAGCCTACCACCGGGTTGCATTTTGAGGACGTCCGGATGCTGCTGGAGGTTCTGCATCGACTCGTCGACCGCGGCAACACCGTGCTCGTGATCGAGCATAACATGGATGTCATCAAGACCGCGGACTGGATCATAGATCTGGGCCCGGACGGCGGGCTCCGCGGCGGCATGGTCGTCGCAGCAGGTCCGCCGGAAAAGGTTGCTGAGACGCGAGCTTCCTATACCGGCCAGTTCCTGCGGCCACTGCTGGCCGGCCACCTTCGGCGGAAGGCGGGTTAAGGGCTACTCTATGGTATCGCTGCTCGACATCATCGGCCCCGTCATGGTGGGTCCGTCATCATCCCACACTGCGGGCGCCTGCCGGCTGGGACTCCTCGGTCGCGGACTGGTGAGCGGTACCCCGCAAGTGGCGCTGCTCGAGCTGCATGGGTCCTTTGCGCGAACCGGCGAAGGACACGGAACCGACAAAGCGCTCGTCGCCGGGCTGCTTGGCTTCAAGCCGGACGACGAGCGCATCCGGACGGCGCTCGAGATCGCCGATCAGGAAGGGCTTCAGTACAAATTCGAGAAGACGACACTCGCTGATTCAGCGCACCCGAACACGGTGCGGATGACGCTCGAGCGCGGCGACATCAAGTCGACGCTGATGGGGTCGTCCCTCGGCGCAGGCCGGGTCCTCGTCACTGAGATCGACGGCTACCCGGTCGAAGTTTCCGGAAACTTCCACACTATCACCCTCGTAGCTGAGGACAGGAAGGGTTCGATCGCGCGCATCACGGGCATACTAGCCGAGCATGACATCAACATCGCGACGCTCCGCCTGACACGGAAGCAAAGGGGAGGTGACGCGTTCATGGTGATCGAATGCGACGAGTCACCGGGCGCCGGCGTGCGCGACGAGTTGCGCGTGCTTGACTGGGTGCGGTGGGCCCGCCTGCTCGATCGCGTGAGTGGCGGGGGCAACTAGCGTGTACCGCGCGCTCGGAGATGCGATTCGCGATGCCGAAACGAGCGGGAAAACTCTTTCGCAGGTCGCGCTCGAGCTGGAGGCGGAAGATCAGGGGCGCACGGTCGAGGATATCCGCACCGTCCTTGGGCGGGCATTGGTCGTAATGCGGGGAGCGATCGGCGATGGAATGACGGGCGATCTCCGCTCTGCCTCAGGGCTTGTGGGCGGGGATGCGGCCAAGCTGCGGACGGGCGCACGCGGGCCATTGTCTGACACTCCGTTCCGCGACGTTCTGGCGCGAGCTCTTGCGGTGCAGGAGGTGAACGCAGCGATGGGTGTCATCGTGGCGGCGCCGACGGCCGGAGGCGCGGGAGTTCTGCCGGCCGTGTTGACCGGATTGGGGAAGGCGAAGGGGCTCACCGATGAGAAGCTGGTGGATGCGCTGGCTACCGCCGGTCTGATCGGAGCCGTCATCGCCGAGCGTGCGTCGCTGTCTGGTGCGGAGGGCGGATGTCAGGCGGAAACGGGTGCGGGTGCGGGCATGGCGGCAGGCGCGGCGACCGAAATGCTCGGCGGAACGCCAACCCAGGCGGGCCATGCGGTCGCTCTCACGATGCAGGGCATGCTCGGCCTGGTTTGCGACCCGCTCGGCGGGCTGGTCGAGCTGCCCTGCGTTTTTCGGAACGCGACAGGTGCGGCCATTGCGCTTGCGGGGATTGAGATGGCTCTCGCGGGTATCACATTCGCGATACCCGTCGACGAAGTGATCGACGTGATGGGAGAGATCGGCAGGGAGATGGACGTTCGCTACCGCGAGACCGCCGGCGGCGGGCTGGCGGCGACGCCAACCGGGCGCAAGCTTGCAAAGGAGCGGCTCTACCAGATCCGCCGCTCCTGAGCACGCTGTTTTACTGGTACTCGTTCGCCCAATCAACTATCTTCGCCAACCGCTGTTCTTATCGAGGCAACGACCCAACATGAGCATCTTCGATCGCATAGCTAGACTATTCAGAGCCAACGTCAATGACATGATCTCTCAGGCCGAACAGCCCGAGAAGATGCTGAATCAGATCATCATCGACATGCGCTCGCAGCTCGTGAAGGCGAAGCAGCAGGTTGCTGCGGCAATAGCCGACGAGAAACGACTCCAGGATCAGACCGCGCAGGAGCTGCGCGAAGCCGAGGAGTGGGAGCACCGCGCGATGCTGGCGGTGAAGGAGAATCGCGACGACCTCGCCAAGCAGGCACTCATGCGCCGCGGTGAGCACGTCTCGCGCGGGCAGCAGATGCAGCTCACTTGGGAGGCGCACAAGCAGGAGACGGATCGCCTCAAGGATTCGCTGCGCGGGCTGAACGACAACATCGAGGAGGCGTCGCGCAAGAAGAACCTGCTCTTGGCCAAGCAGCGCCGCGCCGAAGCACAGAAGAGAATCTCCGAGACGATGTCGTCCATCTCCGAAAAGTCGGCGTTCGAGGCATTCGCGAGGATGGAGGAAAAGATCAACGCCAACGAGAGGCAGATCAAAGCCCACGCCGAGATCAACGAAGAGTTTTCCGGCGACCGGCTGGCGAGCGACTTCAAGCGCCTCGAATCCACCGCTGGCACGGCGACCGCCGACGCTCAGCTCATCGCGCTCAAGCAGAAGATGGGACTCATCGCTGCACCGGCTCCGGATCCCAACAGGCAGCTCGCGGCGGGCGAGATGGAAGCCGAGGAGATCGCGGAGGCGGAGGAAATTCCCGACGAGAATACGACCCGTTGAGTGAAGTAATGACGGGCGAGCGCCTGAAGCTCGCGCCGGCGCTAGCGACCGTCGTTCTCACCGTCCTGATCCTCTGGATGGTGGGAACAACCGCCAGTGTGTTCCTGCTCCTGTTCCTGGCGATCATCCTGTCTCTGTACCTCGGCGCCGTTCGAGACTTTCTCGTGGCCCGCGGGCGGGTCAACGAGCGGCTAGCGTTCTTTCTCGCTGTCGTCGGGACAATCGTAGCGATAGTCGGGCTGTTCGCTCTGCTCGTGCCGCCGGTGCTAGAGCAAACTCGCCAGCTCGTCCAGGTGCTGCCTGCGACCATCGGCAACTGGGAGAGCGGAATCGATCGGTTCGTCGCGCGGTTTCCGGCGATGCGCGACTTCTGGCAGCCTGGGCAGCATCAGGTCCTCAAAGCCGTGTACGATCAGGTGTCATCGACGGCGGGCGACCTCGTCCCCAAGGTTTTCGGGCTCGTGGAAGTCTTCATCGAGATATTCGCGGTGATGGTGATGAGCATCTATCTGGCGCTTCAACCAGGGGTCTATCGCGAATGGCTCATCGCGTTATTCCCGCCCGTGCACCGAGATCTTATTCGCGACGTTTTGCGCGATCTCGCCGATGCGCTGCGGTCGTACATCGTGGCCCAGCTTCTCGCGATGACAGTGCTCGCGATTTTTACGGCCATCGGGCTCTACCTGCTCGACGTTCCGTACTGGCTGACGTTCGGAATCTTTACTGGGGTAGTCGCCATTGTACCGTTCTTCGGAACGCTCGTCTCGACAGTGTTGCCGGCGCTGTTCGTGCTGGGCGGACCCGGCGGCGGGACGCGCGCGCTGCTGGTCGCTCTGCTGGGGGTTGTGGTGCACCTGTTCGAGGGTAACGTCGTCGCGCCGCTCGTGATGTCGCACAAGATCGAATTGCCGCCAGTGCTCACGATCATGGCAGTGCTGGTGATCGGCAAGCTGCTGGGCCCGCTCGGGCTCGTCATCGCCGTGCCAGCCCTCGCGTCGACGATGGTGATAGTGCGGCGCATCCTGATCAACCGCATCTACGAGGGGAAGGGGTTCCGCAAGGCGACGCGAGACCGGAACTTCGTGCTGCGGGTTCCCGCGCCTGATGGCGGTGTGCTGCTGCCCGCGGAACCGCTGGATGATGTGTTGATTTTCCGGGAGAAGGCCGTAGTGCCCGTTCCCCCGGTGGTAGTAAGGACCGCTTAGAGTAAGGACGAGCTGCGGAGCTAATGCGATTGTTAGACGTCGCCGCGGAACTCAGCGAAGAATGATTCGTCAATTTCATAGCTCGTGACTGGCTTCAGGCCAAGTTCAAGCCGCGTGAACATGTCCTGTAGCTTTTGACCGTCATCGCGTTCTCCGGAGTCTTTGTGGCGAATCACGTTTTTTGGCTTGTGATAGCGATCGCCACTGCCATAAGTGGCTGCGACGGCAGACTTACCGGAACCGGGGAAATTCAGCCTCCAGCCGGAGCGTTGCGCGACACGAGCGGTGTTCCGCTCAACGACCTCATTACGTTCCGCTACATGGGATTTGACGGCGGCCTGTATCCCGGCCGCAGTAACGCAATGCCCGCCGAACACGCCCGCGTCGGCGTGTTGCGTGCGCGTACGGTGCAGCCGCTCGACGCGAACGGCAACCCGAGCCCCGGCGGCAAGTACGTGCTGCTGTCAGTCGGAATGTCGAACACCAGCAATGAGTTCTGCGGATCCGCCTCCGGAGCCAGTTGCGCACCCTCGACTTTCATGGCCGCCGCCGCGGCGGACGCGGTCGTGAATCGCTCGACCCTGGTAATCGTGAACGGTGCCCAGGGCGGAGAGGACGCTGTGGATTGGGACAGCCCCACCGACCAGACCTACGATCGCGCGCGCGACCGACTCACTCAGCTCGGAGTGACGGAGAAGCAGGTGCAGATCGTCTGGCTCAAGCAGGCCGATGCGAATCCTTCGGTATCGCTGCCTGCGCTGCAGGCGGATGCCTATCGACTCGAGACCTATCTCGGTGACATCGTACGGTCACTCAGGGTAAGGTACCCCAACATCCGTCAGGTCTTTCTTTCCAGCCGAACCTACGGAGGATACGCTGTGTCCGACCTGAACCCGGAGCCGTTCGCGTATGAGTCGGCATTCTCGGTGAAATGGGTCGTCCAGGCGCAGATCGATCAGATGCAGCGCGGACAGCTCGTCGACACGCGCGCGGGGAATCTGGACTACGATGCAGGCGCTCCATGGATTGCGTGGGGGCCTTACCTCTGGGCGAACGGCATAGCGCCCCGCTCCGACGGATTGCTTTGGGTGAGATCCGATTTCGTCTCTGACGGGACGCATCCGTCGCCCATGGGAGCGCAGAAAGTCGCGGCGGCCCTTCTCGGTTTTTTCAAGACGTCACCGCAGGCGCGCTGCTGGTTCGTGAACGGAGCTGTCTGCGGATAGGCATACCAATTGGTGTTCCGCGCTTGATTTCGATGTCCCATTCGATGTCCGACAAGAACATGCTGCGTGTCCCCCGACTATCGAATGCAGAACCTTCCCGCGCACAAGACTCCCTTCGACACCCGCCCGCACGCGAGCGTCAGCGATCGCGGCAAACCACTTCTCGCTGTGCGCGCGCTCTGCAAGACGTTTGTGTGCGGCACGCCCGATTCGCTAAGGCGTATTCCCGCTCTCACCGATGTCAAGCTGAACCTCTCCAGTGGTGAAATTGTCGCCCTCGCTGGTCTTCCGGGATCAGGGAAAACGACGCTGCTGCAATGTGTGGCGGGTCTATTGCGAAGAGACCGCGGAAGCGTCGAATGGTTCGGTGAATCGTTCCCCGGTGGTGGATGTCTTCCGGGCCTTGCCTTCGTCCCGGCGAGTCCGGCCTACTATCCGTTCCTTACCGTGCGCGACGTTCTCGAGTACCGCGGCGCGCGAGATCGACCGCCGCGCGATTCGTGGGGGCGCTCGATCCAGACGCTGGCGCGTGAGCTCAGGCTGGTCAGCTGTTTTCACCGGCGGGTATCCGCACTGTCGGATTCTGAACTTGCGCGGCTGGCCCTCGCTGAGGCCCTTACTTGCGAGCCGGCAATCATCTTCGTCGACACGCGGACCGGCGCGCCACTGGGCGATTCAGCGCGGGAAGCGCTCGAGCTGAGGGCAGATGCAGGGGCGGGCATCATCGTGGCCGTCCGCGACGCCGGACTCCTGGGCTCGATCGCGTCGCGTACCGTGATCATGCACGAAGGCCGGGTTGTGGGCACGGCGGGCGAAGCCATCAATGACAAGGTGACGATGCCTTTCGGCGAACCCGCTCGAGAGAAGGGCCGGCTCGTCGCCGAGCGACACGTACTGTAACCCGTCTGGGGTCACACTCGCCTGTTTGTTGCGAGCCGCGCGTGGTACCGGTACGTTCAACGCCCCAAGTTGGCCTCCCGCCGGAGAAGGGTAGCGCCCTTCAAGGAGAAAGTGAATGCGCATCATCTCTATCCTCGCCTTCGCGGCCATTGTCGCTGGTTGCGCGAAGTCCGAGAGTCCGCCCGTCGCCGATACAGGCATGGCGATGCAACCAGCGGATGCCCCTCCCGCTGCAATGTCGCTCACCGACGTCACCGGACGATGGAATATCCGCGTAATGGGCGAGACGAGCGACAGCACGCTCACCACGTATGTTCTCGACGCTACGGCCGATACTTCCACCTGGACATTCACATTCCCCAACGGCAAGCCCATTCCGATGCGAATCGTCAATGTGGGGGGAGACAGTATCGTCACGAATGCGGGCCCCTTCGCCAGCCAGTTGCGGCGCGGCGTTCAGGTCAGGACACACATCGTCTGGCGGATGCAGGATGGTAAGCTCAACGGACGGACGACCGCCCGTTACGCGACGAGCGGCGCAGATTCCGTGGCTCAGCTCAGGTCGGAGGGTACGCGAGCCCAGTAGGCGGATCGGTTCTTCACGGATTACCGGGATTGCACCGCGGGTAATCCGTGAAGAACCTTTTTGAGGGGCCAAGTTGACCCCTTTCTACGCGCCGCCTAGCTTCACGCGCATGGCCGAGGTCCGTCTCTACAACACACTTACGCGGACCGTTGATCGCTTCGTGCCCGCCGATGGCACCACCGTCCGTATGTACACCTGCGGACCTACGGTGTACAATCCGGCGCATCTTGGAAATTTCCGCACGTTTCTGTTCGAGGACCTGCTGCGGCGAACGCTTCGTCTCGCGGGCTGGCAGGTTCATCAGATCATGAATCTCACCGACGTCGACGACAAGATCATCAAGCGCGCGAGCGATCGCGGGCTGACGATTACCGATGTCACCGAACCCATCGTGGACACGTTCCATGCCGATCGCGCCTTTCTGCGAATAGAGGATGCGGAGGGGTATCCGAAGGCGACCGAACACATCGATGAGATGATCGATCTGGTCGCGCGGCTCATGGATCGCGGCGCGGCGTACCAGGCAGAGGATGGCTCGGTTTACTTCGCGATTGACCGATTCGATGGCTATGGCAAGCTGTCGCGGCTCGATACGCGTCAGATCAGGCCCGGCGCGCGCGTGTCGCACGACGACTACAGCAAGGAGAACGCGCAGGATTTCGCGCTCTGGAAGGCCGCCAAGGAAGAGGACGAGAAGGCCGGTGCGGCGTGGAACTCTCCCTGGGGAAGGGGTCGGCCCGGCTGGCACCTCGAGTGCTCGGCGATGGCGATGCGGTACCTCGGCGCGACCATGGACATCCACTGCGGGGGTGTCGACCTCGTTTTCCCGCATCACGAGGATGAGATCGCGCAGTCGGAAGGGGCGACCGGCGCGCCGTTCTCGCGATTCTGGTGCCATGGGGAGTTTCTCCTGACCGATGGCAGCAAGATGGCGAAGCGGGTCGGCAACGTGGCGACAGTGGCAGATCTGAGAGAGCAGGGCGTGTCGGCGGCGGCGTTCAGACATTTCGTTTTTTCGACGCACTACCGGAAGCAGCTGAACCTTTCGGCCGAGGCGCTCGAAGCGTCGATCGAGGGTGTGCGGCGCGTTGGTGATTTCGCCGACCGACTGGCCGCGGCGACGGGCGCAACTCCTGAGCTGGCGGAGGTTGCGGCCGAAGCTGAGCGGGAAGCCGCAGAGGCGCTGTTCGATGACCTGAATGCGCCACTTGCGATGGGGGCGCTTTTCAAGTTCATCAAGAGGGCGAACGCAGAGCTTGACCGAGCGGGGAACGACGCTGGCGCGATCGCCGCCGCGCGCAATGCCCTGGCCGGGATCAATGGTGTCCTGGATGTGATCCCCGACCACGGGCCGGCGGATGACGCCGGGGAGATCGAGGCAATGCTCGCGGAGCGCCGCGACGCCCGCGAGAGGCGTGACTTTGCGCGATCCGATGCTATCCGAAAGGAGCTCGAAGACCGCGGCATTGCCATTGAGGACGGTCCGACTGGAACGCGGTGGAAAAGGGCGAGATAAGCCGCGCGCACCGTCGGTGTGCGCAACTCATAGCGTGCCGAGGGGAACAAGGCACGGGTCGTGTTGACTCTCTCCTGTCAATCGGCTATTCTGGAAGGCTCGCGCATAATCGCTGTTTGCTGACGTAGCTCAATTGGCGGAGCAGCTGATTTGTAATCAGCAGGTTGCGAGTTCGATTCTCGCCGTCAGCTCTGCTGGTTGTGATCGGGTGTGCGTTTTGCTCCGGGTTCGGGCGGCTGGATTGAGGGTTTGGGTGGGGTACCCAAGTGGCCAACGGGAGCAGACTGTAAATCTGCCGGCTTACGCCTTCGAAGGTTCGAATCCTTCCCCCACCATCTATTGATGGGGCGGGTTTTTTTGTTGTTATGCGGGAGTAGCTCAGTTGGTAGAGCACTAGCCTTCCAAGCTTGTGGTCGCGGGTTCGAGTCCCGTCTCCCGCTTCCGGCTGTGCAGTCGCTCGCGTAGCTCAGTTGGTAGAGCACACCCTTGGTAA
>JACCRF010000028.1 GCA_013813715.1 Gemmatimonadaceae bacterium | reverse complement strand
TCGAATTCCCACAGGTCGCCGAAGATGAGCTGCGGAATCGGCGCGCGGCTTCCATGCCTCGAGCCGTTCTTCTGCCGCGCGGGCAGCCCCTTGTCGGCCGCGGGCTTCGCTACCGCTTTCGTGTTGGCCATCAGTAGCTCTCCGCCGATTCAGTGAAATAGTACGGCGCCTGATACGCGCCGGTCTTCTCCTTCTCGATCTGTCTCAGGAGATCGTTCAGAAGCGAGCTCGCTCCGAACCGATAACGACTGGAATTCAGCCACGCGTCGCCGAGCGTCTCCTTCACAGCGACGAGGTAATGCAGCGCCTGCTTGGCGGTCTTGATGCCACCCGCCGGCTTCATCCCGATCGCGGTACCGGTCTCCATGTAGAAATCCCGGATCGCCTCGAGCATCACCTGCGTATTCCCAAGAGTCGCGCTCCCGGACGCCTTGCCGGTGCTGGTCTTGATGAAGTCGCCCTCGCGAATCACGCGCATCGCGATGAACGACGCAGCGCGGATCTTGTCGTAGCTCTCGAGCTCCGCCACTTCGAGAATGACTTTCAAAGTCGCATCGCCGCAGGCTTCGACGACCGCTGCGATCTCGTCCTGCACCGACTGGAACTCACCCGCGAGAAAAGCACCGCGGTTGATCACCATGTCGACCTCGTCGGCGCCATCCGACACCGCCTGCTTCACCTCGGCAAGCCGCAGCCGGATCGGGCTCTGTCCCGAGGGAAATCCGGTCGCTACGGACGCGATCCTGATCGGAGTGTCCGATAGCCACTTCCGCGCGTGCTTCACCATCGAGGGATAAATGCACACCGCCGCCACCTGCGGCACCTCTGGATCGTCGCTGGGCCGCCGCGCCTTCTGGCAGAGCGACGCCACCTTGCCGGGCGTGTCCTTGCCTTCGAGGGTCGTGAGGTCCACCATCGAGACAGCGGTCGTCAGCCCCCACAGCTTGGATTTCTTCTTGATGCTGCGCGTCTGAAACTTGGCGACGCGCTCCTCGATTCCGACCTGATCGACGGTTCCCGTCTCGTCGAAGAGACGCTTGAACGCTGCGCGCGGAGTGCTGGACATCGTCTTCGTAATATCATGGCTGGCAGGGGTCGTCGCTACTGCTTTGCGCGTTAGCCAGCCCGCCCACCGAACCCAAGCGCAAGGAAGGTCGCGTCTTCGTGTTGGGCGAACTTCCCGATGGCATCCGCGTTATCGCGGTATCTGGCGCCCCACCTTTGCCCATCACGCGGACGTGGGATGATCCGGGAAACTCCGCGAGGAGGCTGGACAGCAGACGCTCGGAAAGATTCTCGTCCAGCAACAGCCGAACGGCCACTACGCTGCGGGAATCGCCTGTAGCCGACGCTCGCGCTCTGCGGCGAAGCCGAGGCACGCCAGCACGTCCTCGTGCGTCAGCTGTGGGAAGTCAAGGAAGAGCTCGCGCTCGGTGCCCCCAGCGGCGAGGTAGCCCAGGACTTCACCCACGGTGATGCGCGTCCCGCGCACACACAGTTTTCCAAACCGGATCTGGGAATCAATGGAGATGCGGGCGAGCTGGTCCCTACCATTACAATAGGAAGAATGGCCCTGGTTCGCCAACGCCCGGGTTAGTTTTGCCACCATGCCGAATCAGCGCCCCTACGCGGTCCTGTTCGATCTCGACGGAACGCTGGTGGACTCCATCGAGCTCCTGCTCGAGTCCGCCCGGCACGCTTTCGACGGACGTGACCGGCGGCCCACCGACGCGCAGTGGATCGCCGGACTCGGCACTCCCCTCCAGGCCCAGATCCGCGACTACGTGGACACCGACGAGGAGGTGGAGCAGTTGCGCAGCCGGTATCGCGTCTTTCAGCGTGAGCACCACGACCGACTCATGCGCGAGTACGCGGGCGTCGAAGACACTCTCGCGGAGCTGGAGCGACTCGGCCACCCGATGGGCGTGGTGACCAGCAAGAGCAACGAGATGATGGACCGGGCGCTCTCCTATCTTCGCCTCGACCGTTTCATGGGCACAAAGATCGGCCAGGATTCCTGCCTCATCCACAAGCCCGACCCCTTCCCTGTCCGCCTCGCCCTCCAGGAGCTCGGCTACGAGCCAGATGAAGCAGTCTTCGTGGGTGACTCCCCGCATGATATCGCTTCCGGCAACGCGGCCGGGGTAGTCTCAGTCGCGGCACTCTGGGGACCATTCACTAAGGAACAGCTCGAGCCGTCAGCGCCCCGCCACTATCTCGAGACGATCACCGGACTTCCGTTGCTGCTCGACAGAATTCAGTGGCTGGACACCTAGCCGGCAGAAAACGGT
>JACCRF010000026.1 GCA_013813715.1 Gemmatimonadaceae bacterium | reverse complement strand
GCGCTCACGCTGTTGAGCTGTTCGGCGAGCTCCTGCCTTTGCACCAGTAGCGCCTCCACTTCAGCGCTGGTCTTCGGGATCGTCAGAGTCTGCGTCGTTCCGCCCGGCCCGACGGTGGTGACGGTGGGAGGAGGCGCCCCTGTCTGGGCGGGTGCGGTCGCCGCCTGGGGTTGGGTTGTTGGTTGCATGAGTAACTAATACGGTTCGCGACTTTCGCGGGTTACAGCCGCGTGGCTCGACGGCACCGCCGGTCCTGCGAAAAGCAATGCATGCAAGCGCGTGGCCGAGACGGCCATTCACGGTACGGTTATCGATCCCACGCGTCAACTAAAAGGTGCCCGGCTTAATTCAGGCAACTCGACCACCGACTGTTGCTCCGCTCCTCGTGCGCTGTATCGGCAGGCAAGGGGCATGTTAGGTTGCCTTCAACGGAGGATTACCCAAGTGCCCCTCGGCGAGCGTCTGGTAGCAGCCAAGCTGGTTTCAAAGGAGGACGTCACGCGCGCGCTCGAGCGGCAGCGCGAGGCCGGCGGGAGCATCGGCGACAACCTCGTGCTGCTGGGTGTAATCGGCCGCAGCCAGCTCGAGGCCTTCGTGGCACAGGGACCGCCGAAGATCGAAAGCTTCGCCGACACTGGGCTCGACGCGAGGTTCCTCAGGGATCTCGCGCTCAAGGTGATGTACGCCCACGGCGTCAAAAGACCCACGGATGTCGCCGACGTACTGAAGCTTCCCGTGCCGATTGTGCGCGAGCTGCTCGAAGGGATGCGCGGGCGAGGACTGCTGGAGTCACTCGGGGCGGGGGCGACGGAGCGGCAACTCGATCTTCGCTATGACCTAACCCCGTCGGGCAGGGACCTGGTGAATGAAGCACTGAGACAGTCGCTGTACTGCGGCCCGGCTCCGGTGCCGCTCGCTCAGTGGCAAGCGCAGGTCGAGAGGCAGCGGATCACCAATGACCGCGTTGATCACGCAGCGATCGCCAAGAGTCTCGAGGGGCTGGTGATAGCGCCTGAGATGATCGCCCGCTTCGGACCTGCCGTGAATGCCGGGCGCGGCATGCTGCTCTACGGTGCGCCTGGTGACGGCAAGACCTCGATCGCGAGGGCAATCGCGCTCAGCTTCAAGCAGTCGGTCTGGGTCCCCTACGCGATCGAGGTCGAGCGCGAGGTCATCAAGATGTTCGACCCGGCACTTCACCGCGAGCGGGTGCAAGGCTCAGCGGCGTGGGACGAGGCTCGATCGCCGCTGATGCGTGCGCAGGTTCTTGCCGACGACCGGCGCTGGGTCCGCTGCGCCCGCCCGATCGTCGTGACCGGCGGCGAGCTTACGATGGACATGCTGGATCTCAAGTTCGACACGGTAGGACTTTTCTCCGAGGCGCCGCTCCACACCAAGATGACCGGCGGCGTGTTGGTGGTGGACGACTTCGGGCGCCAGATCGCCCGGCCTGAGCAGGTGCTGAACCGGTGGGTCCTCCCACTCGAGAGTCGCATCGACTTTCTCACGCTGCACACCGGAAAGAAATTCCCCGTCGCGTTCGACGGGCTGGTGATCTTCTCCACCAACCTCACGCCTCGCACCATCATGGACCCGGCGATGATGCGGCGCATCCCGTACAACTTTTACATCGCCCCCCCAACCTCCGACGAATATGTCGAAATCTTCCGCCGGGTTTGTGCCGATGCCGGCCTGCCGTTCAACCTCGAGGTAGTCAGCGCGGTGATGAAGCGGCTATACGAGGAGGAGAAGCTGCCGATGGCGCGCTTTCACCCGCGGTTCATCGTCGATCACGTGGTGGCTCGCTCCAACTACGAGGGCCGCGACCCCGCACTCGATCCGCATCTCGTACTCGACGCGGCGGAGCACCTCTACACAAAGCACTAGTACCAGGCCGGATTTAGCGGAGCCACAGCCTACGGAGTCCGCTGGCCAGTTCCACGCCTCGTGATCACTCCCTTGTCCACCACATTCCCGCTGCGGCTGATCGCCTGATAGTACAGTGCGTCGTCGGCGATCTCGGCAAGCAGGAAGGAGCGGTCTCTGTCGAACGTAGCATCCGTGAGCGGGCCCTTGCGCGTGTCGCCATGACGCAGCTTTGCCGCTCCGCCCACTGTGAAGTGGTAGATGCCCTTCTGCGGCTTGAGCCGCTCGTAGACATGCTCGTGGCCGGCAAACACAACGTCGACGCCGTGCTTGACGAACAGCGGTTCGAGGATGGCGCGAAGCTCGACTTCCGGGCCCCGGCGCGCTGTCGTGTAAAGGGGATGATGGAAGTAGGCGATCTTCCAATCGGAACCCGACGCCGCAAGCTCCTTCTCCAGCCATTTCACCTGTAACGGGTCGAGGTAGTTGCTGTCCAGGACGAAGAACCGCACGTTGCCCTTCTTGAATGTGCGGTAGCGGGCGCCGCCCAGGTTGTAGGGCTTGAAATAGCGCTGGTTGGGATCGTCGTGATTACCCAGCGCGGCGTGGAACTCGACGTTTGCGTCCAGCAGCTGCTTGTACGGTCTGATGAATTTCTTTTCGAAATCCTGCGGCCGCTCCCGCCCGTATATGTTGTCACCGAGCATGATCGCAAAGGTGAACGGAAACCGCTGCCGGTACCGAACTATCTGCTGTGCGACTTCGTACTGCGGTGTGTCGCCGGTACCGCCGTCGCCGAGCACGAGAAATCGAACTGAGCCTGGCCGCAGCGGCAGCTCCACCTGTTGAGCCGGGAGAGAAGCCGACAAGCAGGCGGCGATGACGCCGCCGACAATCCGGAATAGCTGCTTCACAGTAGTCAGGCTCCTGAAGGAACCGCGTTTGGCATGAAGTCGACGATGAGGTTCGCTTCGATGTCGCGCAGAATCAAATAGTTCTGTGCAATACGATATTCCACATTTTCCGGCAGCGATGGCAGCAGCGGCAGCAACGCGGGAGGGAAGGTTGCCAGCGGATACGTCGTGGGATAAATCTGATTCACGCGAGGCACGAAATCCGGCAGCTCCTCCTGCTGGTCTTCGCGGGTCTCCTGCACTGGATCGGACCGCCGGCTGTACTCCTCCTTGATCAGCAGGGCAAGGATCGTGGCGACCTCAGGGGTGAAGATGTCGCCTGGCTTGGCGGCGTTCCGTTCGGCAGTGATCGCCTGCGCAAGGGAGGTCGCGCGGGTGGCGATTTCCGCCTGGCTCCCCGTCGGATCGAGCTCGCCGACGGAATCCGCCAGGCGGTTGCGAAGCGCGGCATATGCGTCGACGCGCTTTGCGAAATCGGCCAACACCGCGTCCCGGGGATCGGCCCGCTTTGGTTCCTCGCAGGCGGTGGCCGAGGCAAGAACCGCCACGAGCCCCACGAAGGTGAGCAAACGCAAGTGCTCTTTGAGTGACACGTTCTTCCTCCTGTGAAGAGGCGGGTCGACGGGCGAGCTTGGATTCCTCGGCCAAGGCTCACTGTCGCGGCCCGCTCGCTACGGATCGTATCACCGGAGACGACGATGTGCCACTCCGACCCTCCGCTAGCGGGCTGAGCCGCCTGAGTCGGCTGAACCGCCCGAGGCGGCTGAGCCGCTAGCGTCGCCTGCGCCGCCTGCGTCGCCTGCGCCGCCTGCGTCGCCTGCGCCGCCGGAGCCGCCCGCACGCATTTGCCCAGCGTCATGCTCCGCAACCCCTTCCATGAGCGCCCGGTCAGATTCGGGGCGCGCTTCTCCCCAGATCAGGAGCAGCCCCATGATTCCGTAAATCGGGAGATGCCCCACCAGCTCCGGCCAACCAAGCATGGGAAGGGTGAGATTGAACGGTAGCCAGATCGCAAGGGTGAACAGGCGAACGAATACCCCGGACATCAGCAGTATTCCGAACGTCAACTCCACGATTCCGGCGATGAACAGGAACTCAGGATCCCCGATGGCGGCGAGCCCAATTGCGGGAAAGAAGTTGAACGGGTGCTCAGCGAGAAACG
Organism: Gemmatimonadaceae bacterium; assembly: GCA_013813715.1. GTDB lineage: Bacteria > Gemmatimonadota > Gemmatimonadetes > Gemmatimonadales > Gemmatimonadaceae > UBA4720. Next base: position 19,963 of record JACCRF010000026.1, on the reverse strand, counting down.
CGAGCCCCATCGGTTGATTCCAGAGCTTTTCGGTGAAGGCGACCACGGCGATGCTGAGTCCCGTGAGCACGCGTAGCACGGGGACGGCGTAGGGCATCAGCCGCTCGACCGGCCGGTGCAGTCGCTCCAGCGACATGTCGAAGGCCAGCGGGCCCCGGCCCGCAGCGAAGAGAAAGAACGCAATCCCGAGGAACAGCGCGTGCTCGACCAAACGCAACGGCCCGAACAAGATCGCACCGCCAAGCCAGAGTATGGCGAGGGCGATCGCACCGAACCTGGTGAGCGCGCCATAAATCAGGCTCAACGCAACGGCAATCTCGACCAGACCCAGCAAGGCACCCAGAAAATTCTCTGGCAATTCAAGGCTGGGAACAAAGAGCCTGAGGCCGATTCCGCTCACTAACAGCGTCACGGCGGTGTGAACCCCGATCACCAGCGGCATCCAGGAGAGCAGATCCTGGTAATTCTTCCACTTCATGCCGAGCTCGATTGGCCCGGGCACTATGTCGCGCCGGTTGCGCGCGCGCCACACCACGACGGCGAGCGCAGTGACAACGATGGCGATGCCGAGCGGCATCCACGTTCTGGAAGTCAATGCCTGATCGAATTGAACCGGGAACCTAGAGTCCTCGACGAACCAGCGTTCATGCAGCAGCAGCATTCCGTTCACTCCGATTATCTCACCTCAGGTCCCGGCCTGCACCAACGTAGGCACCGCGCTTAGGTTACAAGCATCAGCCCCGGAATGTTACGCTCTCCTGACTGCCGCGTCAGTATCAGTTGGGGAATCGCCAGTCGCCGAGTGGCGATCACTCGACACGATTGATGTCCCTCGCTGATGGACGTAGCGCGTCGGCCATTCTCCCGAATCAACCATTCTTCGCTTGCACATGAGATACTCACTTCTCGGCGTTTCGCTCGCGCTCACTTCAGCCATCGGCTGCGTCAAGGAAACATCGGCACCTGGCCCGCGTCAGACCTATCGCCTCACCGCGATCGTCACGGAAAACAACGAGTGTACGGTAAACGTCCTCGACAAGACGTACTCGTCAATCGGCCAGATTCGGGGGGATGTCCCCACGAAGTTCATCGGTACTGTGAAGGACAAGAGCTATCACGGCTTCGGCTGCTGGGTAAAGACGGCGGACGGCGACGGCGACCTCATCATTCTTTTCTCACGCAACGCATTCGATAAGCCGCTGGACGTCGGTACGTATCCGCTGAATCTCAAGATTTTCGACGAGACGCCTCCAATGATTGCCAACGTCACATTCCGGCCCTCGAGCCTCGACGGCGATGATCTCAGGACAATGGACGGCGCCCGCGGAAATGTTGTCGTGGAAAGCACTGCGACCGGGGGTCGCCGCATCCGCGTGGACGTGGATGTCGTGAGGTGGTCGCGAAGCGTTTTCTAGCGGCGCGCCAACAGCGCATCCGCTTCGCGGAGATCCCTTGTGTCCAGCCCTTCGGTGAATCCCGCGCCAGATATGCCTGGCTCGCGCGCCCCCCTCATCGCCTCTATCTTGGCCTTCATGGCATCACTTCATCACGGAGGTTGTAATGCTGAGTTTCAGGGGATTCATCGCGGCGATCGTCGTCACTGCTCCCGCGCTGGCGTGCAACACTGCCGGTGATGGTGTTGCCGACACCGGAGCCGCGGCCGCGGCCGCCGTTGCGGCACTTCCGGACAGGACGGCAGAGGCGGAAGCGATCCGCGGGCTCGACCAGCGATGGCTGCGAGCCGTGCAGGGCAAGCACGTCGACTCTATCGTCGCTCTCTACACTCCCGACGCCGCGACGCTGATGCCGGGGCAGGAGCCGGTGACGTCCGCCGACGGTCGGCGTGCGATGTACACGGAGTTCGTGAAGATGGGGCTCACCGACGCGAGCATGAATACGATGGGCGTCGAGTTCTCCGACGACGGGACAATGGCTTACGACTACGGAACCTATGCGGGGTCGATGAACGGTCCCGACGGAAAACCGATGAAGGACAAGGGCTCGTACCTCAACGTCTGGCGACGAACCGGCGATGGCTGGAAAATGGTGGCCGAGATGAGCAACAGCAGCATGCCGATGCCGGCTCCGGCGACGCCGGCTCGGTAGTCTGCTATTCGCCGAGAATGAGAGCGAACATGAGCGGCGCAACGATGCTGGCGTCGCTCTCGATGACGAACTTCGGCGTGTCGACCGCGAGCTTGCCCCACGTGATCTTCTCATTCGGAACGGCGCCGGAGTACGACCCGTAGCTCGTAGTCGAATCGGAGATCTGGCAGAAGTATCCCCACACCGGGATGTCGGGGCGCTGGAGGTCCTGGTGAAGCATCGGCACGACGCAAATCGGGAAGTCGCCGGCGATGCCACCACCGATCTGAAAGAATCCGATCGTTCCATCGCCCGAGTTTAGCGTATACCAGTCGGCGAGCAGCATCATGTACTCGATTCCAGTGCGAACCGTGTGGACGTTAGTGACGTCTCCGGAGATGCAGTGTCCCGAGTACATGTTGCCGAGGGTCGAGTCCTCCCATCCGGGCACGAAAAGCGGAAGATTCTTTTCGGCAGCGGCGATCATCCACGAGTTCTGGGGATCGATCTGGTAGCTCCCCTCGAGCGATCCGTTTTTCAGAATGCGGTACATGAACTCGTGGGGGAAGTACCGGTCGCCGCGCTTGTCGGCGGCCACCCATTCGTCGAGTACGGCCTTCTCGATCCGGCGCATCGCCTCCATTTCCGGAATGCACGTATCCGTCACCCGGTTCATGTGCCGGTCGAGGAGCGCCTGCTCGTCCTCAGGCGTGAGGTCCCGGTAGTGGGGCACCCGTTCGTAGTGATCGTGCGCGACGAGGTTGAAGATGTCTTCCTCGAGGTTGGCGCCAGTGCAGCTTATCGCCTGGATCTTGCCCTGGCGGATCATCTCGGCCAGTGAAATGCCGAGCTCCGCGGTGCTCATCGCGCCGGCAAGCGTCACCAGCATCTTGCCGCCACCATCGAGATGAGAGGAATACGCGTCGGCGGCCTCTACCAGCGCCGCCGCGTTGAAGTGCCGGTAATGGTGACGGATGAATTGCGAGACGCGCCCGCCGCCGGAAGCTGGTGCCTTGCTCATGGGAGTGATGCTAACCGGAAACGGAGAAGAGTGTCAAGCTGTGTCCTCTGGCCACTCGCATCTGTGTCGTTCTACGTTGATCTTCTCTCCACCTACTATCGCTTCCTAATAATGACGACGCCCGACTCCTCCCTCGTCACGCTCGACGACATCTACCACGCGGCCCGCATCCTTGCGCCAGTCGCGATGCGCACGCCGCTGTTGCTCGACGAAGTACTGACCGAGCGCACCGGCTCAGAGGTCTGGTACAAGCCCGAGATGCTTCAGCGGGGAGGAGCGTTCAAGTTTCGCGGGGCATACAACTTCGTGAGTGCGCTCCCGGATGACGTCCGGGCGCGGGGGGTGGTTGCTCCGTCATCGGGGAATCACGGGCAGGGCGTGGCAATGGCGGCGCGGTTATTCGTCGTTCCGGCAACCGTTGTCATGCCCACCAATGTCACCAAGGCGAAAAGGGCGGGCGCGGAACGCCTCGGCGCGCGTATCGTGCTTGCCGGGACGACCACGCAGGAGCGCGCCGAGAAGGCGATGGAGATCGCCGCGGAAGAGGGAAGCACGCTCGTCCATCCATACGATCACCCTGCCATCATTGCCGGTCAGGGGACGATTGGTGTCGAGATTGTAGAGGACCTGCCCGGTGTCGAGCATGTTCTCGTGCCGGTAGGCGGCGGCGGGCTGAGCGCCGGCGTAGCGACGGCGCTCAAGCTGCTTCTGCCAACCGTGCGCGTAACCGGAGTCGAGCCTGTGAGCGCGCCCAAGCTGACGAGGGCGCGCGAGAGGGGGATGCCGGTGCACCTGGACGCCACCGGAGGCCTTGCCGACGGACTTCAGGCGAGCGAGATCGGGAGCCTGACTTTCCGTCACCACCAGGCGTATCTGGATGACGTCGTGCTCGTGGACGATGCGCCGCTGCCCGCGGCGATGCGCCATTTACTCGACCGCCTCAAGCTCGTCGCCGAGCCGAGCGGCGCGATCACCGTGGCGGCGATACTTACGGGCGCCGTGAAGGTCGATGGATCAACGGTCGCCGTGCTCAGCGGCGGGAACATCGAATGGCAGGGACTCGTCGAGCTCCTCTCTTAGCGACGCCCTCTGTCGTCGCTCGTTGAGCCGCTGCGGCCCGCAAGACTACGCAAGCTGACTCGTGCAGTGCGGACACCGGGACGCGGTGGTATCAATCGCCATCTTGCAGAAACGGCAGGGCATCGTCGGTGGGGCTTCAGCCGATGGGGCGGGGCGGATGAAAGCCTTGCTGATGCGCCACACAACGAAACCGATCATGATGAAGTTGATCAGGACGCTCACGAAATCGCCCAGTCCGAACTTGATCGAGCCGATGTCGAGCGTAGCCGTCCGCCATGCGCCGCCGGGTGTCATCGCGCCGACGACGGGCATTATGAAATCGTCGACGATCGCCTGAACCACCTTTCCCAGCGCCGCGCCGATTACGACCGCAAGGGCGAGCGATAGGACGTTTTCCTTGATAAGGAATGCCTTGAACTCACGCAACATTGTTCACCTCGGGGAGAGGATTGGCTGATACACGAAGGCCAGCCGATGATGGGGCACCCATGAAGAAACGAAATCAGATGGTGAGCGCAATGGGTGGAAAGAGTTCGGGCGGATTGAACGGATCAGGGACGCAACGGCTTAATGGAGATCGGGGATGAGCTGCGCGTCCGGTGATTGCGGGCCCAGGCTTCTACGTCGCGCACGAGGCTCTCTCTCTCTTCGAGCGCGGCACCCGCTTCCTCCATCGTCACGGGCGCGAGCGTAATCCGCTCTCCGGGAACTCGCTGGGCGAGCGCGTCGAGATCTGCCGAGATCACGGCCCCTGCAATGCGATACCCACCGATCGTTGGCGCGTCAGCCATGAGGACGATCGGCTCTCCGCCGGGCGGAAGTTGAATTACACCCGGGAGTACTGGTTCTGAGGTGATCGAGCCGCCTGACATCGCCGTGTCGCCGGCGAGACGATAGCCGGTTCGGTCCGATGACTGGCTGATCACGAAATCTCCGGCGATGATGCCGGCGAACGTGTCGTTCTCATCCACCCGGTGGATGAACCGGATGCGGTCTCCCGACAGTCGCGGGCGGAGATCGGCGGGAAGCGCCACGGCGAGGTCCCGCACTTCATTCGCACGGCTCTGCGCAACCGAATGCAGGACGTCGCGCGTCCTGACCATTCGCCCGTGCAGCCCGCCGAATCCGCCGGCCAGGTACGTGCTGCGGCTTCCGAGAACAATGTCGGCCTGAATGCCAGTCGCGACACCGATGTAGAGAAATCTCCCGCGCGACGGAGCACCGATCGTGAGGCGGTCTCCTGGCGCAGTTCGGTACGTCCGCCAGGATTCGATTGCCTGGCCGTTCAGGAGGCAGACTGCTTCGGCGCCGCCGATCGCGAACCTCACGCCTTCATCGAAAGTGATCTCGCCCGCGCTCAATGCCCACTCGAGAGCGGCGTCGCCCCGTGCATTGCCGAGCAGGGTATTGAGAACCTCCAGCGTGAGTCGGTCCATCGCACCAGAGCGTGGCACGCCTATGGACCGCTGTCCGGTGCGCCCGAGATCCTGAATCGTGAGATACGCCGGCGCGCGCGTGATAGCGATCATCTAGCCGATTGGCTCGAAGATCACGCGATCTCCCACCTCGAGCAGCGCGGCAGGATCGGCGTGCGGATCGAACATGGTTTGCGCCGTGGTGCCGATCAGGTGCCAGCCACCGGGCGTTGACGACGGATAGACCGCTGTTTGTGTTCCGGCGATCGCTACGGATCCGACCGGCACGCGCTTGCGCGGGGCTTCGCGCCGGGGCAGCTCGAGGCGGTCGTCGAGAGGACCCAGGTACGCGAACCCGGGGACGAACCCGAGCACGAAGACTCTGTACTCGCGACCCGAGTGGAGTTGGATGACCTCCTCGCTCGACATTCCCGTTCTGCGCGCGACTTCGTCGACGTCCGCTCCGTCGTAGCGTACCTGGATGCGGATCGGAAGTCGCACACGCGAAGGGCTGGCGCCACGCGCAGGGCGCGGAGAGAAGCGGAAAGGCTCGAGGATGGACACCACGTGCTCGCGGACCTCGGAGAATCTCACGACTAGCGGATCGAAGATCACGCTGAAGGACGCGTACGATGGGACGACTTCGATCACTCCCTCGATTCCTTCCGCTCCGACGTTGCGCGCGAGTCCAAGCACGTGATCACTCAGCTCGCCGCTGATCGCGTCGCCGAATCTGACCGTCACCGCGCTGTCGCCGAGCGCGTGGATTGACGGCGGGGGAAATGTCACCTGAGGAAGGGCTGAATCGTGACGCCTTCCAGTTCGAGACGGTTGCGTGCGGCGGTAACGATCGAGAGCGCACTCGGGTTGTCGCCATGAACGCACAGCGATTCAGCGTCAACCGTCACGCGCGATCCATCGATGGCTTCAACGCTGCCGTCCTGGGCGATGCCGAGCGCCTGGTGAGTAGCGGCGCGAGGGTCGTCGATCAGGGCGCCCGGCCGGTCGCGCGCAACGAGCGTACCGTCGGGCATGTACGCGCGGTCGATGAACGCTTCGCGAGCGACTGTCAGTCCCGCCCTCCGCGCCTCGTTGACGAGCCTTCCCCCTGACAGGGCGAGCACAACCAGCTCTCCATTCACAGCCCTGACCGCCTCGACGATTGCCTGAGCAATGATCGCGTCCCTCCCGGCGCGATTGTAAAGGGCGCCGTGGGGCTTCACGTACCGCATCCTCGCGCCCGCGCCGGTGCAGCAATCGTCCAGCCTCCGGATCTGGCTGGTCACGGATTCGATGAGCGCCTCCGGGGTAAGGTCCATGTCGCGCCGGCCGAACCCATCGCGGTCCGGATACCCGGGATGCGCGCCGATCACCACTCCGCGCTCCATCGCCGCCATCACCGTTGCGCGCATCACCTCCGGCGAGCCCGCATGGGCGCCGCATGCGATGCTGGCCGAGGTCACGAACGACATGATGGCCGCATCCGCAGCCGCGCCGTCGCCCGCGTGCTCGCCGAGGTCGGCGTTGAGATCTATCGAGCGGAATGGGGTCAACGGCGAGGTCACTGGTTGTTGGATCTGCTGGGCGGAACCAAGATAAGCGCCATGGAGAACGACCCGAAACAGGGAAGCGCGCCGCGCGGAGTCTGGCGAGTCATCGCTGCGTCCACCGCGGGAACGATGATCGAGTGGTACGACTTCTTCATTTTCGGAAGCCTCGCGACGATCATCTCAACACAGTTCTATCCCTCGGGCAGCGCCACCGCGAGCTTTCTCAAGACGCTCGCGACATTTGCCGTCGGATTCGCCGTGCGCCCGCTGGGCGCGCTGGTGTTCGGCCGCGTCGGCGATCTCATCGGCCGCAAGTTTGCGTTCCTCGCTACGCTGCTGATCATGGGCGGCTCGACAGCCGCGATCGGGTTCCTTCCCGGATACGAGAAGATAGGCATCGCCGCACCGATCATCCTCGTCATTCTTCGCCTCCTCCAGGGTCTCGCGCTCGGCGGAGAATACGGCGGCGCGGCTGTGTATGTGGCCGAGCACGTCCCGGATGAGCGACGCGGGTTCTACACCAGCTTCATCCAGACAACAGCTACCCTTGGACTGTTCGTCTCGCTTATCGTCATTCTCATCGTCAGGACGGCGGTGGGCGAAGTGGCGTTCGCCGACTGGGGCTGGCGCATTCCGTTCGTGCTTTCGATCGCGCTCGTCGGGCTTTCGTTCTACATCCGGATGCAGCTCGGCGAGTCGCCGCTGTTCGCGAAGCTCAAGGCGCAAGGGGGGGCGTCCTCGGCACCGGTGCGCGACAGCTTCGACACGTGGCCGAAATGGAAGGTCGTGCTCCGCGTGTTGTTCGGAGTCACCGCCGGCCAGGCCGTCGTGTGGTACACGGGCCAGTTCTACGCGCTCTTCTTTCTGCAGACTGTGCTCAAGATTCCGCTCGCCACGGCGTATGGCATCGTCGCGGTCGCGCTCGTAATCGGAACACCGATGTTCGTTCTGTTCGGCCACCTCTCCGACACGTACGGCCGAAAGCGAATCATGATGGCGGGCAACCTGCTTGGCGCGCTCACGTACTTCTTCATCTATCGCGGAATAACTGCCGCGGCCGATCCGCTCAATGCGCCGGTGATCGTCGCGCTGATAGTTGTTCAAATCGTCTTTGCCGCGATGATCACGGGTCCCGTGGCGGCATTTCTTGTGGAGTCATTCCCGGCGCGTGTGCGCTACACGTCAATGTCGCTGCCGTACCACTTCGGCAATGGGTGGTTTGGCGGATTTCTTCCGCTCATCTCGACCGCGCTTGTCGCGAGGACAGGCAACATCTACGCGGGGTTGCTGTACCCGACAGTCATTGCGGCGATGACATTCGTCGTGGGTTCGATTACGCTCGAGGAGACGCGCAGCAGGCGGATATGGGACGAGGTATAGGTCAACAATTCCTGCGCCCGACGTGTATTTTGCAGCATCGCCCCCTCAGCGCCAACCCCCACATCCCGTCCATGCGGCGGAGCTGGCGGCGGCGGGTTCGGCGGCGGCCGCAACGGCCAGTTCGTCGCGGAGGGAGACTACCTCGTCACGATTACAGCAGGCGGGCAGACGATGACTCGCGTGCTGAGAGTGGAGCGGGTAGGCGACATTCCGCCCGACTCATTTTTCGGAAGCGAGATGGACGACGAGGGCGAGGGCCGATAAGTAGCCGACCGGGGCGCTCTTTCGCCCTTACAGCTTCCTTACCAACCAGAGACCTCCCGCTGATTCGGCTCGGCGGCGTTCCCGGTATATTCGGGAGGTCGCGGCAGTTGGCCCTCATAGCGCGCGGCGCCTGAAATTTTCGAGTAGAGAGGTCGTCTGAGAGTGAAGCACGGACCAGCACAAAACCGGTCGCGGCCAACGATATTGATCGCTCTGTTGGTGGTGGCGCTCGCCCTTACCGGAGTGCTGGCGTATCAGGCGCTCGATGCCGGGCGAACTCATCGGGCAGCCGCTGAGCGGGCGCTGAACGATTACGCTTCGTTCGCGGCGTGGCAGCTCAACCAGACTGCGTCACAGGAGTTCCTGAGCGCGATGATCTCTACCTTCATCGTGCCGCTGACACGAGTCGATCCGGACAACCCAGCCGGCTGGCCCTCGCCGGCCGATTTCATGGCGGCGTCGCTCGAGCCGCAGATGCCCGCAAAGTACATGGAGGGCGTTCGCTTTTTCTTCCGGTTCGACTGGCGCGACAGCGCAATGACGGTCTCCGGCCAGGCGCCGTCAGCGCTAGTGCTCAAGTGGGTGCGTGACACTGTCTCGCGGTCACCGGGCAGGCTCGAGATTCCCGCAATCCGACTGCAAGCGTTTGGCTCCGCCGATCGCAGCCCGGCAAAGAAGCTCGGCATCATCGTGACGAACGACTCCTACATCGCGAGCATCGACAGTATTGATGGCCGGCTCCGAGTTGTGTGTTACGTGATATCACGCGACATGGAAGGCCGTCCCCTGGTGACGTACGGATTCGAGACGGACGCGCGCTCTTTCGCGAAGCCGCTCTTCTCCGATGTCATGGCCCGCTCGACGCTGCTTCCTCCGTCGCTGTTGCGAGGAATAGCCCGCGACTCTGTATTATCAGTCACCGCCATGGCCCCCGGCGGCGGCACCGTGTTTCACTCGGCGTCCCGCGGATTCCCAGCGTCCTTCAGTGTCACCGATGCGCTCGACGACCGCTTCGGAAAAATGCGCCTCGCAGTTTCGCTGCGTTCGGACATCGCCCCGCGTCTCGTTGTAGGGGGACTGCCGCGGTCGCGGTTGCCCATGTTGATGGGATTGTTCGCGCTCACCGTCGGACTGGTAGCCGCGGCCGTCATCCAGCTCCGGCGCCAGCAGCAGCTCGCCCAGCTCCGCGTCGACTTCGTCTCCGGTGTCTCGCACGAGCTCCGTACACCTCTCGCACAAATCCGTCTGTTCGCCGAGCTGCTTCGCAACGGCCAGCTTAGATCGGAACAGGAGCGGGAGCGATCGTTCGGAATCATCGATGAGGAAGCTCAACGCCTGACCTATCTCGTCGAAAACGTGCTCGCCTTCGCCCGCGCAGAGCATGGTCGCAGCACCGTTGTCGCCGAGCCGCTTGCGATGGACGTGGAGCTGCAGGCCGCGATGGATGCTTTCGCTCCTCTCGCGCGCGTTCGGCGGGCGAAGATACACGGCCGCATTCAGCCGGGCCTCATCGCGCGCGTGGACTCCCGCGCGCTGCGGCAAATCGTCCTCAATCTCCTCGACAACGCCGTCAAGTACGGCCCGCTCGGCCAGACCGTAAACGTCAGCCTGGCCGGCACGCCGGAAAAGGTTGTCGTTTCGGTTGAGGACTGCGGACCGGGAGTGCCGAGGAGCGAGCGCGAGAAGATCTGGCAGCCGTACTATCGCGTCGGAGGCGACACTGAATCTTCCGTCGGCGGAAGCGGGATCGGACTCTCGATCGTCGGCGAGCTGGTGCGCCTTCATGGCGGGCGTGCGTGGGTAGAGGATGCTGCGGGCGGCGGCGCGCGTTTCGCCGTCGAGTTCCCGCGCGAGCACGAGTTGGAGCAGCAGGCAGCATCCATTCAGCCGCGGCCGCCGGCGGAGGCGACAGCATGACAAAGGTTCTCGTGATCGAAGACAACGCCAACCTCGCGTTCGGTCTGACCCGGAGCCTCGAGTCGGAGGGATACGACGTCGAGGCCGCGGAAGACGGGGTGCGCGGTTTCGAGCTTGCCCGGAACGGCGCTCCTGATCTGGTGGTGTTAGATCTCATGCTTCCCGGCATGGACGGCTACACGATTCTCAAGCGGCTCCGGGCGGAAGGGAAGGACGTACCTGTACTGATTCTCACCGCGCGCGGAGAGGAGGCCGACAAGGTCTTCGGGTTCAGGCTGGGCGCCGACGACTACGTGACGAAGCCCTTCAGCCTTTCGGAACTGCTCGCGCGTGTGCAGGCGATCCTGAGGCGAGCGAAGGGCGGTGACAAACACGGCGACGAAGACCGCGCGGTGGAGCAGTTCGGTGAAGTCACGATCGATACGCGCGCGCGGTCGGTAAAGCGATCGGCAAGCGACATTGCGTTGACGCCGAAGGAGTTCGACCTGTTGCTCGCGCTTGTGAGGCGAAGAGGTGCTGTCGTGTCGCGCCTCGAGCTTCTCAAGGAAGTGTGGGGGCACCAGGCGGAAGTGATGACGCGGACGGTGGACATCCACATCGCCGAGCTGCGCCGAAAGCTCGAGAGCGATCCGTCGACACCGCGACATATTCTCACGGTCTGGAAAGCGGGCTACCGCCTTCAGGCGTGATCGCGCGGGGCCGGCCCGCGCACCGCAGCGGTCAGCGCGCTCGCGGGCCTTCGGCCTTGACGATCAGCCGGTCTCCGATGCGTACCCTGTCCGAGGGCAGGTTATTCCAGCGCTTGATCTCATCGTTGGTGGCGTCGAAGCGCTTCGCGATGCTCGAGATGGCGTCCCCGCGCCGCACGATGTAGTAGATCGGCTCGTTGATCATTCTCGCGACCGCCGTGCGCAGCCGCTGCTCGCGTGCCGCCTCGGCCTTCTGCGCGGTGATCCGCCTGTTGACGTGCTCGACAAGGCTGTCCAGTGCGGCGTCATCGCCGCGGGATGCGGCGAACTCGCGCCCCGGGCCGTCGCCATGCCTGATCCGGACGCCCCCCGCGGTCAGGAAGTAGAGTCGCTCCCGGTCGATCGAGAGTATCGTGTCGTTCGGGAACTCGTACTGGAGAATCGACGGGGGGGCGTCCTCGTTCTCGAGCTTGTCGCCAGGCGTTATGCCGATGAAGATGACTCGGTCATTAGTGGCCACGAGCAGCCCGTTCGACGCACGATAGTAGTCAGACGGCCGCCGCTGAAATGCCTTCGCGAAACGTTCAACGCGCTCGCCGTAGTGAAGAATCCCGCCGTTCAACTCGCGGGCGGCTGCCCTCCACGCGCCCCGTGCGTCAACCTGCCGCATGAACACCGTGTACCCGACCACTCCGAGCGTCACGATGGCAAGCAAAAACCCGATGACGAAGCGCTTCACAAACCTGAACCACCTGTACAATCCTTCGGATTCTTTCATTTCTTGACGAGAAGCCTGGTCGAAGGGCTGAACATCACAAACCTGCGGGGTTGAAGCGCTGAGGCAGGGAGACAGCGATCAGCGCGAGTGTGGCGAGCTCCCCTCCGCCATGGTACCCGGCGCGCGCTTGCAGGGTAATGGATGCGTGCAAGCGAAGGCAATCTCTATACCGTATATTGGCACACAGGGTGCAGACGGAGGGCCCATGGCGACGCCACCGCACGACGAATTCCGAGTGGGCGAAGAGCTGATAAACAACCCGGACGATCGCCGCCAGTCGTCCGGAAACGTATACACCAATGTCCGACGCCGGGCGATCGAACGCCCGCCCGTATCGAGATGGCGGCGCATCGCTCGCGACGTCGCACAGGGCCTCGTCGCCAGCGTCCTCCTCGTCGCCGGCACGATCTGGACGCTGAACCAGCAGAAGCCAAAGTTCGTCAAGCCCGGTGAGCTGTTGCGCCTTCCCGCTGCGATCGTTGCGGCGAAGCCCGTTCCGCTCACGGAGCAAGTGTTTCGCGTGAGCCATGTCTTGAGGCGATACACCAAGGACACCCTCCGGGCGAACCGCATCGCTGGCGCGCTCGTTCGAGAGGGAGAGCGAAAGAACCTCGACCCCGCGCTGCTCATCGGGCTGCTGATCGCCGAGAACGCCAAGCTGGATCCGTATGCGCGCAGCAACGTCAGTGCTCGCGGAATCATGCAGGTGATGCCTTTTCACGCCGGCAAATGGAAGGGGTGCGAGTCGCGCGATCTCGCCGACATCGATTCCAACATCTGTTACGGAACCGCGATTCTGGCGGATTTTATCAAGCGGTCGCCTAATCTTCAGAAGGCATTACTGCGCTACAATGGTTGCGTGCGAGGCACCAATACCCCGCGCTGCCACACCTATTCTGGAAAGGTGCTGCGTTACGCTGACAAGGCCGCGTCGCAGATGCTGCTGGCGCCGTTCAGCGCAGAGTGAAAGCCAAAATAAAACGACATCTGTTTAATTCTCTGTTGACTTTCGCGCATCAACCCGGTTACTCTTATACGTTGTAGCTCAATGAGAGTACCGGGATACGTATGGCAGAGTGGATCGGGCAGGACCTGGAGCGGCTCAGAAAGTTCCGGGGGCTGCGGCGCGAAGATGTCGCAGCACAACTCGCCGTGCCCGTCTCACCGTCCACGATCCGAAACATCGAGCACGACGTTCACTACAACGTTTCGGTCGAGCTGTTGCGCCAGATTGCCGCAGTGCTGGGTGCGGATGTTCGGGTTACTGTCGAGGTCAGGGCTGAGACCGAAGCGGCGGAAGAAGCACCTGCCGGCGGTCGGATCGTCGGTAACGATTATTTTATCAGGTACATCAGAGCGCGGTATCCTGACTGTCCGCTGACAAACTCTCAGATCGGCCGCAGGATGTGGAGCTTCGCTGAATCGCACGGCGCGCACCTCGTGACGGAGCGCAAGCAGATCAGCAGGGCAGTAGCAGAGGCGGGAAGCAGCGCAGGACATCGCTTCCCGACAACAGCTGCCGAGTATGAGGTGCGGGAAAAGGATTTCGCGGCGCTCGAGCGTTTCGCCGACCGCCTGGGCAGAGCATATTCTGATGGCAAGGGAGGCGTACTTGTCCCAGCAGGCTGATACACGTTTGTCCCTGACGGCCCGGCGAAAGAGCAGTCTCAGAACTGTAAACGATCGCAGGCAGGTAGAGCAGCTCTATCGGCCGCGGTGGCGTCGCGTTCTGATGGCCGGACTCCGCGGCTCAGCGCTCGTCGCGTTGCTCGCCGCCGGCACTGTCTGGACGTTCGATCAGAAGAAGCCGGAGTTTCCGCGGCCGGCGGCCGGGCGGATAAACTTTCCCGCGGCCGTCATCAACGCCGTGAAGCCGAGCGAGGATCCGTTCCGCATTGCGCAGGTTCTCCGCAGGTACACTCGGAATGACGCACATGCTGACCGCATCGCGCGCGCCGTGGTTTCCGAGGGGCGCAGGCGGGACGTCGATCCGATGCTCGTCGTCGGTGTAATGCTGGTCGAGTCCGACGACTTGAATCCCAGGGCGAGGAGTTTCGTGGGCGCCCGCGGACTGATGCAGGTCATGCCGTTTCACGGCGGCAATTGGCGGTGCAAGTCAAGCGACCTCTACAACATCGAGGACAACATCTGCCATGGCGTCGGCGTCCTGGCGGACAACATCAAGCGCGCGCCCAATCTGCGGGTCGCGCTCCAGCGTTACAACGGTTGCGTGAGCGGCAGCAACACTCCGAATTGCGGCTCGTATTCCGGTAAGGTGATGAAGACGAGAAGCCGTGCAACGTCACAGCTCCTGGCTCTAAACCCGCACCCGCTCAACTAGTCCCCCTCTCGGCCCCACCGTTTGAGACCTCGCTCGCCCGGCTGGGTACTGGCGGCGGCGCTTGTAGGAATTTCGTTCGCCGGTCCGCTGGTCGGTCTCTCCAAAGCCGACCCGCTCGTGATCGCCGCGTGGCGCGTGAGCTTCTCCCTTGTCGTCGTTGCCGCGGCCCTCATCGTGACGGGCGAGTGGCGCGATTGGCGCCGTTTGTCGCGCAGGGATAATCTCTTCGCGTTCGGTGCCGGCGCCGCCCTTGCGGTCCACTTCTGGGCGTGGAACGCCTCGATACATCTCACGTCGATCGCGGCGTCGGTGACTCTGGTGAGCCTTCAGCCAGCAGTGATTGTCGCCATTTCCGCCCTCTTCCTGGGCGAGCGCCCATCTCGCGGCCAGTTCGCCGGGATTGCACTGGCGATGGCGGGCGCACTGGTGATCGCCGCACCTGATATGGGGGCGGGGCCTGGATTCTCTGGCAACCGCCCACTGCTCGGGAACCTTCTGGCATTTTCGGCGGCGATAACCGCCGGCATCTATTACAGCATTGGAAGGCACCTGCGGGCGCGACTCGGATTGTGGGGGTACGTGGGGCTCGTCTATTCGGCGTGCGCCCTTGTTCTTGTCGTGCTGGCCAGCCTGAACGGCAAGCCGCTTATACCGCAGCCCGAACGCGAGCTCGCGATATTCGCCGCCCTCGCCCTTGGCCCGATGCTGCTCGGCCACACGGGGATGAACTGGGCGCTCAAGTACCTGCCGGCGTATGTCGTAAACCTCGTCGTCCTGGGCGAGCCGATCGGCGCGACGATTTTGGCGGCGGTGATACCCGGCCTCTCGCAGGTGCCGTCCCTTGCGACCATGGTGGGCGGAGCGATCGTACTTGCAGGCGTTGCGATTGCGGCGCGAGGCAGCCGGTCAACTTCGGTCACGCATGATAGAGCTGGGGCCGAGGCGCCCGGCTAACTACTACAGCGTTACCACAGATGACACAGATGTGGCAAAGATGACACAGATGACTAACAGTTGCTCTTATCCGTGTCATCAGTGTCCGTCTGCGTCATCTGTGGTAAAGCTGTTAGGCGGGAGCAAATTGCTCTCGCACGGGGTAAATTTCAGTACGCCCGCAACGAATCCGATCTCCACCGTTTCCAACGCCGATTGATGCTCTTGAGACCTCCGATCAGACTAGCGGTTCTCCTGTTCCTGCTCTTGCCAGCCGCCGCCACCGCCCAGAGAAAGATCACCTCTCCGCTCAAGCAATTCGGCCACAACATCGGAGACGACTACTTCCTTGCCAACTACGCCCAGCTCACGACCTACTGGCAGCGGCTCGACCGCGAATCCGACCGAATGAAGGTGGAGCGGATAGGTACGACCGCCGAGGGCCGGCCGATGTGGATGGCGATCGTTACGGCGCCGGGGAATTTCCGCCGGCTCGGACGCTATCAGGAGATTGCGGCGCGCCTCGCGCGTGCCGAGGGCCTTACCGACGAACAGGCACGCGAACTGGCGCAGGAGGGAAAGGCGGTCGTGTGGATCGACGGCGGGCTTCACGCGACCGAAGTGCTTGGGGCGCAGCAACTTATCCAATATGTCTATGAGATGGTCAGTCGCGACGATCCCGAGACACAGCGGTTCCTTCGCGACGTAATTCTGCTTGCGGTGCTGGCGAATCCGGACGGAATGGACCTCGTCTCGAACTGGTACATGCGCGACTCAGTCCCATCGAAGCGATCGACGTCAGGCGTTCCGCGGCTTTATCAGAAGTACATCGGACACGATAACAACCGCGATTCGTATATGGCCACGCAGCCTGAGACGCGGGCGATGGACAGCATTCTGTTCCGTGCCTGGTATCCGCAGATCATGTACAACCATCACCAGACGGGTCCGGCCGGCACGGTGCTCTTCGCGCCGCCGTTCCGCGACCCGTTCAACTACAATCTCGACCCGCTCGTGCCGGTGGGCATAGACCTCGTTGGCGCGGCGATGCACAATCGATTCGTTGCCGAAGGGAAACCGGGAACGACGATGCGCGGCGGTGCCAACTATTCAACCTGGTGGAACGGGGGGCTGCGTACCACGGTCTACTATCACAACATGATCGGGCTGCTGACGGAGACGATCGGCAACCCGACGCCGATCGAAGTCAGCTTCGTGCCGGAGCGGCTGTTGCCGAGCGGGAACACGCCTTTTCCGATCATGCCGCAGAAGTGGCACTTCGCACAGTCGCTCGCCTACGAGCTGACCGCGAACCGGGCGGTGATGGACGTCGCGTCCAAATATCGGGAGAACTTTCTTTACAACATCTATCGGATGGGAAGGAACTCGATCGAGCGGGGAAGCCGCGACACGTGGACGCTGACGCCAAACAGGGTGGACGCCGTGAAGCAGGCGGTGGAAAAGAACAGACGCGACAGCGTAAAGGCGACACCGGCGCAATACGTCAGCGTTCTTCAGGATGCCGTTGCGCGCGACCCCCGCGGCTACGTCATTCCGTCGGTGCAGAAGGACTTTGCGACGGCCGTGAAGTTCATCAACGCACTGGTCAAGAACGGTATCACGGTCCATCGCGCGACGGCGCCGTTCAGCGCGTCGGGGAAGAGCTATCCGGCGGGGTCGTATGTCGTGCTGACGGCGCAGGCGTTCCGCCCACACGTCCTCGACATGTTCGAACCGCAGAATCATCCCGACGACATTCCGTATCCTGGCGGCCCGCCGACACCGCCGTATGACAACGCCGGCTGGACGCTCGCGTATCAGATGGGCATCGAGTTCGACCGGATAGTCGAGCCCTTCACGGGGCCGTTCGAGAAGCTGGCTGGGTTCGCACCGGTACCCGCTGCAACGATGCCGGCGCCACCGGCTGCGAACCTTGCAAACGGGACAGCGGGGTGGTTCGTGTTCCACCGAAAATCGAACGACGCTTTCGCCGCGGCCAACCGTCTCCTCGCCCGCGGGGAGGAAGTGTACACTCTCGGCGCGCCGGTCTCTGCGGGCGGACGCACGTTGCCGGCAGGCAGTTTTCTGGTGCGAGGAGGCGCGGCGACCTTGCCATTGCTGCGGGCGCTGGCGGCCGAGCGAGGCGTGGAGTTCACGCCCGTTTCCGCCGCGCCGGCGGCGGCTGCGCTCACGCGCCTGCGTGCGCCGCGCATCGGGCTGTGGGACGTTTACGGCGGCTCGATGTCCTCAGGCTGGATGCGCTTTGTCCTGGAGCAGTTCGAGTTTCCATACGAGGTCGTTTTCGCCCGCGACCTCGACGCTGGAAATCTGAACGCCAGGTACGATGTCGTCATTCTGCCGAATGGCGCGGTGCTATCGGCAGAGGACGACCCGCGGGGCTTCGAGTCGCGCAGTCAGCCGCCGGTGGAAAGCGTTCCTTCGGAATGGCAGCCGCGACTGGGAAGAATCAGCGTGGCGAAGACGCTGCCGCAGCTCCGCGCGTTTGTCGAAGGCGGCGGCACGCTCCTCGCCATCGGAGGCGCCGCCGATATCGCGTACCGCCTCGGCTTGCCGGTGACGAACGCAGTGGTCGACAGTGCCGGAAAACAGCTCGCGAGGGCGCGGTACTACGTGCCGGGATCGGTCCTCAGCGTTGCGGTGGATACCACCAGCGCGCTGGCCTGGGGCATGCGTCCGCGGGCGGATGTATTCTTTGACAACAGCCCCGCGTTCCGGCTCAAACCGGACGCGCGCGCGAAGAACGTCAAAACCGTTGCATGGTTCGACAGCGTCTCGCCCCTTCGCAGCGGCTGGGCGTGGGGCCAGCAGGTTCTGAACGACGCCGCTGAGATCGTCGTGGCGCCGCTGGAAAAGGGCAACGTCGTTTTATACGGACCGGAGGTACACTTTCGGGCGCAGACCCACGGTGCATTTCCGTTTCTCTTCAACGGCATCTACTACGGACAGCTGGCTCGCCGGTAGCACGGGCTTCCGTCGCGGGCGTCATCACATCGGTGGGAAGGTAGGGATCGATGAGAAAAACTGTTGCATCACTTGCTCTGGCTGTCACCGCGTGCTCGGGTGTTCTGGCCGTGCCGGGGGAGCCCGCTCCAGAAGAATCCCCGCGAAAGGCGATAACCACCTCCCGGGAGCTCGTCAGGGCGATGCACGACCGATATGCCGGGAAATGGTATCGCACGCTGCGCTTCGAGCAGTCGAATACGTTCTACACGCAATCGGGGCGGGAGGAAAAATCGCGTTGGGTGGAGCATCTGTCGGTGCCCGGACGCCTCCGCATCGACTTCATGCCTCTTTCGAGCCGCAGTGGACTGCTGATTCTGAACAACAGGGTGACGTCATTTGACAATGGCCGCCGCGTGGAGACGCGACGCTCCATTCAGCCCCTTCTCACTCTCACTGCCGACGTGTACGCTATCCCGGCGTCGGTCACGCTGCGCCGGATCGACTCGCTGGGCGTCGACCTGAGCAAATTTCACGAAGACAGATGGGAGCGGAAGCGCGTGTTCGTGATCGGTGCCGAGAAGGGCGACCTCAGCTCGGATCAAATCTGGATTGACGCCGAGCGCCTTCTGCTGGTGCGGCTGATCCAGGATGAGCAACGCGGCGGCCGAAGAACGATCACGGATACGCGGATCGGTGACTACCGCAATCTGGAAGGATTTCCGGTGGCGTTCGAGTTTGTGTCGTTGCGCGATGGCAAGCCGTTCTTCAGGGAGCAGTATGAGAACGTTCGCGTCAACGAGCCGATTCCCCCGACGATGTTCGACCCGTCGAGGTGGTCATCCTCGCGACCGTCTGGGCCGTGAGTCGCTTGTTTCGAGCTGCGCTCGCGTGTGTGATTCCCGCGATGACGGGCGTCAGCGGACAAGCGGCTGGCCAGTCACCGCAATCCGTTCCGGCGCCCGTGACATGGAGAGTCGAAGGAGGCGGCTCAGAGTTCACCCTCATTCTTCGAAACGCGATACGGCGCATACCCGGCAGCGCGGTCCAGTGGAACGGAACCATCGTAGTCGATCCCGCCGACTGGACGAGCGCGCGCGTTGACGTCACGATCGGGCCCGCTGGAGGCGACATGAGTGGAGGGTTGTACCAAGGCAACGCCGCCGGTGGCGTCGCGTTCTCGCCTGCGAGGCTTCCAGAGGCGACGTTCAGGAGCGTCAGGGTCGACCGGATGGGGGATGATCTCTCGCTCGCGGGTAATCTCACCCTGAATGGCTACACGAAGGCCGTCGTCATGCGCGGCCGCGTAACGGGGATCACCGCGCCGGACGGCGGTAAGCGACGCCTTACCCTCCTCGTCGGGACTCGGCTCAATCCGCGGGACTTCGGGTACGGGCGTACCCGCGCCGAAGCGTACGCGACCGTTTCGGCAGAGGATGTTGACGTTCAGTTGTCGATCGCCGCCGTCGAGCAGTAGCGCGTTTCCCCCGGGGAACCGGCAACGGTCTTCCGCAGGGAAGTCCTACTTGACGAGTATTGGCCGGATGAT
>JACCRF010000023.1 GCA_013813715.1 Gemmatimonadaceae bacterium | reverse complement strand
TCCGAGCAAGTTTGCGTGCCCCATGTGGTGTTGGGCGTTGCCGAATTCGGCGCCGCACTGGTCACCAAGACCATCCCCGCGGACGGGCCACATGGCGGCGGCCACTGAGTTTGACACGGTTGTGATTACGCCGACGGTGCCTGACATCTGGATCAGCGGGCCTGCCTCCAGTCCCGCTCCCGGCGGAACGAACCGGCTTCCAATCGTCATGCCGGCGAGGAGTCCGATCCAGACCGAGCAGAGGACGAGCGAATCCTCCACAGAGTTTTTCCCGAAGATGGGCTCTGTTCGAGGGTGCGGGATTCGTTCGTGGCAGGTGGCATCGGCGCGCTCCCGTCAGGTTGTGTGCGATGATACGCGTGCCGGGACATCCTCTGCCAGGGTCGGGGAAGTGCGGCGAACTCCGCGGTAGCGTATTGCCTGTGCGTGACGGCGGTGGATCCCGTCGCTAACGGCCTCCTGTTTGAAAGATTTCTTTCAGAAAAGAGGGTGGACGGACTTGCCGAGGCGCCCGACATAGACGTGGACATCGAGCACGACCGGCGTGAGGAAGTCCTCGACTACATGTACGGGCACTACGAACGCTCCCATTCGGCGATTGCGTGCATAGTGCAGACATATCGCGGGCCGAATTCGATGCGGGCGTTCGGGTACCCAATCGAGCAGGTGAACGACCTGTCGAAGCGTATGCACTACGATGAACCGAAAGAGGGCGCAGAGCGAATCCGAACGGAGCTGGGTGCTCGTTTCGGATTCGACGGCGACCACTGCCCCACACCGTCACCGCCGTCGACCGAAACTTCGATTCCGGGTTGATTCAACCCGGGGAAACGTACCGTCACACATTCACGAAAGCGGGGACGTTCAATTCCATCTGCACGCCGCACCCATTCATGAAGGGAACGACCGTCGTCTAAGACTGACGTCCCGCACCTTCGTTATTTCTTTTTCGACGTCGGGCTGATCTCTCGCACCGACGTCGGTGCTGCCTGACCTGGCTTTGTCGCCACGACGCTTGACTGCCGGACCATTCCGAGTCGGGCGGTGAGCGGAGTCTTTGATTTCGCCTTGTTGGCAACCATCGATTTCATGACAGCTTCTGAAAGGACGACTTGCTGCGGCGGCCTGCCCTGCGCGTTCGCTGACGATGCCGAAAGAAAGAGAGTCGCCGCACCGATGAAAGCAATTCCAATGGTCATGGCGCTCTCTATTGAATCGTTAGTGTGTATGCTCCCACCGCCGTCGTCGGGACGGAGCGGGTGAAGATCGCGTAGTAGTTCGTCTGCGTGACAGTGAACGTGATCCGCGAATCCTTCGTTGTCGCATCTATGTTGTCGTTCTCCGCCATGACCAGTCCGTCGAGACGAACGAGCTGCAGGAATGAATCCAGTGCGGTCGACGTCATGTTGATCGTAATCGGCGTGCCGGCAGTGAGAAAAATGAAATAGCCGTCGGAATAGATTGGTGTCGCAGCTGCGTTGGCGAGATTGCAATCCGTTGTGGCGATATTCTGCATCGTCGTAATGTTCTTTACAACAAAGACCTGCTCGCAGTTGGCCACGTCGGTCGGAGCAGTCGTCGACGAGATCGTGTAGTCGCCCGTCACGCCGGGCGCGAACGTGCCCGGACTGAGCAGATAGTTGCCCGCAGGCAGGAGCGCCTTGATGCCGGAGTTCGTCCCTGTCTCGAGCTCATCATCGTTCTCGCCGATAGTCGTTCCATCGGGCATCGCCAGCAGGAGGTACGTGTCGAAGACTGCCGACTCGCGGAAGAGATACGCTCCGGCCTGCGGAACGCTGGTGGTGTAGAAGTCGACGAAGCTGCCGTCCGAGAATTGACAGTCGTTCGACGAAATCGTTCCGCTGCTGCTAGTCCCGAACGTGTGTGTCGACCGGACGGTGCAGAAGTTGGAGCTGGCTCCGGCAATGAACGTCACCGACGGTAGACCAGTAACCGTGGCGGACAACGAGTTCACGCCGGGTGAATTGCCAAGAGTCCAGCTGCCCACGATAGCCACGCCGGCCGCATTTGTCACCGCCGTCGCACCGGTGATCGACCCGCCGCCCGACACGACCGCAAATGTTACGGATACGTCTGACTTCGGGTTGCCGTTAGCATCCTTTACGAGAACAGACGGCGGAATTGCGACTACACTTCCTGCTGCGCCAGTCTGATTGTCGCCTGCATTCCTGGCGAGTGAAGCCGCAGCACCCGCGGTGGATGTCGCCGTGAAGGCAACGCCATTGAGTGTTCCGGAAGTTGCGTTGAGAACGTTCGCTCCTGTTACCGGGCCAAGCGTCCACGAGCCAACGGTGGCGATGCCGGAAGCATTGGTAGTGACTGTCGCTTCGGACACTGATCCACCGCCGCTGACTACCGCGAAGGTTACCGTCGCGCCACCCATCGGTGATCCGTTCTGGTCTTTCACGATAACCGAGGGAGGCGGCGCTACGACCGCGCCTGCAACGCCGATGACGGAGGTCGAGGAGTTCGCGGCGAGTGTCGTCGCAACCGAGGGCTCCGTTGTCTCGCCTCCTCCGCAGTTGATGCAGGCGAGCAGGAGAAATGCGGGCGCTAGCCGAGCTGCACTGAGAGAAAGGTTTTTCACAAGGTCCGCCGGAATGAGCCGAGCGCGAACTTTGTTCAGACGCGCGAGCAGCAGATCGTAAACGTCGTCGGCACGGATTCGATCGGCGCAGGCGTTCGCGCCTTGGTCGATGGCATATGGGCTTATGGCTTCCGCGATGACGGGTGCTTCTTCCTCAAGATCAGAGCTGCATTTCCCGGAATTGCCGGATAAACCGATTATTAGCACAACCGCAAAAAGCAGAAGTGTGGAAGGTTCCGAAATACCCTCCTTTGGTCCGCTTCCGGCTCGGTCAATGCCAGCAAGACAATGTTACTGAAGGACGACCAAGCGGCCTGACCGTAGACGTTGTAGTAACGGACGCGCCCTCTTACCCTGTCGCCGATGTTGAAGACGACGAAAGGGGTTTGGTTAGCGCCAGGACCGGCGACCAGCTCCGTATTGCGATAGACGAAGGAATTCGACCCGGGCGCTTGCACCCAGAACTCCGCCTCAGCTGCCCAGGCTGAGGTCGTGTTACTCCATCGAAGCCTTGCACGTCCGTTCGCCGAACCTACGATTTTTACGCCGGTCGGTATGTCCGTCAGTGGGTTCACGTAGGTTTGTCCTTCTGGCGTTAGACTCCCATCGCCATTCACCAGATAGCGGGGGGAAGCAACCCACGGTTCGTAGCTCCAATAAGTGGCTCCATTAATTCTCTTGTCTTTCATAAGGCGACCCATCGCCTGCTTCAAGTATTCGCGATAAGCCGGCGCGGGTTCACTCCACCTGAGAAATCCCCACGCGCCGAGCACCATGTTCGCGCCGTGGGAGACGGACCATGCTGCTGCGCTGTCTACTCTCGACCACCAGCCGTTCACATCTCCAATCGCGAATGACAACCCGAAATCGTGGAACCGCCATTCGTCAACGGGTGGCGCCACTCCGTAACGCCGTACATACGCGTTGTAAAACTGATCGGCGTAGCTGATCGAGTGCATGCTCGAGTGGCACGCCTCGCCTGCCGAAGGCGGGCAACAGTAGTAATTTGGCTCTGCAAAGCCAGCGGGAGAGAACCGTGCGGTTGGATCCGCACCGCGCACTCCCGCAACGAAGTCGTAATACATACCCGCGTAGTCGTAGGGCGCGATGCACGACTGGTCAGGCTCATCGCCGTTGATATAGAGCCGGCCGGGGTTAGCACTCGCGAAGGACAGAACGCTTTGATCCGCCCACCAGGCGTATTGCCGGTCTTGTCGAGGGTCGAGTGCGAAGATTTGCGTCTGGATCGGACTGGAACTGTAGCTCTGCGACCACGCGACAAAGAACTTGTTGAATGGGACGTTATTAATCCGCGCGACACGGGGGAGCCTGGGGCCTGTGGCTTGGAGCCTGGGGCCTGTGGGTTGTTGATCGGCGCACCCGGACACGATTACGCACAGGAGTGCTGCGGGGATCATCGCGGATCGAACGCATTTCGATCGCAATAACTTCGGGTGATGCATAGCTATCCTCTGAGTGTGCTGTAGAAACGACCGACCGTCACTGCAGTTGCGTACGTTTGAGGTGAGTGCGCCCAACCTAAGAGGGATTCTCGATCTTTCAAGGGCTGGATTGCAACCACGTATTTGTGCATCCGGTGATGAAGAACGATCCAGCGTTCCGGAATGCGCTTGAAGGGTTATTTGGGAATCGCCTGGCGCGCGAAATTCTCACAACGGCATAAGCTCGATTTGCGAATGTTCCAGCAGCTATACTCTTAGTGATTCAGGATGTGTTCGATCGACCATACCGGTGCGACTAGCTTGGGACTTTGCTCAACAGTCGGATATGTCGAACCGAGCGCGTTACAGAAGATTGCGAGCCATCGAATGAAGAAGGGTCAAGGAAGATGTATCGTGCGCAGCTGAAGCTCTATCGGTTCTCACACCCGACCGAGCCGCTGCAGGTTCTCCAGGAGGCGGCGGCTTACGTTGTGGTGCAGGGCCGGAAGCAGGTGACGGTCGGCGGAAGTGGTACATCTACGACCCCTCGCAACACCTCGCTGTCTCGGTGGATCTTCCCGCAGTCGGAAATGTCCTGGAGGCCACGCCGGAGGAGCCATACCTGTGAATGACGCTCAAGGTGGATTCGCGTCACCTCGCGGCGTTGATCGTGGAGACCGGACGGCGGGCACCCCGCGGTGATCACGACGGACGAGGAATCTACGTGAGCGCCCTACAGGCTCCGCGAACCTCTCCTCACGCCCCTAGAGTAGGATCAGCCCAGCCTTCCGCCCTTCGCGGCAAACCTTCAATCAGGATTAACCATGTCGCATGCAACCCCACACCCTCGCGGCCTGCAGGTATTCTTCCTTGGAGTGATCCTCGTTCTGGGGGCGTGTGACACGTCGAAGGATTCGGCGGTTGCAGCAGCGGGCGACACGGCCCCGGCTGCGACCGCGACAAATACAAATGCGGAGGAGGACCTCGCC
>JACCRF010000014.1 GCA_013813715.1 Gemmatimonadaceae bacterium | reverse complement strand
TGGTGCAAGTGCCTGGGCCGATGCCGAGCTGGCCGCGACTGCACCACAAATGAGCGCGAGCGACGCCGCACGAATCAATCCCCGCATTAAAACTCCGATGTTAGAAGAACTGGCCAAGTTTGAAATGTAGTTTCCATCCGGGAGCCGGTCTGCCGGCCGCATCCAGACGGTCCAACCCATACCCCAGATCGATACCGATCGGTCCGAGGGGGCTGACGATTGCCGCGCCGAAGCCGGCACCGCGGAACAACCGCGTCGGATCGAACTCGCGCGGGTGGTTCCACACGTTTCCGCCCTCGAAGAACGTGTTGACATACAGCGACTGATTCACCCGAAGCCCGAGCTCGGCGGTGCCGCTGAAGAAGGAGTTTCCGAACGACTCGCGCCTCACTCCGCTTCCGCCCTCGGCTAGCGCGTTGTAACCGAACGGCGTGATCGAGAACTCCTCGTACCCGCGAAGGGGTTCGCCGTACTGGGTTCCGCCCAGCGAGAACGACTGGGAGTAAAAAAATGGTCCGGGGTTCCCGAACACCGCGCCGGCCCGCGCCGACAGGCCGAGCACGAACGTCATTGGCGAAGCGCCGAGTCCCGCGCCACCGATGGATGCGATCGGAGCGTACGACTTGAGTTCGGTTGTATAGCGCTGAAATGACGCCGTACCGCCGAGCGGTCCGCCGTTGAATTGCGCTGTGAATGTCTGGGACCCGCCTTCCGCTGCGAACGGCAGGCCGAGCCGCGTATCGTGCGTCGCGGTGAGGCCAAGCGTCGACCTGAAGCAATTCTCGCACTGATCGGGAGTCACTGTCGAGAGGAAGCCCGATCCGCCGTACTTGACCGCCTCACCCCCGTACGACAGGAGGATCCGACTGTAGAGAGAATTCGGTACCGGGAATCCAACCTGAACCTGCGCGCCGGTGCGGATCGTACGGCCGAGGTCGGCGATCGTGTAGCGGGACGCCGTGTGGTATGCGGTCAGGCTGCCCGAGATGCGTGTTTGATTGATGTTCGGGTCGGTGTAAGTCGCGTTGAAATCGTTGATGTACCGTCCGAACTGATACTGCAACTGCGCGCGTTTGCAGCGGCCGAGGAGATTGGGCTGGTCGAGTCCGACGAATCCACCGATACCCGTCCCTTGCCCCGTGGACGCCCCGAAGTTGACGTTGCCGGTGCGCTTCTCCTTCACGCGGAAGATGATGTCCACATCGCCCTGTTCGCCGACCGGACGGGTCTCCGGGGCGGGCATCGGTTGCTCGAAGAAGTTCAGGTTGGCGATGTTCTGGTAGCTCCGCAACAGGTAGTTGCGGTTGAAGACCTGGCCGGGCGCCAGCACCACTTGTTCGCGAATGCACGATTCGTAGGTGAAGTCGTTGCCTTCGATGTCGATGCGGTTCACGATCGCCGGCGTCGCTTCCTCGATCTCCCAGCGAAGGTTCACGACGCGAACCGAATCGCCCCCGGGCTGTCGCTCGACGACGGGCCGGATGCGCGCGTAGATATAGCCTTCGTCGTTGTAGGCGTCTCGCAGCTTCTGCTCAGCCTCTTCCCACTTGGCCGCGTCGAACGTGTTCGGGGGATTGCGGTAAGAGCGGCGGACGACCCCCATGGCGCGCGCCGTGAGCGTCGTGGACTGGTTGGCGAACGGATAGTACTGCATCACCTCTTCGGTGGCGAACCGGCGATTGCCGAGCACCTCGAAGGTGCCGATGCGATACCTCGGTCCTTCGCTCACGGCCAGGTCGATAACCGCCTTGCCGTTCTCGCGATCGATGATGAGCGAATCGCTCAGGATCCGGAAATCGATAAAGCCGCGGCCCGAATACAGCTTCGGGATGTGCTCGGCGAGATCGACCGCGTACTTGGAGTCGTCGAATTCTCCGCGGCGGAACCAGAGAAAACCTTCCGGACGGGATTCCATCGCGGCGGCGATGTCACTTGCCGGGACATTGCGGTTGCCCGTCACGCTGAGGCCGGAGATGGCGAGCCGGCGTCCTTCCTCGACTCGAAACGCAACCTTGATCTTGTCGCCGTCGCGTACCGTGTCGGTGTGTATCCGCGCGAGGTAATAGCCCTTGGCCTCGTAGAGCGAGTCAGCACGCTCTACGGCGCGGGCGACGAGGGCGGGATCGAGCGGACGGCCGACGAGTAGGGTAAGCCGCTCCTTGACGTCCTTGGCATCAACTCGCTCGGCGCCGGTAACCGAGTAGCTGGACAGCACCGGCCGCTCCTTCACAGCGATGGTCAGCGTCGGACGAGGAGCGGCGGGCGGCACCGTGCATATGACTTGAACGTCCTCGAACTGGCCGGTCGCGAACAGCGCCTTGATCACTCGCTGGAGGTCACGGTAGTTGAGGACCGTTCGCGGACTGACGGCGGCGGTAGTGCGAATTGTCGCCTCGGCAACGCGCGCGTTGCCCGACACCGCGATCGAATCGGGGGTTGTGCAGGCGCCCGGGGTGGCCGTGTCCTGTGCAATGGCGGAAGACCCTGCTGCACAGAGAGCCAGCAGGGAAAAAGCAAGCTTTTGCATCGCTGAAATATACACGAGCGGGGTATTCAGGGTCCTGGGAAAAGGGACAAGCCAGGGACACGCCCGCCGCGGTCAGAAGCTCAGCTTTTGCGCTCGGCGCTGCAGACGATTCGGACAGTTCCGTCGCGGTCGCGCATAGCGCGGAGCTGTGCCTCTGACCGCGGCGGGCTTGTCGTTGGCAGTTGTTCCTGGAGGTTAGACAACGGGGCCGCGGAAGACGTTGCCTGTCGCAACCCTTTCGCGGCCCCTATGCGCACCTGCGGCGTTACGCCTTGGTCAGGACCCTGAAGTCGAGCTTCTCGCCGTTGGGAGCGAGGTCAACCTCGATCTCGTCGCCCTTTGCGAAATCACCGAGCAGGATTTTCTCGGAGAGCGGATCCTCGATGAACTTCTGGATCGCCCGCTTGAGCGGCCGCGCGCCGAACTTCTCGTCGTACCCGTGCTTGACGAGGAACTTCGACCCGCCTTCTGTCAGTCGGAGGGTAAGCTCCTCGTCGCTGAGGCGCCGTTGCACCTCCGTCATGAGAATGCCAACGATCTGGCCGATGTGCTCTTCGGAGAGAGGGTGGAACACAATGACGTCGTCGAGTCGGTTGAGGAACTCGGGATTGAACACGTGCTGCATCTCCTCCTTCACCTTCTCGGCGATGCGGTCGAAGTTGCTCCTGCCATCGGCAGTCGCGAATCCCATTGTTCTTCCCTTGCTGATGTCGCGGGCACCGACGTTCGAGGTCATGATGACGACTGTGTTCTTGAAGTCGATCACTCGCCCGTAATTATCCGTGAGGTGGCCTTCGTCGAGCACCTGGAGGAGAATGTTGAACACGTCGGGGTGCGCCTTCTCGATCTCGTCCAGCAGCACGACGCTGTAAGGCTTGCGACGCACGGCCTTGGTGAGCGTCCCCGAATCCTCGTAACCGACGTAACCCGGAGGCGCGCCGATCAGCCGTGAAACGGAGAACTTCTCCATGTACTCGCTCATGTCGACGCGAATGAGCGCCGCGGGATCGGCGAACAGGAACTTCGCCAGTGCGCGCGCGAGCTCGGTCTTGCCGACGCCCGTTGGACCGGAGAAGATGAACGAGCCTATCGGGCGACTCGGATCCTTGAGGCCAGCGCGGCTTCGTCTTATCGAGCGGGAGAGCGCCTTTATGGCCTCTTCCTGGGCGACGACCGACCCGTGCAGTTCATCCTCCATGCGAAGGAGTCGCGCAGTCTCTGCTTCCTGAAGGCGCATCACAGGAATTCCAGTCCACCGGCTGACGATGAACGATACTTCCTCCTCGCCCAGGACCGGACGATGCGACTGGCGATGCTTCTCCCAGTCCTCGTGCTTGCGGCGGATGTCGGCCTGAAGCTCGCGCTCGCGGTCGCGAAGTGATGCCGCGCGCTCAAAGTTCTGGTCGCGCACAGCCGCTTCCTTCTCGGAGTTTACGCCGTCGAGCTGCGTCTTGAGGGCCGTCACTTCTGGTGGCGGCGCCTGCGTGGCGAGGCGCGCGCGGGCGCCCGCCTCGTCGATTACGTCGATCGCCTTGTCCGGCAGGAATCGGTCGGTGATGTAGCGCTCCGACATCCTCGCCGCGGCGGTGAGCGTCATATCGGGAATTGTGACCTTGTGATGATCCTCGTATTTAGTG
Source organism: Gemmatimonadaceae bacterium (assembly GCA_013813715.1). GTDB lineage: Bacteria > Gemmatimonadota > Gemmatimonadetes > Gemmatimonadales > Gemmatimonadaceae > UBA4720. Next base: position 14,120 of record JACCRF010000014.1, on the reverse strand, counting down.
CGCAGACCCTTGAGGATCTCGACCGTCTCGTCGACCGAGGGTGGCTCGACGATCACGGTCTGGAACCGGCGCTCGAGTGCGCCATCCTTCTCGATATACTTCCGGTACTCGTTGAGCGTGGACGCGCCGACGCACTGGAGCTCACCGCGCGCGAGCGCGGGCTTCAGCATGTTGCTCGCGTCGATCGCGCCTTCGGCGGCACCTGCCCCGACAAGTGTGTGCAGCTCGTCGATGAACAGGATGATGTTCTTGTTCTGCGCAATCTCGTTCATCACCGCTTTGAGGCGCTCCTCGAACTGTCCGCGGTACTTCGTGCCGGCGATGACCGCGGCCATGTCGAGAGAAAGCACGCGATGCTCGCGCAGACTGTCCGGGCACTCCCCGGTGGCGATGAGCTGGGCCAGGCCTTCGACGATCGCTGTCTTGCCAACACCGGGCTCGCCGATGAGAACAGGATTGTTCTTCTTGCGCCGGGTGAGGATCTCCATAACCCGTTCGATTTCCTTGCCGCGTCCGATTGTCGGATCAAGCTGGCCCTCGCCGGCGAGCTGGGTGAGATCGCGACAGAAGTGGTCGAGTGCGGGGGTCTTCGACTTCTTTTCCCCCTTGCCGGTGGCAGCCGGTGTCGCGGCGGCACCGCCGGCCGCAGCGCCGCCACCCGCCTGCGGCATGTCGGTGCCAAGCAGCCGAAGTGTCTCGGCGCGGGCGGCGTCGAGGTTGATCCCAGCGTCGGTGAGTACCTGCGCGGCGATTCCCTTCTCTTCCCGTAGCAGGCCGAGCAGCAGGTGCTCGGTGCCGACGTAGTTGTGCGTGAGATCTCGAGCCTCGGCCATCGCGAGCTCGAGCACCTTCTTGGCGCGTGACGTATAGGGAAGGTCGGGACCTGTCGCCGCGGCGGCTTTACCCTTCTTTACCGTGTCCTCGATCTTCTGCTGGATCTCGTCGAGATCAACGCTCAGGTTCTGGAGCACGGCGGCCGCCACTCCCTCCCCCTCGCGGATGAGGCCGAGCAGGATGTGCTCGGTGCCGACGTATTCGTGGCGGAGCCGTTCGGCTTCCTCGCGGGCCATGGCGAGAACTTTGCGAACGCGCTCAGTAAAGTTGTATCCGTTCATCGTGTAGACCCCGTATCGTCGGCGAGAATGCCGCGGATATAACGTGCCCGCGCCAGATTCGCCTCGCTCGTCGTCAGCTCACGGCCCTCGGCATGTGCGAGGTGTGCCGACTGACTGAATATCAGGAGCTTGTTGAGGGTATATACACTCAGATCGGTGATCAGTTTCAACCCGACGGCGAGCCGCACGCTGCTGAGGTAACTCATCATTTCGTCGAAAGTGAGACTCCGCGCGTACCGCAGTGTTCCGTAAGCTCGCCAGAGCTTGTCCTCGATAATATAACCGGCGTCGCGAAGCAATACTTTTCTTGCCTCCTCTTCACGCTCGATCACATGGGTTACCACTCGCCTCAGATAATCCAGCAATTCGGCTTCAGTTCTGCCAAGCGTCGTCTGATTCGAAAGCTGGAAGAAGTTGCCGACCACCTCGCTTCCTTCGCCGTAGAGCCCGCGATAGGTGAGCCCCACCTGCTGGAGACCAGCCAGAACTTTGCCGATTTCTTTCGTGAGAACGAGCCCGGGGAGATGGATCAGCACCGACGCGCGCAGCCCCGTCCCCGCGTTGGTGGGGCACGCCGTGAGAAATCCGAACTCGGCGTGAAACGCGTACGGCACGCGCTCGCCGAGATCCGAGTCCAGGCCTTCGACGGAGTTGAACGCTTCGGCGATCCGCAGTCCGGAGTGTATCGACTGAATCCGGAGATGGTCCTCTTCGTTCACCATGATGCTGGTGCCGCGCGTGAGATAGACCGCGGCGCCGCTGCGGACCGGCCGTTGAGGATCGAGGCCGGCCAGCTCGCGGCTCACGAGGTGCCGCTCGTGCAGCAGCAGCCGGTCCTCGGGAGGGAGCTCGTCCACACGCAGCATTGCGCCGTGGCGAAGGTCGCTCACGCCCGACATAGCCTGCTGAACCTGCGAGAGGATGCGGAGCCGCTCGCCGTCGCGCGCACGGCCTGAGAATGCATACCCCTCGAGATTGCGCGCGAGTCGGATGCGGGTGGAGATGACGATGTCAGAATAGCCGCCCGAGGCATCGAGCCAGCTCACGCCGCCGTCCGGAAGGAGTGAGAGATCCAGCATCACTCCATTTCTCGCAGGCGATCGCGGATATCGGCGGCGAGCTCGAACTGCTCGGCATCGATCGCCCGGCGCAGCCGGTCACGAAGCTCGTTAGCTGTGCCGCCGTCCGGAACGGCCGTGCTCGCCGGCGGTTCGTAGCGGCGGCCGATGTGCCTCGAGTTTCCGTGCACGCGGCGAAGCAAGTCGCGCATGCTCTTCTCGAAGGCGTCGTAGCAGTGGGCGCAGCCGAGCCGGCCCGTGGCGCGGAAATCACGGAAGGTGGATGAGCAGAATGCGCAGCGCGCGGCGTCTCCCTGCGTCGCCTGCATCGCCTGATGAACGCTCTGAAGGAAATCGGTGATCTGGGGCTTGGGCGCAGCGGCAGTCGTCTCCACGCCGCGCTCGGCTGCGCACCGTTCGCAGAGGTGCAGCAGGCGAACGCCCGTGCCCTCTATCTCGGTCAATTGAATGACCGCATCACCATCCTTGCAGACATCACAGACCATTACGTGTCCTCCGGGCCGACGACGAAACGATTGCGCTGCCGGCGCCCTTCACACCCATGACGCCATCGCGGCGTCAGCGGCAACACATGCCTGGTGCGTCGCGGAATTCCTTGAGTTAGTGAACTGCGCAACATAGAACTACCCCGCTACCGGCTCCCGGCTTCTACAAAAGGCGCTGCCGGCCGCCGGCAGCCTGGTAGTTCTCGTTTCCGCAACCCAACAGCAAAATCCGCGATGCACCAGTTACTGGGAATACTACCCTATACGATGACATCCGCTACGACGGTCTCGGTAAGCTTCCCGCCTTCGAGCAGCAGCACCCTGTTCGCAAGCGCCGCGAGAAACCGGTTGTGGGTGACCACAATCATGCCGATCTCGAGGTCGTTCACCACCTCCACGAGAAGCTCATGGAGCATCGTCCCGTTTGCGAGATCCAGATTACCTGACGGCTCGTCTGCAAGCACTACCTTCGGATCCATGGCCAGCGCGCGGGCGACAGCCGTCCGCTGCTGCTCTCCGCCAGAAAGCTGCGAGGGCAGGTGATGCATGCGGCCGCTGAGACCGACTCTCGAAAGAAGCTCCTCAGCCCGGCTCCGCGCCTCGGGAACTTCCTTCCCCGAGATCCTGAGCGGCATCATCACGTTCTCGAGCGCCGTGAACTCGCGAAGCAGATGGTGAAACTGAAACACAAAGCCAACCGAGCGATTCCGCAGCGCCGCCTGCCGCTCTTCGCTGAGCCCGTTCACCGGCTCCCCTCCAACCACCACGTATCCGCGGCTCGGCCGATCGAGAGCGCCGAGCACGTGAAGCAGCGTACTCTTTCCGGCGCCGCTGGCGCCGACAATCGCAACCATCTCACGCCGGCCAAGCGTGAGGTCTACCCCAGCGAGAACGTTGATCGCTCCGCCGTCACCACCGGTGTACGTCTTGTGGAGATCGTGCGCTTCGAGAACGGTCATTTCTATTCGTGCCGGATGGCGTCAATTGGAAACAGCCGCGACGCCTGAATGGCGGGGTAAAGCGTCGCCGCCGCGGCGGTGAGAATGCTGGCCAGAACAATCCACAGCACGTCGCGCGGCTGCGTCGCCACGGGGAGGTGGTCGATGAAATAGATCGCCGGATCGAGGGGAATGAACTTGTATCGCTCGAGCGCAATCGCTCCTCCGAAGCCTAGGATCAGCCCCAGCATCGTTCCGACGAGTCCGATCACGATTCCCTGCGCCAGAAAAATCCGGCGAATGGATTTCGACGGCAGCCCCATCGCCTTGAGGATGCCGATCTCGCGGGTTTTGTCGGTGACGACCATCGTGAGCGTGCTGACGATGTTGAACGCGGCGACCATCACGATGAGAAGCAGGATCACGCCCATCCCCAGCTTCTCGAGCTTGAGGGCTTGAAAGAGGGAGCGATTCTGCTCCTGCCAGTCCACCGTGCGATAAGGCCATCCGAGCGCTGCCGTGATCCGCTCCGCAACGGCGTTGGCCGTCCATCTGTCAGTCGCCTTCACTTCGATGCCGGTGACTCCGTCGCCCAGCGCGGCGAAATCCTGCGCCTTGTCGAGCGCGATGAATACGTACGAGTTGTCGTACTCGTACATCCCGGTCTCGACGATTCCCGTGACTTCGAACTGAAACACCCGCGGAACGAACCCGCCGGTCACCGCGTTCGCCTTTACCCCGGCGATCGAGATCAGATTGATCTTGTCTCCCGGCCATGCGTTGTACCGCGCCGAGACGAGTTTGCCGAGCACGATCCCGTTGCGTTGCCCATCGGTGCTGGCAAAGCGGAAGTCTCCGGAGACTAAGTGCTGGCGGATCGTCGTGACTTCCGGGCCTCCGCGAGCGGTGGGAGGTACGCCCACGGCCATCACCGCTCCGGCGTAATCATGGCCCGCGTTCATTCCTCCTTCGACGAGCACGAAAGGCGCGGCGGCGACGACACCCGGCTGCTGCTTCACCTTCGCCAGGACAGTCTGCCAGTCGGTGATCTTGAGGTCTTCGCCGTAACTGAGGACTCTTATGTCGGGGCTGCCGACGAGAATCTTTTCGCGCAGATCGCGCTGGAGTCCATTCATCACGCCAATGATGAGGATCAACGCGCTGACGCCGACCACGACTCCGCCGATTGCGATGACGCTGATGAGCGACAGCAGACTCGATCCCCGTCTACTGCGGAGATAGCGCCATGCGATCGAGAGCTCGAGTCTGTTCATTCAGGCCGCATCGTTGGAAAGAGTATCACGTCCCGGATACTTGCCGTGCCGGTCATGTACATGAAGAGGCGGTCGATTCCGATTCCAACGCCTCCCATCGGCGGCATGCCGTATTCCATGGCACGAAGATAGTCCTCGTCCACCACCGAGGCTTCCAGGTCGCCCTCGGCCTTGAGAAGCGCCTGGACCTCGAAACGTGCGCGCTGATCGCGCGGATCGTTCAGCTCGCTGAACGCGTTCGCCATCTCCCTGCCGTTTGCGAAGAGCTCGAAACGCTCGGTGAGCGCAGGGTTTCCACGCTTGGGCTTCGCCAGCGGAGAGAGTTCCAGCGGATAGTCTACCACGAAAGTGGGCTGGGAGATCCGTGATTCCACGAGCGCCTGAAAGATTTCGTCGATCACCTTCGTCCGGCTCAGTGAATCGGCCTGAGCCACCCCCGCGCGGTGAGCCAGGGCCCGGAGGTCGCCAGCGCTCGCAGACATCACGTCCATGCCCGCCGCACGGTTTAGCGAAGGTATCCATTCAATGCGCGGGAACGGCGCCGAAATGCGCGGTACCTTGTCGCCAATCACGGGCAGCTCGCGAAGCGTTGACGACACCTCCGCGAGCAGCGCCTCGACACGTCCCATCATCACCTCGTAGTCGGCGTATGCCTCGTAGAATTCCAGCATCGTGAACTCGGGATTGTGTGTCCGGTCGATGCCTTCGTTTCTGAAGTCGTGGCCGATCTCGTAGACACGCTCGAATCCGCCGACCACGAGCCGCTTAAGGTAGAGCTCATCGGCGATGCGGAGAAAGAGCGGCATGTCGAGCGCATTGTGATGCGTCGCGAACGGGCGTGCGGCGGCTCCGCCGTAGAGCGGCTGGAGCACCGGCGTCTCTACCTCAAGGAAATCCAGGCCGTCGAGGAAGGTCCGAATGGTAGTGATCATGCGCGCCCTCGCCACGAACAACGATCGCACCTCCGGATGAACGGCGAGGTCTGCGTATCGCTGCCGGTAGCGCTGTTCCGGATCGGTGAAACCCGAGTGGCGGACGATCTCGCCATTCACGATTTCTTCCTTGCCGAATGGGAGCGGCCTAAGTGACTTGGCGAGAAGCTCGAAAGACTCGACGCGCACGGTTGTCTCGCCCGTTCTCGTGCGGAACAAGGAGCCCGCAATGCCCACGATGTCGCCCAAGTCGAGCTGGCCGAGCAGCGCGAAGCGATCGTCGCCCAGTTGATCCTTGCGGAAATAGAGCTGAATGCGGCCGCTCGCGTCGGCGACATGGGCGAAGACTGTTTTCCCGTGGGCGCGCCACGCGACGATACGGCCGGCGAGCGACACCCGCTGACCTTCCTGGCCTTCGCCGGAATTGACGAGCATCGAGAGTGCCTGCGCCGCCGAGTGCTCGCGCGCATACGAGTAAGCGTATGCCTGCACTCCGGCGTCGTTAAGGGCATCGAGCTTCTCGCGCCGCGCCCTCAGAACGAAATTGAGATCTTCGGTCACGGCCCTGCGCCACCGCCGAACTGCTTCAGGTAGGCGCGTATGAACGGATCGATGCCGCCGTCCATCACCTTCTGCACGTCGGGAATCTTGAGCTCCGTCCTGTGGTCGTTCACCATCGTGTACGGCTGAAAGACGTAGCTCCTGATCTGGCTGCCGAAGCTGACGTCGGCCTTGTTCGCGTCGAGCTTTGCCTTCTCCTCCTCACGCCGCTGGATCTCGGCCTGATACAGCTTGTTCCTGAGCATCTGCATCGCCTGCGCCTTGTTCTTGAACTGCGATCGCTGCGCCTGAGATGCGACAACGGTGTTAGTCGGGATATGCGTGATGCGGACGGCTGAGCTGGTCTTATTGACGTGCTGTCCCCCCGCGCCCGACGCCCTATAGACGTCGATTCTCAAATCCTCGTCGCGGATCTCGATGTTGATCTCCTCGTTCACCACAGGATAGACGAACACCGACGCGAAGCTCGTGTGACGCCGTGCCGCCGAGTCAAATGGCGAGATGCGCACGAGGCGGTGAACACCCGCTTCCGGCCGAAGGAACCCGTAGGCGTACTGGCCCCGAATCTCGAGCACCGCCCCCTTGATGCCCGCTTCTTCCCCCTGGCTCTCATCGAGCAACTCGAGTTCGAATCCCTTCCGCTCGGCCCACCGCGTGTACATCCGGACGATCATCGATGCCCAGTCCTGGGCCTCAGTGCCGCCGGCCCCGGCGCTGATCTCGATCTGCGCGTCGCGGTGGTCGTCCTCGCCGCGGAGCAGGGTCTTGAGCTCGAACGACTCGAGCTCTTCTTCGAGGGCGTCGGTTTCGCTATCGAGCTCAGCCGCCATCTCCGCATCGGGACTATCCCGCAGCATCTCATCGAGCTCCTCGGCGCTCCGCACACGCGCGGCAAGCCGGTCGTGGGGCTCAATCCAGCCGCGGAGCACCTTTACCTGCTGGAGCACTGCCTGAGCGGCCTCCTGGCTGGTCCAGAAGCTGACCTCCGCCATCCGGCCCTCGAGGGCGCTCAACTGCAAGCGCTTGCCATCTATGTCAAAGATACCTCCGCACTTCCGCCAGCCGTTCGCCCGCGCCTGCGAGCGCACGCCCGCGCTCTCCTATGGTTTCAGCCATTCAATGGTCGTGGTCTAGAAGATTTTTCTGCCCGCGCCCAGCACTTCGTTGAGCGACTCCTGAAAATGGGTCGTGCTGCGCGCGAGCTCAGATCCAACCTGCGCGACATACTCGTCGTAGCTCTTCTTGATCTCGTCGCGGAACAACTCCTTGAGTGTGCCCTTCTCGAGTCCCTCCGAATGCTTCGCCGGATAGTAGGCGACCATGTCGGATACCAGGGCGCGCGAGAGCCGCTTGGCCCTGAGGCCGGGGTCGCGCGACAAAAACGGATTGATGGGGCGCCGGTCAGGGGACGAGGGAAAGGGAGAAGAGGGAGCCAGGGGAGACACGGGAGTTGATGCAGGCAGAACTGGCGGAACAGGCCGCGCGGGCAGCGACGGCGGCGTGACCGATGGAACCGAGACCGCGGTTTCGCGCTGCGACTCGCGCGGCGGCAGCGTCGCGGCTGGAGAAGCGAACGGCGGATGCGAAAAAGGAGGCACGAATGGGCTTCGCCCCCGCAGAGAGACAGAAAGCTCCACTCCTGAAGTCACGGTGGGATCGGCCTGTGTCGCCGCAACGGCCATGCCGACGGGAATCACGCCGCCGCACGCGGAGCATCGTGCACGCACACCCCCCACGGGCACCTTCGCCGGATCAACTCGGTAGATGGTTGAGCATTCTGGACAACTGACGTTCATTCCTGTTCCCTGCCTTCCAGTGGTTTGTCCTGGGGGCGCTCGAACGACGGTGGTCTGTCATCGGTGCGCCGGTCAATCGAATACACTGAGCCGCTGAGTGTCTTCGCGTACGTCTTCATCTCTGTCGCAAGCCGGCTTACCTGACGCGCCTCCTTAAATGTACGCTGCACGTTAGTGACGATCCCGATCGAGAGCGTCATCAACGGTACCCGGTCGAGTACGCCGCGCCGGTCCTTCCCAAAAAAGTAACCGGCGCGCCGGTCGGGTTCCGAGTACTGGTATGGAACCAGCAGATCGAACGTCGCCGTAATCTCGCCGCAGGCGTCGGCGATGCCGTCATATGGGATGATGAAAATGAAGTCGTCGCCGCCGATGTGCCCCACAAAGGCGTATTCTCCAAACATGCCCTTGACCACGTCATGGAGCAGCATCGCCAGAATGCGGATCACCCTGTCGCCTTCATAATAGCTGTATCGGTCGTTGTATTCCTTGAAATGGTCCAGATCAGCGTAGCAGACCGCGAACAGATCGCGACCCTCCAGCCGCCGCGTGATCTCGTTTTCGATCGCTCCCGCGCCGTCCAGTCTTGTCGAAGGATGCACGCCGAGGTCGCGATCAGAGCGCGCAAGCATGGCGTCGAGCCGCGGACCTAATAGAAGAAGAACGCCACACCGACCGCGGCGTAGGCGATGAGAAGGAAGGCACCCTCGAGCCAGTTCGATTCGGAATCCTTCATCACTGAAGACGCGACAGCTACCGCAACGGCAACGCTCGCAACTTCCATCACGGTGAAGGCCAGATCCATTGGCTGGCCGAACGCATAACCAAGAAAGACAAGGATTGGCGCGATGAGAAGGGCAACCTGGATGCTCGATCCCACCGCGATTCCCACCGCGAGGTCCATTCTGTTCTTCATCGCCATCAACACGGCCGAGCTGTGTTCAGCCGCGTTGCCGATGATCGGGATCAATATGAGGCCGACAAAGAATTCCGACATGCCGAGCGATCGCACCGCCTCCTCCGTCGATCCAACCAGGAACTCGGAAAGCACCCCGATTGTGACCGCCGCAGCGACGAGCACGATGATCGCCTTTCGCAGCGACCAGTGCGGCTTCACATCGTGATGGGCGACTTCGCCGCCCTCGTTGAACGCCGCCTTGTGGGTGACCATCGAATAGAGCAGCGACAGGAGATAACCGAGCATCAGCAGCGCGGCGACCCAGCCCGACATGCGTACGGTTGCCACGCGGAGGGGATCGGGGTGTGCCGCCTGGAATACCGCCGGCATGACAAGTCCGAGGACGGCGACGACGAGCAGCGTCGAGCTGAGGCCCGCGAGGTTTGGATTGATCTTCTGCGATTTGTACTTGAGCCCGCCTGCGAGCTGGGCGGCGCCGAGCACGAGCAGGAGATTGCCGAGGATCGAGCCTGTGATGGACGCCTTCACGAGATCGATCAGCCCCGCCCTGAGCGCGAGAGAAGCGATCACCAGCTCGGCGAAGTTTCCGAGGGTAGCGTTCATGAGGCCGCCGATCGTCGGCCCGGTGTGGCCCGCGAGCTCCTCGGTGGCAGTGCCGAGGATGCCGGAGAGCGGAACGATCGCAGCAGCACTCAACGCGAAGATCACGATCGGCGAGGCATGCATCAGTTCCGCTGCGATCGCGATCGGGACAAAAATGAGCAGGGCGTAGAGATATTTCATTTATCGGAGTGAGATGAGTACCAGGACCACGGTGACCGTTGAGGAATGGCGTTCAACGGCGCGAATGGGGACCGCGGTTCACACGGATCAGAAGACATAGCGGAGCGACACGTAGGCGGGCGTCTTTCCGGCATCCTCCGACAGGCCACCGAATGTACGCGCGATGTCGAACACCAGATGGCCAGCCCCGATGCCGAAGCCGACTGCGGCGTTGGCGCCGTCAACATCGTTGGCGATGTACCCGGCGCGCAAATGCACGTTCTTCTGGTATGTCAGGTCAGCGCCGAGTCGCGCCGATGGATCGTCGGCGCTGGTCGTGGCGATGAGGTCGCCGGCGAGCCGCACGTCCACGTCCGACACGTACCGGTCGAGAATTGCCACCCGATATGAGATACCGACCTCGGCGCGCGTGGGGAGCGGATCGGCTTGCTGGCGCTCGTTGACCTTGAGTCGGGTGCCGATGTTTCTGACGGCGGCGCCGAGGCGAACCGGGGTATCGCCGGGAATGTCGTACTGCGCGCCGATGTCTACCGCGCTAGACCCGGCACTGAAGGTGGCGACGTTGGCGCACTGACCCGAACAGTCAACGCGGTACTGAAGTCGCTTGTACGTGACTCCGACGTTGAGCCGTTTCCCAATCGCGGCGCCGTAGGTGCCGGCGAAGAGAATGTTGCGCGGAAGGACGAACCCGATCGGAGTGCCACCCGGGTCGGTGATCTGCTGGTTGCCGAAATCGAGCACGTTGACCGAGACGGCGAATACGCCGAGCTTCTGTTTGGGGAACAGGAGGGTGATGACGTCACCGCGGGCGGCGATTGTCTCCGAGTGATGAATCGCAGCTTCCCGCTTGTCGTGACGCGCGAGACCCGCCGGATTGGACCACACCGATTCAGTTCCAGCGCGCTCGGCGACCATCGCCTGACCCATGCCGACCGATTGGGCGCCGACCGGAAGCAGCAGGAAGAGCGCACCGTCGCTCGTCGTGGTCTGGCCTTGAAGCCGCACGGCCGACAGGACACCCGTTGCGAGAAGCGCGGCGAACGTTGCGCGTACCTTCACGCTAGAGCGGCGTTGCCTCGTCTATCAGCATCACGGGGATGTCGTCGCGAATCGGATATCTTAACGAGCATGCGTGGCACACCAGTGTCGACTCCTGCTCGCGGTACTCGAGCTCTCCCTTGCAGCGCGGGCACACCAGAATCTCCAGGAGCCGGGGATCAACACTCATCTTCGATCTTCCTTTGCGATGTGGTAGCCGAAACGCTCGAGCGCCGAGGGATTTCGGCGCCAGTTGGGAAGCACCTTGACCCAGAGGTCCAGATATACCGACTGTCCAAGGAAGGACTCGATCTTGTTTCGTGCTGACTGTCCGATCTCGCGAATTCGGGTGCCTTTGGCGCCGATAATGATCCGCTTCTGGCTATCCCGCTCGACGTAGATGACTGCCCGAATGTACACTGGAGTACGTCCCTCGCGGAACTCCTCGATTCCGCAGGCGACGCTGTAGGGCACTTCGTCGTGCAGCTGCTCGAGGACCGTTTCCCGCACAAACTCGGACGCGAAGAAGCGCAGCGACTGCGTGCTGACGTCGTCGTCCGGATAGAGAAACGGGCTCTCCGGAAGTGCTGCGCCAACGGTGGCGATGAGCTCGGCTACTGAGTCGCCGGACATCGCGGAAACGAACACCGCGTCCGGGCACGATGCCTCGAGTTCGGCACGGCGGTGTTCGTTTAGCAGATCGCTCTTGTTGAGAACCGTGATGACGAGTGCGCGCGGCGAAGACTTGAGGCGCGCCGCCTCGGCGAGCGTTGGGGGCGGACCGGCGGTCGCGTCGGCAAGGTACACGATGACGTCGGCATCGTTGACGGCTCGTACCGCCGCCGATCTCATCGCCTGCTGGAGTTCGTACTTCGGCTCCAGAAGGCCGGGGGTGTCGAAGATCACCATCTGCATGTCCGGCGTCGAATGAATACCGACGACTCGGTCGCGGGTTGACTGCGGCTTCTGGCTCGTGATGGAGAGCTTCTGTCCGACGATCCTGTTGAGCAGTGTGGATTTGCCTGAGTTCGGGGCGCCCGCGACGGTCACGATGCCGGCTCTTGTCATTCGCTCAATCTAACGGCTTCTTCTGACCCGCCAGCGTTCATTGACCCGCAGTTCGTTTGTCTATCGAACGATAGCCGGGCGGAGACGTGGCGATCAGACCGGCTCGGGTGGTACTTCGGTTTCCAGGGCTGCGGCGCTGTCGGTATTTTTCCGGCGAAACGGCAGCGCGAACGCGAAGACAGATTCGGTGCCGGGAAACTCCGCCCACGCACGCCCGCCAAGCGACTCGGCGGTCTCGGCGACGATGCTGAGGCCGAGGCCCGTGCCTTCAACGTCTGTGGTCGAGTCATGCGCACGGAAGAAACGCTCGAACAGGTGGTCGCGCATCTCGGGAGGAACGCCGAGACCGTTGTCGCGGACTCGAATGACGAGCTCGCGCTGCCCCTGTGGATCCGTGTCCACCGCTCCGCTGATCTCGGCAAACCGCCCGGTCTTGGACGGATCGGCGTACTTGATGGCGTTGGACAGATAGTTGGTCAGGCACAGCTCGACTGCCGCCGCGTTGATTTCCGCCTCTGGCAACTCCGCGATCCTGATCTCGAGTCCGGCCTCTTCCGCTGATTCCCGTATTCCGCGAACGGCCTCGCGGGCGGCTTCGCGGAGCTCGATGTGACGATGCTGTCGGGAATCCCATTCGGTCTGGGACAGCGCAATGAGGTTCTCGATCGTGTGCCGCATCGTTCTCGCGTTCCTGATCACTATGTCGATGAACTGCTTCTTCCTCGCGGGTTCGAGGTCGGGCATCTCAAGCATCGTGGCGCCTGCGCCGAGGATGGCGCTGATCTGATTCTTGATCTCGTGAGAAACGGATCGGTTGAAAGCTCGAAGGCGCTCCTCGCGCTCCGCTATTTTGGCATCGGCGAGCCGCAGAAACTGCATGGTGGTGGTCTGTTGAATCAGCGTCACCGCCTTGAAAAGCCGTTGGCCGCAATAAAGCAGCTCGCTCTTCTCGCACGGTTCCGGGATTTTGTCGGCGGCTTCGGCGAGGTAGGCGAACAGAATCCCGCCGAGGATCTCGTACTCCTTGAGGATCTGGTATGCGTCGAAACCCTGGGCGTGGCGAAGGGCTCCGAGCTCCATTGCTTTCGCGACCACTGGCATGTCGACGCCTATCTCGTTTACCGGGTCCTCCAGGTAATCGGCAACCCCCTGAATAAGGAGCGGCACGTGATCGAGGAGCTCATCGGACGGGAAAATTTCGTTCGCATCCAGCGAAACCCGATCGGCGATGCGGTCGAGCCAGCGCGCGGCCAATTCTCTCTTGGACTCGCGGAGTCGATCTGCGAGGACGTCTGCCAGCGGGCATTCACGGGATGCTTGACCGGCCATGGGGTAGTTTCCGCGATAGGGGTCGGACCGCGCAAAGCAGCTCTACGGCTGCATGGAACGCGCCCGAGGAGACCTGGGATGCCCTTATGGCTCAACCGCGAGGTGCCGGAATCGACGTGACTGGTGGTTGACGGTGCCCGTTGCCCGCTACGAAAAAGGCGTCACACGGTTTTTTGTGCGACGCCTTCTTCAATAGGGTGCCGGCGACGGCCTACTCTCCCGCGTCCTCTCGGACGGAGTACCATCGGCGCTGCAGGGCTTAACGAACGTGTTCGGAATGGGAACGGGTGTGGCCCCTGCGCTCTGGTCGCCAGCGTAAACGTGAATCATTCCAGTGAAGGAATGACTACGGAAGTAGTGTGATCGCGTGATTCTGGAATCAACAGGTTAGACTGCGATTGCGTTTTGTCCGGATTGCTTCGGTAAATACCGAAGTCAATAAAAGAAGATCAAGCCTCACGGGCGATGAGGATCGCTGCGCTTGGAATGGATTGCTCCACGTCCACGTGCGACCTCTTGACGGGATGGTCTCTCCCGGCCCTTCAGGGAGCTCGAGGCTCCAGGGAGGTTTCATCTTGGGGGAAGCTTCCCACTTAGATGCATTCAGCGGTTATCTTCGCTTGCCCTCGCTACCCGGCGATGCAGTTGGCACCACAGCCGGCACACGAGCGGGCAATTCGACCCGGTCCTCTCGTACTAGGGTCCACACCCCTCAAACCTCCAACGCCCACGACGGATACAGACCGAACTGTCTCACGACGTTCTGAACCCAGCTCATGTACCACTTTAACCGGCGAACAGCC
>JACCRF010000165.1 GCA_013813715.1 Gemmatimonadaceae bacterium | reverse complement strand
GGCGATCGGATTCTTTCCAATACGTGACATTGGTGAGCTCCTCCTACCAGATGAGCGCGAGGATCTCACCGCCGGTGCGCTTCTGGCGCGCCTGGCGGTCGGACATCAGCCCCTTCGACGTGCTGAGGATCGCCATACCGAGTCCGTTGCGAACACGCGGGATCTCGGCCACCCCGACGTACTTGCGGAGGCCCGGAGTGGAGACGCGCTTCATCTCGCGGATGACCGGCTGGCCGCCCTGCGCGTACTTGAGTACGACGCGAAGGGTCTTCCGTCCGGTTTCTTCCTCGAGGGTTCGGTAGTCCTGAATGAAGTTGTTCTCCTTCAGGATTCGCGCGATTTCCACTTTCATCTTCGAGCCGGGCATGTCAACGCGGCGGTGCTTCGCCCCGCAGGCGTTGCGAATGCGTGTCAACATGTCGGCGATCGGATCGGTCATGCTCATGCTGTTTCTCGTCCTTGTTCCATCGTATCCGGCGGTGAGACCGGACGTGTGGAAGTGATTGGTTACCAGCTCGCCTTGCGCACGCCTGGGATCAGTCCCGACAGTGCCAGCTCGCGGAAGCAGATTCGGCAGACACCGAACGTTCTCAGGAAGGCGCGCGACCGGCCGCAGCGCTGACAGCGGTTGTGCTTGCGCACTGCGAACTTCGGTTTCCGCTTGCTCTTCTCAACCATGGCTTTGCGCGCCATTAGCGATTCTCTCTGCTGAAGAAATTGTGACCGTCAGTCATCAGGACTGCACGATGATGGGCTTGTCGTCGCCACGAAACGGCATTCCCAGCTCGCGCAACAGCGCGAGGGCCATGTCGTCCTTGCTTGTCGTCGTGACGAAGGTGATGTCCATCCCGTGGATCTGCTCGACCATGTCGTAGTTAATTTCGGGGAAGATCATCTGCTCCTTCACGCCCAGGCTGTAGTTGCCGCGGCCGTCGAACGACCGCGTGTTGACGCCGCGGAAGTCGCGGATGCGCGGGATCGCTACGGTAATGAAGCGGTCCATGAATTCCCACATCCGTGCTCCACGCAGCGTAACCGCGGCGCCAATCTCCTGGCCTTCGCGGAGGCTGAAATTGGCGATCGACTTCTTCGCCTTGCGGCGAACCGGGCGCTGGCCGGTAATGATGGCCAGCTCCTCGACGACCTTGTCGAGCACCTTCGGATTCTTGATCGCTTCGCCGACACCACAGTTCACGACGATCTTTTCAACCGTCGGGATCTCATGGATGTTACCGAGGCCGAACTGTTCCTTCAATCGTGTGCGGACGGTGTTCAGGTAGTACGCCTTGAGCCGCGGTGGCGGAGCCGGAAGTCCGGCGCCTGCGTGATCCGCCTGCTTGAACTCGGTCCCCTCCTTCTTCTTCGCGCCCTTTCCCTTCGGGGGCTTGGCCGCAGGAGCGCCTGCCCCCTTGCCACCACCCGCGCCCTTTCCGCCTCCAGCGCCCTTGCCCTTAGCGCCGCCCTTTCCACCCTTCTTCTCTGTCGTCGCCATTTATCTCTCTCCGGTCAGCGTGTCCGGGGGATCGGCTCCCCCGTGCGCACGCCGACGCGCTCTTTCGTTCCATCGGTGTCGATCCGCGCCTTTGTGCGCGTCGGCTCGCCGGTCTTTGCGTCGATGAGCATCAGGTTCGACGAGTGCACCGGAGCCGGCGCCTCGATGATTCCACTCTGTTCCTCGGCAGTGCGCGCCTTGCGGTGCTTCTTGACGATATTGATACCCTCGACCAGGACACGCCCCGTCTTCGGGTAGGTGCGGAGCACTTTCCCTTCCCTGCCCTTGTCGTCGCCGCGCATGACACGCACGGTGTCGTTCTTCGACACGTGCATCTTCATCCGCTCGGCATTGATGCTGTGACGAGTGCGGTTCCGCTTCCCGGCGGTCTTTCTGTGCTTCAGGTCTCTCATGCTATATCACCTCTGGCGCGAGCGAGACGATCTTCATGTACTTCTTTTCGCGAAGCTCGCGCGCCACTGGTCCGAAAATGCGGGTAGCGCGCGGCTCGCCCGCTTCATTGATGATCACGATGGCGTTCTCGTCGAAGCGGATGTACGAGCCGTCCTTGCGGCGCGTTTCCTTCGCGGTACGCACGACGACCCCGCGCGCGATCTCCGACTTCTTCACCGTCCCGTTCGGCAGCGCGTTCTTGACAGCGACGACGACGACGTCGCCGAGTCCCGCGTACCGGCGCCTGGTGCCGCCGAGCACACGGATAACCAGCGCCGTCTTCGCGCCCGAGTTGTCCGCGACCTTGACCACCGACTCCTGCTGAATCATTGGAAAATCCTGGGTTTCTGAGCGTCAGTTGAAGGCTATCTGGCCCGATCGACGATCGCGACTACGCGCCACCGCTTGTCCTTCGACATCGGGCGGGTCTCCATGATCCGTACCGTGTCACCGGTCTTGGCGTCGTTCTTCTCGTCGTGTGCCTTCAGCCGCTTCGTCCGCCGCACCATCTTGCCGTAAACCGGGTGCTGCACCCGGCGCTCGATCGAAACGACCACGGTTTTTTCCATCTTGTCGCTCACGACCAGTCCGATACGCGTCTTGCGAGCCGCGCGCGTCAGCGCCTGAGCGTTCTCCTGTGTTTCAGCCATTCTCTGTTAAGCCCTCTTGCTCGAGCGGGTCACACCCGTCCTGGTCCGGCGAATGCGGCGCGTTTTTGCGCCTTTCACCTTGGGGAGCGACGCCGGCGTGCCCGCCTCGGCGATCCCAATGATTTTCTCACGTAACACGGTGTTCAGTCGGGCAACGTCCTTGCGAATCACGCGCAGACGGAGCGGATCCTCGAGCGTCTCGGTACCCGCCCGGAATTTCAGGCGGAACCGCTCCTCCTCGAGCTCGACGATGCGGGTCCTTATGTCCGCCTCGCCCATCTCGCGAATATCCTTACTCAGCATCGGTGTGAGCCTCCTCACGAGCGACGAACTTCGACTTCACGCCGAGTTTTGCCGCGGCAAGCGCCATCGCTTTCCTTGCAATCTCGGGTGTAACCCCTTCCAGCTCGAACATCATGCGGCCGGGCTTCACCACGGCTACCCAACCCTCTGGTGAGCCCTTTCCCTTGCCCATGCGGGTTTCTGCCGGCTTCTTCGTTATCGGCTTGTCCGGGAATATCCTGATCCACACCTTCCCGCCGCGCTTGATGTGGCGCGTTAGCGCGACACGTGCCGCTTCGATCTGCCGGTTCGAGACCCAGCCGGGCTCGAGCGCCTGCAGGCCGTACGCGCCGAATGCGACGGTTGAACCGCCCGTGGACAGACCCTTCATGCGGCCCTTGAACATCTTCCTGAACTTGACTCTCTTCGGACTCAGCATCGGTCAGAACGGGTAACGGGTAACTGGTAACGCATCAGACGCCGGTCGAGTAGGTCTTGCCGCGGCGATCCTCGACGATCTCGCCCTTGAACAACCAGACCTTCACGCCGATGGTACCGAACGTGGTCTTCGCCGTGCTCGTCGCGTAGTCGATGTCAGCACGGAGCGTGTGAAGCGGCACCCGACCCTCGTGGTAACCCTCGGTCCTCGCGATCTCGGCGCCCCCAAGCCGGCCGCCGCACTTGATCTTGATGCCGCCGGCGCCCATCCGCATCGCGCTCTGTACCGCGCGCTTCATGGCGCGGCGGAACGAAATCCGCTGGGCGAGCTGGTTGGCGATATTGTCGGCAACGAGCTGAGCGTCGAGCTCTGGCCGCTTGATCTCCTCGACGTTGATTCCGACTTCCTTTCCCGAAATCTGCGCGAGCTCATCGCGGAGCTGATCGACCTCGGTTCCTTTCTTTCCGATGACCACGCCGGGACGGCCGGTGTGGATCGTCACCACCACCTTGCCGGGCTTCCGCTCGATTCTGATGTCGGCGATCGCGGCGTGGCCGAGCCGCTGCTTGAGGTAGTTGCGAAGCAACTCGTCCTCGCGCAGCAGCGCGGGAAAGTCACGACTGTTCGCGTACCAGGTCGAGCGCCACGTCTTCGAGATTCCGAGACGAAAGCCGATCGGATGTGTCTTCTGTCCCATTACTTGGCTTCCTTCGCGCCGACCACGATATGGATGTGGCTCGTTCGCTTCTGAATTGGAGTGGCACGCCCCTGAGCGGCGGGCATGAAGCGCTTGATCTTCGGGCCCTCGTTCACGGTGGCGTGCTTCACGAACAGCGTGTCGACGTCGAGCGAATCATTGGCCTGCCGCGCCGCGTACTCCGCGTTCGCGACAGCGCTGTTGAGAGTTTTCTCGATCTGCTTCGCCGCGTGCTTCTTCGAGAACCTGAGAAGCCCAAGGGCCTCGTTCACGTTCCGGCCGCGAATCTGGTCGATTACGAGCCGCATCTTGTACGGCGATTGCCGCGCGCCGCGCTGGATCGCCACGGCGTCAGGCATCGGCTCCGCGCGCTCAACCGGCCTGCGGGCAGCCGTTTTCTTCGCAGCTGACTTCCGCGCGGCCGTCGTTTTTTTCGATTCCCCTGCGCTCGCTGTTTTCCCTGCGCTCCCTGCGGTTACCGGCTTTTTCCGAATGGCCATGGACTTACCTCCCCTTCGGCGCAGTCGGAACACCGGCCGCTTTTCGGTCCACTGCTTTCGCGCCGGTATGACCGCGGAAGAGACGTGTCGGAGCGAACTCGCCCAGCTTGTGGCCAACCATGTTCTCTGTCACGTACACCGGGATGAACTTGTTCCCGTTATGCACCGCGAAGGTGTGCCCGACGAAATCAGGGATGATGGTGCTCGACCGCGCCCAGGTCTTGATGACCCTTTTCGCGTTGTTCGAGTTCATCGTGCCGACCTTTTTCATCAGGGCGTCCTGGATGTACGGCCCCTTCTTTACGCTTCTCGCCATATACGATTTCCGGGTTGGTTGCTACTTCGTCGCTTTGCCGCGCTTCCGGCCGCGGACGATGAGGCGCTCTGACGGCTGCTTCCTGTTGCGAGTCTTGACGCCTTCCTTCTTGCCCCACGGGCTCACCACGTTCCGGCCGCCGCGCGTACGTCCACCGTGCGGGTGATCCACCGGGTTCATCACTTCGCCGCGCACCTTCGGTCGTTTTCCCAGCCACCGGCTCTTGCCCGCCTTGCCGTGCGACAGCAGCTCGTGTTCGGCGTTGCCGACGACACCGATGGTGCCGAGGCAGGTGCCGTGCACGAGGCGCATCTCTGTCGATCGCATGCGGAGTGTCACGTACTCGCCTTCCTTCGCGACGACTTCGACCGACGTTCCCGCCGATCGCGCGACCTGTCCGCCCTTGCCCGGCTTCAGTTCGACGTTGTGAACGTCGGTGCCGAGCGGGACCTCACGCAGCGGCACCGCATTGCCGAGCCGCGTATCGGAGCCGGCGCCGGAGACGATCTTGTCGCCGACGGCGAGACCCTTGGGGTGGATGATGTAGCGCTTCTCGCCGTCCTCGTACTCGACGAGCGCGATGCGCGCCGAACGGTTGGGATCGTACTCGATGTGCCGCACCGTAGCCGTCATGCCATGCTTGTTGCGCTTGAAATCGATGATGCGGTACTGGCGCTTGTGCCCGCCGCCGATGCGGCGCATCGCGATGTGACCGTGATTGTCGCGACCGCCCGACTTCTTGAGTGGCGCGATCAGCGACTTCTCGGGAGTCGTCCGCGTGATCTCCGCGAAATCGGAGACGCTGCGGAAGCGCGAGCTCTTTGTCACTGGCTTGAACTGACGAACACCCATGACTCAGCCCTCGAAGATGTCGATGGTGTCACCGTCGCGGAGCTTCACGATGGCTTTCTTCCAATGCGGCCGGCGGCCAACGGACTTGCCGACCCTTCGGGCCTTGCCCCGCTGGTTCGACGTCCAGACACCGGTGACCTTCACCCCGAACAAGGCCTCGATCGCCGAGCGGACGGACGTTTTCGTCGCCTCGCTTGCGACACGAAACGTGTATTCGCCGCGCTCCTGATACGCCGCCGAGCTTTGCTCGGTGACGATCGGGCGGACAATGGTGCGATGCAGTGAGCTCATCTATTTCTTCCCTTTCTTCGGCGCTGAGCGTTTCGTCTTCTTCGCTGCGGACTTCTTCGCGGTGCTCTTCTTCGTGGCGCCTTTCTTCATGGCGCTCTTCTTCGCGGCGCTCTTCTTCGCGACCGTTTTCTTCGCGACGGTCTTTCTGCCCGTCTTTTTTGCCGCGGACGCTTTCACAGCCTTCTTTACCGATGCCTTGCGTGCCGGCCTTTCCCCTTCGACGTCCTCACCGGTCTCACCGGTCTCCTGTTCATTAACCGCGGCTCCCAGGGCTGATGCTTCGATCACGACGACGTCGCTCCAGAGGAGATGGTACGTCGAGACATCGGAGTAAGGCATCACGTGCGTACGCGGCAGGTTGCGTCCGCTCATGTACACGTTGTGGTTCACGCCGTCCGTGAGGATGAGCACCTTCTTGTCAGCCACTCCCAGCACGCCGAGCAGCGCGAGCAGCTGCGACGTCTTCGGCGCATCGTAGTCGAACGCGTCGATCACGATCACCGCGTTCTCGCGCGCCCGTGCGTTGAACGCGCTCTTGCGGGCCAGCGCGCGAACCTTCCGCGGAACGTACTGCGCGTAGCTGCGCGGGGTCGGTCCGAAGACCGTTCCGCCACCCACCCATTGGGGGGCGCGGATCGAGCCCTGACGGGCGCGGCCGGTTCCCTTCTGCTTCCAGGGCTTCTGGTTGCCGCCAATGACGAAGCCACGCGTCTTGGTCGCGGCGTTACCCTGGCGTTGATTCGCGAGATACGCTTTCACGGCCTGGTGCATCACCGGCATGTTGATGGTGCCGTCGAACAGCTCGGCCGGCAGCTCGACACTGTCGCGCGAAGCTCCCTTCGAGGTGTACGCGGCCGCGTTCATTGATGTATTCTCAGCCATTCCGTTAACCCTGCTTCTTCACGAGGACGATGCCGTTGGTGGGGCCGGCGACCGAACCGCGGATGTAGATCAGGTTGCGCTCCGCGTCGATTTTTTCGATGCGCAGGTGGGTCTGTGTGTGGCGGTGATCGCCATAGTGACCCGGCATTTTCTTGCCCTTGATGACACGCGACGGATCAGTGCCCGGGCCGATGGAGCCAGGCCGTCGGTGCTTCGTGTTGCCGTGCGTGTTGGGCCCGCCGTGGAATCCGTGGCGCTTGACGACGCCCTGGAAGCCCCGGCCTTTCGAAGTGCCGGTGACCTTTACCTGATCGCCCGCCGCGAAGATGTCCACAGTGACCTTATCGCCGGCAGCGTAGCTCGGGATCTCGCCGCTCTTGGGGCCGTCGTCCAGGCGAAAGCTCTTGAGGACGCGGGGCGCAGTCGTGAGCCCGGCCTTCGTGGCGTGTCCAACCTCCGCCCTGTTCGCTCTCCGGCCGCGCGGAGTCTTCTCTCCCTTTTTGTTGTCGCGGCCCAGCTTCTGCTCCCCGTACCCCAGCTGCACGGACTGAACGCCGGCGGTTTCGGCGGAAAGCACCTGCACTACCGGGTTGGGCGGCGCCTCGACCACGGTGCAGGGGATCTGCAGCCCCTGTTCGTTGAAAATCTGGGTCATGCCCAGCTTCTTTCCGATTATTCCGATCATGTGTCTACTCGACCTTGATCTCGACGTCCACGCCAGCCGGCAGATCGAGCTTGGTGAGCGCGTCGACGGTCGCTGCACGGCTGTCAAGGATGTCGATGAGACGCTTGTGCGTCTTCAGCTCGAACTGCTCGCGCGATTTCTTGTCCACGTGCGGCGATCGCAACACCGTCCAGCGCTTTGTCTTCGTCGGGAGCGGAATCGGGCCCGATACCTGGGCACCCGTCTTCTCCGCCGTGCGGACGATGTCCGCCGACGCCTGATCGATCACGGCGTGATCGAACGCCTTGAGACGGATGCGAATTCTTCCAGCCATGTTGGTTGACCTCGGGAGTGCTTCACTGCGTGATGGCTCTTGCGCCTGCCACAGCAACAAAAACGCGGGTGGACCTGTCGCCCCAGTCGAGGGGCCGGTATCCATCCGCTTTCGCCGGGTGCATCCGCTACTGCAAGCCGGTGGGGACCCAAGGCGCGCCGGTAAGAAATGAGCGTCCGGCGTTGAGTTGTGAACAGCCTCTAATAATTACCCTGGCGGGTGATCAAGTCAAACGCCAATAGAAATGTCACCCATCCTGCGCCGATAAAAATGTCCCGTCGGTAGGGTTCCTTTCGGCGCATTTGCTTCGCAGACCGCGGCGACGCGCTCTGCGGCCTCCTACTTGACGATTTTTGTTACGACGCCTGCACCAACCGTGCGGCCGCCTTCTCTGATCGCGAACCGCAAACCCTCGTCCATCGCGATCGGCGTGATCAGCTCGATCGTCATCTGAACGTTGTCACCTG
>JACCRF010000162.1 GCA_013813715.1 Gemmatimonadaceae bacterium | reverse complement strand
CGAGACCTTCAACTTCGAGAAGCGACGGGCGGGCCGGACGCGGAGAGTTGTCTCGCTGCCTGTGATCGCGCCGGGCTCCGTCTCGATATCCGACGTCCTCTTGTTCGATCCGCCGCCGGGAGAGGTCACGGATCTCTCGCGCGCGCTGCCGCAAGCGTTGGGGAGCCTGACCGTTCCGGCCGGGAAAAAGCTCGGTCTCTACTGGGAGATGTACGGCCTCGCGCGGGCCGACAGCGCGTTTCCCGTTTCGCTCACGCTCCGAAGAGTGTCGCGGGGATCGTTGCGCCGGCTTGCAGAATCCATCGGACTCGCCGAGCGCAGCTCGCCGTTGACGATCGCGTGGCGCGAAACCGAGTTCAACAGCCTGGTCGCGGTGCGGTCGGTGGTACTCGATCTCGCGCTGATTCCGCGCGGGCGGTACGTGTTGCGGGTCGAAGTGAAGCCGGCCGCGGGAGAGCCCGTCGGAACCTCGAGAGCGATCGAGATTCGCTAGGTCGATATTACGCAGCTAGCATCCATGCCCCGCGGGCTGAGTGGGCTGTATAACCAACGACCGAAAGCGATGGTCGAGGATCATCGCTGCGAACGGTGGGTCGCAGCGAAGATGCAGCTGGAAATGGAGGTCCTGCGGCGGTGAATACCGCTTGAGCCAAGCGAGCGCTCGATCCGGTTCCCCGAGCGCAGCATATACCTGAGCGAAAGCGACTGCGGTATGCAGGGGCGCCGGAGAATAGGCTACCGCCCGCAATTCGGCTTGCCGGAGAATTACCCGGGCTTCCGCCAATCGTTGGGCGCGGGCTTCCACCAGCGCGTTCCCCGCGAGAGCATTGACCACTTCCACCTCGGTGCTGAGCCGCCGCGCTGCCTCGAAAGCCGCCGTCGCGCGTGCAAACTTGCCTCGTTCGATGGCGATAGCTCCGGCCGCTGTCCGGCCGAAGAGGTAGTTGGGATCAAGCGCGATCGCACTGTCGGCCCAAACCGCCGCACTGTCGTACTGCCGTTGCCAATAGTGACCAAGACCGAGGAATGCCAGACCTTCAGTGTACGTCGGGTTCACCGCGACGGAGCGTCGCCAGGCCTTCAACGCCCCGTTCATATCGCCGGAGTTGGCAAGGCTCAAACCGAGCGTGCTCCACGCGCGCGCGTCGGTCGAGTCAAGCTTCAGGGCTTCCCGGATAGAGCGGAACACTGATGCGTTGTCGGTTGGGTCGACCGCGCGGCTCACCATCGCCTGCGTGAGCCAGGCATCTGCACTGCGAGGATCCAGCGCCAGCGCACGTTCAACAGCCAAGACCGCGAGCTGCAACACGCTGTCCCTGGCTATCCCAGGGAAAACAAACCTTCGGTCTGCGGCGCGTACGTATGTCTTGGCCAGTCCGGTCCACGCCTCTGTGTACGTGGAATCTCGCTCGATTGCCACGCCAAATGCTTTAACGGCGTCGGCGATCCCGGCCGGCGTGCGCCGATCGTAACCACGGATTCCGCGCTGATACAGCGCGACCGCCTCGGGATTCCTGGTCACGGGCATTGAAGAGCGTCCTGCTGGCCCGATGATCGCCCAAAGAGCCAATGCGGCCGCGCCGAAGAGAGACCCACTCACAAGAATCCAAACACGCGAGCGCGGACCAGGAATCATTCGGCGGCTCTCTAATGCGGGAGTGCTTCGGAGGGCGCTGGCGAATGTCGAAACATCGGAGAAGCGATCGGCCGGCACCCGTTCCAGCGCCTTGAGCACGGTGCTTTCCACGGATGTTGGTACAGTGGATCGAACCGGCTGGAGAGCGCGCGCTGGTTCCGCCAAACGGCGCGCCAAGATGGCTTGAGCGGTGCGCCCAGTAAAGGGTGGTTCACCCGCCAGCATTTCGTACAGTACGGTCGCCAGACTGTACTGGTCGGCCCGCGCATCGATCGCTGCGGCTGACGCCTGCTCGGGGCTCATGTACGCCGGCGTGCCGATGGCCAGACCCGTACTCGTGAGGCGTTCGCCCCCGGTCTCGATCAGCGCTTTCGCAATCCCGAAATCGACCACGTACACGCGATTGCTCGAGAGCAGCACGTTCTCCGGCTTGATGTCGCGATGGACGATCCCCTCACCGTGCGCGTAGTGGAGGGCGTTGGCCGCCTCTTCAGCGATGTGCAACGCATCTTCGATGGGCAGCTGTCGTTCGCGATCGAGACGCGTACGTAGTGATTCGCCGGCGATGAACGCCATCGCGTACCACGGAAGCGGTATCGCCTCGGGTGATTGAAGAACGCCAGAGTCGAGCACCGGAACGATATTGGGATGCTGAAGCCGAGCGGTTAGTCGAACCTCTCGAACAAATCGATCGACCCCGATCGCCCCGGCGAGTTCGGGATGAAGGATCTTGATCGCGACGGGCCGCGCATGGCGGAGGTCGCGGGCGAGCCACACAGTCGCCATGCCACCGCGACCGATCTCTTGCTCAACCAGATACCGATCGGCGAGCACCGTGTTGAGGTGGTCGCGCATGCAGTGTCCCTGCCACGATGGGGGTTATCGAAGGATAGAGATTAGCCAGCTATTGCGACTTTTGCCACAGCCACTGACGGCGATGCCCGCCTCAGATGTCAGGCCGATGCAAACCGAGGCGACGCCAGCAGGTGTTCAGGGTCCTGCGTCAATCCTTCGCGCAACGTTCCATCGCATGGCAGCTTTCCCCCCAATGCACCTCATTCGACCGCTCCGCGTGCTGCGTCGGCCACAGGTCGAAGGTGAGTTCTTCGGTGACCGGTTGACGAGCGGGTGCTGGCGCCGATTGATCGGAGACCACATCGCTCTCGACTACACGCATCGACACGGCGTGATCCACCGCCACATCAAGCCCGAGAACATCCTGCTCAACGACGGCAGCGCCCTCGTGGCCGACTTCGGCATCGCGCGGGCGGCGAGCGAGGCCGGCTCGCGAATGACCGAGACCGTGATGTCCCTCGGCACGCCCCAGTATATGTCGCCTGAGCAGGCAATGGGGGACCGCGAGCTAGGGGGCCGAGTGAGCTCGTTCGGTGGGCTGACGCCGATCAGGCGACCGGCTGGCGAACGACTTCAGCGGCAGCGCCTTAGCGACACCGTCGATTCCGCCAACGCCTTCCCTTTGGCCGAGCCCTCGGCGGTCACGCGAATCGCGACGTATCCGCCGCCAGGGAAGTTGACCGGGATCTCCCGCGAGCCGTTGATCTGCTTGAGCTGGCTGCTCTCTCCGGTCTTGTCCGGGTAGGCGATCTCCGCGCGCGCGCTCACCGGCCGCTGGCCGCCGGTCACCTCCCACGTCAGCGTCAGTTCGTGGCTAAAACCCGTCACGCAGGCTGCCCTTGCTGTCGCTGAGAGCGACACCTTCATTGCGCTTCCGGATGGTCGCGGCACTACCCGCTTGACCACGTAATGGGCAACGACCGTCGAGACGTCCTCGAGCTTGAGCGTTATCAGGTTTTGACGGTCCCCGTGCGCGTTCCGTCTATCACCCAGCCCGCAAATGACAGTGTGGCGTCACGATCGGCGACTTCCTGCGGCGCCTCGAGCGTCACTTCCGCACCGGGAAACGGCGCCAGCTCGAAAGGAGTCTCCTTCATTCCCCGTTCTCTCGCGATCTTCTCTCTCGAGATGTGCGCCTGAAGGCCGACGGACAGCTCTGGAGGGGCACCGTCCTCGCCCGCTCGCATCGCACGCACCTGCACCATGCGCA
>JACCRF010000151.1 GCA_013813715.1 Gemmatimonadaceae bacterium | reverse complement strand
GGCGGAATAGGGGCGAGGCGGCGCGTTTCTGGCCCGTTCGTAAAACAAAGCCACCCATTTTCGAAGCCCTGAGACACGCGTGTAAACGCGGATGAGGCGATAACGCGACGGACACGAACCCGCCGGTCCGAATTGGGGAAGCGGACCGCGTGGCGACGATCTGGGAGAACGCGTCGCTGCGTTTTGCGCCGATCTACGGCAGCAGGGATGACCTGCCAAACCTCCCACTCATGCCCAAGTCGATCAGCGAAACGCCTATAGGTCCCGGCCTGAAGTCGTTGGCGCGATGCGCCTGAAGCCGAAGGTTGCACAAACGGCGATTAAAGCACGATCGATGCCAGCGTTACGGATTTGTAACAGCGCGCATCGCCTCGGACGCAAACGCCAAGGAGACGAGCGACATTCGGAGCTGCCGATATTCGGCTAGCTCTCCGATTTGGCCGGCTGTCGTCTCTCTGCTGACTCAGGTTCACGTGGCATCCCGAGGTCCTGGTTTCCAACGCCCGCCTCGAAGTGGCTCCACGCGCGCTCGACGTCGTTGGGCGAAACGTGTACAGGCGTACCAGCAAGAATTCCGGTAACGTTTCTGAATGGGCGCCCCATCTGCATGCCACCCTTTCCGATCTTGAACTCGCGAATAGCCTTGTCGTGCCACGAACCGCGCATCTTCAGCACTGTGATTCCTCGCTTCATGTCGCCGAACATTTCGACATAGCGCAGAAGGATAATAGAATCCGTAAGCGTGGAGATGTGCGTCTCGGTAATCGAGTCTCCGCCCATGAGACTAGCTGTCGTCGAGGTGAATAGGCCAGTGATTTCCTGGTGCTTGATGAACGAGGTCAGGCCGATCACGAACTCCCGAAACGCCTTTACGGTACCCACATGCTCAAGCGCTGAAAGACTGTCTAGCGCAACTCGTTGCGGCTTGAAGTCGAGGATCGCCGCCTGGATGGTTACCAGCCAATCCTCCAGGCCGGACACGTCTGGATAATCACAGACTACACGGAGAAGCCCGTCCTGCTCGAGCTTGCCAAAGTCGAAGCCCCAGCCTGTAGCGTTGCGGAAGAGCTGGTCACGACTTTCCTCAAAAGCGAGAAGGAGGCACCGTTCGCCCGTCGCGACGCCGCCCTGAAGAAACTGGGTCACGGTGAGGGTTTTTCCGGTTCCCGTCGCGCCAGATACCAGAGTAACCGAATCGCGAAACAGCCCGCCCCCGCACATTTCGTCCAGCTCCGCATTCCCCGACGTGGTGCGTATGTTCGACGACTTCATGCTGAGCTGCATCGCCGACAGCGGAATCACAATCACGCCCCCGTCAGGCACGATCGTAAACGGAAACTCGCCTTTCTGGTGATCGCACCCGCGGAATTTGAGGATCTCGATAGTTCGCCTTCTGCTCTCGTCCTCGAGCACGTTGCGCAGGATCATCACGTTGTCTGCGATGAATTCCTCGACGCCGAATCGCGCTACCGGGCCGTAATCGTCAGTTCGCTCGGCAGTCAAAATGGCGGTCACTCCGATCCTCTTCAAAGCCGAAGCGATTCGGAACAACTCTCGCCTTACAATCGATTGGTCCGAGAACTGGGAAAACACTGCCCCAAGCGAATCGACCGAGACCCGGTTCGCGGTTACTTTTTTTACCGCATGCTGCACTCTCGCCAGCAATGCGCCCAGATCGAAACCGCCGGCCTCGACGATATCGAACTCAGGATCCGGAGAGGCATCTACAAACGCTAGCCGGCCTTCTTCCTCCCATTTGTCGAGGTCCCACCCGAAGCTGCGCATGTTCTTGCGTACATCGTCGGCGGATTCCTCAAACGTGACGAAAACTCCGTTCTCTCCCGCTTCGATCCCCGCGGCTAGAAACTGAACAGCGAATATCGTCTTGCCGCTGCCCGCGGTGCCTGATATGAGCGTCGTGCGGTTCTTTGGAAGGCCGCCCTTCGCGATGATGTCGAAGCTCGATATGCCGGTAGCCAGCTTCATCACAGAAGGGCGAAGAGTTGCCGTCGTCA
Source organism: Gemmatimonadaceae bacterium (assembly GCA_013813715.1). Taxonomy (GTDB): domain Bacteria; phylum Gemmatimonadota; class Gemmatimonadetes; order Gemmatimonadales; family Gemmatimonadaceae; genus UBA4720. The sequence goes on along the minus strand of JACCRF010000151.1, from coordinate 26,012 downwards.
TGAGATTTCCCCATCCGGATTCTGTACGCCCGCCCACGGCTGTACTTCGAGCCCCAGCAGAACCTTTTCCTTGTCGGAAAGGTCCCCTATCACTCTCCTGAGGGGCGGAGGAAGCGTCTTAATCAGTGTTGGAGTGGCAAGAATCCTCTCATCCTCGGCCAACTGTGGAAATTCGAGAACATCAATGACCTCCATGTCATATTGGCCCGCCAAGTCCTCCTCGCAAATGCGACGGAGATTGGTAATCGCGAGGCTCGTGCGAGGACTCGAGCCGGCTACATAGAGCTTCAAGAGGTATCTCGACAACGCCTGTTCCTCTCTTCTCGCCGGAGCGATGTTTTGGCCTACTGGTTGCAATTGAGCGGTTCCGCCGCTGACGGGCTGAATCTTTCGCATGAGTATCATACCCCACGCGCCTCGCAATCGCACGCCAGCACCCATCGATGACTCAGACAAAACCGCCACTGGCCCCACGCGAGAACGACCCCGGCCCGGGTTCTGGGAGTCGCCTTAGGGCAATAATTGAGCATCTGCCAGACGGAATTGTCATCGTCGATCCACAGGGCAATATCCGCTTCGTCAATCCCGCCGCCGAACGTCTGTTCAACCGAACGTCCGCTGAACTAATGGGAACCGCGTTTGGTTTCCCGGTGGTGGCTGGAGAGACTGCTGAAATCGATGTGGTCCAGCGCGGCGGGCGTCACGTTGTGCATGCGGAGCTTCGCGTTGTCGAGACGGAATGGGAAGCTCAGGTCGCGAAGCTGGTTTCGGTTCGTGACATCACAGATAGAAAGCAGGCCGAGGAGCGTTCGCGCCAGCTGGTAGCGGAGCGGGAAGCGAGACTCGAGGCCGAGGCAGCGAGCCGTGCGAAGTCCGAATTTCTTGCGATTATGTCGCATGAGCTGCGAACGCCGCTCAATGCGGTTCTGGGTTACTCGGAATTGATGGAACTGGGTCTTTCGGGCCCGCTGACCGATGAGATGCGCGAGCAGATCGGACGTATCCGGGCGAGCGCGAAACATCTTCTTGCCCTTGTGAATGACATACTTGACCTGGCGAAAGTGGAAGCTGGCCGTCTCGTCGTAAGCTGCGCACCCGGTTCATCGAAGGAGGCAATAACGTCGGCTATCGCGCTCATTCAACCGCAGGCCGCAGCCCGCGATATCGAGCTCGACTTGAAAACGGAAGACGGTCAGCCGTCGGTATTCGTTGGTGATGAGGAGCGTGTCCGACAAATATTGGTCAATCTTCTTTCGAATGCCGTGAAGTTCACAAAGCCTGGAGGTCGGATAACCGTTGAGTTGGGCAGGGCCGGATCGCCCGTTGAGGAGCGGCGTCTCCAAGGTCGAACAAGCAACGTATTCATCAGCATCACGGACACGGGTGACGGCATTGCGGAGGAAAAGCTCGCTGGAATTTTCGAGCCGTTTGTTCAAGCCGATGCTGGAACGACGAGATCGAAAGAAGGCAGCGGCCTTGGTCTGACCATCAGCCGCCGTCTTGCGAGACTAATGGGCGGTGATTTGACGGTGAAAAGCAAGGTGGCTACTGGTTCAACATTCACCCTCTGGCTTCCGGGGGAAGAACAAGAGGAATCCGCTGCGTCGGCACCCTCGGACGCCGAGACCTCTCCAGGAGACCTCTTCGATGGTGGCCAGCAGGTCACCGATGTACGTTCAGATAGGTCAGCGGGGCTCCACGTTGAGGGGCTCGCGGATGTAGGTGCTGCACTGTTATCCAGCATGTACACAACTCTGAACGCGATCATTGCGCGCGTGAGAAGCGACCCAAATCTGGCGATGGCGGCCGGGCTAAGAGATTACCAGATCGCAGATCACCTCACTACTTTCCTGGCCGACGTCGCCGGAGCGCTGATGATCATCGAGGAGTCCGGTGGCCAACATTCAAAACTGCTTGCCGACGGTATCGAGATTCAGCGTCTGATCTCGGAGCGTCATGGTGCACACCGCACGCGACTGGGGTGGACGGAGTCAGCTCTGAGGCGTGAGTTCATGATCATCCGTGAAGAGCTCGAGCGAACTGTCAGAAACCATCTTGGCGATGCGGGGAAGCCGGCAGGGGCGGACGTTGTAGGGGTCCTCAACCGCTTTGTCGATCATTCCGAATTCGTGGCAGTTCGTTCTCTCGATGCAGCGCGACACACGGGATCCGCCGCTGCGTCCTGACGGGCTCCCTCAACGTACGAGAGGCCTGTAAGACGCCCGCTACCGGAGGAATATGTATCTAAGAGTAAGCACCACTGGCCGCACAAATGCGCACTAGTGCGCCTATTCACCTGCTAAGGACGGGGGTGTAATGCGCCTGTCGGAATTTATCGTTTCGAATCGCGAACCGATTTTGGCGGAATGGGAGGCGTTCGCGCGGACTTGTGGACCGGCGAGCGGATCGATGGACATTGCGGCGCTCCGCGATCATGCGAACGAAATGCTTACAGTCATTGCGACAGACCTGGAGACGCCCCAGGACAAGTCGGAACAAAAAGAGAAATCCAAAGGCAATGCTCCGCCCGTCGAAATCCATGGAGTCACGGCTGCGGAGGAACACGGGGCCGGGCGTGCTGAAAGCGGGTTTACGGTTGATCAGATGGTTGCCGAGTTTCGGGCAATGCGTGCGTCGGTAATCCGCCTTTGGACCAAGTCTCAAGGCGGGATCGCACCCGGCGACATCGACGACGTGACGCGCTTCAATGAGGCTATCGATCAGTCACTCGCCGAGTCAGTCTCCAGGTATACGCAGGATTTGGACAATTCCAAGGAGATGTTTCTCGCCATGCTGGGCCATGATCTTCGCTCGCCGCTTGGGGCGATCATTATGTCCGCTGAGTTCATTTTAGAGACCAAGGAGCTGGAGGAGCCTCATCTTACTCTCGTGTCCCGGATCGCCAGCAGTTCCACTCGTATGCAACACATGATTGGAGACCTTCTGGACTTCACGCGAAGCAGGCTCGGCGGAGGAATTCCGATCGAGCGTGCGGAGATGAGCCTGGAGAAGGCGGTCCATGACGTGGTGGACGAGATTTCCGCGGCACATCCCAAGAGCACGATTAGTATCAACGCGCGGGGGGGGCAACGGGGTGAATGGGACTGCGCGCGGATGAGCCAAGCCTTAACGAACCTTTTAGGCAACGCGGTTGAGCACGGCGCAGAAGGAACCGTCGTCAATGTCGATGTTCATGGCGATGACAACGAAGCAACCATCGCTATTCACAATAGTGGCGCAACCATTTTACCCGAACAGCTGAACGGCATTTTCGGTCCGATGAAGAGTCGGGAGACAGTCAGAAGTTCGCGGAGCAGTCCTTACGGAAACCTTGGCTTGGGGCTCTATATTGCCGAGCGAATTGTTGCTGCTCACAAGGGGCGGATCGAAGTGGACTCTTCTCCAGAGGGCGGAACTACATTCACGATTCATTTGCCGCGTCGCCCGTAGCTGCCAATCGAGCTGATTTTCCCGCGAAACGGCAAGAAAGGGGTAATGGGATCGGCTGCAAGAGAAAGCCCCACCGATCAACTGACGGCAGGGCTTACAATCAATCAGTTGCCCCTCCTAGGCTCGAACTAGGACTCTCCTGATCCAGAGTCAGGCGTGTTGCCAGTTACACCAAGGGGCAGAAAAACTGCCCTCTGATTCCAGGGGCAGCTACTCCAAGCTAGTCAGTGCCATGAATTTGTTCAACTTACCGCTCGCCATTTCGCCCCGGGGTTCCTCTCACCAGCGCAGTAGTTGAACTTTGTCGGGTGAATCCACCTTCCAAGTCGGCGGCTGCAATTCGCCGCGTGCGTTCGGTACCGGCGATCATCGCCATCCTAATTACCGGCCAGCTCGCCGCATGTCGCGACGTCGCACCCGCGTTCGGCCCGTCGATGCCTGCCGCGCGCGCCAATGCCGAGGGCCTGTTCGGCGGAATTGCGCAACGCTTCACCAACGTCCAGCGCAACCCCAAGTTCGCCGTCGCACGCGGCAAGCTCGGCAAGAACGCACTCACGCCCTCGGCCATCTTCAACGACACGGCGGCCTGGACAACGATAGGGCCCGACGCCAACCGATCGATCCTCGTCGACGGCGCTTTCGCCAATAACCGCTACCTCTTCTCCGCACGGCCATCAGCACCGCCAATCGATGCGCCGGGTGACTCCCGCCACCTCATCGCCCTCCGGCGCATCAACGACAATGAGTTCGAATGGCTCACCAACGTCGACATTGCGATGGGGCCGATCGCCGGCGACGACCTCGCGCGTATCATTTCCGCACTGATGCGTTCCGCCGAAGGCCGCACCGTAGCGGCGATCCGGGCTGACTATCGCGCGAGCTTTCGGCGCACGACCGCCGCGCTCGGACGTCTGCTCACACTCGACACCCTTCGCCTTGTGCGGGACGCCGAAAACGCCACGTCGATCACGCTCGGAGTGCGCATTGACCCCGCTCGGATCAAGGGCATAATGCCCGCGTTCGCGCACTACCTCGAGAAGTATTCGACGCCTTCGCGGTATCACACGGTCGTGACTGACAAGCGCGGCGGTCGCTGGGTCGAGCTCTCGGGAGCGAACAACTTCCTCACGCTCAAGCTGCGCAGTCTCGATGGCCGCTTTGTTCCGCTCAACAGTGCCGCCCGTCCGATCCCCAGCGAGCTCCAGCTCAACTCGGAATTCAGCACGCGGATTCTTCTGTTCACGGTCGGCTTCAGAAAGCTCGTCAGCGATCTGAACATCATCTCCGGCGACCGCGAGCGCGGCTGGGCGATCAAATTCAACCGCGAGCCCGAGTGGAGACTTCCGCCGACGGTCGGCTTCCTCATCAAGACTCCGCTCCGGCGCCCGTTCCAGGGCCAGGGCATCCTCTTTCGAGTCGCCATCGGCAATATGCAGGGGCAGCGAAGCATCCTCGCGCGCCGCACAGTCGCAACGGTTCAGGAGAGCGCGATCCTCCGCTTCCTGAACAGACTGACGGGAACCGCGATGGGCGACTTCGTCGGTCCGGCGGAGGTCGAAGAGAATCGCTTCAGCGCCGAGGCGTTCAATGCGATGCGGCTCGACGCGAGGGCGTTACTACAGTAGTCCGTCGCCAGTTGCCCGGAAACAAGAAAGCCGCGGTAATCCCTGGGGATTCCGCGGCTGTCATCCGGGTCGTTGGACCCCCATACGTGCCACGCGCGCCGTCATTGGAACTCTACGTCCTACCGAACGGCGGCGGGCAGCTATCTATCGGCTGATACGCCCCTATTTTCGCAAGTGCGAACAACTTTCATGGAGCTGAGGGGAATCGAACCCCTGACCTCTGCAGTGCGATTGCAGCGCTCTCCCAACTGAGCTACAGCCCCGCGCAAGCGCGCGACAAGCTGAACCTCAACCCTGGAACAGGGCTGCACCCGTCGCACACGGGCAAAGCTCGACGACCGCCTGAAATGCGCAGTGCATCGAGCTTGAATCAAATTACGCCGGGTCACGGGTGAAGTCAAGCGAAAAAAGCGCGAGACAACCTCAGGCGACGCGCCTAACTCTTTGCCTGGAAACACGATACGCGATCGTTACCCAGCCGTTGCGCCGTTTGAGCATCTGCTGCGTCGGGCTTCGGATCAAATGGCAAGTGGCGTTCCTGACGCCTCATCAGTTCCCGTATATTCCGCGCATGTCGCTCATCGTGCGCTTCCTCGGAACATCGGCGTCGCGCCCCACTGTCGAGCGCAACGTCACTTCCCTCGCCGTCGTACGCGAGGGTGAGACACTGCTGTTCGACTGTGGCGAAGGTACGCAGCGGCAGATGATGCGCTATGGAACGAGCTTCGCCCTGAGCGACATCTTCTTTACCCACATGCACGCCGACCACATGCTCGGCGTGATCGGCCTGTGCCGAACGCTCGCGCTTCAGGGACGCATCGAGCCGATGCGCCTCTGGGCGCCGCAGGGCTCCGAAGGGCTCCTCAGGCAGGCGATTGCCCTGGGCACCGAGAAGCAGCCCTTCGCGCTCGAAGTTGCCGACCTGGTTCCTGAGACACCGATTCAGCGGAAGGGGTATCAGATCCTTCCCTACAGCGCCGATCACAAGGACAAGAAGGCGCTTGGTTTCGCGCTGATCGAGGACATCCGGCTCGGGCGATTCAATCCGGAGCGCGCGAGAGAAATGGGGATTCCAGAAGGGCCGGCGTGGGGAATGCTCCACCGCGGCGAGTCGGTGACACTCGATGACGGACGCGTCGTCACCGCCGCGGAACTCGTCGGCCCTTCGCGTCCCGGACGGCGCATTGTGTTCACAGGCGACACGCGCCCCGCGGATACCACGGTTGCCGCGTCGATTGGGGCTGACATCCTCGTTCACGAAGCGACATTCGCGGACGAAGAGGGGCCGCGCGCGATTGAGACCGGGCATTCTACGGCCCGCGAGGCCGGGGAAGTGGCGGCGCGCGCGGGAGTGAAGCAGCTCGTCCTGACGCACCTTTCTGCGCGCTACTCGCTCAACGCCTCGGAGCTGCTACAGCAGGCGCGCGAAGCTTTCCCGAATAGCATAGTCGCGCGCGACGGGATGGAGATCGAGATCCCGTTCGCCGCGGAAGATCAGGGAGATTAGGGAAAGGGGGCTACTGCCGGCGGACTTCGTCATCCTTCCCCGCATTCTGGTCGTCCCACCCCAGTTCCTGACGGGCGACGGGCCTGAACATGAGATCGATGGCGAGCCACAGGGTCTTGGCAAACGGATACGAGACGAGCACGCCGATGAGGAGCACGACCGCTCCGCCCCATTGGATCGCCGCCCACGGCGGATTGGGCCAGGTAACGAGCAGCACGATCAGGAAGCCCAGCGCGAACATGGTTTCCATCGCAAGCAGCATGACCGTATAGGCGCCAAGAAAGTAATCGCCCTCCTCGCGATGCAGGTGGAGTTTGCATCTGGGGCAACGGTCTCTGAGATGAAACCAGGACGCGAGCACGGGTCCGCCTCCGCAGTGCGGGCACTTCAATCGCAACGCGCGACCGACCATCCGTGCCGCATCGCGTATGCTCAACTCGGGCCGGGCAATCGGTGGCATGGGAGTGGAGCGTGCAATATGGTTACCGTTATCCGGTACAAGGTAACGGTCACAGGTACCCGGTACCCGGTGCCCGTTCCCCGCTGCCCGTTAAACGTTGACCGTTGCCCGTGAACCCCAACCACGTCTGATCGATGCGCAAATTCATCGCGTCCTTCCCGTCCGTGATCCGTTCAATCCGCCCGATCGCTTTCCTGGCTTTCCCGACGATGGTCGCAACGTCTCCGCTCGCCGCCCAGCAGCGCACCGCGAAGCCCCCCCTTCACGCGAAGCACTGGCTCGCGATCACCGGCAAGCCCCTGAGCGCAACCACCGGCGCAATGATGTTCCAAAAGGGCGGCAACGCCGTCGATGCCGCATGCGCGATGCTCGCCGCGGGGGCCACGATGTGGGACGTCCTGTCCTGGGGCGGCGAGACGCAGGCCCTCATCTATCACCCGAAGCTCAAGAAAGTGATCGGCATCAACGCGCTCGGCGTCGCGCCGAGCGGTGCATCGGCTGCGTTCTACAAGTCGAAGGGGAACCGGTATCCGCCAGAGTACGGACCCCTCGCAGCCGTTACTCCGGGCACGCCGGGCGGCCTGATGGTGATGCTCGCCGAATACGGAACGCTGTCGCTCGCGCAGGTGCTCGCGCCGGCCATCGAGATGGCCGATGGGTACCCGATCGAGGCGCAGACAGCGAACACGATGGAGAGGGACAAGAAGTGGATCAAGCAGTGGAAGCATTCGCGCGAACTGTTCCTCACGCATCCAGGAGCGGAACGGGAAGCGCCCGAAGCTGGTGAGATCTTCGTCCAGAAGGATCTCGCCGTGACTCTGCGCAAGCTGGTGGCGGCGGAGCGCGATGCGCTGCGGCAGGGAAAGACCCGCAAACAGGCGATCAATGCGGCGTACGACAGGTTTTACAAGGGCGACATCGCGCGCGAGCTGGTGCGCGGAACGCGTGAAGAGGGCGGGCTCATCACGATGCAGGATCTCGCCGCGTGGAAGGTGCGAATCGAAGAACCGGTAAACACGATCTACAAGGGAATCACGGTCTACAAGCTTCCCTTGTGGCAGCAGAGACCGGCGATGCTTCAGGCGCTCAACATCCTCGAGAACGCCGATCTGAAGGCGATGGGATACAACTCGCCCAAGTACATGCATGCGGTGTAGCATGCGATGAGCATGGCGTTCGCCGATCGGGATTTCTATTATGGCGATCCCTACTTCGCGCCCGATGAGCCCACCCGCGGTCTGCTCTCCAAGGACTATGCGAAATCCCGCTTTGCCCGTATCGACTGGAATCGCAACGATTCTACGATCATGCCCGGCGATCCGTACCCGTTCCAGGGTGGCCGAAACCCGTTCGCGGCCGCGCTGGCGGCGTGGAGCGTGACTGGCGCGCCGCCCACGCAGGCGCAGAGCGGGCAGCAGGATAGAGTCGTTCCTGACAGCGGCCTGCTGCCGCTCGCGGTCAGGGCGCCGCCGGCCGATGCCTCCGTCGCGGATCGTGCGGCGCGCGCGCTCGAGGCCGATTCCACCTTCCGCGAGACGTTCACCCGCGGCACCACATCGATTGAGGCAGCCGACGACGAAGGATGGGTGGTCTCTATCACGCCGAGCGGCGGCTGGGTTCCCGCCGTAATCGCTGGACGCACGGGCGTTGGTTTGAGCCAGCGTGCGCAAGCCTTCGTCACCGATGCGGCTGATGGCCCCTTCAACGTCATCGAGCCTGGCAAGCGTCCGCGGGTCACGCTCACTCCGACGATGGCCTTAAAGGATGGGCTCCCGTTCCTGTCGTTTGCCGTGCAGGGCGGCGACTCGCAGGATCAGAATCTGCTCCAGTTCTTTCTCAACGTGGTCGAGTTCGGGATGACCGTTCAGCAGGCTGTCGAGGCGCCCAACATCAACAGCTATCAGATGCGGTCGTCGTTCGGCGCACACGAATCGCGGCCCGGTCGAATGCTCATCGCTTCGTCAACACCGGACAGCGTGCGCGCCGAGCTGGTGAGGATGGGTTACACGCTCGAGGCTCAGGAGAGAACGTCAGGGCCAATCAACGCGATTCTCTTCGACAGGAAGCACGGCTCGATGTGGGGAGGATCGAGCCATCACGGGGAGGACTACGGTATCGCGTGGTGAGGAAACAGCTAACCTAAAAATACACAGATGCGAGATGACAGAAAGCATATCCGAGAGTTGCGAGGATACGAACCCTAGACGCTCCAGACCGTGCTCCGCTGTCAACTCGCGCCTGTGTTCTCTATGTCTCGCCTCAGCGCTTAGTGTGACGTGACGGAGCGTAGCCTCTGAAATGTCCCGTGCTGTGCATCGTTTGCGTTGTCCACATGTCGTCGTCATCCTCGAGAGCTGGCTCTGTCTCTCCCAGCTTCCGGACGTCGATGCTCACCGTCCCATCGGCGGAAACAGGGTTGTAGATGTTCACGAACCGCTCGCCGAAACGAATGTCCTCCGACTTGTAAGAGGTTCGCGCATGGACGACCTGCGAGAACGTCTCGTCGACGCCCGACAACAGCACGAGAAACTCGGCGTCGCTCCGGTGGAGGTCCTCCTCAGTTCGGCCCCACATCGGACTTTTTTCGTCGATGGGGTGAACGATCGTCCAGCTGAGCGGAAGGAAGACGACCCGGGTTCGCTCCAGGGAGAGCTGATCGTACCGACGCGAGACGCCCTCCATTCGGCTGAACAGAACCTTCGCTTCGAGCTCGAGGAGCTGATTGGCGCGGCCGTTGGTGAGACGAAACATGAAGCCCGTCTTACCGGCGTACGGAGCGACGATGGCTCGTTCGCTGAACACTATCCCTGCCGTGGGCCGGGAGAAACGGGCGAACAGCAAACCCGTACTGAACGCGAGACCGAGCAAGCCTGCCAGCGACTCGACAGTTACGATGACATTGGCCGGTACTCCAACGGGATAGATGTTGCCGTACCCGATGGTGCCGAGTGTTTCGACGCTGAAGAAGAAGGCGCGACCGAATTTACCGCCCATCTCCTCCTCCGGACGGCCGCCGATGGCGCCGTCGCCGCACGCGAGGTAGGCGAGAGCGAACGCGACATTTACGAACAGGTACCCCGACACGACCGTGGCGAAGAACTGTTTCCACGAGATCGTCAGCATGAAATGGTAGGCATTCAGCGCGGCGAGGAACGACATCCCCTCGCGTCGCGGGTTGAAGGATCCATCGCGGTTCAGCAGCCGCTTCTCGTTGGCTCCTCCAACGACGGAGCCGAAGCCGAGGTCCTTGTATTCCTGAGACGCTGTGCTGGAGAGTGCGGGATCTGACACGTATCGGCCGGAGAGAGTGTCCAGTGGATGAAGCTACATCAAGCCGCCGGGCTTGGCGAAATCGACCAGCACCGAAACTGCCTCCCGCATCCTGGCCCTTGTAACTTTGCCCTGGATCTTTTCCCGGTTTTTTCGCGGACGATCGATGCCCTGGATTCCAGTAGACCCTAAGATCGCCCCGGCGCTGAGCGACGCGCGGCGCCAGCTCCATCACGCCGCCCAGCTCGCCACAGCTTTCGGAATCTCGTACATCGAACCCAGACCCGATGACAGCCACACGAACCTCGAGTGGCGGCCTCAACTCGGCGCGCTGGCGTCGAACGAAGTGAATGGCGTCCGCGTCGCGGTGCGCATCTCGACATTGACGCTGCAAGTCGGTGACAACCTCATGGCGCTCCGCGGCGCGACGATGAACAACGTTGCGCCCTGGCTCGTCACCCGGCTAGTCGAACTCGGATTCGACGGCGCCCGGTTCACGCTCGCTCGTCACTATGAGATTCCGCCCCACGCCGTCGCTAACGGTCAGCCGTTCGATGCGCGCGCGAAACATCTCGAACAGCTGGCAGCATGGTTTGGCAACGCCGCAGCACTCTTTGAGGCGCTTCGCGCGTCTAAAGCGCGCGCTTCGGTCGTGCGCTGCTGGCCGCACCACTTCGACCTCGCGACGCTGATAACTGTTGGCGAAGGCAGCACTGTCGGTGTCGGAATGGAGCCGGGTGACCTCTACTACGACGAGCCGTACTATTACGTAAACATGCATCCGAGTCCCCCGGCCGAGGCGCTGGGCGATTCACTGAAAGGGAATGGCTGGTGGCATACGCACGAATGGATCGGCGCCGTGCTGCCGGCGTCGCGAGTCCCCTCCGACCCGGACGCGCAACAGGAAGCCGTCGGCGCGTTTCTCCGGTCAGCGGTGGCGACGGCCACGCAGCTCGTCAGTCGTTGTTGAGCGCGGCCAATAAGCCCTCATAAGGAGTTTCTCATGACACGAGGCAGATCGTCGTCACCTGGCTTCATCGCGCGGATCGCGACGTGCTCGAGGATCGGACCAATCGAAGCCATCGACGGCACGACGGTCATCGAGTCAAGCCGGTTCTCGTCGACTGCGCCGATGCATAACGCGCGTAGTGAACGTCGTTATCCCCTCGCTCACTGCATGCAGCAGCGCGCTGATGACGCCGCACCGCTCACGAGTTACGAGAAGTTTCTATGAACCCATCTCAAAGCGTGTTCAGCCTGTCTAGAAGCTCGAACCTATACTTCTATCCCCTCGCACCTGTGTAGTTCTAGGTTGACTTTCCGCTCTTACCGTCCTCGCAGGTGCGCGGGCCGTACCCGCCGCTCGACCAGGCCCAGCACCGCGTCAACAAGAACCGCCAGCAGCGCAGCGGGAATCGCCCCCGTCAGCACGAGTCGTGTGTCCGCGAGCGCCAGCCCTTCAACGATCGCCTCGCCGAGCCCGCCCGCCCCGATAAACGCGGCGAGAGTCGCGGCGCCGACCGTAATTACTGCCGCCGTCCTCACGCCGGCCATGATGACCGGCGTCGCGAGAGGAAGGCGCACCCAGAGCAGCCGCTGAACCGGCGTCGTGCCGAGCGCCTCAACGGCTTCCACCGCGTCGTGATCGGCACCGTGCACCCCGGTGTACGTCCCGCGCGCGATGGGATACAACGCGTACAGCCAGAGCGCGACAAGCGCCGGAACGAGTCCGACACCGAAAAGCGGGATCATGAATGCGAGCAGCGCGATGCTCGGAATTGTTTGAATCACGCCGAGCGCGCCCAGCGTTCCCTCGGCGGCCGGCCGGGCGCGCTCAAGCAGCAGCCCAAGCGGAATCGCGACCAGCATTGCAGCTCCGAGCGCAGCCGCGACGAGCACAATGTGGCGCAGCGTCTGAGCGAGCATGACGGCGCGCCGCGAAGCGAGATAACGGAAGAAACTGCCTCTGTCGCGATCGCCCGGCGCCGCCGTTGCAGGGTGCGCGCCCGAACCCGCCAGTCCGAACTGCGTGAGCGCGCTTCGCGCCACGACCGCGACATCCTCGTGTTCCACCTCGACTCGCCGGTTGAGCTCGCGCATCATTCGCTCGTCGAGCCGCCCACTGAGCGGAATCAATGCAGCGATCGCGTCCGGGCGACGCGCTAGTCGCGGACTTACCAGCGCGGCGGCCTGATACGGAGGAAAGAAGCGTTTGTCGTCGTCGAGCGTCACCAGGTCGTAGCGTGATAGCAGACCATCGGTTGAGTATCCGTCGATGACATCCACTGCGCGTGTCGCGAGCGCCTGATATTTGAGCGCCGGGGCGAGCGGACGCACCGCACGCGGCCTGAGACCATACGCGCGTTCCAGGCCCGCGAGGCCGTCGGGCCGGCCGATGAAATCCGCCGTGAACCCGGCGGTCAGCTCCGCACTTTCGCGCGCCAGATCCGTGAGCGTGTTGAGGCGAAGGTTTGTCGCCGTCTCGCGGCGCACGGCTATCGCATATGTATTCTCGAATCCGAGCGGCGGCAGCCATCGAACGCCATAGAGATCGGCGAACCGGCGCGACACGTGAGAGTAGACCGCACGCGGATCTTTTGCAATCGCATCGGGAAGCGTGTCGTGGAGGATCGCCACGAGCCCGGTCCCCGTGTATTCGGGATAGACGTCGATTGCGTTCGTGCGGAGCGCGCCGAAGGCAACCTCGGTCGCTCCCAGACCGGGACGGCGCGTCACAGAAATTCCGCGCGCCTCCAGCAGTTGCGCGAACATCTCGGCCAGCAGGTACGACTCGGCGAACGGCTTTGACGCGACCACCACATTCCTCTGATCGGCTGCGTCTCGCGACTGCGCGCTAACCGAGCCCGCGACGAGTGTCAGGGCAGGCGCGCCGCAGAAAACGCAGCGGTAAAAGCGCGGTGACCGTAGACCGAGTCGCGCAGACAGCGCAGAGAACGCGTTGACGATGAGCTTCACGCTGTTCGCAGCGCCTCGAGCAGAGTGGCCGCACTGGCAAGGAGCGTCTGCACGTAGGCTGTGGCAGGAGAATCGCGCAGCTCCGTCATCGATCCCTCCTGCTCCACCCGCCCGGCGCGCATCACCACTATGCGCGTTGCAAGTCGCGCTGCCTCGGCGAGGTCGTGCGTGACGAACAGCATCGTCAGCCCGAGCTCGCGCTGCACCCTCTCGAACGCCGATTGCACATCGCCACGGGTGATGGCGTCGAGCGCGCCGAACGGCTCGTCCAGCAGAATCGCCTGCGGCCCCGCGGCAAGGGCGCGGGCGAGCGCAACGCGCTGCCGCTGGCCACCTGACAGCTCTCGCGGAAACCGCGGCCCATGCACGCTCGGGTCGAGACCGACAAGAGCGATCGCGTCATCCACCGCCCGGGCGTCGGTCCTGCCCATCGCACGGAGGACGAGGCCGACGTTCTGCGAAACAGTCCAGTGGGGCAGCAGCCCGCCCTGTTGCTGCACGTAGCCGAGCCGGCGGCGCAGTACGATGGGATCCTGTTCGCTGACGTTCACTCCGTCCACGAGGATCTCGCCTCCGTGCGGCTCGACCATGCGGTTGAAGCAGCGAAGAAGCGTCGTCTTGCCGGAGCCGCTCTCGCCGACTAGCGCCACCGATCCTCCGGCTGGGACGCTTACTGAGACGTCATCGAGCGCGCGCGCAGTTCCGTACGAATGCGTGACCCGCGCTGCCGAAAGGGCGACGGACATGCGCCAAGAATGGGGGGACGGCGGCCCGGCGCGCAAAAACTACTACGAACTACGGAACGAGAACCACCCGGCTGCCGGCCGCCGGCTCAGTAGGGCGCCGCCGGCTGCGGGCTACAACCAGGGAACTGCAACGTACAAACCCGTTGGTGACATTTGCTGCTGCCAGTGGGTCCGAAGATCGAGCAGTTCGTAGTTCGGGTCGAGCCGGTCGCCGGGAGCGCCTTCTGTGGCCGGCAGCCGGCAGCGGGGTAGTTCTACGTTCCGTCCTCCCTTACCCGCTAGGGAGGCATCTGTGATACCAAAACTCAGCCCGTGCGATGCTCGTTCAACGGATGCGTACCTGCGCTCACCGGCATCGACCGCCGGAACAGAACCTCGAGCTCCGGGTGTCCCAGCGTCTTCATTACCGTGGCGGGCGAGACACGCGACGTCACGCTCCTCGACTCCGGCCCATGCCAGTGATACCACGCGTAGCGGTCGAGTCGCCCGGTGCCTCCGCCGGGATGACGGAACATCACCATCGCGTTGCTCGCGCTCGGCATCCTCACCTCGACACCCCAGTTCGTCCCGTCGGCGTCCGCGAAAGCGCGTATGTCTCTTGCCATTCAGATTTCCTGTAGTGAGGGCAGCGGCTGCCGCCCAGCGAATCCCGCGCCTTCCTCGTGCCAGTATTGAACGCTGGGCTCACCGAGCTGCCAGCACAAAAGCACCGGACGCCCGCCGAGCTCGCCGGGGAAATCTACCAGGCCCGAGTCGAATCCCTTCATCTGCACGCCGAGCTCACTGATCTCGCGGACGTAGCCGTCGATGTCGCGTGCGATCTGCAGCGCTTCCCGCTCCAGACGGTCGGCTTCCTCGCTTGGGCTCTCGAGCGAGCGTTCCACCGCGGCCGCCTCGAATTCCCTTACCTTTTCCTGCCATCGCCAGTAGTCGCGCACGACATCCCCGACAATTCGGCGCACGAGGGGAAGCGTCCTGTTGGCGTCGTCTACCGTGAAGCTGGTGCGCATCCGGGAAGGGTGACTGCGGAGCACGGCGCGGTCAAGTGGATAAGTCAACGAAGAAACACACAGATACGAGACGGAAGACGCATAGTTTAGAGTTGCGAAGATCATACAGAAGCGTCCAACTGCGGAGAAAAACGATGCGCCATCCGGCAATGCCGGCATTTCTGATCGTCTCAATCACAATTGCAGCATGCGAGCCGTCGTCTCCTCCTGCGGGTGCCCCCAGTGATTCGGCAGCGGCCGCGCGCCCTGAAAGGAGCGCTGTCACGCACGATTCAGCAGGTGCGGGCATTTCGTCAGCCGCAGGTTCGCCGAGCGGGACGATGAGTACCGGCTGCCGGCACACCGGACTCTGGGATCTCTGCACCTTCGAGAAGCGATTGAAACAGGCAGGCTTCGTGACAAAGCTCATCGAGACCGAGAAACCGCGGCGCGCAGGATTCACCCCGCTGCCAACCGTCTATACGGTGGGCCGCGCGCGTCTCGAGGTGTTTCTCTATCGCGATGCCGAGACAATGACCCGTGATCTCGCCGCGCTCGATACGCTCACCGTCGCTCCGAGGGGAGCGAACGCTTCATGGGAAGGAACGCCGATGCTGATTCGCTCCGGCAATCTTGCGGCGGTTTTCCTGCCTCAGAACCCGCGGCAGGCCGAGCGTCTCGCGCTCGCGATCACCGCAGGCGCACCGCAGCCCGGCTCACCGCGCTGACAGGTTTGCCTTTTCCTCGGTACGCTCTTCCAGCCGGCGCCGGCGCCTCTCCTTGGCCGCCTCGCTCCGCCGAATCTCCTCAGGCGTCTCAGGCACCAGCGTCGGCACCGCGGCCGGCCGCCCTTGCTTGTCTATTGCGACGAACGTGAGATAGCACGAGTTGGTGTGCCGGCGAATTCCGGTCTGCATGTTCTCAGCTTCCACACGCACTCCGACTTCCATCGACGTGCGTCCAGCGAAATTCACGCTGCATTTCATCACGACGAGATCGCCGAGGTGAATCGGCTCACGGAAATCCACGCGATCAACCGAGACGGTGACGCAATTCATCCTCGCGTGCCGAATGGCGGAGACCGCCGCCGACGTATCCATCATCGCGAGGATCACTCCACCGAAAACATGATCGAGGTTGTTGGAATGTTGCGGCATCATCAACTGTGATGTCTCGTGCTGGGTCTCCTTCACCGTCTTCGACAGTTCACCGTCACTCATTCCATGCGACCCGTCGTGCCCATCGCCCTTTTTCCATCTCTGTGACTCTGTGGCTCTGTGGCGACTGACACAACTCCGAGCAGGGTGCGTGACCGGTGGCGCGAGCCCCACTTCCGCGCTACCAGCTGTGTCTCCTCCGGCTCGAAACTCGCTTCATCGAAAGCATCATGCAGCGCAGTCAGAAGCTCTGCGTCCACGGCGGGCTCATCCAGCCAGAACACCCTTGGAAGTCTCGAGTCCACGAACCCGAGCGCCCACTCCCGCCCTCGACCGTCCTTCAGAAATACCTGCGTCTCTGCGCGGGCGGCATCGTGGCGCGCTACGACCTCATACCCCGCATGCTGCCACGTCACGTTCCCGCCTTCTCTCACGCCACCGGCGCCGAGCAACGCGGTGTCGCGCGCCATCGTAACGAGCGGAACCGTTGCGCCCGATCGGATGTCGACCGCGCCGCCGGATGAATCGGATTTCTGGAAATCCTCGCGCTCGACCGTGCCGCCCGTCGTACAAAACGTACGGGCCGGCCACGGCGAGAATGTCGGCTTCTGCACTCGCGACAAAAGTCGGATCGGCGGCTTCTTCATCGTCTGGATCGAGGAGCCGCGCCTCAGGATGATTGGCGAGGTACCGCCTCTCCCATTCCGCGATCCGATCGTCCTCGTACACCAGGCGTCGCTCGCCACGAAGCAGGTCGCGGCGGTAGATCGGCTCGCGGCTGAACACCGCGTCCTCATACGAGCGGACGACCTCGCCGACGAACACTTCGTAGAACCGGTTGTCCGCTTTCGTCAGGATGAGCGGCGACATTCGGGCGCTGATGCCGTCCGGGCCGCTGCGCACCCAATAGGTGGAGCTCCCGTCGGCAAGCAGAAATTCCGCCGACGGCGGCACCGGCTCCGGCAACGAACAGCCGAGCAGGGGTATCAGGAGAAGCCAGCGGAAGGATCGCATTGATGGCAAATATAGTGCATCATCCTTCCCCCAACTCTCTCACACGATTCCGACTAATCAGATGCGCTTTCACCTATCTCTCGCATTCATTCTTTCTGCTTGTGCAGCCGGCACCGATACCGGCGGAAGAGCCGGCCTTGGCGCTGATTCCGTCGCCGCCTCTGTCGTCGGCGGGGGACAGGCGCAAGCAAGGCCCGCCACACCTGCGACCGGAAACTTCTCCGCGGAATTGACGCGTCTGCGCACCGATCCCAATGCGCCCATCCGCGGCCTCTACGTGAACCGGTTTGCCGCGCAGAGCACAAAGAAGATGAAGAAACTCATCGGATTCGCTGACTCGACCGAAATCAACGCGCTTGTCATAGACATCAAGGACGAGTTCGGACTCAACTTCAACTCGAGCGATCCGCTTCTGCAGAAGAACGGCGGGACGCAGACGAAGATCGCAAACCTCAAGGCGCTGGCGGACACGATCAACGCGCACGGCATTCTCCCGGTCGCACGAATCGTCGTTTTCAAGGACTCGGTCGCGGCGCGGATGAATCCACGATCGACGATTCGCAAGGCGGACGGCTCCCCCTGGCGCGATCACAAGGGGCTCATGTGGGTGAATCCGTATTCCAACGCGGTGTGGGAGTACAACTTCCGTGTCGCTGAAGAGGCGGTGAAGATGGGGTTCGGCGAGGTGCAGTTCGATTACATCCGATTCCCCGAGCCGTACCGGAGTCTGCCCGCCCAGGTTTTTCCCGAATCCAACGGCCGCTCGAAGGCGGAAGCCCTCGGCGAGTTTCTCACCGCGGCGAAAAAGCGCATCGACAAGCTGGGCGTCCGCACGACCGCGGACATCTTCGGGTTGACCACAACGGTAGGAGGAGCGCTCGAGGTCGGTCAGAAATTCGAGCCTCTCCTGCAGTCGGTCGACGTCGTTCTGCCGATGGTTTATCCATCGCATTATCCGCGCGGCTCGTTTGGAATCGCCCGCCCGAACGCGGATCCGTACAACATCATTCACATCGCGATTTCGAGGGCACGCGAGCGAGCGGAAAAAACTGGACTGAAAGGAGAACGCGTGCGGCCGTGGCTTCAGGCGTTCTCGCTGGGCCAGCCGAAGTACGGCGCCGCGGAAATCGAGGCTCAGAAGAAAGCGGTTTATGACGCTGGCTACGAGGGCTGGGTGATGTGGCACCCCGGGTCAACGTACGACATCTTCGTTCCGGCGCTGGAGAAAACTCTCGAGCCCCGGGCGAAGAAACCGCCGGTGCCGGCGCGAAAGATCAGCGAATAGGCTGCGCTGGACGCTCCGGCGCCTTCGGCGGGATCGCGGGCGCGGGCTTTTTCTCGATCACCCTCACTTCGACGCCACCCTTAGTAGCTGGAACGGTGCGCACCCTGATGACGCGGTCAGACGGAGGCGAACCGGTATTTGATTCGGGCGGATCGATGCGCGAGGCGATGGCTGCCTTGATCGGCCCGCCAAAAATCTGGAACGCGATATAGACGGCGAGCGTCACCGTGGCCCACGCGATCATCACCTTTCGCGAGAAGAGACGCTCGCGAGGCGGCGGGTTGAGGCCCGGATCTCCCGTGGCCTCGATGGCGCCTTCGCCAACCGACCTGCGAGGAATCTTCTCAGCAGCCGGCACGCCGTAGGCAGTTTCCTTTCGGTCGTGGTCTTGTTCAGGCATGGCTTTGATACCCTACGAATCGTTGCATGGATCGGTGCCAGTTTCGCATCGCGAATTCACGCTTCATCAGTATATTTGCGAAATGATCACCACCATCGCCATCGCGGGCATGAGCTGTGCCCATTGCGTCCGCGCGGTATTCACCGCGCTCGGCGGCGTGCCGGGCGTTTCGCGAGCCGACGTTTCGATCGGTAAGGCCGTGATCGAGCATGACGGCACCGTCTCGCCCGAAGCGATCAGCGAAGCCATCTCCATCGCCGGGTACGAGGTCGCCGATCAACGCGACGACCGTCGCACGCTTCCGGTGGTGTGATGAAAGACCAGCGGCACGCTCCCCTGCATACGCCCACGGGCGGACATGAGGCGAGGGGAGTTGCCGCACTGATCGCCCCTGACATTCTGGACCTTCTCGACTCGGACCCGGCGAGCATTCCCGCCGAGACCGAGGAGATGCATCCGGCAGATCTCGCGGATGTCGCGGAGGCGTTACCGCGTGATAGAGTAGCGCAACTGCTCAGCGCGCTCTCCGCCGACCGCGCCGCCGGTGTCCTTGAGTACCTCGACGAGGATCTGCGCAGTGAGATCCTCGAGACCATGACAACGCGCCAGGCGGCCGAGCTCGTCACGCAGATGACGCCCGATGAGCGCGCTGACGTCCTCGAGGAGCTCGAGGAAGAGACCGCCGGCGATATTCTCTCCGAGATCCCGAAGCAGGAGCGCGAGGAGACCGAACGGCTTCTCGCGTACGAGCCGGAATCCGCGGGTGGACTGATGACGACGGAGTTCGTCTCAGTTGCGGAGAATACCCGCGTAGAGGAGGCGCTCGCGGCGGTGCGGCGGATCGCGCGTGGCGGACGGCGCGAGGCCATGCACGCTATCTACGCAACCGATCAGGAGGGCCGGCTCAAGGGAGTGATGTCGCTGCACGAGCTTCTCGCCGCGCCGGACGGCGCGCTCGTGAGTGAGATTGCGTGGGAGGAAGTTGTTACCGTGCCGCCCGACATGGACCGCGAGGAGGTCGCGCGACTCACCTCGAACTACGATCTCGTGATCCTCCCGGTGGTGGACTCGGCCCACCGAATAATCGGCGTCGTGACGGTGGACGACGTTATTGACGCTCTGGTGGAGGAGCACACTGAGGACGTGCAGCGCTTCGGTGGTATGGAAGCGCTCGACGAGCCGTACATGCAGATCGGGTTCGCCGCGATGATCAAGAAGCGCGGCGGCTGGCTGGCAGTTCTGCTGATAGGAGAGATGCTCACCGCGTCGGTGATGCAGGGTTTCGAGATGGAGCTAAACAAGGCGCTGGTGCTGACGATCTTCATCCCGCTCATCATCAGCTCGGGCGGAAACTCGGGTTCGCAGGCGACATCGCTCATCATCCGCGCGATGGCGCTGGGCGAAGTGCGGCTCCGGGACTGGTGGCGCGTCGCACTGCGTGAGCTCCCCTCCGGCCTCGTACTCGGCGCGATACTCGGAATTCTCGGAGTGATTCGCATCGTCGTCTGGCAGCAGCTATGGCCAGGCACCTACGGGGAGCACTACCTGCTGGTCGCCGCCGTTGTCGGAATCGCACTGCTCGGCGTCGTCACCTTCGGTTCACTCGCCGGATCGATGCTTCCATTCGTGCTGCGGCGGATCGGCTTTGACCCGGCGAGTGCCTCGGCACCGTTCGTCGCGACGCTGGTGGATGTCACGGGCCTCGTGATCTACTTCTACGCCGCGGCGTTTCTGCTGCAGGGAACGCTTCTGTAGCCCGGACTATTCCGAGGCGAAAGGTCACCGCCGCGAGGCGACCTTTCTCTTCTGTGCGATAGAGGGTTGCTAGCGGCCGATCGCCTTCATTTCCTCCATGAGCGTATCGAGCTCATCCTTGTGCGCCTTTACGAACTCGATGTTCTTCATACTGTGTCCCTCGGGCAACTTCGCCTGCGAATTCGGCCCCATCATGGATGCCGACATCCCCGCCAGCCCATAGGCGCCCGTGATCATCATGTAGTCACGAGCGGTGAGACCTGCGTCAGAGAGCGCGCGTTTCACGGGCTCGCTCGACTCCATCTTGCTGATCCTTAGCGCGACAGGGTCATTTTTCATTGTCGCCATTGCGGAGCTATCGGCGGAGCTGTAGCGAGCGGTCGCCATATTTTTCGTTGCGTTCACCCATTTCCGCATCTTGTCCATCGTGAGCTCGTAGTTGCTGTAGTCTACCGCGGTGGGCTCAGTCGCCGCTGCTGCTGATGCCGGCGACGCTGCGCTAGTCCCGGGCGCATCAGATGTGGACGCGGCGCTGTCGGGAGCATCCTTCGGGGAGCACGCAGCAGCGGCGAGCAGGGCGATGAGGGAAAGCAGACGCTGTCCAGAAGGGGGCATGGTATCTCCAAACAGGTAAAAGAGAGCCGAGGGTGCCGATACCGTTGCGATCGGCTCCTTCGTAAACATAAGAGGCCGTCGCCGAAGTTGTTTTCTGTCCAGGAATTTGGCCCGCGCGGGATGGTTCGTCAGGCGACTGGTGTGTTACCGCAGGGCTAACACCTCGCTTTCGAGAATCGAAGTCGCGTCGGCCGCCCTCTCGGCGTCAATCTCCGCCCCTCGTGTTCCCATTTCTGTCCCATACGCCGAGATCCCCTGCTCCAGCCAGGCGTGCTCGCCCTTGAGCACCGCCATCGCGAGCTTGTAGAGATTCTCGTCGTTCGGGCCGAACAAATTCCTGAAGTGATCGGCGATCCTGAGTCTCGCCTCGCGGCAGAACGTGTCGGCGAGAGAGATCGCTTCCTTCTGCCCGTTTTTCGCCAGCATCTGCGCTCGCACGCAGGCCGCTGACATCGCGAACAGCTCGGCACCGATGTCCACGGCGCGGAAGAGCACCGCCTGCTTTCGCTCGAGTTTCGGACCATATCTCAGCATCGCGTGGAAGATCGATCTCCCGAGGTGGCGCGTTGTCTTCTCGAGGTAGCGCATGTGCGGAGCGAGCTTCCCGAACTCGCCGTATCTCTTGAGGCGGCCGGCACTCACCCAGCGCGATGGATACCAGGTGAGATAGAACGGTGTCGCGCTCGTCATCGCGCTCAATCGCTCCTTCATCGTCGACTCCGGTTTCACAATGGCGAACGCGAGCTTGAAATGATGGTCTACCGCTTCACGCGCGATAAACAGCCGCATTATCTCCGACGATCCCTCGAAGATGAGATTGATCCGGTAGTCGCGCATCGCCCGCTCCACCGGGATCGGCTCCTCTCCCCGCCCCGCGAGCGACTCGGCGGTCTCGTATCCGCGGCCGCCCCTGATCTGAAGCGTGTCGTCGATGATCCGCCATCCGGCTTCGGTGTTCCACAGTTTCGCGATCGCGGCCTCGAGGCGAATGTCGTAGTTGCCTTTCTCGTAGAGCGCCGTCGCGAGCTCGGCCACGGCTTCCATTGCGAAAGTATTGGCGGCCATCCGGGCGATCTTCTGAGCTACGGCTTCGTGCTTTCCGATTGGCTGGCCCCACTGCACGCGCTCGTTGGCCCATTTCCGCGAGATGCGGAGCATCGCCTTCCCCGCGCCGGCCGCACCTGCCGGCAGAGTGAGACGGCCGGTGTTGAGGGTGACCAGCGCGAGCTTGAGCCCCTTCCCTTCACCCCACAGGATGTTGTCGCGCGGGACCTTCACATTGCTGAACCGGATGACCCCGTTCTCGATTGCCTTGAGACCCATGAACCGGAGCCGATGCACCACCTCCACGCCCGGCATGCTCGCGTCGACGATGAACGCGGTGATCTGTTTGGTCTTCTTTCCGTTGATATCCCGATCGGGCGTTCTGGCCATCACCACGAACAGTTCGGCCCGGGTCCCGTTCGTGCACCACAGCTTGTCACCGTTGAGGAGGAAGTATTCGCCATCCTCAGTCGGTGTTGCGGTCGTTCGCATGTTCGCCGGATCGGAGCCGGCGTCGACCTCGGTGAGCGCGAACGCCGAGATCGCTCCCTTTGCGAGGCGCGGAAAAAATCGGCGCTTCTGATCGTCGGTGCCAAACAACTTGAGCGGTTGTGGAACCCCGATGGACTGGCTCGCGGAGAGGAGGGCGACGAGCGAGCCGTCCTTCGACGTGACGATTTCCATCGCGCGTATGTAGCTCATCTGAGAGAGGCCAAGCCCGCCGTATTCCTTCGGAATCTTGATGCCGAAGGCGCCCATGTCGCGAAGCTCCTGAACCAGCGCTTCGGGAATCTCGCCGGTGCGGTCGATCGCGGCGGAGTCCACGCGATCGATGAACGCGGTGAGCTTCTCGAGAAACGGTTTCGCGCGGGCGGCCTCGACGGGGTCGTTTTCCGGATGCGGGTGAATGAGATCCGGTCTGAAGCGGCCGAGAAAGAGCTCGCGGGCGAAACTCGGATGCTCCCACTCCGTCTCGCGCGCCGATTCAGCGATGTCGCGCGCTTCCTGTTCGGTGGCGAGCGCGTGCGATTGGTCCGTCATTTCCGCCTCACGAAGAGGAACATGCCAATAATAGAGATCGCCGCAAAGGAAAACCATTGAATTGCGTAGCTCCTGTGCGGCCCGTCGTCGAGAAGTGGCTGGCCAAGTCGCGGAGGAATGTTCGCCGCGGTATCGGCCGAACCGGCAATCAATACCAGATAATATGGGGCGATGGCATAGGGAAATTCCGAAGATAACGCGCCGCGATCCAGCCACCTGAACGTACGGCGACGGCTCGGCGAGCTGATCGCTCCCCTCCGTGGGCCCGAGAATGTTTCCACGTACGCCGTTCCCGCGGCGGCGGTCCCTTCGTGCCACCTCGAAAGATCGACGCTCATTCCATCGCCCGCGTATACCCAGCCGCGGTTGACGAGGATAGCGGTATCGGTTCCTGCCTGGCGCAGCGGAGTGACGATGTTAACCCCCGGCGACCCGTTACGGATTCGGTTGGTGAGGGCGATCTCGTTCGCGTAGTCGTATGTCCCGCTCACCGCCACGCGGCGATAGTGTGCGCTGCCGGTATCGGCGGGCAACTGTAAGAGCGATGCCGGCGGAGACGCGAGCCTCTCGGCAAGCACGGCGTTGAACGTGCGCCTCTCGCCGAGTCGGTCGAGCTGCCATATCCCGAGTCGGATGCATGCTGCCGCCGCTAGTAACGAGATCGCGACGAGAGAGCCGGTGCGGGCGTTCATGTGTCAATTTATCCGCGGCCTCGATCAAAAGCGTTAATACCGATGCACTCGGGTCAGAGGAGCGACAGTTGCTCACCAAGGCTATCGGGATCGACCGGCTGCTGGCCGAGCCGATGCTGGATCTCGCGCGCCGTCGCCGGACTGTGGCCGGTGAAGGTGTTCGCGACGTAGCCGAAGACGTCGTTCACCTGACTGCTGATGTCGACGATCGCCTCGGTCCACGCTTCTATCTCACGCGTCCGGTCAACCTGTACGCGCGAATAGTCGATAAGATCGCGGTTGGGGCCCATCCAGCGGATGTACGCGAAGTCAGCCGTCGGACGCCGCGCGAGCGCGAGCATGACGCGACGGGGGATCCAGCGGCCGTCCACCAGCGTCAAACCGATGTTCCACTCGCGCAGCAGCGCGATGACACCCTCGGTCATCCAGCCCCGGTGGCGGAACTCGATCGTGAAGCGGAGATCCTTCGGCGCGTTGCCGACGAAATTTACGAGCGCCGGAAGCTGGCTTGGATCGAAGTCCGGCCCGAGCTGCACCAGGATCGGGCCCAGCTTGCCGCCGAGTTCGCGCACGCCCTCGTAGAATTGCTCCGACACGCCGAGCGTATCGCGAAGGCGCTGCTCATGCGTGACCTCCTGGGGCATCTTGAGGGCGAAGACGAAATCGTGGGGAGTGCGCTCCGCCCAGCTGCGGAAGGTCGTAACTGCCGGCACGCCATAGAAAGTCGAATCCACCTCGACGCTGCCGAAAGCCCGGGAATAGATCGAGAGATAGTCCGCGGGCCGTGTGTTCACAGGATAGAACGGCCCAACCCAGGCCTCGTAGTTCCAGCCCTGGGTGCCGATGTGAATTCTCGCTTTCGATGCGGTCAAGTCGCCATTCGGATCGCGGGTTCAGCAGCCAGGATCTGGTCTCAAAATTGCCCCTATGAGGGGGAGAAGTAACACCCACGCGATTTTGATTCCAGGAGGAACGATGGATCGCATCGACAAAAAAGATTCCCGAGAGGGCGGCGTACTCCGCCACGACGACAACCCCGGCATCGGTGGCGAGGTTGGAGAGGCGGTCGGAGGCATTTCGGGTGTAGTGACGGGTGCCGCGATTGGTTCTGCCGCCGGCCCCATCGGGACGATCATCGGTGGAATCGCCGGTGCCGTCGGCGGATGGTGGGCGGGACGCACAGTGGCCGAGGCGGTGACGACGTTCAACCGCGACGACGACACCTATCGCCAGGCGTACGAGACGCGCGAAGACCGTCTTGTCGACCGCAGCTACGAAGACGTCCGTCCGGCGTACCAGCTGGGCCATCTCGCCAGCGAGAACCCCGATTACAACGGAAAGAACTTCGAGGCGATCGAGTCCGATCTTCAGCGTGGGTGGAGCAACGACCTTCGCGCCCGGCATGGCGATTGGGCGACGGTGCGACCCTACGCCGAGGAAGCGTACACCAGGCGCTCATCGGTCACGACGCGCGAGGCAACGAACAGGATCCAGAACAGCAGCGAGAATCTCGCCGACCGGGCCGCGGACACCACCCGCAACGTGGGAGACAGAGCGATGGAAGCCGTTGACAACGTTAAGGACCGCATCGACGGCAATCCGGCGTCGAAGCCGGGACCCGATCCTACTGATAAGAGGTTCTGACGCGGAAGCTCGCGTCGGGGGGAAGAGGAGCCGCCGAAAGGCGGCTTCTTTTTTCCCGTCACCGCATCTTAAGGAAACGGCTCTTGGTGCTTGACTCTGGGAGAGTGATCGATCGGATTCTCGACCACCTGCGGCGCAAACGCGAGGCGGCGCGCGGGCCACCGGAGACTCTGCCGCGCGCGCCGGAACACTATCGCGGCCCGAGCTCTCCCGTAAGCACGTAAAGCCAAGTCCGAGTTTCCTTGCCCGTCCGGCCTTCGTTCCGGGGCGTTGCTCATGCCGCTGGCCTCCGACATCGCGGCAGCCGGGACGATTTCCTGCTTCGGCGGGATCAAGCCAGCA
>JACCRF010000137.1 GCA_013813715.1 Gemmatimonadaceae bacterium | reverse complement strand
CGCAGACCGTGTACCTCCCCGGATCTGACCAGGACGTCGTCGAAAGCGAAATGCTCAAGGGATCGTGCGCGTTTGCGTATACGTGGGACGGGAAGCGCTTCCGGTTCGTGACCGATGCGATGTGGCGCAGCGCGTTGGGAATGCCGCTCGGCCTCATGGGCAGCACCAGCGCCTTCGCTCCCGCGGGCGCATCGCAGGAATACGTTCGCATTCCGGGAGACGCACTCCAACCGCGCGACGGACGCTACGTCCTTCAGCTCACCGAGGAGCTTTGGGAGACGGCGTACGCCGATGAGGTCAAGCTGCTCGCCGTCGACCACCCGGATTCGGTGGAGGTTTTCGTGGACGAGCGCTTCGTCCCACCCGGGCCGGTGAAGCTCCGGCTCTTCCAGGTTGCGCGACGCTACTTGCCGCTCTCCGCCACTGATGAACGTGGCAGCGACGTGCTGCCGGCGCTGCGCGAGAGCGACGACGTGTACGTCTCGAATCTCACGCCCTCACAGTATCAGGGAGTCGTAGACCCGCACGATCTCATCCTGAACCTCGGCGACGCTGCCGGCCGCCCTGGCGCCTTCCTCTTCCTGCGCGGCTGGATCTATCCCACCGACGCCAGCATCAACGTCGCGCTGTCGCAGCAGTCTTCCATCAAGCTCGCTTCTCCTTCGCTGGAGGTGCGCGATGCGAACGGCCGATGGCGGACAGCGATCGCGAACATCGGCTTCCCCTCCGGAAAGGACAAGACAATCGTGGTGGACCTGGCCGGGAAGTTTCCAACGGCCGACCATCACGTGCGCATTCGCACGAGCATGCAGATCTACTGGGACAAGGCGTTCGTCGCTCACGATCTCGCGAAAAGCCCGGCGAAAGTCACGACGCTGGCGCCCCTGTCGGCCGATCTCCATTACCGCGGCTTCTCCCGCATGTATCGCAAGGGGGGTCGTTATGGGCCGTACTGGTTCGCCTATGACGACGTGACGAAGAAGTCGCCGTGGCGACCAATCGAGGGCGCTTTCACACGCTTCGGCGACGTGCTGCCACTGCTGCGGAGTTCGGACGACATGTACGTGATCATGGGCCCCGGGGACGAGGCGACCATTCAGTTCGACGCGAGCTCCGCGAAGTCGCTGCCCCCGGGTTGGAAACGCGATTTCCTGCTCTACACCGACGGGTGGATCAAGGATTCTGATCTGAACACGGCGTTCGGCACCACGGTTGGCCCGCTCCCGTTCCATGGCGTGCAGGCGTACCCCTATCGACCAGGAGAAGCGTACCCGACTGACGCACAGCGGCAGCGGTTTCTCCGGGAGTACAACACGCGCATCGTGAAGGGAAGCGTGTCGACGCCGTGAATTAGAAACGCTATACTCTGAACTGTGCTGCACCGACCCCGCCCAGCCGTCAGGCACGCCATCATAGCCGTACCCTTTGCGGCAGCTCTGCTGCTCGCGATGCGACTGGATCGCGGGCCGATTCGGCCGGCCGCGGACGCTACGCATCCCGGATTCGTGCTGCGTGACGAGACCGCGGCGGCGGGCATTCACTTCGTGCACCACCGGCCAACCTTCGATCCGAAGATTGCGAGCATTGAGCCGCACGTCGCGGCGCTCGGAGCATCGGTGTCAGTCGCCGACTTCGACGGCGACGAGCGGCCCGATCTGTATTTCACCAACAGCCGCTTCGGTGAGCCTAACGCGCTCTACCGCAACCGCGGCGACGGTACGTTCGAGGAGGTCGCAGCGAGCGCGGGGCTGGCTGATCTCAATCGACCGGGAGACGGAGTCTCGATGGGCGCTGTGTGGGGGGACTTCGACAACGACGGCCGCGAGGACGTGCTGGTGTATCGCTACGGTTATCCGGCGTTATTCAGGAACGTCGATGGCCGCCACTTCGAGGACGTTACCGCCCACGCCGGTCTGCGCCGCTGGGTGAACAGCAACGGCGCCATCTGGGTCGACTTCGATCGCGACGGCCTGCTCGATCTCTACGTCACTGCGTATTTCCGCGACGTCGATCTGTGGCATCTCGAGACGACGAAGATCATGCACAACAGCTTCGAGTTCGCTACCAATGGCGGGAAGAATTTGCTCTTTCACAATCTGGGTGGCGGCAAGTTCGAAGACGTGACCGACAAGATGGGCGTCGGCAGCACGCGGTGGACGCTCGCGGCGGCGTCGGCAGACTTCAACGGCGACCGATGGCCGGACATATACCTCGCGAACGACTACGGTCCGGAGGAGCTGTATCTGAACGACCACGGACGGCGATTCGTTCTGACCACGGCCGGACTCGAGAGCGAGTCCAAGAGCGGAATGTCGGTGACGCTGGGCGATGCATACAATCGCGGCCGGCTCGACGCATTCGTCACCAACATCTCCGAGCGGGGATACCTCTTTCAGAACAACAACCTGCGCCTCAACCAGATGCCCGAGACCGGCCGGTTCCGCAACGTCGCCGAAGGCGCGCTCGCTGACGCCGGCTGGGCGTGGGGCGCGCAATTCGGTGATCTCAACAACGACGGCGCCAACGAGCTCTTCGTCGCCAACGGCTTCATCTCGGCCGATCGCGGGAAGAACTACTGGTACGCGATGTCGAAGATCGCCGGTGCCAACGCCCGGTTCTTCGAGGACGCCGCAACCTGGCCGCCCTTCGGGAACGCGAGTCTGTCCGGGTATGAGCGCTCACGCGTGTACCTCAATCGCGGCGTCGCCGGGTGGTTGGATGTGGCGAACAAGGTCGGCGTAACTGATCTGTACGACGGCCGCGCAGTGGCGCTCAGCGACCTCGCCAATCATGGCGCGGTGGACGTGATCGTCGCAAATCAGAACCAGCCGGCAGTGCTCTATCGCAACCATCCTGACAGCACCAACCACTGGATAGCGTTCAGGCTTGTCGGCACGAAGAGCAATCGCAGCGCGATCGGCGCCGAGGTGCTGCTCGAGTCGGGAGGTCTCACGCAGCGGCGGGTCGTCGATGGCGGATCGGGATTCGCGAGCCAGAACGATCGGCGGCTGCACTTCGGCCTCGGAGCTCGGGAATGGGTGGACCGCGTCGTCATCCACTGGCCATCCGGGGCGCGGCAGATACTGCCGCGTCCTCCAATAGACCAGTTCGTCACCGTCGTCGAGGCGCAGCGCTGACGTCATGAGCAACGCGACGCACGTGACCGCAGCGGAACGCAATGCATTCGTGCGCTCGTGGGAGCGCAGAAGCAAGCTCGATCCGCGGTATCTTATCGCCTTTCTCATCACGCTGGTGCTGCTGGCGGCCCAGCTCCGCTACCATATGTTCGGCGGCTACGAGCGCCTCGTGCTGGCGCTTGCGGCGTGCATGGCGACGGAGGCCGTCCTCTCCTGGTTCGACCGCGGCAAGATCGCCAACCTGCTAAGCGCTTACATCAGCGGTATCAGCCTGACGCTGCTCATAAAGCCACAGGGCGGGACGCTCTGGCCGTTTGTGCTAGGCGGGTTTCTCGCGATCGCGTCCAAGTACGTTCTCAAGTACCGCGACAACCACCTCTGGAATCCGACCAACTTCGCGGTCAGCGCGCTGCTGATTGCCGCGCCCGAGCGGATCTCCGTGCTCAGCCACCAGTTCGGCAACGACGTGGCGACAAACCTGGTAATCTGGATCTTTGGACTCGTCATTGCCGCGCGCGTCGGCGTCCTCCACATCACGTTGACGTACGTCGTGAGCTTCCTCCTTCTGAACAGCGTGCGTGCCGCAGCGCTGGGGCAGGCTGTGCTGCCGGAGATCGCTCCAATCACCGGCCCGATGTATCAGTTGTTCATTTTTTTCATGATCACCGACCCCCGCACCGTGGTGCGCGGGCGGCGGCGACAGATCGTGGTGGCAGTTTTGATTGCGTTGATGGAGACGCTGATCCGGTTTGGCTCCGACAAGGGATGGCCGCTTCCGACCGCGTTCAGCGTGGCGCCGGCCTTCCTCGCGCTGGCGCTGGTCGGTCCCGCAGCGAAGTGGCTCGACCTCCGACGGATTGGTAGGCAAACGGCGGTTCCGGCGCCATCCCGCGCAGCGCCGGCAAAGCTGCGAGAAGCCGAAGGCGACTCATCCCCAATAGCGCGTGGCGCTCGATGAGCGCGTCGAAATCCACCGGATAGAGGTTCCTCCGCTCAGGTTGTGCGAGTCCGGCAATGTTGCGCGGCGCGATCGCATGCGTGACCCATTCCGCAAAGCCTCGGCGGTCGTCCGAGGTACCGATGTCGCCACGACGTCGCGTGATGTGTCTGAGCCGCCGGAGACTCTCGCGCGGCAGCGGGTCCAACACGGGATCACCGATGCCGAGAAATCCGTTCCACGCTACGGATTCCTCTGGGGCGAGTCGCTGACTGACCTCCGCAAACGAAACCGTGACGAAATAAAGCATCGCGTGCGCGGCGAACAGGTCGAAGTGCGTCATTGCTTCATACGCACCGGCGACGACATGATCGATCTGATCCGCTTCCGCATCGAGCGCGGCGTTGTACCGCGTGAGCACGTCTGAGTCCGGCACGCGCCGGTGGTGTGCAGTGGATTCGAAGGCGAGCGCCAGTCGCTCGACGGCACGGAGACTCCAGGCGATCCCCGTCGAGAAAAGGGGATCGACGAACGCGTACGCGTGCGGCATCAGCGCCCACCGCTCCCCGGCAGCGCGCGTTAGACGATGCTGAATTGCAGGCTGAAACGCGATCGGCATGAGCGGCGTTGCTTCAGCGAACGCGCTCGCGATTGTCGGATACCTCTGGACCAATGCACGCCAGAGCGCCTCCGCATCGGCGGCGCCGGATGAATTCAGCGCGGTAGCGCCCTGTGGCGTGAGCAGAAAGCCCGCGCTGGTTACACCATCGTCGAACCGGAGCGAGTACATCCAGCCTTCATCAATCAGATGGTGCACGGCGGACCAATCGTCGGGGTACGGACCCTCCGGCATTCCTGGTGCGACGTCGTTCATGAGTCGGACGCCACTGAAGTGGCTGAACACGATCGCGGAGCGGGTCTCAGTGTGCTCCAGACCCGAAGTAAGCGAGAGCTGTCGCGCGAGAAAGCCACCGGGACCAGACGCGTCGATAAGAAAATTCGCACGCAGCTCGAACGCGGTGCCGTTTCGGCTAACGCTGAGGTGCACGGAATCCGATGCGACATCCGCGCTCAGTATGTCCACGCAATCGCGATAGTCCACGCCTGCGGCGACGGCCTGGCGCACGAAATGGTGATCCAGGTCGGCGCGTAACCAGTGCGTGTCGGAGAGCGAGTTATCCGGACTGGCCGCCACGAGGAGTCGCTCCGAGTCCAAGCCGCGATTCTCGAATGGCTGATCCGGGTGATGCCGGTAAAAGGTGAAGCCGCGCTTCAGGCCGCGGCGAAGCTCCGGGAAATGCGCGAGCCAGCGTCCGTGAGTGGCCAGGTGATAGCAGTCCACCAGCCCGTAGCGGAGCCCAAGCCGCTCTAACGACAGGTTGGCGAGCGGGGTTGACGACTCACCGATCGCGAACCGCGGATGCGTGCCCCGCTCGAGGAGCACGACATCGTAGCCGAGCACCGCCAGCACTCGGGCCAAGAGCGATCCGGCGAACCCGCTGCCGACGATGGCAATCTCGCACGATTGCATCACGCCGCTCCACACACACTACAATCGATCCGCGGCTCCGCGCGGCCGATGACGTTCAGACGTCGCAGGCGCTCGATGCGCGCTGACCTGCAATGCTCACACGCGGGGAGCCGCTCCACGTCCCACAGGTCGGCCGTAACGACGGTGTGCGTGAACTGCAGGCAGAGGTCGAGTGCCGCCTCGAGCTGTGACAAACTGGGCGGAGCGAAATGGCCCAGTGCCTGGAGTCGTTCCATCTCTCCATTCCCGCCACGCACGGGGATGATCGATATGACCGACGCGCCGCGCTCGACGGCATACTCGACCGTGCGCACCGTCCACGAGATGGATTCGCTGGCGGCAACGCAGGGTGCGCCGAGGAGGACGAAGACGCGGAGATCGACGCCGTTCTCCGATAGAAAACGCACCGCCCAATCGAATCGCGCGAGATCGAGCCTCTTGTTGAGTTGTGCGGACGCGACAGGGTGAATCGTCTCGAGTCCTGCAGCGACTTCGAGCCGTCCGGCGATTTGTCGTGCGAACGCGAGAGTCTGCCGGCCGATGGTGTTGACATGCGACTCGACGGTGACACCAGCGAACGACGCTGCCAGCGTCGCAATCCCCGGAACGTCCTCGGACGGGACGGCTCGCGGGTCGAAGAAATTGCTCGCGTTGTAGAGCTTGAGTCGATCTGGCAGCGGGTCATCAAGCGCTTGGAGAATGGTCTCCAACTGCCTGGTTAGCGCGCCGGGAGGTGTTGGACCGTCGATCGTCCATCGCCACAAGTCGCAGAACGAGCACGTGAACGCACACTCGGCGCCGGCGAGAAAGACGGTGAGCGCCCGCTCGATCTTCCCGTCAGGCCGACGCTCCTCCTCGAGTAAAGAGCCATGCGCCGCGTACGGATCTACGCGCGTCTTCGGGGGGCGGAGGCTCCGAATCCGGCGATCGGCAGCCGACGCGCTCACACGACGTTGGCGTGCAGCGTCTCGAAATGGCGGCGGTAGCGTGTCTCGTTCTGCGGGAACAGTCGAGCGGCTTGTTCGGCGGAGACCGACCCATGCTGGAACCGCCGCTTGGGAAAGACGGGCATCTCGAGCCCCAGCACCGAGCGAACGCCGCGCGACACGATCTCTCCTTTCAAGGCGTACAGTCGCTCATGCGAGCCTTCGGTCAGCTCGGCAAAGGGGATCGCTTCAGCCACCGCGATGACTGACGGACGAGTGTAGGGGCTGAAGCCCTCGAACCCGAATTCGCGCACGCAGGCAAAGCTTCGGACGCAGCCGCGGCTAAAACCGCCCGAGTAGGTGAGCGAGTGCTTGATCGAGTCCACGCCCCAACCTTCCTGGTAGAGCATCCGGTTGTTGACGACGCTCCGGATCGTGAGCTCGCTGTTCTCCTCGATGGGATAATCCTTGAGGTTCTCATCGCCGCCATCGCCATCGACGAGGAGGCGCCAGTCGGGATAACGCTCGCGAATGCCAGCGAGTAGCGCGAGGTTCACCGTAGCGCATTCGACGTCGAGGGGTTTGTAGTCCTCGATCACGGCCACGGCACGTAGCGGATCGAGCGCGCTCGAGGACACGTCGATGATCTCGCCGAGCATCTCGAGCTGGGTGCTACTCAGGAAGTCGTGCGCCTGTCGCGCATCCTCCCCTTCACTGTCAACGGAGAGCGTGAACGCCTTCAGCTTTGCGGGAGAATGCCCTTCGTTCAGCAGCAGCTTGTACAGGCAGAGCAGGATCGCGCCGCTGTCGATGCCTCCGGAAAACGGAACGCCGATGGGCGTTGCGGGATCGCGCACGGAGAGCCACCGATACAGCTCGCCATAAACGGCCTCGATGTAGTGGCGGCCGACGAGATCCAGGTCCTTGGCGAGCGTGCCACGCGGCGGGTCGAAGAAGCGCCGATGCACCGGACTGGGGTCCGGGCATCCGATCAGGCGCAGTGTCGTGACATGATGCGCGGGCACCATGCGCGTATAGCTCGGGTGGAACTGGTCAGCCCAACCACGGCGCGCCAGCTCCGCGGCGATCTCGTCGATGCGCTCGGCCACGATTAGCACTGGTCCATCGGCGGCCTTCGCCAGAAAGTACCGCATCGGACGGTCGAGACTTCGCGCCAGCACAACGCGCTCCCCATCCTGTGCCATGAGGGCAAAGGAGCCGTCGATGCTGCGTATTGCGGCGATGTCACCGGCGAGCAGCGACTGTCGAGCTTCAGATTCGCCAATCGACCAGAGCCGTTGGGACTCCTCTGAAATCAGGCTGATGACGCGGGAGATAGGCAGCTGTTTGTTCATGCCAAAACATATCTCCCGTCTGCTACCGCTGCTATTTTCTGGCGATGGATTTCACGATGACGAGGTTCGCACGGATGCGTCGCACGGGTCTGTTCGCACTCCTGATCCCTCTTCTCTGGGTAGCAGGCTGCAGAAAGAGCGATCGCCCGCTGTTCAAACTCCTGAGCGCGAGCCAGACCGGCGTCACGTTCGCGAACACCATCACCACCGATGACTCTCTGAATGTGCAGACCGACGTCTATGTCTACAACGGCGCCGGCGTAGCTGTCGGTGACATCGATAATGACGGATTGCCGGACATCTTCTTTTCCGGCAACATGGTCTCGAGCCGCCTGTACCTGAACAAGGGGCATTTTCGGTTCGACGACATCACCGCGCGAGCGCGTGCCGGCACGAACCGATGGGCCACCGGCGCTACGATGGTGGACATCAACAACGACGGGTATCTGGATATCTACGTCTCCGTTTCCGGGCCCGAATGGTCCAAACCGGAGGAGCGCGCGAATCTCCTGTTCGTCAACAACGGGAATCGCACCTTCACGGAGGCTGCTGCGCAATACGGCATCGCCGACACCGGCTTCACCACGCACGCCGCTTTCCTCGATTACGGCGGTGATGGATGCCTCGACCTCTTTCTGCTCAACAATGCGCCCGGCGATTTCTCGCGTGGGCAGGTAGCGAGTGTCCCGGCAGGTATACGCGGAAAGACCCCCGACAGTTACAACCAGCTCTACCGCAACGACTGCCACGGGAGCTTCATCAATGTATCAACTGAAGCAGGCATTCTTCGCGACGCCGGCTATGGACTCGGCGTAGCCGTCGCCGATCTGAACGGAGATGCCCGGCCCGACATTTATGTCTCCAACGACGTCGTGACAAACGACGTGTTGTATGTCAACAATGGGGATGGAACGTTCACCGATAAGGCAGCCCGGTGGCTCAAGCATGCGAGCTTTGCGGGCATGGGTGTGGACATCGCCGATTTCAACAACGATGGCTGGCCCGACATCCTCCAGGTAGACATGATGCCGCGCGACTTGAGCCGCCGCAAACGGACGAGCGGTTTCATGACGTATAACAGTCTCCTCGAGTCGCGCAGCCGAGGATTTCGCGACGACTACTCCGTCAACACCGTGCAATTGAGTAACGGAGTGACGAAAGACGGGGATATCGTCTTCAGCGAGATTGGTCGCCTTGCCGGCATCTCACACACCGATTGGAGCTGGAGTGCACTCTTCGCCGACTTCGACAACGACGGCTACAAGGACATCTTCATCGGCAATGGCTACCCCAAGGCGGTCAACGATCTGGATTACATGACGACCACGGCAGCCGCGCGCCGATCGGCACGTCCGAACGCGACGCGTCGACGGGAGCTGGACAACCTGCGCCGCCTTCCCACGTACGAGGAGTCCAACTACGTCTTCCGCAACGGGGGAGACCTGACGTTCACCGACAAGACCAAGGCTTGGGGAATGGAGCGCCCGAGCTTCTCCTACGGCGCGGCCTATGCCGACCTCGATAATGACGGCAGGCTCGACCTCGTGGTCAACAACATCGACGCACCCGCATTCATCTACGAGAATGTCCAACCCAAGGACGACGCCCATCACTATCTGCGCGTGGGGCTCGAGGGAAACGTTCCCAACAGACGGGGGATCGGTTCGACGCTGATCCTCACCGCGGGCGGACAAAAGCAATACGTCTACAACTCTCCGTACAGGGGCTACATGTCCACGGCGGATGACCGCGCTCATTTCGGGCTCGGTCGTGTCAAGCGCGTGGACAGCTTGGAGGTGATCTGGCCCGATGGGCGGTATCAATTGCTGACCGGTCTGGACGCCGATCGGCTTCTGGTCGTGAAACAGGCCAACGCGACGGAGAGGAAAAAGCCCGATCCCGCTCCCGCGACTCGAAACCACGTATTCGAGCCGGTGGATGCCCGTAGAGCACTGTCGTACAAGCATCAGTCAGCGATGCAGGTGGATTACAGCGTACAACCCCTCCTGCCCTACATGATTTCCAGACAAGGCCCTTCCATCGCGGCAGCGGATGTGAACGGCGACGGTTTGGACGATGTATTCATCGGCGGCGGGTTCGCCGTCCCCGGCCAGCTGTTCATTCAGCAAAAGGACGGCAGCTTTGTCGCATCCACACAGGGGCAACCCTGGGAGGCCGACAAGGACTACGAGGACTGGGGAGTTCTGTTCTTCGATGCCAACGGGGACGGGCTGCCGGACCTGTATGTGGCGAGCGGCGGGTATCACCTGACACCGGTCACTCCGTTGTTGCAGGATCGCCTCTACATCAACCACGGAGGCGGCAGGTTCGTGAAGGATGCTCGGGCCCTGCCAACCATGCTCACCAGCACGGCCACCGTCCGCGCCGGGGATTTCAATGGCGATGGACGACCGGACCTGTTCGTGGGCGGGCGCCTTACGCCTCGAAAGTATCCGTATCCGACGAGGAGCTATCTCCTGCGCAATGACGGTGGCCATTTCAGCGATGTTACCGCAGAGGTCTGCCCGGAGCTAGCTCATCCCGGAGGAATGATCACTGATGCGGTGTGGATCGATTTCGACGGCGACGGGCGCCTGGATCTGGTCACCGTCGGGGAGTGGATGCCCATCCAGTTCTATCGGAACGATGGAACGCACCTGCGAAATGTCACGGGGTCGACCGGGCTGCCGCCTCTGCGCGGTTGGTGGTACAGCCTCGCAACGGCAGACTTCGACCACGACGGTCGTCCCGACCTGGTGGCTGGAAATCTCGGATTGAATTACACGTACACGACATCGAACGAGAGCAGGTTCGGGATGTATGCCGCCGATTTCAGCGGCAACCGGAACTCGGACATCGTTCTCACCCAGGAGAAGGACGGGACCGAATACCCCTTTGCCGGCATGGATCCACTAGGCCGGGAGCTCTATCAGCTTGCTCTGAAATTCCCCACGTATGGATCGTTTGCCGAAGCGTCCATCCGTCAACTGTTCGGTCCGGCGCAGCTGCAGCAGGCCATCCATTACCAGACCGACACATTTGCCAGCGTCTATCTGCACAACAACGGAGGCGGTGCCTTCAGCTCGTCAGCGCTGCCCAATCTGGCGCAAATCGCGCCGATCAAGGCAATCGTCGCCCACGACGTGGACGGCGATGGGCATCTCGATCTGATCGTGGCGGGAAACCTCTACGACGCCGAGCCGAATACGCCGAGAGCCGATGCGGCGAACGGGCTCTGGCTGAGAGGCGACGGCCGGGGCCGCTTCTCGCCGGTGCCGCCACGCGGGAGTGGCTTCCTGGCTCCGCGGAACGTCGCCGGTCTGACCGTGATCAAGACGCCCGCCGGTACGGCGGTGCTGGTAGCCAATACCGGCGATTCACTTCAATCGTTCACCATCAGGAAAACCAAACACGGCACTGGTACGACCCTACCAGTGCCGTGAGCGCGCTGGTTACCGCTGGACTACCATCCAGTATTCTGCTTCAGCCCCCCGCTCTCCCCTCCCTTGCTCAGCTCGATCTGTATGGGAGGGATAGGGAAGACGGCGTGTCGAGGCGAGAAAAGCGCCGCACCTGTAAGTTGGACTCGCCGTGCCTTCTCGGCCCCTCCCGCCACTCCGTTGATGTAAGAGTTCAGAACCTGCTCGGCGATTCCCCAACGCCGGAGATCAAAGAACCGTTGCCCTTCCATCGCCAATTCCAGCCTGCGTTCATTCCGAACAGCCGCACGCGCAGCGGCCTGACCGGCAAACGGTGCCGTGTAGAGGCCGATTTTATACGTTGCCCAGGTGATCGATGGATCATTGATCGGCACCGCGATGGTGGCGCGATCTGTCCCCGGGCCCTGAGCGCGAACCGCTGCCCGAGCTCTGATCTCATTGACGATCGTTCTGGCGTTCTCCATCGACCCCGCTTCGACCTCCGCCTCAGCAAGAAGCAACAGCAGGTCAGCATATCGGTACATGTGAACGTTCACGGAATTCAATTGCGTGTTCACCCACCCAACGTTGCTCTGGGCGCCACTGGCCTTTTCATGCACGTTTTTCTTGTTGCTGTACACCCCACCGTATGACGGGGACCTGATCCAATCCGGTGCGTGCGGCCCCCAGTCTTTGTAGGGCACGCGGTCCCGCCCAACCGTAAAGTCCAGGCGCGGATCGACCGGCGCCGGTGAACCTGCGCTGAAGTTGGCGTTGCTGGCGTTCCAGTTCGCATTCGTCAACGCGGCCGGAAGTCCGGTGGCCGCATCGGTTGCGAAGAAGTTCACCAGGTTCTGTGACGGCTGGTGGAAGCCGCAGCAACCGAAAGGGCTGCCGGAATGCGGGAATGTCAGTCGTGCACCCCAGTTGGCATTGTCTCCATTCGGTTGTAAGTCATTCGCGGAAGCCTGATACGCCAGGATGGTCTCCTTCCCGTTTTCATACTCCTTGAAGCCGGTCCAGACACGATCAAAGCTCTCCTCGAGCGCGTACCGCCCGCTGGCCCTGACCTCCCGCAAAGTCGCCAACCCTGCGGCAAACTGGCCGGCATGGACCTGAACGCGTCCCTTGTAGGCCTTCGCGGTCCACTGCGTCGCTCGTCCAACATCCCCATTCCGCGGAGCCGTCAGCAGTAACGCGATGGCTGCATCGAGGTCTTTCAAGATCTCCGTTACTACCTCGCCGCTCGCCAGATTCGCTTTCCCAAAATCCTTATCGGTTTCACGGAAGTACGGAATGTTCCCCCACATTCGCCACGCCTCGAAGTGGTAGTGCGCCCTGAGAAAGAGCGCTTCACCCTCGATACCCTTGGCGTCTGCGGCCGAGATCTCACCCGGCTTGGACGCCGTTACGGACTTGAGGAGGTTGATCGTGGCATTGCTGCGGACCACCCCTTCGTACATGGCGCGCCATTTATCATTCAATTCGCCCTCGACGTTAGGCGCAGACCACTGGTATTGCTCGATGGGATCGATCGCGGGCTGGTCGGTGGCCTCAGATCCCTTATACGCGTCGTCGCTGGTGACGCTCCCCCAGATCCAGTTGCTGGCCGCGGAGGCCCAGGCTCCGCCGACGCCGTTGGTATGGTCCAGCTGGCGGTACGCGGCGATGAGGGTGCCTTCCACCCCCGCCCTATTCGCCAGCGTCCCCTCATCCAATGTTCCTTGTGGCTTGGCCGCGTCGGTCAGGAAATCACTACATCCGTACACCGTGCCGACCACACACATCACCGCCATCCCGAGGAGCAGAGGCTGTCTCGATACCTTTTTCATCGCCGCCCTCTGATTGAAGAATATCATTTCGTCAGAACGAAGTCGTTAAACCGATGCTGAACGTCCTGCTGCTGGGATAGACTCCCTGATCGATGCCCCGGCCCTGATCCCGGATGTCCCCGCCGGAACCACCGACGTTCGGCGAAGGCAGCGACGGATCGAGACCCGAATAATCGGTAAAGGTGAACAGGTTCTCCGCCTGCACGTAGATTCTCGTGGCCGAGACCCACCGTGCCATCGACTGGGGCACATTATACACGAGCTGCACATTGCGAAGCCTGACGTATGAGCCGTCCTCGACGTAATAGCTGCTGATCGCCTTGCTGTAGGTGTCGCTCTGATCCAGCCGCGGATACTTGGCGTTCAGGTTCTGCGGAGTCCACGAATTTTCAAGCAGATCGTTGCGAACATTCGTGGAAAAATCCCGGAACACGTAGAAATCCTTCTGTGTGTCCATGATGTCGTTACCGAATATCCCGAACAGGGTGCTACTCAGGTCCCAGTTACGCCAGCGAAATCCGAGGTCAAGGCCAGCCGTGAAATTCGGATGGTAGCTGCCAATGATAACGCGGTCATCCGCGGTGATTTTCCCGTCGCCGTTGGTATCCGCGAACTTGATCCGTCCCGGCGCCGCGCCGTCCTGTTTGGCATGGGCGGCGACGTCGGCCGCATCCTTGAAGTACCCATCCGCCTTGTAACCAAAGAATGAACCGATCGGATGGCCCAACTTGTTGATAGCCAAGTCACGGCCGGCCCGCTGACTGATCGGTCCGTAGAAAAAGTCCCGCTCGCCATCGATTGAGACGATCTCGTTCTTGTATTTGCTTCCCGAGAGGGTGGCGTTCCAGTTCACGCCCCGATGGCCGATCGAAAAATCAAAGCCCTTGTTCCTCATCTTCCCGATATTGACGATGGGGGGGGCGGCAACTCCGGCCGTTCCGGGAATCGCGGGATTGAACAGCAGGTTGTTCGTCGCGCGTGTGTACACGTCCAGAATTACGTCGATCGCGCCGTCGAATAGCGCGAGGTCCGCACCGACGTTGGTGGATCTGTTCTCCTCCCACTTCAGGTCCGCGTTACCCAGCGAGGTCTGGCGGTAGCCGGCCCGCACCGACGTGTTGGATCCCGTGATGTCGTAGTACGTGTCCCCATTGTCGCCACCAAACTGGTTGACAGTCCGTCCCGAGGGGATGGACTGGTTTCCCGTCACCCCGAAGCCGGCACGAAGCATGACGTCCGAAAAGACACGATTCCCCTCGAGGAACCGCTCGTTGGAGATTCTCCATCCCAGGCCGACCGCCGGAAAGGTTCCCCACCGGTTCGTGGGACCCAATCGGGAGGAGCCGTCCCGTCGCACCGTAAAGCTCGCAATGTATCGGTCGGCAAAGTTGTAGTCGGCCTTGCCGAAGTAGGACAACAACGCGCTCTCGCCGCCGAAGCTGTTGACAACCTTGGTCTTGGCATCACCAAGGGCGTCCTGGATAAATCTGGCATTCACGTCGGTGGAGAGGAGGTTGGCCTCCGAGGCCCCTAGAGACCGGAAGGAGCCATGCCCGGCTGCCTGTCCCAGCAGGAAGTTGAAACTGTGCCGGGAAAGCTGCCGTTTAAGTGTCAGCGTGTTGCTCCAGGTCCAATCCGTCGCCTTACTCTGGTTCTCATTGATCGAGTTGATGAGGGTCGGCTCGGAGTTTTCAGGAGTGATCGGACTGAAGCCCGAGAATGAGCCTTGATTCACGCTGAACCCGAAATTGGTCTTCAACGCCACCGAGGGGTTTACGTCAAGAGCGCCATACGTGTTCCCGAAGACCCGGTTGTTCGCGGCGATATTGTTCCGACCCTCGAACGCATCCTTGAGGGGATTGGTGTTGTTGCCCAGGCCCACGGCTTTCCCCGACGCGAAATGGCCTTGCACGTCATAAATCGGGACCACCGGCTGCATCAGAATGTTCTTGCCGATGAGGCCGGTTTCGCCGCCTTGATCGTCAGGCAGGCCACCGAAATGGCGCTCACCGGAGAGCGCTACGTTCTCGCCGAAGGTAATTTTGCCTCGGGTGAATGCGGTGTTCGCGCGGATGCTGGCCCGTTTGAAGTTGTTATAAGCCGCCGTGCCATCCTGATCGAAATAGTTGAAAGAGACGCGATACGTGTTGTCCGCTCCGCCGCCTACGATACCCAGGTTGTAGTCCGCAACCTTGGCAGCCTTACCGAAGACCGCCTTCCACCAGTTGGTACCGGCGCTGCCGGGCATGATCAGATTGCTCGGATAGGAATACTTGGATTCGTCCACTCCGACTGGCCGCCCATACGCGTCGAGCCCGGTTCTCGTCCCCGGCGCTGCAAAGGAGTACTGAGGGACGGTGGGGTTGTTGGGGTCCCCGAAAATGTTGGTGGGAACCGGCAATCCCGCGTTCAGATAGCTCTGCTTGACGACCTGGAAGTAGTCGAGTGAGTTCGTGATGAGGAACTTATCATAGCCGTTGGTCGGAGTGGCGATTCCGGTTCTCACCGACAGCGTCATCCGCGGCGGCCCCGCTCCGCCCCTTTTGGTGGTTTCGATGAGGATCACGCCGTTGCTTGCTCGCGAGCCGTAAATCGAAGACGACGAGGCATCCTTCAACACCTGGATGGACGTGATGTCGGCGGGGTTCAGAAAGTTGATGTAGGAGTCCTGAACCGGCACGCCATCGATGACGTACAGCGGATCATTGTTCTGGAAGGAACTGATGCCCCGAATTCTGACGGTGCTTCGTGACCCGGGTGTGCCGTTCGAGGCAACCGTTATGCCGGGTACCACATCAAGCCGCTGGAGCACACTTGCACCCGTCGGTCGGGCAACACTTGCGACATCCACATTCGCCACCGCGCCGGTGATATCCCCGCGCCTCTGTTCCGTATAGCCGGTGACCACCACTTCTTCCAGATAGGAGATTTGCGCCATTCTGACGTCGATTGTGCTACGTCCGGCAATCGTCATCTGAACGGGGCGCTGGCCGACGCTGGAAAAAGTCAGAACTGCATCGGCAGGAGCGTTGAGTGAGTATTTCCCGCTCGAATTCGTAACCACGCGGGTCTCCGTCCCCGTCACACGCACGATGACTCCCTGAAGCGGAGCACCGCCCGCGCCGGTCACGGTTCCCGAGACCGGCACTTGCTGGCCAAATGCTTTTCCGCTCAGAGTCAACGCGAACAGCAGGCTCATTCCCACTGCGCGAAGCCAGGCGGGGCGGCTATTCAAGAATGAATGCCTGCCAAACAGAACCTTCTCCATGAGGAAACCTCCAGGTGGTTGCACAACCATACTCCAGCTAACGCGCGTACGCCCTCATGCTGCGGGGCGTCGCATTGACTTCAGACCTTGCATCTCGATCAACTGGCGATACGTCAAGAGCTGAACGTTGCGGGCTTTCAGCGCATCCTTGAACCGCTGCGAAGTGAGCGCATCCAGTTCTCCCTGACGATTCTTGCTCATTTCGGGGAGTGGCCCGCTGGTGTTCATGTCCAGTAATGCGCCCAGCTCGGCATCGTCTATCCCAACGTGTGTGATCACCATATTGAGGCGCGGCGGGAGACGATTGATCATCGCCACGAGGCTGTCACCCTTTTTCGCCGGCGCCGCCGAGTATTGCGGATCGTGGCTAATCTCGCCGAAGTATTCCGACATGCCCAGACCATATTCCTTCGCGAGGCCCTCAGTGATCTCACGGAACTCCGGATAGCGAAGC
Source organism: Gemmatimonadaceae bacterium (assembly GCA_013813715.1). Classification (GTDB taxonomy): domain Bacteria; phylum Gemmatimonadota; class Gemmatimonadetes; order Gemmatimonadales; family Gemmatimonadaceae; genus UBA4720. The sequence goes on along the minus strand of JACCRF010000137.1, from coordinate 300 downwards.
ACCGTTCCCATGTGGTAGTCGACGTAGTCGATCTTGAGTCCCGACCGCCGCGCCCGCTCGATCTGCGCTCGCAGCTCTTTCTCGACTTCCTTCAGATCGGGGCGGTTCTTGTAGAGCTCGTCGGCAGAGGCAAAAAAATATCCCTCCGCGTCAACCAACGTAGGGACTGCGGTGCGACCCAGCACGGGCCCCCACCGATAATTCTTCCACTCCGAGTTGAGCGTCAGGTGGATGCCGACAGAAACCTGGGGATTGCGCTTCAGAAGCTCCACCGTCTCCTGATACCACGGCGTGGGAAAC
>JACCRF010000135.1 GCA_013813715.1 Gemmatimonadaceae bacterium | reverse complement strand
ATGTGACGGATGTGACGGATGTGACGGATGTGACGGACGTGGCGTGTACGGCAGTGCCTGTCGTTCACCCGGCACCCACCAAGTTCGAGCTTCAAATAGAGGAGTACGAACCCGTGGAGCGGGCTGCGCTTCAGCCAGGTGCATGAAAAGGCGCTGATTTGCCACGAAGAGCATGATTCCCGAAGACGAGCTTCTACTACGGAAGAGGAAAACAAAATGTCAGACGGAGAGCTTGCAAACCGAGTGCCCATGGGGTTGACGCCTTTCAAGAAAGGAGACGACCCTCGCCGGGGCCGCGGTCCAAGGGCTGGTGCACCGAATGCCGGCCGACCACCGGATGCAGTGCGTGCGGCGTGTAGAGAAGCTTTTGCTGAGCGTGTGCCAATGCTCGCCGAGCTGGCAGACACCGGCACGCCCGACGTGAGATTGAGGGCGCTCGACATGCTTGGACGTTACGGATTGGGAACTTCGTTTACCCTCGACGCAACTGACCGGCCTTCAGGCGTGATCGTGCTCCCAGAACTTGAAATGCGCGAGGTGCAAGCCAGAATGCTGGAGTCTCTAGGGCTTCCGACCCAATCTTCAGACGCCGAATATTTTGGAGATCAGGAGTTGGAGTATGTGATCGAGGACGTCACCCCCTTCACCGCCGGTGAAGACAGGATTGTCCAAGAGATAGCATCGCCCAACGAGGAAAGGGTCGATCCAGAGCTACTACGCAAAGTACTCGCTGCGCGGCAACTATTGCTCGCTCCGATCTCGGATCTCTGATCCACAATTCCACGCGGTTCAAGGGTAGTGCGACATGCTTTTTTTCGGAGGGTTGTGATATGCTGAAGGACGTATCTAAAGCGCGAGAGGATTTCGCTCGAGATTCCCTCTCAGCGCTATGGGTGAAATGGCGCTGGCAAAGGCACTGAACGTTTATTGGGAAGCCGGCCGGGTCGTCGAGGAAACTCTTCGACAGCGGGCCAGATCTTAATGGCCGTGTCGCCGGGCGCGTGCTATTTCTCTTCGGAGCGAGAGTCAGCACGGACAGCAGGAGGCAGAGAAGATGGAGAGAGCATAAGTGTCCGCTGCTCATTCGGAGATGTCCAAGTGCCTGCGACTGCTCGCGAGTCAGGCTCTTGAACGTGCGTACTCGCCGGGTGGTGGCATCGCCAGTCTCAGGCGACAGATGCTCGTAGGCGACCATCGATCTCTGTGGGTGATGGCCGATGAGTTGGACAGTTCCTCGGACCGTTCGATTGCTGACGTACTCTTGAGCCGCAACCTGTTTTCAGCCGATCTGCGCTCCCGAGTCGGTGAACTGGCCTTGACGAGGCATGTCAGCGAGGTGGACTGCCTGCGACTTTTATGTCGGGGATGGGTGTTACAGTAATTATGGTAAACCGACGGACCCGTCCCGACTTGGCAGCAGGCAAAAGAAGATCTGGACCTGAGTTGTGCCGGATTAGGCTATAAGCCGAGGTCATTTGGGGCCGTGATTACTAGTGTCACTGTGGTAGGCATCGCATCGAGATTATCCCACCGCTACGAAAATGAAGACTCCTTCCGTGCCGCATAAGAATCCACTTGAGAATATCACGCTGTGGATACCACAATTTCCAGCGGTCAAGGACCGCGGGGAGAAATCACTCGACGGGCTTGAGGGCTCTACTAAGCTCATCGCCCTGCAGCAGCTGAGGGCAGCCACGCTTTTGGACGATCTGCAGTCCACCCCCGCTTCATTTGCGAAGATCGCGTGGCTCACTCATTGGACGCGAGTTTTTGAAGCGCTGAACGCAACACGCGCGGCTCTCGACGCAGAAGTGGGGTTGGCATGTGGGATACTCGCGCGCATCTGCATGGAACAAGCTCTTCAGATTCAGGTGATATTGGATCCCGTCGTAACAACTATCGGGGAGAACTCGAAGGCTTCCACCCGGGTTCAGCTAAGTTCTGCTGCAAAGGACCGGTATTGGCACGAAGCCGTCGACAGACTGAATGCCTATGCCGCATGGTGCCTCTACTCAGATGCGGACTACTACAGGTTTCTTTGTGACAAGAACAGACTCAATGACGTATGGGAAGAAGACTCAAGGCGGGCCATCCTCCGCGATCCGACAGCCAAGCGGATGCACGAACTATTTTACGGCCCCATTGAAATCTTGAGCGACGCCGAAGTCGCTCTCGATCGCAAGAAGCACGAAAAGGGTATTCGAGAAGGGCTGACTCGAATTACATCCTGGCTCGAATCCAGCGCCATTGCCGACTGGCGGCTTCGCATCAAGACGTGCACCGAGAAGGCAAGGCCTCGCTCAATAACCTTCTTTGAGCTGTTCAATGAGACCGAGCAAACCATAAGGAAGCGCCTCACCGGTCAGCGATTAGGATTTGCCTATCAATCGTATCAGCGCGGGTCGCTGCTAGTCCACGGAACTACGATCGAGCACGTCCTTGGATTTTCACAAGACACATTGCTTCCGAGAATAGGCGACGCCTTCAGCGACACAACAATAGACGCCGCTGATGTAGCTGACTGGTGTAGCCACATTCTGCTTGGCCTCGGCCTACTGAAGGGCAGAGTCTTTCAGCTTTTAGACGTGAATCCATAAAAGGTCGAAGTAAGGAAGCCGCATCCGATGGAAAGTCTCAGCTGAAACGTCGCCGCTTTGATAAGGGTACTACGACTCTTCGAAGTAATCACCATCGACGTCCTTCACGATGTATGTGCGCTTGGGAGAGACACCAACGTCGTGCTCAAACATGAGGGAGGCTAGTCGTCGTCCGTCTATGAGAACAATCCGGGACCCAATCCGCTGAGCGTACTCGTCAGCCTCACGCGTGAATGTGGAGGTGGTGATGAAGATGCCCTTCGTAGCGCGCTGACCCTGCAACGCACCCGCAAACTTCTGGATCTCCGGACGACCAATCGACGCCTCCCATCGCTTGGCCTGAACGTAGATCGAGTCGAGCCCAAGCCGATCTTCGTCAATTACGCCGTCAATGCCACCGTCACCAGAACGACCGATGGCACGCGCGGCTTCAGCACGGTTACCGCCGTAGCCCATGCGGACCAGTAGATCAATCACAAGCTCTTCGAAAAAGCGTGGTGAGACATTCTTGATCGTGTCAACAAGCTCCGCCTCCACGGCAGTTCTCAGACGGACGTAGGCACTATCGAGCGCTTCATCCGGAGGTACCGCCTGCTTCGGAAGAGTCTCAGGGGCGCTGTCGACCTCGTCACCCACCTCGCCCGATCCGCTCTCATTACGGGAACGACTCCTAAAGTCCCTAAATCCCTCGAAGCGCATAAGGAAGTCATTGTCGATGCTGCTAGGTGACGCGGCGAGCACTTGCTCACCTTGGGGAGTTATCTGATACCAGCCGCGACGTGGCGTGCTTACCAGACCCGCCTGTTTCATGTAAGACAGCGCCCATCCGGTGCGCGAACGGATCACAGGTGCCTTGCCACTTGGTAGAAGCTGTGCTCGCTCCTCCGGGGTGAGGCGAAAATGGTCCGCCATGACATCGGCGAGCGCTCGTCGATGGCGTTCAGCCCCATCAGCGAGCGTGCTCAGAACTGGAAGCATCGCATCTTCGTGCGAAGGAATGGTCATTGACTACTCGTGCTGTGCGACATCAGGGTCAAAAGGTGCGATCGGAACGATCCCGTTCGACGGATGTATCCGAGTTGCTTCCGCCAAGTCATCGGGAGAAGGACAAGGAGTCGATAGCCAGTCGTGTTCGAACACGTCGGCGAACGCTCGCGGCACATTCTTCGTCGCGACGAAACCCTCGCTGGGTAGGCCGGTTCCTTTGTTTACGACGAGCGCTGTAAGAGGCGGAAGGTCATTTAGCAGACAGTAGGATTGAATCTGCTCCAGCACTGAACCCAACCCGGCCGCGTGCATCCCCGTCAGCTTTGCCAAGATCTCGTAGGTGATGATCTGACGATTGCCCGCTGCGAGCGCCAAGACAGGCCATGCCTGCCACGCACGTTCCGAAAGTTTCATTGAGTCGCCCCGGAGTGAAATATTTTACGGCCTTTAGAGTGGCTGTCAGTCATCCAACCGATCGTTAATCTGCCATCCGGCTGAATGGTTTGCTCGTCCTCAGATCCTGCGCAACGCAGCTCGCATTACGCCGCAAGCGCCGTGGCCCGCACACCAGCGAGCACTGTGAGGAGCTCATCGACCTGCGCCGACGTGAAAAGCGCGTCCGGTCCGTGTGGAGTCAAGTCCGTGAACGGCGACTCATAGAGCCGCGCCGCCTCCATCGCGCCATGCTCCGTCAGGTGGTTCACGATCAGGTTCACAAACTCGATCTGGTTCGCGCCAAGCGTTTTGCCGGTGAGGAACACCGCCAGCGCTTCCTTCGCAGCTTCGCGGTCCATGCCAACAAGCGACCGTACGAAAAGCCCGAGTCCATGCGATTCTAACTTCGCGCGTGCGATGTCCTCAGGCGCACCCACTCCACTTTCCGCCAAGATGCGTTCCAGCTCAGCCAAGTCAGTCACGGTCAGGGGTTTGTTCATCCTGAGCTTCTGAATTGTGATGTGATCCTGATGCGCGCGAAGGTAAGCCTGCGCCTTGGCGCGGAACTTCGCGAAGTCGGTTCCTTCCCCGAACCCGGGCAGCAGCACGCCCGTCTCGGTACCCATCTCATCTTCGAAGTCGGTATAAATCGGCTTGCGCTTCTTCTTGTCGATCAGTCTGACCAAGTCGCGCAGGCGGCGTCGCACTACCTCGAGCATGGGAACCGTCACGTCCTGCCACCACTCGTCGGTCTGCACTTCCTCGATCAAAGCCATCTGCTCACGAACCATTGGAATCGTTGACTTCTCTTCGAGTAAACCCGCAATCGCCTTCACTTGATCACGCAGCCGCTCGAATCCCGGTTCCGAGCGCAGCCGAGCTAACTGCAGGTTCAGCATGAGCAGATCGAACCGCTTCGCCTCCTCGGGCTCTGCGTCAAGTTCGGCGGGAAGACCTGCCACCTCGTGTGCAAGCTCCGTCAGCGCTTCGGGAGAGAGCGTCGTCCACGCCTCGGACCTCGCGTACTTCTCTACAACGCGGCGCTTTGGCCGCACGACAAAGTTATCCAGATTCATCGCGGCGACCTCCGTATGCAGCGCCACACTGGTAGCACGACGCACCTCTGTTTCGGTCTTTGGATCTCCGTACGTTGCTGCAGGCTCCTTGACCAGAGCACCGCTAAGAGTAGCATCGCTTCGCTTGTCCAGCTCCCCGATCAGTTCCAGCCGTCCTGTGAATAGTCGCTTGCCCAATGACTGGCCCAGCGCACCGTCGGTAGTCTCCGGGCTCTCGCTGAAGTATTCGAGATTCTGGCAGTAGTCGAACAGGTAAAAACCCTCCTTGTCTTGCCCGGGTCCGAACAAGTCAGGACTCAATCGAGTTCCGCGCCCTACCATCTGCCAGAACTTGGTCTTGGAGCGCACGAGCTTGAAGAACACCAGATTCACGACCTCGGGGATGTCGATCCCCGTGTCAAGCAGGTCCACCGAGAGAGCGATGTGGGGCGACTTCTCTTTATTCGAGAAGCTCTCGATGAGGCTTTGCGCGTACTCGGTCTTGAAGGTGATTACGCGCGCGAACTCGCCCTTGTAGTGCGGGTAGTTGGCGTTAAAGCGCTCGGCGATAAAGTCGGCATGGGCCTGGTTCTTGGCGAACAGAATCGTTTTCCCAAGCCGGTCGCCGCCTGCCACGGTGATGCCACGGGTCATCACGTGCGCGAGCACTTTGTCCACCGTGTCCTTGTTGAACAGCCACTTATTGACGGCCTCGGCCTCCACGCGGTCGGGCACGATGCCATCCTCGTCCCACTCCAGCGCGTCCCACTGATCCTTGTCCTCTTCAGACAACTCGTCGTACTTGATGCCGTCGCGCTGAAACTTGAGCGGCACCGACACGGCCTTCGGCGGAACTAGAAAACCGTCTCGCACTGCTTCCTCCAGCGAGTAGGCGTCGGTCGGCACGCCATCTTCCAAGTCGAACAGGCTATAGGTGTTGCGGTCCACCTCGTCCTTTGGCGTCGCGGTGAGGCCCACCAGAAGTGAGTCGAAGTAATCGAAGATGGCCCGGTACTTCTGGAACACCGAGCGGTGCGCCTCGTCGATGATAACGAGGTCGAAGTGGCCGACGCCGAAGCGGCGTTGTCCAGCGCGCGTCTCGTCGATGAGTCCCATCATCGTCGGATAGGTCGAGACGAATACGCGTCCGTCCGCGTCCTTATCCATCACAAGGTTCACCGGTGACGAGTCGGGCAGGTGCAGCTTGAACGCATTCACCGCCTGCCTGACGAGCGCCACGCGGTCTGCCAAGAACAGAACACGTTTGGCCCAGTTGCAGCGCGCCAGCAGATCGGCAAGCGCGATTACGGTACGTGTCTTCCCGGCCCCAGTCGCTTGCACGAGCAGTGCCTTGCGGTCATGGTCGCGCTCAAACGCCTCGGAGATTCGGCGGATTGCGCGCCACTGGTAGTATCGCTCGACAATCGCGGTGTTGATCTCGGAAGTGGCGAGGGGCTTGCGGCTCGAGCGGCGCTGGATGAGCAGTTCCAGTTCCGCCTTCTTGTAAAAGCCCTGCACGGCGCGCGGCGGATAGTTCACGTCGTCCCACAGCCAGTGATCATAGCCGTTGGAGTAGAAGATCACCGGTCGCTGTCCGAACTGCTTCTCCAAGCAATCGGCGTAGAGCTTCGCCTGCTGCTGGCCGACTCGCGAATCACGCCGCGTCCGCTTGGCTTCGACTAGCCCCAACGGTTTGCCGTCGTCGCCCCAGAGCACGTAGTCCACGAAGCCCTTGCCTTGGTTGTTTGGCATACCGGCGACTTCGAACTCGCGGTCGCGCGTCTGATTGAGCGGCCAGCCCGCTTCCTTGAGTAGCAGGTCGATGAAGTAGTCGCGGGTCTCCGCTTCCGAGTAATCGTGCGCGTCCGGTTGCGCGGTGGCGGCCTGCTTGGCCGCAGCAACCTCGGCGCGCAGCCTCTTCAGCTCCTCGTCCAACGACATGCGATCGGCGAGGATTACCTCGAGCTTCTCGTCGCGCTCGCGGAGCGCGGTCTCTAACTGCTGCAACTGCTCCGCCGTTTGCTTCGGCGCAGGCACCGGCTTCGGGAGATTGTTCGCGTCAAAGACTAACCCCGACGCCGGACGATCCATGCGACCATAGGTGCGGCCGAGCCAATAGCAAACGTGGAATAGCTCGCGCACTGCCACGAGCGCATCGTCCGGGGGGATTGCGCGGTGGCCATGGACGGCGCGGTTCCCGAGGGTATTAATCACTCGCGCCTTGTTGAATACCGCCTCGCCCGCCGTTTGCTTGAAACTCGGCTCGTGGATTAGAGCGGAGAGGTTGTCCTGGTAGGGGAGTTTCAGTGCGGCGTCGTGCTTGTAGACCCACGCCATCGCCAGCTCGAGTGCGCGCCGTGCGTAGAAGCAGGCGGTTCGCGGGTCGGCATGGACGGCGGCCTCGGCTCTCGCTGCAGCCTCATAGGTTGCGGGCCACTCTAGAGCGATAAAGGAATACTGACTGTGACTGGCCCCATTCATATCTTGTCAATAAACCGCTTGAAAGTATCCTCAAGCGCCGTCTCGGCTTCGTCGACGGCCATTTTGGCGTGCGCCAGCTCCTTGCCAATCAACTCCAGTTCCCGGACGTGGCGCTTCTGATCTTCGAGCTTGGGTAGGGGAACGCGAAGTGCCCGCAGGCGGTCCAGACTTAGCGACACATTTGCAGCGCCTCGCATCAGGGGCACGAGCAAGTCATCTTTGTGGGCGAGGAGGAAATAGTAGACATACGGCACATAGACGTCCGCCATCGGTTCCGTCTTTTTCATCAGGACCGCCGTGATGGTAGCGGCTGCAAATTGACCAGTCATATAGTGAATTCGCTTAATCGACGCGTGGCCGTGACCCGTCGAGGAGACGATTGGAATGCAGATCGCCTCACCGTCGAAATCGTAGGTGATATGCCGCTTCAGCTCTTCAGCCGACGTAACGAAGGGATACACCCCTTCTTCCGCCAGTGCGGCCGGGCTCTTTCCCTTGTCGATATCAAAGAGGGCCGATAGGTGAAAGAGTGGAACGTCGCTCGGGTACTCGTAACCGCTCAGGTACACACGCTCACAAAGATCGTAGTCATTCTCGACGATCTCTTCCCGTGTGACCCAGCGATATTTTCGTTTCCGCGGCGCACGCGATGAAGACGCCCTTTTCTGCCAGAGGGATAGGACTTCGGGGAGCTCACTGCCGGGACGTGGTGTTTTCATTGCGTCGTCGTTGAACCCGTCGTTCTCGATTCGATAGAACCACACAGATTCAGTTGTTCCCGCGCGGCCAAAGATGAGCACGGCGGTTGCCACGCTCGCATACGGTTTGAAAACCCAGTGAGGCAAAGCAATCACCGCCTCAAGGCGGTTGTCGTCGATCAACGTCTTTCTGATGTTTTGATGGGCTTCGCTGTCAGACTCTAGAACGCCTGCAGGGACTATCACCGCCGCTCGGCCGCCGGGCTTCAAGAGCCGCATGAAGAGCGCAAGGAAAAGCAGCTCGGTCTTCTTGGTCTTGACGACCCGCAGCAGGTCCTTCGCGGTGTTCTCATAGTCGAGGCTGCCCGCGAAGGGCGGATTAGCGAGCACCAGCGTGTACGCCTCCTCGTCGGCCGCGTGGTCCTGCGCCAGCGAGTCGCGGTAGCGGATGTCGGGGTTCTCCACGCCGTGCAGTAGCATGTTCATGCTGCCGATGCGGAGCATGGTATTGTCGAAGTCGAAGCCGTGGAACATCCGGTGGTGGAAGTGCTCGCGCAGCTTCGCGTCGTGGAGGATGTTCGGGTGGCGCTCGCGCAGGTACTCGCCCGCCGCAACCAAGAAGCCCGCCGTGCCGCAGGCCGGGTCGCAGATGAGATCGGTGGGCTGCGGCGCGGTCATCTCAATCATCAGGCGGATGATGTGGCGCGGCGTGCGGAACTGGCCGTTCTGCCCAGCGCTCGCGATCTTGCCGAGCATGTACTCGTATAGGTCGCCCTTGGTGTCGCGGTCCTCCATCGGCACGTCGTCGAGCAGGTCAACCACCTTGGCTAGGAGCGCCGGAGTAGGGATGGTAAAGCGCGCGTCCTTCATATGGTGCGAGTAGGTAGAATCGTCGCCACCTAAGGCGCGCAGGAAAGGAAAGACGTGTTCGCCGACAACGGTGTACATCTCCGCCGGCGCGAGGTGCTTGAATCGCGACCAGCGCAAGTCCTGATAGGGGCGTCCTCCCGCCTTGCCGATGCCATCGTTGCCTTCCGCAAAGACACGGCGCGCCATCGGCTGCTTGAGCTTGGCCGACTTGTTTTCTTCCAGCGTGTGTAGGTCATCCAGCCGGCGCAGAAAAAGCAGGTAGGTGATCTGCTCGATAACTTCGAGCGGGTTGGAAATGCCGCCGGACCAGAACGCGTTCCAGATCTGGTCAATTTGGCTCTTGATAGCGCCGGTGATCATCTCGTTGAATCGCTGAGTTCAGGGTTGCCGCGTGCTGCAGAGTGCGACAGCGGTAAGGCTATGAAGGCTGCGTCCTGGATTGGACGGCCACGAGGCCGTACATGCCTCGGAAATCAGGGCGCAACAAAAGTACGTCCGGAATCTGTCACCGGAAACAGAAGACTAAGCTCGACTGAATTTCGACGCTTCATTCCGCGAGACACAGGCGAACAGGCGTGACGAGACCCCATCTATTAGAACTGGATTGGCGTTGATCTTTCTTTCTAACAGTTGCGAGGCCGCATCAACCAGAATGCTGGGGATTTCGCAGACGTTGAACGTTCAGCCGATGCCACGTGAAGAACTTCTTGCTGCCGGCGTTCCATTTCGAGCAGTGACGTCCCTGAAGCGCGACCACTTTTCGCTTAACGGCGCCGCTCTTTGATGTTGTTGGACCAGCCTGCAGCAAACCCTTCTTGACGACTATGTATCCGCGTTCGAACAGGTCATCGCAGCCAAATGCACAGGCTGTCATAAGGTTGCTCTTGTAGGCACGTCGCTCAATGTCA
>JACCRF010000131.1 GCA_013813715.1 Gemmatimonadaceae bacterium | reverse complement strand
ATCTGGACGAGGGCCGGATTGCCGCGCGACCAGACGATGCGCGAAGCCCGTTCCGCCCGCATCAACAGCCGGTCGCGCCCGATCCTTTTGAAGCCGAGGCCGACGGACATCCGCTCGTACGCCGTCGCATCGTATCCCGTGAGCGACGAATCATGGGCGAGGCGCGCGACTCGCGCAGCCGTGAGCAGCGTGCTCGCACGCTGGTTGCGGAAGGCGGACGCGACGAGCGCCGGCGTCAAAGCAATCCGCTTTGCACGCCGGCGCGCGGCCTGGGAGGAGTCTCGGACAATGCGTCGCTTCCTCATCGAGTCGATTTCCGCCTCGCGAATCAATCGGACGGAGTCATCCCGCGCTTCCTCTCTGGCGGTCGCGGCGCTGTCGGGTTTCTTCTGCGTACTTCCAATGCGGACATTGACGCTGGTCTGCGCCAGTACGAGTGCCGCGATCAAGGCGTACATGAGATGGTCCGTTTATCGTCTGTCGAATGAACGCGGGAACGTGTACGAGACACCTGCCTGCCACGTCACCATGTCGGTCTTGCTCGTTCTCGGAAAAATGGTAACCGACCCGTCGGGGTTATCCTGGATGTCGCCCTCGCGGAGATAAGTGGCTTCTCCGCCGCGGAAATAACGGCCGCCCGCGTGGAGCTTCCACGACCGCGACGTTCCGATCGGTACATAGAGACCACCGCCGAATATCCACGCCGACGTCGCGTCACTCGAGTTGTTCGAGCTCGCGTACTCGTAGTTGCTGTCGGAGCCCTCCACCGACGTGGTTGTCGTGAAATTCACCACGGCGATCGCTGCGTGGATGTACGGCTGAATGATTCCGACCGGCACCGTGATCTGAGGCCCGATGCTGCCCCATCCCGTCATGTTGGTTGTCTCGACATCGAGCGAAACGCGGCCGGAGATGGGGAGATAAGGGACACGGAGTGTCTCGCTGCCGTACTGCATTGCGCCGAGATCGCCGCGGATGCTGAAGATGCCCTCGCGGTCGAGCCGAAATAGGCCGGCGAGGTTCCCGCCGAAACCTTCGTCTATCTGCGTCGCGAGCTCGCCCTTGGGCTGGGCCCCGAGCAGGTCGAAGACGAGCGTGAAACGTGAAGGGCCAACATCGCGCACCCGAGGGCGACGGCGAATCTGGGCGTCGGCGGAAGTCGAAATGAAAGACAACGCGGCGAGCGTGGCGAGTATCGAGGAACGGATCAATCGCATAAACTTCTCCGGGGAAGTGACTGCGCGAGCCCAAGGCACTGGCGGTGCCACTGGCTCGCTTTTCCTATATGGTGGTACGGCAAGGCTTTATCGGAGTTTCATCGGTGCTTCGATGGTACACCCGACCCTTTTATATGACACAGTTTTTCCGGCAATGGTGACACCCGGGGACGCCTTGGTGGTCCGCGGGCTGCGGAAGGCCTACGGCGATGTGGTCGCGGTAGACGGCCTCGACCTGGCGGTCCGAAGCGGAGAGTGCTTCGGACTTCTCGGCCCGAACGGGGCTGGCAAGACGACCACAATTGAGATCTGCGAGGGCCTGCTACCCCGCGATTCAGGCGATGTCGAGGTGCTCGGCATGACGTGGGAGAGCGAAGAGACGCGGCTGCGTGAGAGACTCGGCATACAGCTCCAGGATACTCAGCTCTCCGAAAAGCTCACTGTGGAGGAAACGCTCCGGCTCTTTCGCAGTTTCTACGACGCTGGGCGCGAGATCGGCGAGGTGATAGAAATCGTTCAGCTCGGAGAGAAGCAGAGCGCCCGGGTCGGGTCGCTATCGGGCGGTCAGAAACAGCGCCTTGCCGTAGCGTGCGCGCTGGTCGGCGATCCCGAGCTGTTGTTTCTCGATGAGCCCACGACCGGCCTTGACCCCCAGTCGCGAAGGCAGCTCTGGTCGCTCATCGAGGAGTTCCAATCGACCGCCCGGACGATAGTTCTCACCACGCACTACATGGAAGAGGCGGAGCGGCTGTGCGATCGCGTCGCGATCGTGGATCACGGGCACGTGATCGCGTTGGGTACTCCGGTCGAGCTGATCGAGTCCATCGCTGAAACGCATCCGCCTCCCCCGCCCAAGGCGAGCTCGGCGACACTCGAGGATGTATTCGTCGCCCTCACCGGGAGGACGCTCCGTGAAGAGTGATCGCGGTTTCAGCGAGAGCTCGCTTGTTCAGCTGACGCTCGTTCGGTTCAGGGAGTTCGTCCGCCAACCCGAAGCCGTGTTCTGGACGTTCGTGTTCCCGATTCTTCTGGCGGTTGGGCTTGGCGTCGCCTTTCGATCGCGCGCGCCAGAGCGGCCGCGGGTGGCAATCGTGGTTTCGTCGCCCGAGGCCGCATCGATTGCGAAGTCGCTGCGGCGGGATTCATCGATGATCGTCGAGGTCGTCGGCGACAGCGCGGGAGCACGCGCCCTTCGGACGGCGAAGATCGCGCTTCTCGTTTCGACCGACTCGCAGGGCAGCATACGGTATTCGTTCGATCCGGTGCGTGGCGAGTCGTCGATGGCGCGTCTGCTTGCGGACCGCGCGATTCAGGTGGGAGCTGGACGCGCCGATCCTGTCCGCGTGTCGGAGCGCAGGGTCACTGAGCGCGGATCGCGCTACATAGACTTCGTGATTCCCGGACTGCTCGGGATGAATCTTATGGGGAGTGGCATCTGGGGACTCGGTTTCGCCATCGTGGATTCGCGGAGCAAGAAGCTGCTCATTCATGGCGACGCCGATGTCGCGGGCGGAGTATCTGCTGTCGTTTCTGCTGTCGCGGATGTTCTTTCTGGTGATCGAGGTGGTTACGCTGCTCGGCTTCGGGGCGCTGGTGTTCGGTGTCCCGATTCGCGGTTCAATCGCACAGCTCTCGCTCATCTGCCTTCTCGCGGCGCTCGCGTTCGGGGGGATTGGGCTGCTCATCGCGGCACGGGCGAAGACGGTTGAGGGTGTGTCGGGCCTGATGAATTTCGTGATGCTCCCGATGTGGATCTTCTCGGGTGTGTTTTTCGCATCGAGTAACTTTCCGTCGGTGTTTCAGCCTGTCATCCAGGCGCTACCACTTACGGCCGTGAACGACGCCTTGCGCGCCAGCATGCTCGAGGGGGCATCGATATCGGCGCTGAGCAGCGAGTTGGCGATCATAACGGCGTGGCTGGTGTTGAGCTTCTTCGCGGCACTCAAGCTCTTTCGCTGGCGGTAGACCGTGGTGACCGTTTCGTCCACTGAGCCGCCCAGGGACGCGATCATAGGCAACGACCACCTGACGATTCCTCGCTCCGAGTTGGAATTCAGGGCGTCGCGCTCGTCCGGCGCCGGCGGTCAGCACGTCAACAAGACGTCGTCACGGATCGAGATAAGCTGGAACATCGCGACCTCGCCTTCGCTAACCGAAGATCAGCGCGAGCTCCTGCTGAAGAAGCTCGCGTCACGCCTCTCCACCGATGGCACGCTCCGCGTCGTGGCCAGCGACACACGCAGCCAGCTCCGGAACCGCGAACGCGCCGAGGAGCGGCTGGCCGACATCGTCCGGCGCGGGCTGCTGGTCGCGAAGAAGCGGAAGCCCACCAGGCGCCCCCGGGCCGCAAACGAAGCACGGCTTACCACCAAGAAAAAACACTCCGACAAAAAGCGTGACAGACAGCGCCGTCCCCCGGAGTAGACTCATCGCGGCCTTCGCCGCGATCTACATCGTCTGGGGCTCGACGTATCTGGCGATACGCTTCGTGCTTGAAACCATGCCCCCGTTCTCGACCGCAGGCGTACGATTCCTCATCGCAGGAGCATTCCTCTACGGCTGGAGCCGGTCCCGCGGAGTTGCCCGCCCCACGCGAATTCAATGGCGCAACACCGCCCTCGTCGGGGGCCTGCTTCTCCTCGGCGGCAACGGCGGCGTCATGTGGTCCGAGCAATACGTGCCATCCGGAATTGCAGCGCTTCTCGTCGCGATCCTTCCGTTCTGGATGGTGCTGATCGACTGGGCACGGCCGGGCGGAAAGCCACCAACCCGTGGGGTGGCTATCGGACTCGTCGTCGGGCTGGTGGGACTCGTGGTGCTGATCGGACCGGACGCTCTCAACCCCAGCGCAACGACCGAGGCCGCGACAACCAGCGGCAACGGAGTGCGGCTGAGCGCCGCGATCGTATTGATGCTCGCGTCGCTCTCGTGGGCGATCGGGTCCATCTTCTCGCAGCACTCAGACCTGCCCCATTCCGCAAACCTTTCGACAGGAATGGAGATGCTCGCCGGAGGAGCGCTCCTGTTCACGCTCGGCGTGATCGCCGGAGAGCCGATGCGATTCGACCCCGGCGGGGTTTCAGCGAGGTCGCTCGGAGGATTCCTCTACCTCATTACCTTCGGCTCGCTTGTCGGATTCACCGCGTACATCTGGCTGCTCAAGCATGCCGCACCGGCGCGCGTTGCGACTTACGCCTACGTCAACCCCGTCGTCGCGGTATTCCTCGGCTGGGCGCTCGCGGGCGAACGGCTTTCCGTTCGCACCGCGATCGCAGCCGCCATAATTATCGGCGCAGTGGCGATAATCACGACCGCGCGGAGTGCATCGCTCCCTCCGGAGCCGGCATGACGACTCCAGGCCCCACCACCCGGTGCTCCGCCGTTCCCTTCGGCGTGATCCCGAACTTTCCGAGCGCCCACTCGCGCCACTCATCCATGATCTCGTAGAACGTCGGGATCACGATAAGAGTCAGAACCGTAGAAGTGATCACTCCGCCGATTACAGCGCGTCCAAGCGGCGCGCGGAACTCGGCTCCCTCGCCCCAGCCCAGCGCAACCGGGATCATTCCAGCAATCAAAGCAAGCGTCGTCATGAGAATCGGGCGCAGCCGGATCGCACCCGCCTGAATCAGCGCCTCGCGGCGCGGCAGGCCGTCTTTCTCCCTTGCCCATTTCGCGAAGTCGATCAGCAGAATCGCGTTCTTCGCCACGATGCCCATCAACAGAATCACCCCGATAAGACTCATAATGTTTATCGTCTCGCCCGTGATCATCAGCGCGAGCATTACTCCCACGAGCGAGAGCGGCAGCGACATGAGAATCGCCAGCGGCTCGAGGAACGACCCGAACTGCATCACGAGGATCAGATACATGAGCAGCACTGCGATGCCAAGCGCGGCGAAGATCCTGCCGAAGACTTCGTTCTGGCTCTCCACCTCTCCTCCCTGCGTTATCTGAACGCCGGGTGGCAGCGTGAGCGTTGCCGTCCGCTTGTCGATCTCCTTCATCACTTCGCCGAGCGAGCGGCCGGAAGTGTTCGCCTGAACCGTCACTACGAGATCGCCGTCGAGGTGACTGATCTGCGCGGGACCGACGCTCTGGCGGATGGTCGCGATCTGCCCGAGGGGCATTGTGGATAGAACGCCATCGGCACCCGATATCACGAGCGGAAGCTGTTCGAGATCGGCCGCGCGCTGTCGCGCCTCCGGAGCCAGCCGAACATTCACCTCGCGCATCTCACCTGTCGGATCCTCCCAGTCGCCGGCCTTGATTCCCGCGAATGCAGGACGAAGCGACTGCGCCACCTGCCCAACTGTCACGCCGAGCGTACCCGCCAGGCCGCGATTGAGCTCGACGTTGAGCTCCGGCTTCTGCCCCTTGGTCGACAGCCCGACGTCAACCGCCCCCGGCACCTGCTGCACCTGCGCCAGGATCTGCTCGGCGGCGGTGTTAAGCCCTTCCGGCGTGCCACCGCGAAGCTGAATCTGGATCTGCTTCATGTCTCCGCTGAAATCGCTCGTGAACACCGCTGCCTTCATGCCGCCGATGCGCTTGACTTCTCCGCGCATTCTGGTCGCGAACTCGTCGGCGCTGACACGGCGATCACTCTTGGGCACCATGCGGACGTAGATATTGCCGGCATCCACCGATCCGGTGGCGGTGCCGATAGTCGTGTACGTGTACTGCACGAGCGTCGAATCCGCACGCGCGAGCCGCGCCGCTTCCTCCGCCTTGAGGCGCGTGTAATCGAGGTTCGATCCCGGCGGAGTCTCGATCGCAATGTTCACCTCGGACTGATCGTCCGACCCGAAAAAGCCCGCGCCGACGAGCCCAAGCGCCGGAAGCGCGAGGGCAACCACGAGGGACGCGATCGCCAGGCCCACCATCGCGAGACGGTGATCGAGCGCCCAGCCGATCACTCTCTTGTAGCGCTCGGCCTGCTGGTTGAACCAGTGGTTGAACCTGTCGAGCGTGCGGGTCACGACGTTCAACTTCTGCCCCGGGACGCGCTTCGGGTCTGCCCAGTACGCCGAAAGCATCGGATCGAGAGAGAACGACACCAGCAAGGAAACGAAAACCGAGCACGCGATGGTGAGCGCGAACGGCTTGAACCACTGCCCCGCTACCCCGTACATGAATGCCACGGGGACAAACACGGCCATGATCGAGAACGTCGTAGCAGCCACGGCGAGGCCGATTTCGTCGGTTCCCTCGTGAGCCGCAGTCATGTGATCCTTACCCATTTCGATGTGGCGTACGATGTTCTCGCGGACGACGATGGCATCGTCGATCAGAATTCCGATCGCGAGAGACAGGCCGAGCAGAGACATCGTGTTGAGCGTGAATCCGAACGCCCACACGGCGATGAACGACGCAAGGACTGAGACCGGAAGCGCCAGTCCGGTAATCACCGTTGAACGCCACGAATTGAGGAAGACGAACACGACGAGCACCGTCAGCAGGGCACCGACGAGCAGGGCTTCCTCGACGCTCCTCACCGAATCAGCGACGCGCTTGCCGGCATCTCTCACGGTCATGATCGTCACGCCCTGCGGCAAAGTCTTCTGAAGCTTCGCGATCTCGTCCTGAATCTTCTGACTGACTGCAGTCGTGCTGTACCCCTTCGCCTTCTTGATCGCGATTCCAACCGCTTCTTTCCCGTTGAAAAGGGCGAGCGACCGTTGTTCCTGCGATCCGTCGAGCGCATCCGCAACCTGCCCGAGCCGTACGATCTGGCCGTTGCGCTCGGCGACGACAAGCTGCATGAAGTCCTGCGGCCCTTCGAGTCTTCCCTGCAGGCGGATCGTCCGCTCGTCGAGCGTTCCGTTCAGTCGCCCGACTGGCGCGGCGATGTTCTGGAGCTGGAGCGCCTGCACGACCTGCGAGACACCGATGCCCGCCGCCTGGAGAGCCTGCGGCTTGAGCTGAATCGTCATCTCACGCTTCACTTCTCCGACAATGTCGACCTGCGACACGCCCGAAATGCCGCGTAGCGCGCTCGTTATCGCGGGGTCCGCCATCCTCGTGAGCTGCGCGGGCGTGTAGGCGTCAGATGCGATCGTCAGCGACACGATCGGGAAGTCCGCCGGGTCCATGCGCTGGAGAATCGGCTCCTTCATCTCGACCGGCAGATCGGCACGAATGGCCGAGATCGCGTCTCGAATGTCCTGGGTCGCCTGTGACACGTCTTTCTCGAAAAGAAAAACCGTGACGATCTGCGCGTATCCGTCCGTAGCAGTTCCGAAAACCTGATCCACTCCCGAAATGCCCTTGATCGCGTCCTCGACCGGGTCCAGAATCTCGCGCTCGACTCCCTCCGGAGACGCACCGGGATACGGAATGCCCGTCATGACGACCGGCTGCTGAACGTCGGGGAACTCGTCCGTCTGAAGCCGGAACAACGCGAAAAGGCCGAACACTACGAGCGCCACCATCGAGACGACGGTGATCATCGGGCGCTTGATCGCAAAATCCGAAATTACCATTGGTCTGACTCCTATTTGCCCGCGGGTGCCTTGTCCGACGGCACCGATACTTTCACCATTGTTCCCGGAGTGATTCCCTGCGCCGCGCCGAGGAGAACGGTGTCTCCCGCCTGAACACCCGACTTGATCTCGATGCGCTCTGACCCTTCGTCGCGGAGCCCGAGCTCGACCTGAACCTTTTCCACCTTGCCGCTCTTGATTCGCAGCACCGCGGGGAGCACGGTTCGCGTATCCACCGCTGACACCGGGACGATCAATCCGCTTCGGCTCTCGCTGGCGATTCGCCCGCTCGCGAACAGGCCACCCACCAGCGTGCCCGCGCTATTCGGAATCGAGACGAAGATTCGCACCTGTCTCGTCGCCGGATCGGCGACAGGGTTGATACGCGCAACGCGCCCCATGAATTGCCGCCCAGGATAACCACTCACCGTGAAGTTCGTCGTCGTGCCGACTCGTACCTGCGACAGATATTCGGCGGGCACCGATGCCTCGAGGCGCATGCTCGAGGGATCCACGATGGTGAACATCGCGGCTCCGGGTTGTGCGACGTCGCCCGCCGAGATCGGGCGATCGCTCACGATGCCGTTCATTGGCGCGGTGATGGCGGTGTTCCCAGCCTGCTTCTGCGCGGCGGCGAGTCGCGCCCGCGCATCGGCAAGCGCCGCGGTTGCGGCAATCGAGCCGCGGCGGGCCTGTTCGATATCGCGCTCGGCGATCGCACCGGCAGCGAGAAGCTTCTCACTGCGGGCGAGCTCGCGCTGCGCCACGTCGGCATTGTTTCTCGCCGACGTCAGGCCCGCGCGCGCCGAGTAGTAGGCGTCCTGGAGGCCGCCGCCGTCGATGCGGGCCAGGACCTGGCCGACGCGGACAGTCTGTCCCTGGTCGGCGTACGTCTGGAGGACGCTGCCGCCGATCTGCGCGCGAACCATCGCTTCGCGTTCGGGCATGAGCGCACCCGAGATCGCGGGGCCGCTCTCGAGCGAGCCCTGTATCACGATCGCGATGTTCTCGGTGCCGACTGTCATGGATTCACCGCCTGTCTTGCCCGACTCGGCCGCGGTGCCCCGGTTGCAGGCGGAGACCGCGACGAGGGCGGCGAGTGGAAGCAAAGCGAGTGCCCTGCCCATCGTGGTGCGCAACGCGCTCTTTATGTAGGTCATTTTGTCAGAATCCCGGTGGTATTTGCTGATTTGCGAGTGTGCCCTGCTGCGACTGTGCCTGCTGTTGGTCGGGCGGCGGCGGGGGTGATGCCTGCTGAGGCGATTGCGGCGCCTGAATCTGCGTCGAGCCCTGGCCTGACAGGCCGGCCTGGAGCGGGAGATTCGGGAGGAGGGCGAGCTTGACGCGCGCAATCTGGAGATTGCGTGCGGCAAGCGCGCGATTCGCCGTCGCTTGCTCGAGCAGGATTCGCGAGTCGCTCAGCTCGAGCTGGGTCGAGATCCCTTCGCGATAGCGGACCTCGGCAATGGTGTACGCCCGGGCCGCCTGCTCCGAAGTACCACGGCTCGCTTCCCAGGCTGCGTTCGCCTGATTGAGCGCATTGATCGCGACCCGCGCGTCGAGCGCAGCGAACTCTCGAACCTGCTGCAGTCGCGCCCGTGACTCGGCGATGTTGGCCTTGGCTACCAGCTCATCACCGCGAATGCGTCCGCCGGTGAAAATCGGAAACTGCGTCGCGATGCCGATTGTCCAGTTGGCGCGGAAGTCGCCCGAGCCGGGGAATCCGGAAGCGGGATACGCAACCGCACCGTACTGGGAGGTGAGCGAGAGTGAAGGAATGCGTTGCGACCGTGCGACCCTGAACAGCTCTTCCTGGGCGCGAACGGCTTCGCTCGCCTGCCGCACCGCGGCACGGTTCGCCGACGAGGTGTCCGGTGCTTCGTACGAGGTGACGGACACTCCGGCGAGACGAATGCTCGCGGTTGCCGCATCCGTGTCTTCGATCCGGGTCGTGAGCATCACCGCTTGTTCGAGTGGGATGTTGAGGAGCTGCTTGAGGCGCAGGTACGCAACTTGGGCGTCGCTTCGCCGCTGAATCACCTGCGGGCGCTGGTTGTCGCGTGTCACCTGCGCGCGGAGCAGCTCGAACTCGGAGACGTTGCCGACGTTCTTGTTGAGTTGCACCTGGCGCAGGACGTTTTCAGTCTGCGTGAACGATGCGTCGGTGATCGACACGAGGCGGTCGGCGAGTGCGGCATCGTAGTAGGCCTGCGTGATGTCGAGGATGATCTGCGCGCGCTGCGCGGTGAGCTCAACCTCAGCCGAACGGCGTCCCGCTGCCGCTGCGGCATTCTGCGCGCCCACCCTTTCTCCACTGAACAGATTCTGCGTCACCGAGACGCCGATCTGGTACTGGTTTGCCTGGCCGAACGGAAGGCTGCTGAACGAAGCGAATGGATCGATTCCCGCGCCACAGCGTGATGCCTGCTCGAGACCAGCCAGGCGATCCGCCACCGAGGCATTGGCGTCGCGCAGATACGCGTCGCACGGCGGCTCAGGCGGGGCTGGCTTCGTGGACGTATCGGGCTCGGCTTCTCCGCCGAATCCGTGGTACTGTGACTTTAGCGTGCGCGTGTACCCGCCCGAACCGTAGATCTGCGGAAAGAACTGACTGCGCGCCTGAAGTCGCTGGCCCTCACTGCGCTGCACTCCCGCGCGCGCCATCCGCACGGTTTCGCTCTGCGTTTCGGCCATTCGCACCGCGTCATCGAGCGACAGCGCAACGGCGCCGACAGGAGTGGAAACGGATATCGGCACCGGCTGCTGCGCCACGAGTGCGGGCGCGAATGGCAGTGACACTGCGTGCGCAGCTACCAGGCAGGCAAGAATACGGCGCGCGAGATGATCGCGATTGTTGCTGGTGTGCTCGGTCATGGTTGCTTTACGAGTCGAGTGATGTCGGGGGTTCAGTCTTCGTACCGACAGGCGTGCTTGCATTCGCCTGGCCTGTTCGCACCCCGATTGCGCGGAGGATCAGCTGTGCATAGCGAGCCGCCGCCTTGCTCGCCGGCTTTGGAAACACGTCGGGCATCATGTCGCGAGCCATTGCGTCGTGGAACAGTGCGCCCCGCAACATCGTGGCGGCGCCGATCTCGTCGAAGTCCTCGTCGGTAAATCCGTTGCTCCTGAGTTTGCGGAAATAACTGCAAAGCTCATGGGTTGCTCGCGCCGGCGCCTGGACGGCACAGGGCGTCATCTCGGGTCGCTCTTCCATTTCAGCCATGACCTTGCGGGTCATGGCGCGTCGAGCGTGAAGATGCTTCACGAGGGTAGTGCACCATTCCCCGAGCTCCCGCTCGGGGTCGACTGGCTCGCTGGGGAGATGATGAGCGAACGCGGTGCCCGCCGAGCTGCTTATCGCTTCCTGCAGAAGCGCGTCCTTGGAGCCGAAGTAGCGGAAAATCGTGACCTCGTTTACCGAGGCCGCGTCCGCGATGCGGCGGGTCGTGGATCCTCTGAACCCATGCTGGGCGAAGACCTCCGCCGCAGCGTTCAGAATCATGGTTCGTGTGTCCATGGCCAGCAAACTACAAAGTGGCCTGGACGCGTGCAAGTGGCTACTTACTTACAGCAGATGTTTTTCAGCCCGGCGGCGGAGACTGCGACGCCGATGTGGGGAGAATCCTGGGAGAAGCGGACGAATCTGCCTTCGATGACGCGGTAGCGGATATCCACTTGTGCCCGTCCGTCCCCGGTGGACCTCCCCGCAAGAAACGGAAACTGAGCAACTGCTGATACTCCCGGAATTCAGTCTTCCGCCCGCGCGGACCCGTGACTCCCAGTGGCTGAACCGATCGAATCTCATCGAAGAGCGCCACATTCGGCAGGATTTCCCGGTACGTAGTCGTTACGGTCATTCCCAGTATCGCGGGCTTCACCGCACCTCCCCGCGTCAACCGGAACTCGGCCCGGCGGATGAGGTAGGTCGCGCTGTCGATGAAAATCGAGCCCTCGACATCCGGTGCGCGGATAGTCGAGTCGGGCGCGAATTCTATGCGATGGGTCGGCGCCCCGTCCTGCTCGTATATCCCCGAGTACTTGAAGCAGTGGGCGGTGAGAAAGCGCTGATCGGCGAGGTCGCCGAGCGTCGGGAGACGCATCACGCGGATGTCGCCGAAGAGCCGGTTGCGATCGTCGCCCACAACCTTGCCCTTTCTATACTTCCAGTTGTCGTCGCTTCGGAAGGTCATCGTGTCGTACCTCACCGTGTGGGTACTGTCGGAGAGGTCGTACGTGTCGTGCGACTGCGCGAGTCGGTACTCGAACGGATAGGTCCTTCGCAGCAGACGTTCCCGCTCGGCGTTCTTGCGAGCCTCGCCAAGCACGGTCGCAAGCTCAGGATCATCCACGAATCCGTGCTCGTCGGGAACAATGCACCTCCGCGGCGGCGCGCTCACCTGCACCTCGGCGAGCGCCGTCGGCACGCGCGCCATTGTAAAGGTTGTCCTGCCGATGCCGGGTCGCACGATCAGGGTGGTGTCGACAGGAGTGTAGCCGAGCTGGCGGATGCGGACACGATAGCTGCCCGGCGGCACCGCGAAATAGACGAACGTGCCTGCCTGATCAGTGAACCGCTCCCGTCCGATCGATTCGATCGTGACCGTACTGTATGGTAGCGGGAAGCCCGTTCCGTCGGCGACGACCACGCCGGTGACCGTCACGCCAGCTTGCGGCGACCGTTGAACCGGGGCAACCGGCGACACCTGCGCTCCCAGGCCCGCCGTGACAATAGTCAGCAACGGCACCATCACCAGACATGACTTCATTCGCAGCGAAACACCCTTCTTCTCAAGTTCAGCACCTATTCTGACATTGCGGAATCGAGAATCGCAACTGCGTCCGCGACCGAGGACACGTACGAGCCATCTCTCTCCTGCCCGCCATGGAAGAATCCGAACACGTGTCAGATTGTCGTAAGAGTGACGCTCCGGGGGGTGCGAGGCAGGGCGCGCAACATAAGATGTACGCGCGCGCATTGTCAAACTTATTCGCGCGCACGCGCCAGCAGACCCCCAAACCTTTTGAAACCTGGCGTTGTCAGAGGTCGTAACCGACATGATCGCGCTATTCAACTCCACGAGCCGCACTGTTCAGCGGAAACAACAATGGAACTCCTCACGTTCGCGACCGCCTTTCTCTGCCCGTGCTTTCTCGCCGCACAGGGTACCACTGCCATTGCAAGCTCGACACCGGCACCGATCCGATTCGATGCGCCCGAGTCACCGCTAGGCAGCGCGACTGCCACCGCAGCAGTAGCCTCGAAGGCGTCGGCAACCCCCGCGCTCGATGGAAAACTCGACGACGAAGCGTGGAAGAACGCACAGATCATCGACAAGTTCCTCGAGTACGAGCCCAAGCAGGGCGCCGAGACGCGGTTCAAGACCGAGCTCCGAGTCGTGCATGACGACAAGTATCTCTATGTGATGGCGCGGATGTTCGATCCCGCCCCGGACAGCATCGTCTCGCTACTCAGTCGTCGCGATGTCCGGACGCAGTCGGAGCAGCTCAAGCTCATCATCGACTCCTATCACGACCGGCGTACGGCTTATCAGTTCGCCGTCAATCCTGCTGGCGTGAAGCGCGACTTCTACGTTTCCGACGACACCAACGAGGACGCGACCTGGGATGCCGTCTGGGACGTCGCTACGGCTGTTGATTCTCTGGGATGGACGGCAGAGTTCCGCATCCCTTTCAGCCAGCTCCGCTTTCCAAACAGGTCCGAGCACACATTCGGGTTCATGGCGGTACGCGACGTCGCACGAACCGGTGCTCGCATCAGCTGGCCTCTGTACTATCGCGATCGTCAGGGATACGTATCGCAGGCAGGCGAGCTGGGGGGAATCCGCGGACTGAGCTCGCCGAGCCGGCTCGAGGTCGCTCCGTATGTCGTCACGAAGAACGAGACACGGCCTTCGGGAAGCTCGTACGAGCATCCACAGTCGGTCGCCGCCGGAGCCGATATCAAGTACGGGCTCTCGTCCAACCTCACACTTAACGCAACGATCAACCCCGATTTCGGTCAGGTGGAGGCCGATCCTGCCGTGCTGAATCTTTCGGCGTTCGAGCAGTTTTTCGAGGAGCGGAGGCCCTTCTTTCTGGAGGGATCGGGGATCTTTACCTTCCGCACCAGTTGCGGAGACATTGACTCGGGCTGCACCGGCCTTTTCTACTCGCGGCGCATCGGCCGGTCGCCGCAGCTCTCCGGATTCTACGGCGACGCGACGAGCGCGACCAACACGACCATACTCGGCGCAGGGAAGCTCACCGGCCGGCTGGGCAAGGGACTTTCCGTTGGCATCCTCGACGCGATGACGCAGCGCGAGGTAGGAACGGACGATCGCACGATCGAGCCGCGTACGAATTACGCGGTCGGACGCGTTCAGCAGGATCTCCGCGACGGGCAGACGGGAATCGGGGCGATGATCACCGGCGTGAACCGCGCCCTCGATGCCAACACCGAGAATTTTCTCCGTGGATCCGCGTACACCGGCGGTGTGGATTTGCGCCATCGCTTCCTCGACAAGCGGTACGAGCTCACCGCATACGTTGCGGGCAGCGTCATCAACGGATCGGAAGCAGCAATCGCGAACACGCAGCGCGACGGCGTGCACCGGTACCAGCGGCCCGATGACGACATCGAGTACGATCCGACACGTACGTCCCTCACTGGCAACGCCCAGCGTTTGACTGTCAGCAAGTTCGGCGGCGGAATCACGCGATTCCAGAGCGTGTTCCAGCGATTCTCGCCTGGATTCGAGACGAACGACCTTGGCTTTCAGTCGCGCGCCGACGAGCAGATGTTCCGCAACTGGTTCGCTCTCCAGATGAACACGCCGAAGCCGTTGTACCAGCGTGCGTTCTTCAACTTCAACACAATGTAGAAGTGGACGACTGGCGGACTGCCGCTGACCGTGGGGCTCAACACCAACTGGCACATCCAGCTTCCGAGCTTCTGGTGGGCACACGTCGGTGGAAATCACGGCGACTTTACGAGAACGTTCAATGATCGTGAGGCGCGCGGCGGGCCGGCCCTGAGGAAGTCAGCGAATACCGACGTCTGGGCCGGATTCGAGACCGACAGCCGCAAGGCATACACTGTCGGGTTCTTCGCCGGTGGATGGAAGGGCGACGATGGAAACTCGACGTCGTGGTGGCTCGATCCCAACTTTCAGTTCCGCCTCTCCAGCCAGTTCAGCGCATCGCTCGGCCTCAATTACAGCGTGGATGTAAACGACAAGCAGTGGCGCGCCAACTTTGGGACGATCGGTGCGGATACGACGCACTACACCTTTGCCCGGCTCGATCAGAAGACGCTGAGCCTCACGTCGCGCATCAACTACACCGCGACGCCCAATCTTTCGCTCCAGATCTATGCCCAGCCATTCGTCTCCACGGGTGACTACTCGAACTGGCGCGAGATCGCTGACGCGCAGGCGCCTGAGTATTCCGACCGCTTCCGGCCGTACACCGCTGGCGGCGACCCGGGCGGCTTCAGCTTCAAGCAGTTCCGCTCGAACACGGTGGTTCGCTGGGAGTACATGCCGGGCTCGACGCTATTTTTCGTCTGGGCGCAGGGCCGCGAGCTCGATGGACCCGACGGCAATGAGTTCAGCTTCCGCCGCGACCTGACAGATGTATTCAGCCAGCACCCGAATAACACGTTCCTCGTCAAGCTGGCCTACTGGTTCAATCCTTAGCTCAGGCAGAACAGAATCTGGAACTTCGAGCCGCCGGCGGCCGACAGCCTGGTAGTTCTACGTTCCACAGTTCTCAGTTCCGTGGTTCGATGTCCCTACATCCTCGGCGCCCGAAGCAGCGCCTCGACTTCATTGTTCGCGACACGCCGCGGAACCTGCCAGCGCCCTCCCTCGATCGGGTTCGACGGAACGGTCACGCCGGCAACACGTCCGCGGCTGTCCACTGAAACGAGCGCCGATGCTGCATGATTTCCGTCGCGCGATGTCGTGATGTGCAGCACCCAGGTTCCCTCCGCCGGTTTCTGCCAGCGAACGGCGTACACACCGGCTTGTGGGAGACGCCGGATGTCGAGCCTGCTCGACTGCCGCTTCCCATTCACGAGTCCTTCCGCCGTGCCGTTGATCTCGTAGCCGAGCAGGTCGCCATGGTGATATGTGCGAACGGTGAGAAACGCTCCGCGCGTATTCGGGTCATGCGGGTTTACCGGGTACTCGATCGCGAGCCAGGGAGGCCCGGAGAGAGCGAGTGACGAGGCGACGAGAGATAGCGCGGTGACAATTGACAGCCGGCGCAGTGGTGTGAACAGCATGGCGAGCCTCCGATAGTGAGTGAGCAGCGAAGCATACGCTTCCACACATACGATGCCGGTTGGCGGCGGGAGGTTGGAAGAAAAGCTCTCGGCTCAGTTCGATCGAACCAGTGTCACAGCACCCTTGAACGTTCGGATCGCGATACGAGCCCCTCCATCGTTACTCGTCATCACCAGCTCAGCCCCTCTTCCATAGCGACCGGGGATGGGCTTCCTCGAAGTGAGCTTGTTCGAGATCCCTCCGGCTATCGAGACGACGTCGAAATCTCCGGACACAGCGGACGGCACACGGAGCTGTATCGTACCGCTGTGCGTATCGAAGTTCACCAGTCCTCCCCTCTCGAAGCTCCCCGCAAAGTTGATGTTGCCGGTGACGGTCTCGAACTTCGCTCTCTCGAACCTCCCTCCGTCCACGATGATGCCGCCGCTCACGGTCGATAGTGACACGTCGGCGCTGGCTCCTTTCAGCGACACAACTCCGCTCGCGCTTTTTGCCCGTACCCATGTGGGCGAGCCGATGATGCGGATGTCGCCGTCGATCGCTTCCGCATTCACGTCAGCAGGTTTGCCGGCGACGCGAATTGTGCCGCTCACCACATAGAGATCGAGGCTGCCGGTGACCCCGGAGACATCGATGTCGGCAGTCGCTGTTTTCACCCAGAGCTTGCTCTTCAGCGGTACCGATACCTCGAGATTTGCCGGGGTCGGGTCACGATCGTTGACAGATTCGACGAACATCTTCATCCCCGTCTTCCCGCCGCCCATGTGGAAGCTGTTTCCCTTCCCCATCGTACCGCGGACGGCGACTGAATCTCGATTCCAGCCGACAATTCGCACACTTCCAGCGAGCGCATAAATGCGGATCGAGCCATCGGTATTGAGTCGAAGTCCCCTGTCGAGTGTGGCCTGCGCCACGGCCGCGGTTACCGGGAGCAGGGTCGCAAGGATCAGCGGCAGAAACCTCATTTTATTCATCAGCTCCGTGCCATTTCGGCGGTTCTCCGCAGCAGATCCAATTTCTGTTCGTAGGATCCGGAAAGCATTTCGACAAGCTCGGCGTTCGCGGGGTCAGCGGCCAGCGCGCGACGCGCCTCGAGAATCGCCGCATCTATGATGCGCACGCTTTCCTTTAGCGTTGCGACTGTCTCCGGAGACAGTTTGTCCTGCTGTGCCTCGAGCCGCTCCGACAGCCTGCCCGCCGTGAGGATGTATTCGTTCTCGATCACGGTGAATTCGGCGAGCGATGCTGGCGCGGCCGAGCTCGGAGGTTTTTGCGTCGCTGCGCGGGCGTCAATACCCGTGACGACCGTCCTCCTTTCGGGTTCGCCGCGCCGGCCGATTGCGATTGCCGTGATGGCGGACGAACCGGCGATGAGCAGCAGCGCTGCTGCCGCGAGAAACTGAGGCCGCTGCCACAATCGTATCACCGAAACCCCACGGCCAGGGCGCACGAACTGTGAATCTGCTCCGCGCCCTCTGCTCGTTTCTGCGCCTCGATCCTGATCGATTACGGCGCGGATCTCCCGCCACGCATCGGCCGGTGGCGCTATGCTCCTGGGAAGTGCCTCTGCCCGCGCGAGCAGATCGCGCAGGCGTTCCTCGTCAATGGTTTCGTCTGTCATTTGTCCAATGCCTCGATGAGCAGCTTGCGCGCCCTGTGCAACTGTGCCTTTACGGTTCCAACTGCAGTTCCCATCTGCTGCGCGATCTCATGGTGCTGGTAACCTTCGATGTCGTGCAGAACGAACACCATTCGCGCCCGGTGTGGAAGCTTCCCAATCGCTTGATCGAGGTCCATCTGCAGATCGGGAGAAACGCTCGCAGCGTGCGCCCCGATGCTGTCCGGATCCTCCATCGATAGTACCCGGGCCGTGCGCCGCTTCTCGCTCCGCGCCGCCTCGAGCATCGCGTTCACGGCGAGCCGGTGCAGCCACGACGTGAATGCGCTGTCGCCTCGAAAAGTGCCGAGCCCCCGCCACACGCGAATGAACACGTCCTGCATGAGCTCCGACGCCTCCATGCTCCCTCCGCCCGACAGCCGCAGGCAGAGGGCGTACACCCGCGGCGAATGGAGGCGATAGATCTCCTCGAATGCGTCCACATCCCCGCTTTGCGCGCGGCGGATTACATCGGACGGAAGCCCGTCATCCACTGAGGTCAGCGGGATTGCCGCATTCGAGGCCGCCGGTTGTGTGGTCATTCCCGTGTCATCCATAGGATGCCGGATACCCGACTGAGGTTTATAGAGACCTTGGGACCGGTTTCGCAAAGACGCGCAGCTGGGAGCGTCTCGGCGCCGGCGGCGGCAGCGGCGGGCTTGTCGCTATTATGTCCGCGTCTTCCTTACCCGCCGGTATATCACCCACCCAACCGCGACCAGCGCAGCAACCGGTATGACGATGCCCAGCGAGGCGATCAACGCAGCGATAAAGCCAACGAAGTTGCGCCATGCCTGCCTCAGTGCCGAAAGAATCGGGTTCTCGCCGGGTGTCTGACCGAGAAGTGGGGCGGGTTCGTGCACTGTTACGCTCAACGTACTGACCGCTGCGCGTGTTCTCAGAAAGCGAAGCCGTCCCTCGTATCGCTCGATCTCCTCGCGGACGCGCGCGAGCTCCCGCTCGACGGCCAGAACATCCTCGAGTTTCCCCGTTCGCGTCGCGAGCAGGCCGACGAGACGTTCTTCCAGACGCTTCGCGTTGGTGACCCGCGCCGTGATGTCCACATACTCCTCACCGACGTCTTCGACGGAAGTATTCACCGCCTCTACCTTGCCTATGCCGCCGAGCCCGCTCACCGCCTGGTCGTATCGCGCCGCGGGAATCTTGAGCTCGAGGGTTGCGCTCCGCACCTGGTCGCGACCGCCGCTGATGGACGAATTCGCGACATAGCCGCCGAGCTGCGTCGCGAGCTGGCGCACCTTGATGATCGCCGGATCGAGCCGCTCGACTTCAATGGATGCGCTCCCCGTTCGTATCAGCATGCTAGGGGCGATCTCCGACGATCCCGCCGGGCCGGTCGCAATACCCGACTGCGCGCCGGCCGCTTTCTCCCTCTCCTGATTCGCCCCTGCGGCCGCTCCCGTCTGCACCAGGGACTGCCGCCCTTCCTTCACCATGGGTGGGGACGACGCTGCCTGATCGGCGGATCCAGTAAACCCGCCCTGCGATTCCCCGGTGCCGGGCTCTGATCCACTGCATGCGGCGAGAACCGCGGCCATCGTCAGTAATATTGCAGCTTTCATTCTGGACTCGTTGAAGTGTCTGCTATGGGACGGTCTAAGGCTTGTTGCTTGCACACCGCGTCATCACATCTTCTATCCCACAGCAACCGCGTCCCGCCTGGGCGTACCGGCCCCAAGCGCCGGCTGCCTCCTCTCCCCGACCTGCTGCCGCCACATCGCGAAGTAGAGTCCCTTCCTGTCGAGCAGCTCCTCGTGACGGCCGGCTTCCACGATTCTCCCTCTCTCCAGAACGAAGATCGAATCAGCATGCATCACCGTCGACAGCCGGTGCGCGATCAGAATCGTCATCACCGCCCTGTCGCTCGCGACCTCACGCATCGTGCGGCTGATCTCCTCCTCGGTCAGCGAATCGAGTGACGACGTGGCCTCGTCGAACACGAGAAGATGCGGACGCCGAAGCAGCGCTCGCGCGATGGACAGCCGCTGCTTCTCACCGCCCGATACCTTGACGCCGCCTTCTCCTATTACTGTATCGAGGCCCTTGTCGGCGCGCGCGAGCAGGGTGTGCGCCGCCGACTTGTGCAGCACGTCGAGGCATTCCTCATCGGTAGCATTGGGACTCACGAAGAGCAGGTTCTCCCTGATCGTCCCCGAGAAAAGCTGCGTGTCCTGTGTGACAAATCCGATCTGCTCGCGAAGATGGTCGAGATCCACCACGTCGCTCGAAAACCCATTGTAGAGAATCTCACCTTGCTTCGGGGGATAGAGACCTACGAGCAGCTTCACCAGGGTCGTCTTCCCAGCCCCCGATGGACCGACGAACGCGATGGTATCGCCGCGATCGACTGAGAAAGAGATGTCGCTTATCGCGGGCTGCGTCGCCGTCTGGTGCATGAAGCTGACGTTCCGAAACTCCAGCCGGTTGAGCTCATCGAGCGGCACCGGATCGGCCGGCTTCGGATCCTTAGGGATGTTCAGGATGTCACGGAAGTTCTGGAGCGACACCTCCGTCTCCCGGTACGTGTTGATGATGTTTCCCAGCTCCTGGAGCGGCCCGAAGATGAAGAACGAGTAGATGAGCAGCGAAAAGAATTGCCCGACCGTGATTTTCTGCGTGAAGATCAGGTAGAGCATGAGAAAGAGAATCGTCGTCCGGAGGAGATTGACGAACGTTCCCTGAATGAAGCTCAGGCTTCTGAGATATCTCACCTTCTTCAGCTCGAGCTTGAGAATCTTCCCCGTCGTCGCGTTCAGCCGGAGAACTTCCTGCTCCGCCAGGCCGAGACTCTTCACAAGTTCGATGTTCCGCAGCGATTCAGTCGTCGAGCCGGCGAGCGCTGTCGTCTCCGACACGATCTCCTTCTGGATCACCTTGATGCGCTTGCTGAGCACCGAGCTCAACAGTCCGAGCAGCGGTACCGTGAGAAGAAAAGCCGGGGCGATCACCCAGTGTACGCTGAACGCGTAGATCATCACGAAGATCACGCCGACGAGCGTGGTGAACAGCATGTTGATGGACATCGATATGAACTTCTCGACGTCGCTGCGCACTTTCTGAAGCTTGCCGAGTGTCTCGCCGCTCCGCTGGTCCTCGAACACGGAGTAGGGCAGCTCGAGCGAGTGCCGAATTCCATCCGAGTACATCTCGGCACCGAGCCGCTGCACGATCACGTTGACGAAGTAGTCCTGGAAATTCTTCGCCACCCGTGACACGAAAGCGACGCCGACCGCCATTCCCAGAAGGACCGACACGCCCCTGATGAACTGCTCCGTCGTGTAGTCCTTGTACCGCGTCGCGTACTTGTCGATGACATGACGGAAGATGAGCGGGTCGAGCAGCGAAAAGACCTGGTTGATCGCCGCCAGCACGAGCGCAAGCGCCACAAGCTTCCAGTATTTCTGCAGGTATCCGTAGAGGATATCCATCAGTGTCGCTCCGCGACAAAGATCATTTCCGGCGACCCCTCGTTGAGGGGCGACCGATCGAAGTTACCATATATCATGACCAGATCGAAACCGCATCTTGCCAGCAGGTGCTCGACCTCGTACCGCCAGTACCAGCGCATGCTGAAAGCGTGCACCAGCCGCACCTCTTCGCTGGCGCCGGCCGTCAGATAGTAGATGAGCTCAACATCACTGACCTGCCGGGCGGGATGCACTTCAATAACTCGTGACGCCCGTCTGAACGACCGCCCATCGGGCAGCTTTGTTTCAGGGGTGTCCTCCGTTTCCGCGGTTCGGTCCTTCACCAGCAGGCGCATGTCGGGATTGAATACGTCAAAGACGAGGCGGCCGCCGGGATCCAGGTGGCGGTGGATCGCGTGCAATGCCGCGGTCTGATCGTCCACCCTCAGGAGATGCTGAAATGGCCGGAAGGGTATGGTAGCGAGGGCGAAGGTTTTCCCGAGATGGAAGTTCCGCATGTCGGCCTGCCGCAGGCTCGCGCAAGCCCTCGCTGACTCCGGTTCCTGTTCGAGCCTCAGCCGGCATCGATCGAGCATGCGCGGCGACTCGTCGATGCCGGTGATACGCATGCCCGTTCGGGCGATCGGCAGGAGCACGCGACCAGTACCACATCCAATCTCGAGCGTCTCACCACCGGCGAGGCGGGACTCTTCGACATAAAAGGCAACATCGTTGCGCGCGTTGTAGGCGGGCACGGCGTCATAAAGTTCGCCGATCAGCTCGAGCGCATCGTAGCCGCTTCGTGGATGCTCAGTCATTCGGGGCAGATGAGATCGAATGGAGGGGAAGTATATTCGATACCGCGCCGGATCACGCGGCAATAGCGAGATCGCCGGGCGGTCTTCGATTGTGTGTCCTAGCGAGCACCCCTTAGTCTGCGCGACGCCCACTCAGCCAGCAGCGACAGCGACACAAGCACAAAGAGCCACCACAATGAGATTGACCCTGCCGCCGAGGCGAGACTGGCGGATGGGGTCGCCGACCGTTCACCAAGCGCCTCGACGAGATGTGCCAGGGGCGCATTGTCGAGATCGCTACGCTCGGCGAGAGCGAACGTGGGAACGTACGCGACGCTCGATACTGCGCCCGTCCACCAAGCGCGGTGCTCGACGACCGACGTCTCGCCGCCGCTCATCCGCCATCGCCAGGAATCGATATATCCGTACTGAAGCACGCGGCCGCTGCCGTGCCTTCTCGCCGCAACCGCTACGCGCGACCCGCGCCGATCGAGGATTACCGCGTCGCTCCCCGAGGCCAGCACCGCCAGCGGCAGAGTCTGAAGCGTTGTGGGCGGTGGCTCCGCCGTTTGTTCCGGTACCGTCATGGTCCTGCCCGGCGTTGCGGCACGCAGCGAAGCGAACGCCTGGAGCGATGCGGCCGAACCAGCGAGCACGAGTCCACCACCGCTCGCGACGTACGCTGCGATACGCTGCGCATGCGCAACCGCCGTCTCGTCGAGCGCAAGAATGGCCGAGTACCGTGCAGTATCAAGCGATGCAGCGCCACCCTGCGTGACAAACGCACCAGGCGCCACCGCGATCTGCGCATCCACCATCCATCCCGATTCCTCGAGCGCGGCGATGACGAACTTGGACTCCCATCCCGCGCGTCCGATGACGAGAACGCGGCGAAGCCGCACGCTGTCGCGCGCGACCGATTCCCCGACTGTTCCTTCGACACGCGCGGTGATCGCGCCGCTCACAACCGGAATTGTGAATCGCGCGCCCCCGTTTCGTGCCTCGACTGTATCCAGCGGTCCGACCTCATCGTGCAACGTTGCGAGCGTGCCGCTCGGCGCGGCAACCAGCACAGTCAGCCCACCCGCGGGCGAGGGAATTGGTCGAACTCCAATACCGACGGCAGGCACATCACCGCTCCAGCTCAACTTGCTTCCGGCCGCGCCAAGCGCCGCGAGCCAGTCACGCACAACTGGCAGGGGTGCGCTGTCGAGGCTCACAGAGATCCGGGCAGGCGCAGTTCCTTCCAGCGTCCAGTCGCGAAGGGCGGAGCCGATGCTGGCCGAGTTCGCCCTCGCGACGGTCACGGTGCTGTCATGATCGAGCGACGTCCATAGCATCCAGGCGAGCGTTCCGATGCTCACTGCGCGCAGTACGCCCTCGACGGTTTGCCGTGCTTCAGCGCGTGAGGGCATACACGATGATGTTCACGCCGAAGCGCGTGTTGTCTATGGTCGAGAACCGCTTGCTGTCCGGGTGGTAGTTCCACTCCGAGCTGTAGTCCTTGTTGCTGTACAGCACTCCTATGCGGTCGCCCGCCATGACCGCCTGAAGATTCTTGTGAACGAGGTTGTCACCCCAGCCGTTGAGCTCGTGGCTCGTCGCCGGGGGGCCGTCGTCGAACCTGAAAAAGCAATTATACAGGGCGTGATCGTTAGGGAGTTCGCGCGGGGTCGAAAAGGTGCGCGTTATTTCCTCGACCGCCGTTTTGTGAAAGACACCGCCGACATCGTGGTTGTGGTCGTCGATGAAAATCATGCCGCCCCGCTCTACTAGACGGCGCGCGTTAGCCCGCTCCGCTTCCGTGAAGCGGAAAGGCAGATGGCCGGTTAGATAGACGAGCGGATAGTCGAGTAGCCGGGTCGATGACAATGATACGATAGCGCCTGAGGGCGCCGTTTCTATCTGCGTGTAACGCGCGACGGAATCGATGAGGTTGGCGGGCACAGTCGGCGCGCTGTCCCAGTCCCCCGATTCGTACCGGCCTGTACAAAAGACGAACTCGCTCACCAGTCACCGGACCAGGATGGGAGCCCAGGAACGGCGCGCGGATCGCCAGCCAGAGCGCGGCGCGCGCGTAAGAGGGGGTTCGTGGCATCTCGTCCATTTCTGAATGCATCAATCGCTTCACTCAGTGCGCTGGCGAACGCAGGCGCCTCCGACAGCGCGTCCACCCGGAGCAGCGTGAACGCCCGCACCGCACCCTCGGGAGATCGCTGAATCATCTCGAGCGCCTCGCTGAAGCGCCGGTCGAGGCGCTCGCGCAACGAGTCCGCCGCCGTTCGCGGAGTGCGCGTGCTCGCCGAGCCTTTCTCCTTTCCCGTCATTCGGACGCGTTGAAGGTCAACGACGATCCGCGGTGGCACGCCCCGCAGGTACAGGCGGTTCGCAAGCCGGGCACGATCAAGTGCTTTCAACGCGATGCGCATCGGCGGAAGGGCCGGCGCGGGCTCCGCGATCTGCAGCGATCGAACCGCCTGCCACAGCGCGTTGTGCGCCTCCTTGAGATCGGCGTTTGCAACAGCTTCCACCTGGTCGGAGTGCGCATGGGCCTCGATGTGCGGTTGGGGAGGTTCTCCCTCGCCTTCTGTGTTTTCTCCCTCTTCTTCCACCTTCTGGTAGAGAATCGCTTCCACCTTTTTTCTGATGCGATCCTCCAGATCGCCGATCTCGGTGGATCGCCTGACCAGCTCGGCGCGTGCGAGGTTCCGTTGATCTTTCACCAGCTGCTCGGTCATCTGAATGAGCATCCGCTGGCTGATGGCCGAGCTGTCCACTGGCGGCGGCGCGGCGGCATCCACTGCAACCGAGTCGTACTCGTTGTCGCGTGCGATGCGGAACGTGCGCGTGTCGGAGGTTCCGATGCCCGGTCCGCTCAGCGTGTTCACATCGTGCGTGATCGCGCGAATCGAGACGACGTCGCCCTGGCCGAGCTTGAGCGAAGCGAGATCGAGGATGGCATTCATGGATCCCGTTCTGGCTCCGCCGAACACCACGAGGGGAGTGTTGATCGTTCTCGCGCTGAATATCTCGCCGGCGCCGGTCGTCACCAGGTACTCGAACCACGCCCCGCGCAGGCCGATGTCGTCGGTCGCGGTGGCCGACAGATCCACCACGAAGCGGGCGACTCGCATAGTAGTGTCTCGCGCCGGCGCCGTGAGGACGATACGTGGCGGACGGTCGGCCCTCGGCTCAAGTACGATGATGCGCTCAAAAACTCGATCTCTGAGAGTCAGCGCGGCTGGTTTCGGCGGCATCACGATGGAGACAGACCAGCGGCCGCCGGCGGCGGCCGCTCTCGCCGTGGATGTCGCGACCGAAGCCGTGATTCCCGCTTGGGGTCCTGCACCGCTTACGACTATTCTGCTTGCCGGCAGGCCGGAGATTGACGAAGGGTCATCGAGCGATACGGCGGATTGTCCGGTGTATGCTGGAGGAATCACGCGGACGCGCAGGCCCTCGAGTCGGCTGCCGGCGGGAACTTCGGCGGCGGTTCCGAATCCACGGCGAGCCCCGAAGAGTCCGGCGCCGGATGAGGACAGCGGCGATACATATAGTAGTGCCGCCGCGGCAAAGACAGCGGCCAGGCCCGGCAACAGCGCCTTCCAGAGGGCGCGCGACGTCTCATGCCCTATGGGCGCCCGCGCAACGGCTGCTTCGATTCCACCCGACAGATGTCGGTATCGCGGATCCATCGCGGTGACCAGTGAGTACTCGAGGCCGGGGATTCTCTCCTCGAGCCAAAGCGCGACGCGATCCGGCGACACGACGTGCCGCGATCGCCAGAGAAGCGCTCCGCTGGTGATGAGACCGGAAACGATCGCGGCGACGATGGGCCAGCCGGATGCGTTTGCAACTGAGGGGAACAGTTTCGCCGCGAACGCCAGGGCTGCAAGCAGGAAAAAGCCGGCCGCGCTCCCCCATGCAACAGCCTGTCCTGCCCCCGCGAGAGCCAGAGTCGCGCGCGTTCGCCTTACCGTCTGAATGGCCGTCACGACTTGATACCGTCCACGAATTGCCCGTCAGGCCGCGGCGATGGGCTATGTCGTGAGGGGGTCGGCGCCGTTTCGCGCCTCCTTGCGAAGAGCTCGCCCAGCGCGAGTGCGATGGCGAGCCCGAGCAGCCACGGAGCCAGCGGCGACCCAACATCACTGCGCGGTTCAAACGCATCGCGCGACGCGAGCCCAGGCGGACCCGCGAGCGACGCCAGCGATGCTGCACTGGCTGGTACCGGGAGTGTCCGGTTGCCACACGGCGCAACAAAAGTCGCCACGAACCGAATGAAATCGGCGCGGATCACAAGGTCACCGACCTGCGCGACCGGCACCCCTACAGATCGCAGACATCCTTCGCCAATAGGCCGCTCGGTCGCCGCCGGTTCGCCATCCAGCCATCGCGCGATAACCCGCACGCCATTGAGCGAATCGGAGCCGAACCGCCACTTTCTGACGAAGCCGGAGATCACGGTTGAGCTGCCGGCAAGCACGCCACCAACGGAATCCATCGATTGACGCGCAACCGTCCCGCGAGGTTGTGCGTCGCGCGGCCACTCGACGAGAACGCGCGAACCGGCCGCAGCCCACGCCGAGTCAGTGGCATTCGGCGCTCCGCGAACTATTCGCACGTTTCCGGCAGACGATCGAGGAACAAGCGACATCGTAGCCGTCAGCGCGTCGGATGACAGCGCCCCTATCGTGACGGATGAGGATTCCCGGGGAACAGGCTCAGACGCCATCGCTACGCGCACGAGCCGCGCTCGCCCCCGCCACAGCTTGCGGATGCTGTCGGTCGCAGCGTCCCATTCTTCGGCCGCGAACGGCGAGATCACTACAAGCTCGATGCTGTCCGCGCGCTCCCGGATGTCGCTGCCCGCACGGAGGGCGGCGATCAGCGCGGCTGAGATATTTCCCCGGGCGTTACCAGCCGTTAGCCGCGGGAGCGAATCGGGCGGACTTCCGTTGAGTTGCCGCGCAGCGGAGTCGAACAGGACGAAAACGTCTCCATCGGTGAACAAGGCCCGCGCGCTGCTGCTCGCCGCGGCAAAGTCATTCACGGCTCGCGATGCGTCGAGCAATATCACCTTCGCCACGGGCTGGCGCTCTGGGCGGAACACGGGTCGGGCGAGAGCCGTGCCCGCCGCCAGGACGAGAAGCGCGCGCAGCAGCATCAGCAACAGATCGGATGGTCGCGTCGCGCGTGCAGTCGCCGTTGCCGGAAGATCGGGAACGAAGCGCGCGGTAGGGAGGATTGCCGCCCGCGGCTGCCGCGTGACGAGGAAGTGCAGCGCGACGACACCTGCGGCTACCGCCAATGCGGCGTAGAAGAAGCCGGGGGCGAGAAACGTCACGCGATCGCCGCCACGCCGCGCGGAGCCGTGATCCTGCGAATCGCATGATCCGCTGTCTCGGCGCCCGAGATGGACAGATTGAACGACACGCCAGCGTCGCTCCACGCATGCGACACTGCTTCGCGCCACTCTGCAAAAGCGGCGAGATATTCGTCGCGCGCATCGGAAGTTAGCGGCCGCCGGATGTCGGGCGATTCCGGGTCGGCCACGAGCAGCGTCTCGCGCGAAGGATCCATCTCCTCCGAAGCAACGACGTGAATCGCGTGCAACTCCCTTGCGCCCGCCACGGCGCGTGAAGCACTGGCCAGCAGATCCTCCGAATCCCCAAGAAAGTCACTGATGATCACGATGCGGCCACTCATACGCGTGGCTGCCGTCAGCGACGGCGCAACCGGCTCGCTTCCGCCCGGCTCCACATCCGACACCGCGCGGAGCATCTCGTGAATCACTCCCTGCCGCGTCCGGGGCGGAAGCTGCAGCGGTTTTCCGTGATGCGCGATTACCAGCCCAACGGGGTCGGCCGAGCTGCGCGCGACGGCGGCGAGTCCGATCGCGAGCTCGGTTGCGAAGCTCCATTTCGCCCTGGTGTCAACAGGAAACGCCATGGAGGCGCTCGCATCGAGAACAATCGTCGTCGGAAGAATCGCGCGGTCGTTCGACAGCCGGATGTACGCCCGATCGCTCCGCGCGAACAGTTTCCAGTCTATTCTGCCGAGGTCGTCGCCCTGGCGGTAAGGACGGTACTCGGTGAATTCGGCGGAGGTTCCGCGAAGGCGCGATGTGTGACCGCCGGGAATTCCGCCCCGCACAGCGGATCGCGCCGGCCAGCGGATTCCGCGCACCGCATCGAGGAGCGCCGCGTAATCCGGCATCGGTCGCTACAGCCTGATGTCGCTCTTCGGCGGCTTCACGTCCTCGAGGAGCCCATCGATGATCTGCTCGGCGGTGATGCCTTTCGCTTCCGCGGCGAAGTTCGGAAGGACGCGATGGCGAAGGACCGGGCGGGCGACACGTACGATGTCGGCCGGCGATACGGCGAACCTGCCGGCGAGGAGTGCTCGCGCCTTGGCGCCGAGTATGAGGGCTTGCCCGGCGCGGGGGCCTGCGCCCCAGCGGATGTATTTCTTCACGATCTCCGATGCGTCGCTTTCGGTGGGGCGCGTCGCGCGTGCCAGCCTTGCCGCGAATCTGAGCGCCGGCTCGGCGGCGGGGATGTCGCGCACCATTCGCTGGAGCGCACGCGTTTCCTCCCCGTTTATCACTGGCTGAAGCGGCTCGAAGTCCGCTCCCGTTGTCGAGCGCAAGATGCTGACTTCGGTCTCTTCGTCGGGATACCCCACACGCACGTCGAACAGAAACCGGTCGAGTTGAGCTTCGGGAAGCGGATACGTTCCTTCCTGCTCGATCGGGTTCTGCGTAGCCAGGACGAAGAACGGCTCGGGGAGTGCCATCGTTTCACCAGCGGCGGTGACACGGTGCTCCTGCATCGCTTCGAGAAGCGCTGCCTGCGTGCGCGGCGGCGCGCGGTTGATCTCGTCGGCGAGGACGATGTTGGCGAAGATCGGACCTTTGACGAACCGGAACGATCTGCTTCCCGTTGCCGTGTCCTCCTCCATGATCTCGGTGCCGGTGATGTCGCTCGGCACGAGGTCGGGTGTGAACTGAATGCGCCGGAAGTCCAGGTCCATTGCTTCGCTTACGCTCTTGATCATCAGCGTCTTGGCGAGGCCGGGGACGCCGACGAGGAGCGCGTGGCCGCCGGCGAGGAGCGCCATGAGGATCTCCTCGATGACCTCTTCCTGACCGACGATCCGCTTGGCAACCTCGGCGCGCAGCCGCGCGGCCGCGTCGAGGAGATCCTCGCGGGACTGTGACTGTGGTTTCGAGGAGACTGACGATAGCGCCATTCTGGGCCTTGGGTTACGAGCTCGGCCTGCACCGGAAAGCTATGCGCGCCCGTCGTTGAAAGCAGTGACTGGGGGCTGTAATTCTTTTGTAAGTTCACGAGTTACCGCTCGACTGGCCGCAGGTTGTCCAGGCTTGCTGGCCGAGCCGTGTTCGTACATTTCTGGTTGAGGGAATTCGGATTATGTCCTTCAAATGGCGATATCTGAACTGTAAGCCTCTTGTAAGATCAACCCCAGATCG
The DNA here is from genome assembly GCA_013813715.1 of Gemmatimonadaceae bacterium. Taxonomy (GTDB): domain Bacteria; phylum Gemmatimonadota; class Gemmatimonadetes; order Gemmatimonadales; family Gemmatimonadaceae; genus UBA4720. The sequence continues at coordinate 745 of JACCRF010000131.1, read as the reverse complement.
TCCGAATACCGCCAATCCCGATTGCGATATGGGCAACCTTCGCCCGATATTCGAGGGCTAGCCACCCCAACCTCCAGATCAGTGAAGACAAGGCGAAACTTCCTCAAGCAAGGCGGCATGGCAGCCGCGGCCGTTGCGGCCGCCGGTGTGTTGAACCCAGCCTATGCCATCATCCCCTCGCGGCCTGGCACCGTCGAGATGCCACAGGACGATACGGTAAAGGCACTCATGGCCGCCGCGCTCACCGCGGCGCGTTCCGCGGGCGCCACCTACTCCGACGTGCGCATCGGCCGCTACCGCAACAGCTTCGTGTTCACACGCGAGCAGCAGATCGTGAACACCGCCGATACCGATTCGATTGGCGCCGGCGTGCGTGCGCTGGTGGACGGAACGTGGGGCTTCGGCGCTACCAAGGTCTTGACTACCGACGGCGTCGCCGCGGCCGCGCGCGAAGCGGTAGCGATCGCAAAAGCAAACCGCATCGCCCGCGATCAGCCCGTCCAGCTCGCACCGACACAGGTGCATTCGAACGCAACATGGAAGAGCGCTTTCACAATCGATCCGTTCACCATCCCGATCGAGCAGCGCGCCGAGCTGTTGCTCAAGGCCAATGCGGCAGCGATGGCGGTGAAGGGCGTCCGCTTCGTGAACTCGGGACTCGCGTTCGTGAAGGAAGACAGGAACTTCGCCAACACCGACGGCTCGGTGATCTCGCAAACGATCGTCCGCACCTCGGTTCCATTCA
>JACCRF010000129.1 GCA_013813715.1 Gemmatimonadaceae bacterium | reverse complement strand
GACGCGCGGTTCGCGACGAGGTATCCCGCGGCGATGAGATCTCCGGCTTTGCGCGCCGGTTCGAGCGCAGTGAGTCCGGCCCGGACGAGCGCCTCCGCGGTGAGTCCGGTGGTACTCGCGAATTCAGCGTTAACGGTCTTGATGTTCTGTGGCCCGAGGTTGGGCATCGCTTCGGGATCGTCGGGTGAGAGCTTCGCAAGCGCCTCGGACTGCTTCACCGTGGCGCGAAGCGCCTCGTCACTAAGATCGTTGGTGACGACCGTCGCGCGCTTCGGCCCGAACGAGCTCGTAACCTGCACATTGGCGTCGGACACGCTTCCCGCAGTCGACACCTGGTTCGCCGCGAACCTGAGATTGTTCGTCTCGTTGCTGCCGACTGCAACGGCGATGGCTTCTGCGCTCGACATCTTCACCACGCGTTCGATCAATGATTGAGAGTCCGCGCGGGAGATCATGCCGTCGACTGGCTCGATCCGTATCAGTCGTCTGGGCGCTCTTCTGTCCCTCATCCGTTCAAATCCGCCCGATCGCCTTATGCTCATGCCTTCCTTCCGGTGTTGATGACGTTGATGTTGCGAAAGCGCGCAGGCGGCGAGCCATGGCTCACCGCGTTGATCTGCGGCGGCTGGCCCTTCCCGTCGAAGAAACTGCCGCCCAGCTGGTAGCTCTTTCGCCCGCCGATCATGTCCATCGAGTTCCAGAATTCCGGCGTGCGGATCTGATACGCGACGTCCTTGAGCATGCCGACGATCTTTCCGCCACGGATCTCGTGAAACACCTGGCCACCGAACTGCGCGTTGTAGCGCTGCTGATCGATCGAGAACGAGCCGTCGCCGACTATGGCGATGCCGCGGTCGGTCGCGGCGATGAGATCCTCGAAGCTCTGCTCCTTGTCCCCCGGCATCAGCGAAACGTTGGGCATCCGCTGGAACTGGATGCTCGACCATGAGTCGCCGTAGGAGCAACCGTGCGACCGGGTCGGCTGGCCCTGCGAGTCGTACCACCACTTGAGCCAGTTGGCCTGTTCGCGAGTGGTCTGATAGTCGTTGAACATTCCGTTCTTGACGATGAGGAAGTCATCCGGCTTCACCCCTTCGTCGTCGTAGCCGATTGTCGCCAGGGCGCCTTCCTGCGACCGGTCGCCCTGCACGTTCATGAAGGCCGGACCGTACTTCAGCTTGCCGAGCACCTTGTCGGGTGGCGCGAGAAAGCTCGTGCCGGCGTAATTGGCCTCGTATCCGTTTGCTCGATCGAGCTCCGTGGGATGTCCGATGGATTCGTGGATCGTGAGCCAGAGGTGCGAAGGATGGAGCACCAGATCGTAGCGCCCCACATCTACCGGCTTCGCTTTCAGCTTCTGTGACGCCTCTTCACCCCATTTTACCGCGTTACCGGCGAGATCCAGCGACTGGATGTACTCGTATCCTCGTCCGGCAGGCGGCGACTCTGCGGCCCGGTTCTGGAAATCGGATTGATCGGGTGCCACGGCGGTGAACTGCATCGGCGCCCAGCTTTGCACGATCGTCTGGGTGACGACGGAGCCTTCGGTATTGGCGTAGTTGCGCTCATTCTTCCTGAAGAACATTCCGCTGAAAACGAACTTCACGTTCGGCGCCTTCATCGCGGCGGCGTTGGCCTTGAGGAGCAGATCGGCCTTCTGCTCGATGGGAATCGTCCAGGGGTCAATCGTGTAGGCGTTCTTCCAGCTAACGTCCTTGAACACGGGAGTTGGAGCGAGCTCGACCGCCTTGTCGCGGCCGATCCGCGTTGCCTTGGCGACGGCCACCGCTTTCTTCGCAGCGCCGGTGATCGCGTCCTTCGTCATTGTCCGGGTCGCGGCGAAGCCCCACGTACCGTCGACGAGCGCGCGTACTCCCGCGCCGATCGAGTCAGTGTCGACAACGTTGGTGATCTGTTGCTCGCGCGTCTGGACGAAATTCTGGAGGTATCGGCCGATCCGGACGTCGGCGTAGCTGGCTCCGGCCATTTTCGCCGCGTTGAGCGCATCCATCATGAGCTCTCGCGTCGCCGCATCCATCACCGGCGGCGGCGGC
>JACCRF010000108.1 GCA_013813715.1 Gemmatimonadaceae bacterium | reverse complement strand
TCGCGCTTTGAACACGCAGGTTGGTATCGAGCATCAGGAGCGGCTCGCGCACGGTGTCCACGATGTCCTGCGCGTACGTTTCGATGTCTTCGACGAACGGCCTTTGATTCATACTCACCCCTTGCAGTCAATCTATCGACCGCCTGGCTCGCATGCTGGCCCGCGGCCTCTCAACTCCTTAGAGCTGAGCCCTCATCTACTGGGGGAGGACAACCACCAGGACGCTATGTAGGGCTGAATACAGCATGTATGCTCAACGTCTCGGGGAATTGCAAAGTGCGGCGGCGAGAGCCGTTATCAAGAAAGGAAAGGGCTTCGATCAACCTTTCATTGGCGCGCCGACCTGCGATGGCGACGGGATCATCGACTGGCCGGCGGATCCTGGCTGCAGGAACGCCGATGACGACAATGAAACCGGCGGCGGAGGCGGGCTGAAACCGAAGCCGCAGTGCAGCGACGGAATCGATAACGATAGCGATGGGCTGACGGACTGGCGCGATGATCCGCAGTGCAAGAACAAGAGTGACAATGATGAGGGCAATTAGGGAGCAACGCCTGACCGGGTGGGGACAGTTGCGGCGATTGAGTCGAAACGCATCCGTCCCCCAACTCTCACCGGCCGGCTACCGCGGACGAGACGGCTATTGCCGTCTCGCCGCGCTCCTGTCTCTGACCGGACGGAACTCCGAGGACTGGCGGTAGTTGGGCCACTCACGTGACTGCGCGAGCGACGTCCCCAACCGCCACAGTACAGCGACGTCCTCCGCGATGCCCGCAAAGTTCCACGTGGCGGCGTTGAATTCATCTGCCGGCTGGTGATACGCCTCGCGCCGATACGCCTCGTCGGCAGCACGGCCCGCGGCAGTGCCACCCGTCAGCAGATCCGACCCACTGTCCATGTACAGCATCGGAACGCCACGCTTCGCCATGGGAAAATGATCTGAACGGAAGAAATACCCGGCTTCAGGATTGGGATCGGGCGTGATCACGCGCGTGCTCATCGCAAGGACATCCTTGAGACGATCCTCAATATCAGTCTGACCTGAGCCGACCACGAGCACATCACGCGCGGGACCCGTTGCGGCAAGTGCATCGATGTTGAAGCCCGCAACAGTCGTTTCGAGCGGATAAACCGGATTGCTCGCGTAATACTCCGACCCGAGTAATCCTTTCTCCTCGGCGGTCCAGAAGGCGAAGACAAGGGAGCGCTGTGTGCGCGAGCCGGCAGCGAACACGCGGGCGAGCTCGAGCACGGCCCCGATTCCGGTTCCATTGTCCACCGCGCCATTGTAAATGCTGTCGCCGCGCGCGTCGGGGGCGCCGACGCCGAGATGATCCCAGTGCGCACCATAGAGAACCGTCTCGTTCGCGTGCGTCGTGCCGGGCAGACGGCCAAGGATGTTCTTCGAGCGAATCATCTGCCGCCGCACCTGATAGCTCGCCGAAAAGGTCGCGTTGCCCAACGTGACTGGCCGAAACTCGCGAGTCTGTGCACGTGTTTTGAGTGCCTCGAAGTCGTGCCCAACAGCCTTGAACAGGCTCACCGCATCATCCCTATGCACCCATCCCTCGAGCAGCGGATGAACCTCGGCGGGATTGGCACGCACGATGTCGAACATCGTGTTTGTGTTGGAGTTCTTCACTGTTGCCCAACCATATGAAGCGGGCGCGGTCTCGTGCACGATGAGCAGCCCTGCCAGTCCCTGCCGCGCGGCTTCCTCATATTTGTAGGTCCAGCGGCCGTAGTAGGTCATTGCCTTGCCGCCAAAGTCACCCTGGCCAGTCTCAAAATCGGGGTCGTTGATGAGCACAATGCCGACCTTTCCGCGGACGTTTTCGCCCTTGAAGTCGTCCCAGTTGCGTTCGGCGGCGCGGATGCCGTAGCCGAGAAAGACGAGCGGCGCGTTCTGGATATTGACGCGATCTACGTTCTGCATCGAGGCGCGCACGGCGATTTGTTCGCCCTGTCTAAGAGGAATCGCCCGGCCGTTGACGCTGACCGACAATGCCGGTGCTCCGACGATATCGGATTGGCTGAGCGGAACTTCCTGGAACCACGAGCCGTTCGTGCCTCCCGGTTGAACGCCCGCTGCCTGGAGGCGATCGCGAATGTAATTGACGGTGACCCCCTCGCCGGGCGTCGCCGGGCCGCGGCCCAGGAACGCGTCAGACGAAAGGGTGCGAACGTCCGCCGCGATTCGGTCGGCACTGACTGATGGCGATGCGGGATCGGTGCCCGAACGGACGGCAGAGGTGCATGCGGTGAGTGCGACGAGCGCGACGATATGGCCTGGGTGCTTCACGATTGAACCTCTGGTGCGCGTGTGTAAGGATGCAACGCAGTGCTTATGCCAAGCGTCCAGAATGCGGACGGGGTTCGAATAATACCCCCCGCGATTGAGGCGCCGAGTCAACCTGGGAGTCGCCGGAAAGCAAAACGCCTTCCAAATGCGGGAGGGGTACCGTAGACTTTTTTGCGTAACCCTGACCGCAGGCCAAAGCCGAACGTTTCGGCTTCGCCGGCAAATCTGCGAGCTCCTCGGTCGAGCGGTCATCTCCTGGAGGTTGAACCGCATGACATCGCCGGATCGGTCACCCGAACAACCCAGCAAGGAGACGATGACCACTGAGCGACACGGGCTCATCGAATGCGAACAGGTTCACCCGGCATTGTCTGTCAGCAACGTCTCCGCTGCCGCAGAGTTCTACGAAGAGAAGCTCGGCTTCACCCTGGCATTCACGTGGGGTGATCCGCCTTCGATGGCCGGATTGAGCCTTGGCAACGTACAGATATTTCTGGAACAGAGCACGCCCAGCCCCAATGGCTGCTCAGTCTTTTTCGTCGTCGGAAATGCCGACGAGCTCTACGAGTTCCATCGCGCTGCAGGAGTCGACATCGTGGTGCCGCCAGGCGACAGGCACTATGGACTGCGCGATTACAGAGTAAGGGATCTCGACGGATACGAGCTTGAATTCGGACATCACCTGTTCAACTCCGGCGAACCGCTGGAGATCGAGCGTGTAGATGTGCCCGTGCGCCTGGAGAAGCGACTTGCAGCCCTGCTCAACGATCTTGCCGAGTACAAGCGGTTGAGCCTGACGAGTTGCCTTGAAGAAATTCTTCTGCACACCAACGAGCCATTCGGCGATGGTGTCGCGAGCCCGCACACGAAGGGTCAGCTCAGGCACATTCAGGAGCTTAAGAAAAAGCACGGCATCGACTACGACAGCCACGCGAGCTATCGCTTCGTCGAGAGGCGAACCGAGTAAAGGGCACGGTGCCAGTGCTGGAAGACTTCCACAGGAATCCGAACTCCACGTATTCGCGCCAGTTGTCACATTGGGTGCGGCGGCGTTGCAACGCTGGCGCCCTGGCCGGCATCTCAAACGTGACCCTCATCAGGAATCACGGAGAACAATGCTGAAAACCGCGCTCGCGCTGGCCGTCCTGTCTCTCACCACGACTGGAAGCTCATCCAGTCGCACGCACCTCGATTACACCCTACGGGTCGATTCGAGTGACCTGTCAGGCATTTCAGTCGAGCTGCGCGTTCGCGGCGCCCCGGCATCCTTGACCCTTGCAGCGCACGCACATCCGGAATACGACGACAAGTACTGGCGATACGTCGAGGATCTGCGCGCCACAGGAGCGGGCGGCCGCACACTCCGGGTTTCGCGGCAAGACAGCGTTCTCTGGCACGTGAGCAACGGAGCGGGCGATGTGATCGTGCGCTACAAAGTCCGCTTTCCTCGTGAGAACGCACCTCGCGCAGCGTGGCGTCCTTTCCTGGCACCGACGGGGGGATTGGTAGGCGGACCCCATTCGTTTCTGTACGTGGTTGGCCAGGAGAAGGCAGCAGCGTCGGTGAAACTCGACTTGCCGCTTAGCTGGCGTGTCGGCACCGGGCTCGCGGGAACCTCGGCGGCGCGCACCTTAGTCGCGGCAAACATCCACACGCTGATGGAATCTCCCATGCTGGTAGGGAGGATGAGCGAATGGAGTTTTCGACTGAAGGACGTCCCGCACCGTGTTTTCTACTGGAGCCTGCCGAACGCGACGCCTTTCGATACTACCGCATTCGTTCGCGGCATCGAGCGCTTGGCGGCGCAGGCGGTGAACCTGTTCGGCACCATGCCCTATCGCGAGTACACGTTCCTGTTCCAGGATGGAGCGTTCGGCGGCGGTCTCGAGCATCCAAACTCAGTCACTCTCGGAGCTCTCAGCGCAGAGCTCGCGCGGAATCCGCACACGAATCTGGAGGAAACGGCGCACGAGTTCGTGCACACCTGGAATCTGATGGCGATCAAGCCGGTGGAGTACAGGGAGGTCGACTACCGGCAGCAGGCGCCCGTGGCGGGCCTGTGGTTCAGTGAGGGACTGACACTGTTTTATGCAGACCTGCTTCTCCGACGGGCCGGTCTCCCCACGAGCGATTCCACACGCGTTGGACACCTCGAGAACCTGATCGAGCGCTACCTCTCGTCGCCCGGTAATGCACGGTTTTCCGCGGAACAGGTGAGCCGCGTTGCGTACAACGCGCCACCGGGCGCGCTTGGCGATTACACGGCCAGCTCGCACCTTCAGGGGGAATTGATTGGCAGCGTACTGGATCTCCTGGTGAGGGGTGCCACGGACGGCACGCGCTCGATGGACGACGTGATGCGCCTCATGTACGCGCGGTTCAACGGCCGCGGCTTCACTGGCGCGGACGTGCAGAAAGCCGTCGATGACACCTGTCGCTGCGCTTCGGGGGAAGTGTTCGAAAAGCATGTCCGAAGCGGTGGGGCGATCGACTTCGACCGCTACCTGGCCCCGCTTGGGCTTGTCGGCAGGACTTCGTGGACGCCGGCAACGGGGAACGATGGTCAGCCGCGCCGCGACCAGCGGTTCTGGGGGTGGCAGGAGGGAAACGAACCCTTGTTGCGCGTGCGCGTTGCGGATCCGAACAGCGTCTGGGGCCGCGCGGGGCTGCATACGAACGACCATCTGGTGAGCGTCAATGGCGTGGCGGTGCGGACGTGGCCGGAGCTCCGGGCTTTCATCAACGGATTCGCGATCGGGGATTCCGCGTCGATCGTGGTTCAGCGGCCGAGCGGACGTTTTGAGACCAAGGTCGTGATGCGCGGGTTCGACCGCCCGGTCGTGAGGATCGAGCCTTTATCCGCGGTGTCAGAGCGGCAGCGGCGGCTCCGCACGGAATGGATGCAGGGGCGCTGAAACGTCCCGCGGCCATTTGCCCCTGAATGTTGACTTCACTGAAAAATGTTGACTGCACTGAACGGCAAACGCATGCCTCTCCATGACTGTGGGGTGCTCGGCGCCGGATCGAGCCGCGACCCCCCATGGACAAGTCGAACGAGACGGGCCAAAATCGACGTCAAAGGAGAGACTAATGCCATCACCGAACACAGATTCTTCCTCCCCGGTCATCACGCGCGAGCAGCTCCTCCATCAGTGGCAGGGACATCGCGGTCTGACCCGGCGCGTCATCGACGCGTTTCCCGAAAACGACCTCTTCAACTATTCGATTGGCGGGATGCGAACCTTCGCGGTGCTTGCGATGGAGTTCATCGGGATGGCGGTGCCTACGCTTCAGGGCATGATCAACGGAGAATGGCCTTCGACCAAACCCGACCCACCAACTACAAAGGCCGACCTGTTGAAACTGTGGGATTCGACCACTGAAGAAATCGAAAAACTCTGGCCTACCATTCCCCCCGCTCGGTTTCAGGAAACGGATACAGCCTTCGGGCAATGGAAGATGCCCATCTACGGATTGCTGCTCTACATCATCGACAACGAGATTCACCATCGCGGTCAGGGATACGTGTATCTTCGCGCGCTAGGTGTCGAGCCGCCGCCATTCTATGACCGTCCGTGATCACAACGGCAGCGGCGGACACTCTGAGGCGGAACCCAGCGACCTGCGGTGATCGGCAGCCTACAGGAAAGGGAGGACAGTGACATGATCGCGAGAGGGCTGACGCCGATCCTGAACGTCTCGAACATTCAGGAGAGCTTCGCCTGGTTCGAGAAGCTTGGATGGAAAAAGCTATGGGAGTGGGGCGACCCTCCAGGCTTTGGTGCGGTCGGCTCTGGCACGTGCGAAATTTTTCTCTGCATGGGCGGTCAGGGCGGCCGGGGCAGGAGTCCCATCAGGATGACCTTCGGCCCGGACGGCGACGAAACCGCTGATAAGGGTGTGTGGATGTCGATCTGGGTGGACGACGTCGACGCCGTTTACAAGGAGTGCGTCGAGGCGGGTATCGAGATCGCGTGGCCGCCAACCGACATGGAGTGGCATGTCCGCGAGATGCACGTGCGTCATCCCGACGGGCACGTTTTCAGGATCAGTCGGGGATTCGGGGCGGAAAAGTAGCCGTAAATTCTCTATCGCGCGGGAGAACCACAAGAAGGAACGTGAGACGGTATGGGGCCGCTACACCGACGTCCTGGTGAAAGACGGGGGCCGGTGGCAGTTCATCGCGTGGGCAGGCGGAGACGATCCAAAGAAATGACGCACCGCAGTTCCAACCGGTGCGAATAGCGGGCGAAAGAACGACTCACATTCATTTGGGGGACGTCACGTGTTCATGAAAAGAATGCTATTGCTTGCATCGAGTCTTGTTGCGATGGCTGCCTGCACAGCGAAGCCGACGGATACTGCTGCCGACGAAGCCAAGCTCAGGGCGGACGCTGCGATATGGTGGGAGCTGTACAACAAGGGTGACGCGGACGGGGTTGCAAACCTGTATGCGGAAGACGCCATCGTCCTGGCTCCAGGTGCGCCGGCTGCGGTGGGTCAGGCAGCAATTCGAGCATACCTCACCAGCGACATTGCGGCCTCGAAGGCTGCCGGGCTTACCTTCAAAGGCGGCGACATATCAGGCGTTGGTATCGGGGGTGATCAGGGGTGGGTCAGCGGAGCCTTCTCCGTAACCGACACGACCGGGGCCACGATCGACAACGGTAAGTATTTGTCCCTTTTCCGCCGAACGGACTCAGGATGGAAGTTGATCCGCGACACCTGGAATTCGGACAGGGCACCGGCGCAGCCTGCCACTTAGTTCGGCGCACGCGGATTCGTTGTTCCCCCGCCCACCAGACTCCGGTTTGGTGGGCGCTCGTTTTCTTGAAACGGGTGATAGCCCTAGCGGGACTTCAGATCTTTCCGATTTCGCTTGCGCGGGAATGCCATCCAGTGGCGCGACTTCCTGGCGGGCGCTGTCCTAGCCCTCGATCTTGTAGATCTCCCGCCGTCCGTGCTCAACGAGATCGTGGTAGCCCTCCATGATCTTTTCGAACTCCTTGTTGAGCTCGGGGCTCTGCCCCTGGCCCTGCATCATCTCCTCGAACGCCTGCATGGTCGGCACCTCGAACTCGGACACTATCGTCCAATAACGCTCGGCGCAGAAGTCGGTCATGACTCGCATTTTGCCGAGGCCCGATTTTTCACTGAGCTTTGCCATCGCGAGAGACTTTTCGACCATTGCGCGGACCTTGCCCGGCTTGCAGTACATTACTTCCCGGATAAGCAACATGATGCCTCCTTGAGGTTGGACTGCTGGCGCCATGAGATCACGGCTCGATCGACCAGTAGTCGCATCCAGAATTGTGCCGGGTTTCAGTTGAATCAGCGGGACTTCGCCGCATTCAAACCGTGTCCGCCGACAGGAGTCGTGACAGTGCCGGGGTCGAAGCCCGCAATGAGCGGCATCGCCGTCACGATTGCCTGCTTGACTGACGGGAGTGTGCGACGCCCCATGACTCTCCTTGTTGTCCCACACCTCCGTGATCCAGATCGCGTCGTCGTTACATTCTCGATGCTCCTTTTTTGAGGCGGAACTTCATAACGACCATTGAGCGCGGAGGAACCGTGAAGGCTGCGTCGGTGCGTTTCACCGTGGTGGGCTGGTGGGCGTCCACGGCCATTGTGAATATTGTGTTGCCGGCGTCGCTTCCTACGCAATCGCCCTCTCGCACCATCGTCGCACAGGTTGATCACGTGATGATCCGAACGAACGAGCGCGAACGGATTGTGGCGCTGCTCGCAGACACCTTGAAACTGCCGGTCGTGTGGCCGCTGCCGGGCTCGACATGGACGTTCTCAACAGGACTGGCGCTCGGCGACCTGAATCTCGAAATCACTCCGAGCCAGCGGGCAATCGATACGCAACTCGGTGACATCGCTTTTCAGGCCGTGGATTTCGACAGTGCGTCGGATCGATCGAAGCAGCGCGGGCTCGATCCGCGTGACCCCGGGGGGTACACCGATTCGGCCGGCGTCAAGCGCTGGAGCACGCTGGGCTTCCGTCATCCGTTCGCGGGCACCGCGTTTTTTGTCGTGAAGTATCATCAGTTCGACATGAACGAGCGCCGGACGCGGTTCAATAACGCACTTCGAGAGCGAAAAGGCGGCCCGCTGGGACTAAGGCGCATCGTGGAATTTCGTCTCGCGTATGCGCCGGACAGTCTCGCTGCGGCGAGGGAAAGCTGGGAGCGGTTGATCGGTGCCGAAAAAGTACCGAGTGACCGCTTCGCTCCTCCTGCGGGCCCTGCGATTCGATTGGTTTCGCTTTCGGGACCAAGAGCCAGCAGCATGCTGGTGGAAGTCGAGTCACTTGCCGGAGCGAAGCGGGCAGCCAAGTCGCTGGAGCTCGTCCTGTCGTCGCATCGGGACAGCGTCGTGCTCGATCCGGCGCGGTTCGGAGGCTTGCGGTTCACTCTCGTCGGCCCGTCGAAGTCTCCGTAGTCGTCGGGGCAAGCGGCGTAGAGCTGCCAGTCCAATGATTCAGCCGATCATGCCTCTCACGAACAAGGCGCTGAATCCACGAGGCGGCCGATCGCCGCAATCGCCTCGTCTACTTCCTGTTCCGTGTTGTAATAGTGTGGCGAGATCCTGATCGCTGACTGTACCTGCTTCTCGGTGAAGTCAAGCAATCCGTACCATCGGAGGCTGGCGGTTGTATTGATGTTTTGACGGGACAGCTCCTTCACGATCTCCCTGGCATCGTGTTGGCCGAAGCTCGCCGTGACGATCGCGCATTGCTCACGCCCGCCGTCGAGCACACGGGTGTCCGGAATCCCGGCAAGGCTGGCTCGCGCGCGGCGGGCCAGCGCGAACGCGCGATTCCCGGCCAGCTCAACGCCAACGGCGAGAGCGTAGCGCACAGCTGCACCGAGGCCGAGAACAAGTGCGTAGGGGAATTCCCAGTCCTCGTATCGCATTGCGGTCGGCGCAATCTCGTATTGATCCGCGTCAACCCACCTGGCGCCACGCATGTCCACGTATAGTGGATGATCGCCGCGGGCGAGCGCTCTATCCGAAGCATACATGAAACCCACCCCTCGCGGCCCGCGAAGAAACTTGCGGGCTGTCGCCGTCAGGTAGTCGCATCGCAGGCGCGCGACGTCGATCGGCAACTGTCCCACTGCCTGGCATGCATCCACCAGATATGGGACGCCCAACTCTTCGCAGACCCGTCCAACGCCCTCCGCGTCCTGAATGACGCCCGAGTGAGTCGGTACCCATGACACGTGCACGAGCCGGCACCGCGGATCGCGCGCGAGCTCTCGAATCGACTCCGGGTCGACACCACCTTCTGGAAGATCGGCCGCGTGTTTCACCACGACGCCACGGCGCTGTGCGAGAGACAGAAACTGAATCTGATACGACGTATAGTCAGCTCGCGTGGTGACAATGACGTCGCCAGGTGACAAATCGAATGACGTGATGGCCTGAATGAATCCGGCCGTCGCATTCGCGACGACTGCGACGTTAGTGGCCCGACTCCCGATCAGCCTGGCCAGATCGTCGTAGACAGCCGCGATTTCCGTGACGCGTGCTGCGGCTGCCTCGTAACCCCCGATGTCGGCTTCGAGTTCGAGATGCTCCGTGCACGCCGAGAGAACCGGATCAGGCATCAGGGCGGCACCTGCGTTGTTCAGGTGGACGCGCCTGGCACACCCTGGCGTTTCGCTCCGCCAGCGCTCGATCGGCTCCTGTGTCATCGGACATGAAATAGTAGACGTGAACTCAGCGAGGCGCCATCGCGCCATTCGCCGTGTTGTGTCTCGTCGCACCTTGACGCCCGATGGGCGACCGGCGACGATAGGAAATTCGCGCTGCCAGTGAATTTGATGGGACGCACACCCGCTCGAGGGAGAATACCGGTGACCACAGGCACACGCAGGACAGGCGAATTCTGCTGGATCAATATCCTCACGGCGCAACCGGCAGCGGCTTGTGATTTCTTCGGAAAGCTACTGGGCTGGACGTATGTCGAAACGCCGGGCATGCACCTGATACAAGTAGATGGGGAGGACGTTGGCGGGCTGTTCGACCTGGCGGATCCTATGACTCCACCAGGAACTCCGCCCGTAATCGGCGTCATGGTGAAGGTGGACAACGCCGACGCCATGGTCGAAAAGGTGAAATCCCTCGGCGGCACCGCCGCGCCCGCGTTCGACATCATGGAAAACGGGCGGATGGCGATGTGCCACGATCCGAGCGGCGCCAATTTCGATTTATGGGAACCCAAGAAACAGCAGGGCCTCAAGGCTGACAGCAGTCACCACGGCGCGCCGAGCTGGTTCGAAGCCCTGACGCCCGACGCCGACCGCGCGGCGAAGTTCTATTCCGAGTTATTCGGCTGGACTTCCGAGGTGATGCCGATGCCAGACTTGAAGTACACGACCTTCAAGCTTGGCGCCGAGTACGTCGGCGGCATGCTGGAGACCACGCCGGAGATGGGGGACATGCCGCCGCACTGGGCGACTTATTTCACGGTGAACGACGTCGACGAGAGTGTGCGTATGGCGTCCGAGCTCGGAGGAAGTGTCTTCATGCCCGCTAAAGATGTTCCGGGGGTGGGTCGCTTCAGTGGCATGGCGTCACCGCAGGGCGTCCACTTCTACGTCATCAAATACGCAGCGTGAAATAGCTACCCGCGGTTGATTCGGCCGAGCGGGCGCCGAAGAACCGGTGCCGAGTCAAAGCGGAGGATAAGCTGGCCTCCTTTCGTGGACCGCCCGGGCTACTTCATCGCCCAGTCGGTCGCGAGCGCGATAGTACCCCACGCCAGAATCAACTCACCCCGCGGAGTGCCGGGCTGCCTCGAAGGGATCAACCAGATTGTCAGGCTCTCAAGGGGGGCCGGCAGCGCGGTTTGCCGCAAGTCGATCCGGGCCAGGTCGTTCGCCGGATTGTACGGCGTGTCAGCCGGCGGCGGCGGTGTGACTTCCTTCTGAATCAGAAGCTTCCACCCGGCGCGGCTCGGAAATGTCTGGATCACGTACTTCCCCTTCGGCAGGGTCGTGCCGCCGAGAATGAGATCGACGTCCGTCGTAAGGGTCGTCGCCGAGTTGGCGCCCGTGCGCCACGGCTTGTCGTAAGGGATGAGGCTGTCGGTGAGAAGCTTGCGGCCGCGGAGGTGCGGCTGACCGTAGTCGATGCGGATCATCGATGGCTTGGCGGCCGCGCGCGCAACGCTGTCAACGAGCGTGAGCGTGACTTCTGTAGTCGCGCGGCCACTCGGAGCAACACGCATGGGCGCCTGTGCCGCGAGAGAGCCGGCGGCCATCGCGGTGATGGTGAACGCAAGAGTAGCGGAGTGATATCTCATAAGGCTTAACAAGGTGTATGATCTCAGGGGTGACCCACGCCTCGGCTCGAGACGTGCGTGTGCCAAATCCAAGATAATGCAGCGCCGGACCCGACCAGGAGACATGCCATGCAAGACAAGAATCGGATCAGCCCGTGTCTTTGGTTTGATGATCAAGCCGAGGAAGCAGCCGGATTTTACACCGGGATCTTCAAGAATTCGAAGATAGTGACCGTCAGCCGGTATACGGAAGCTGGGCGCGAGGTTCACGGAAAACCGCCGGGATCCGCAATGACCGTTGCATTTGAACTCGATGGGCAGGCCTTTACCGCTCTCAACGGCGGCCCCAACTTCAAATTCAACGAGGCCGTGTCGTTCGAAATCAATTGCGAGACGCAGGAAGAAGTGGACTACTACTGGGCGAGGCTTTCCGAGAGCGGGGATACAGCGGCGCAGCAGTGCGGCTGGCTCAAGGACAAGTACGGCGTCTCATGGCAAGTCGTTCCCGGTATTCTGACGGAGTTGATCAATGACTCCGATCCTGAAAAAGCCGGAAGAGTCATGGACGCCATGCTCAAAATGAAAAAGCTTGACATCAGTGAGCTGAAGCGGGCCCACGCCAGCTAGTACTTTTCGCTCCCCAAACGCCTTGACACCGCCAGCACGAGGCAACATCGTATTGGCGGCGGCAATCCACGCCCAACCTCTCGAGACTCTGCCCCAGCCGGAGTCCAATGTGAGGCAAAGGGGGGCACACTCCCGGATCAGCATCGTCGGTCCTTTGCGTCACCATGGCGCGCTGCTGGGGAGTGGCCCGTGGTGTATCCAAAGGAGAAATGACGATGACAAGCAACAAGGATCTCAAGCGCGTCGTTCGCGCTCGCATGAAGAAGACGGGCGAAGCCTACACCGCCGCCCGCGCTCAGGTCACGAGGAAGTCCAGGGCCGGAACACAGGCTGCGGCAGTCGCGGCTCCTCCTCCCGTAGCCGTCTCGCCCCCCAAGCAAGACTACGCAACGCTCGCAGGCATGAGCGACGCCGTCATCAAGGAAAAGACGGGCTGCACGTGGGACAAATGGGTGAAATCGCTCGACTATCACGGTGCCCGAGAGATGTCGCATGGCGACATCGCTACCCTGGTGAACGAGAAGTACAAGGTCGATGGATGGTGGTCGCAGTCGGTCACTGTTGGATACGAGCGCATCAAGGGGCTCCGCGTACGCGGACAGCGGCGCGACGGCTCGTACGAGGTGGGCAAGTCCCGCACGTTCAACGTGCCGGTGACGACGCTCTTCAATGCGTGGGCGGACGCTAGTCTCCGCCGGCGCTGGCTCGATGGCGCGGGCGTAAAGGTGCGCACCGCCACTCCACCAAAATCGATGAGGCTCGGCTGGACCGACGGTACGATCGTCGTGGTCGGCTTCATCGATAAGGGCACCGCGAAGAGCTCGGTGGCCCTGGCGCACACGAAGATCCCTGACCGCGAGACGGCGGACGGTCTCAAGCAGTACTGGTCGGAACGACTCGACGCGCTGGGGGACGTCGTGACTCAGCCGGTGCGAGCCTCAGGCGGCACGCGCTAGGACGATTACGGGCACGGCCGGCGGGCTCAACGCCCGTCGGCCGGTCGCAGACAGGAGATTACCCGGCAGGCAATCGGCGCTGACAACGGCAGGCAATCGGCGCTGACAACTGGCAGGCATTCGTGGCTGGCAACTGGCAGGCATTCGTGGCTGGCAAACCGTTTCAGGCGAGAGCGTCGCCCTGCTATCTTGGCCATACCTAACCAGCAGCGGCTGTACGTCGGATGAACGCAGCGCGCAAACTTTGCTGGTGACTTGTCGTTCCCTGAGGAGAGTCAATGCGTCCCTCGTTCGTCGTCCGCGGTCTGATGGGGCTATTCGCTCTCGCAACAGATCTCGCTGCGCAACAACCACCGGGTAATCAGTCCGACCGCGAGACCAGAATTGCCACCGGTGAATCCTGCCCGCCCGGCTCAACCGAAACTCGCCCGCGAATCTGCAGGGCACCAGAATCACCCGCGCCTAGCATTCTCGACTACCGGCCGCGGTCTACCCTTGTCACCTCTGCGCATATGGTGCGAGCCGCGAAGTTTCCCGCGATCGATTACCACGGCCATCCGCGGGACCTCATTATTTCGGCCGAGGGACTGGGGCAACTCGGTTCAGCACTCGATAGCCTGAACGTTCGACTCATGATTGCCGCGGATAATCTGTCGGGCGACAGGTTGCAGCGAGCTATTGCCGCCGTCCGCGCGTCGCCGAAGATGAAAGATCGCGTCCGCGTACTGGCGGGAGTCGATTTTCGAAACGTCGGACCGGGCTGGGCTGAGAAAGCGGTCAAGCAGCTCGAGGCGGACATCGCAGCCGGCGCTGTTGGCGTGGGCGAGGTTGGCAAAGGCCTCGGCCTGTCGATAAGAAAAGCCGACGGTTCACGGTTGAGGATCGACGCGCCGGAGCTCGATCCGGTGTGGCAGGCATGCGCGCGCCTCGGGATGCCCGTGTTCATTCACACTGCCGACCCACAGGAATTCTTCCGCCCAGTGGTGGATTACACCAATGAGCGCTGGCTCGAGCTGTCGCTGTTTCCCGGCCGGCGCTATCCGCAGGATCAGTTCCCGAGCTTCGACCAGCTGATGACGGAGAGGAATAACCTCTTTCGAAAGCATCCCAGGACGACATTTGTCGCCGCGCACATGGGCTGGCATGCCAACGATCTCGGTAAACTCGGGAAGCTTCTCTCCAGCTTTCCGAACGTGTACACCGAAGTCGGCGCGGTGCTCTATGACATCGGGCGGCAGCCGCGAGCTGCGCACGACTTCTTCGTGAAGTATCAGGATCGCATTCTGTTCGGCAAAGACTCGTTCCAGCCGGAGGAATACCCGTACTACTGGCGCGTGTTCGAGACCCGCGACGACTACTTCGACTATTACCGCGACTACCACGCATCGTGGAAGCTGTACGGAATTGACCTTCCTGACTCAGTAGTGAAAAAGGTCTACTATCAGAACGCGCTGAGGATCACCCGGGGGCTCCCCCGAGCGGCCTGGCGGCAATGAGTGAGCGCATGATAACGAGCGCGCAATGAAAACACTGCTTCGGAAATTGCGCGGTGCGATGTGGATCGGCCTCACATGGGGAATCCTGTGGGGCGCGTAAACTCAGCGCATGTGACGCCAACATCCGAGCGGGTTCGCGAAGCGCTCACCTGGCTGGAGCGTAAGGGCACCAAGCGGACCCGCGAGGGGATGGCGCGGTACGCCATCGTCGCGCCAAAGGTCTTCGGCGTTTCGGTGGCCATGATCCGGCAGTTGTCCAAGCGCCTCGGCCGCGATCATGAGCTCGCTCTCG
>JACCRF010000083.1 GCA_013813715.1 Gemmatimonadaceae bacterium | reverse complement strand
GCGGCAAGGCGATCGCGTCCATGAGACTAGACGGCCGCGTGCTCTCGCGTCATTGGAAGCTGGCGGTCGGAGTAGTTTTGCTGATCGCCGTTCACGGATTCCTCTACCGCGCGTTGTCGAACATGACATTGCCCGTGGCCGTCGTGGCGGGCGTGATCCTCCTGATCGCGATCAAGCATGTTGGATTGCTCGGTACCCTGTACGCCCGATTCCGGCGGCGACCGCGGCCTTGAAGTTCCTGGTCGACGCAGAAGACCGCGCGAGAAGACGGTCACCCGGGATGGGCCTTACAACCGACGCGAATCTCAATCAGAACATCAAGTTCTTCGGGCAGGACTGGAGCCGGCAGCGCGCGATGATTCTCACCGTCACGCACCTGCACGAGCACCTTGGTCAGCTGATTGCCTACGCGCGCAGCAACAACGTTACGCCGCCCTGGAGCCGCCAGCAGTAAGAAGAAGAAGAAGGAAGAAGCCGGGGGGCGGAGCTTAGCGAATCGGAACCGCCGCGCTAAGGGTCGAGACGCCGTTCTCGTCGAAGCCTTCGATCGCAACCCAATACGCCTGTCCGACGGTGAGCGCTCGGAGCTCCAGCCTCGTTCTCTGGTCGGCGAAGCGCTGGTAGGTGTTATACAGTTTCGAGGGCGATACGCCCCAGCGCACGTTGTAGCCCACCATTCCCGCGACGGGATTCCACGTTACGAGAGCGTTGCGCTCGTCGCGGTCACGCCGCGCTGTCAGGCCGGCAGGCGTTGCGGGGCGAGCGCCCGCACCGTTGCCAAACACGCGGATGTCGCTGACGGCGAGGTTCGCCGCGCCGACATGAACGTGCTCGTATCGAACGAAACGCGCGCGCACCGGCGCGGAAAGCTCGATGTACGCGTTCGGACGGTCGCGCCGCTCGCGCGAAAGGTCGGCGACTGTTCTCCACTGCAGCCCGTCAGCGGAGGCGCGCAGTCGGAACCGCGTGACCACGGTGGAGTCTGTGCCGTAGAGCCCTGACTTGTAATCGGCGTAGTTAACCTGGACTGCTTTGACTTCGTACGCGCGGCCCAGGTCGACCGTGAGCCACTCACCGGGCCGATTCTGCCGCGCCACCCAGAAGGTTCGGGGGTTGTCGTCCGCCGCATTGCTCGCGGGAAAACTGTCGCGCGCTGAGGACGCGGTCGTTGCCTTCCTGTATGACAGGAGCATCCAGCCGGTGAAGAGCTCATCACTCGAGCGCCACGCTTTCGTCGGCAGCCAGTGGGGGAAGTCGCCGAAGCGCGTGTCGACGTACATCTGGCCATCTTCGTCGAAGCCTGCCGGGTGCATACCGATGCGTCGCTCGAAGTTCCAGTTTACTCCGATCCATGGCGTGCCCGTGCTCCACCAGTTGCCGTTCACATCCTGGAAGGTGTTGCCGTGTCCGGCCCCCTGTACAAATCCGCCGGGCTTGTAAGCGACCGGGTTGTAGGGCGCGTAGGTGAAGGGGCCGAGCGGATCGTCGCCGACGTAGACGCCCGTCGCGTAGACGTTGTACTCCGTTCCCGGCGCGCCGTACTGGAGATAGTACCGCCCGCGGTGCTTTGTCATCCACGCGCCTTCCATGAACGGGCGTATGGTGGTGTCCTTGTGATCCTGGCCGAAACGCTCCCAACCGTGCTTCTCCGGTTCGAGACCGAACAACCAGCGCGGAGTTCCCTTATACGAGAGGCGTCTGGTCTTGTCGAGCTCGATGACGTGCAGCGGATACACGTTGGACGAGTTCCAATAGAGGAACCAGCGATCCGAGGCGGGATCGTGGAAGAACTGTGGATCCCAGGGGCCTGGTTGAACGGAGTCCGGCTTTGCGAACACGCCCGGTTCCTGCTGACGCGCCATTGGGAGCCAGGGAAGCAGACGATTGTAGAACTCGACGCGACCCGTCGCCGGTCGTGTCAGCATCAGAATCGGCAGCGGCCTGGTGGTACTCGGCAGCAGGTAGATGGTGTCGCGCACTGACAAAGCCGCTGGCGCGACGATATCCGTCAGTGGCCATCGCGAAGGAGTGACGTGTCGCCACGTGCCGAGGTCGCGCGAGTGCCAATAGCCGTCGCCGATGGTCTCGAAGAGATAGTACTCACCGCGATGCACAACGATGACGGGATCGGCGCCGGAGCGATACGAGATTCCCTCGTTCTGTTGCTCGAAGTTGTAGCGATAGTCGATGTCGATCGGGTTGGCATAAGTGCGCGGCCGCTCAGTTTGTGCCCCGGAACTGGTGACGGTGGTCAGGGTGAGCAGCGCAGCCACGCATCGCGGTATTGCCTGAAGAGGCGGATGCCGGCGGGAACGGTCAGTCACGGGATGGGCGCTCTCGGCACAGACAGCTGCACTGTGCCAGGTCAGGGTTCGTCGCCGCTCGGCCCGTAGATCTGGGGCACCGTCGACCCCATCGGCCGCAAATACGTCGTGATCTGCCCGCGGTGGTGAACGATGTCGAAGAGGAAGCTCCAGGCCATCGGTGACGCGGGCCGCTCGCTTCCGAAAAACTCCAGCATGCCGTCCCAGCGCGCGGCGGGCAATGCGTCCCAGCGCGCGGCCATGCCCGCGCTCTGTTTTTCATACGCCTCGAGGACTTCCTCCATCTTCGTCGGCATCGGTGGCGGCGCCCATTCCGCCTTGCCGCTCTCGAGCGCTTCGATGAGCATCTTCTCTTCGCACATGATTTGCCACGCGATCTCGTGCGCGGTGCGCGACTTCGGATCCGGGCGGTAGTCAGACCCCTCCGGAATTCTCGCCAGTACGTTGCGGGTTGTCTTCGATTCGTTGGTCCAGAAATTCATGAAGAGTGACTTCTCGTCCACGCGATCTCCTGTAGCCGCCAATGAATACGGCACGCGAACTATGTACCAGCAAGGCGGGAGTGCGCCAGCGCATGGCGCGGTCGAGACTTCGCGCCAACACGACCCGCTCGCCAGCCTGTGCTACGAAGGCAAACGAGCCGAGTACTGCTCCGATGTCACCGGCGAGCAGCATTTTACAGTGGCGGCATCGCTCGCTTCCGCGGCCTCACGCCTTGCTTTGTGGTAATGAGGATCACGCCGTTGACGCCGGGCGGACCGTACGCGGCCGTTTCGACGGGATCCTTCAGCACCTTGATCCGGAGGATGTCTTCTGGCTGAAACCAGTCGATACCGCGGCTCGGCTCGACCGGCACCGGCGAATCGTCAATGATGTAGAGCGGCTGGCCCTCTCCCACCAAGCCACTGAGAATGCGCATCGAGAACCCTCCGGTCGGTGTGCGGGTTGTCTGCACACCTGGAAAGGATCGCAGACCCTGCTCATAAGCCGCAGGCGACCTGTGGACACACCCACCCAGAGCCGCGAAAGTAGACCCGCACGTGAGAATGCCGACGACACGTGCTAGCGAAGCGCGAGATAGTCTCAACGACATGATGCCTCCCGGCCTGCCGGCCGTGTTAGGGGATGGGTCCTGCCTCTCGCCCTTCTGGAACGGAATCGCGTCGCGAAACGGCTCACCTGCGGCTCACCTGCGGCTCACCTGCGGCTTGCCAGATACGCGGGGAGCGCCTATGCTAGGGGCTCAGCAGCGGGGGGAGGTATGGCATCCGCTCCATCGGAGGTCACCGGTCTCCTGAAGCGATGGAGCGCGGGGGACGAACGCGCCCGAGATCAACTCATCCCCCTGGTCTACGAACGCCTGCGCGAGCTGGCGCACCAGCGGTTGCGTACCGCGCCCGCGGAGAACTCGCTGAACACCACCGGCTTGGTTCACGAGGCGTACATTCGACTGGTTGACGCTCCCCGCCTCGACCTGCCGGATCGCGCGCATTTTTTGGCGCTTGCGTCTGAGGTCATGAGAAATCTGCTCGTCGACCGCGCCCGCGCCCGGATGGCGACGAAGCGTGGCAGCGGCAAGACTCCGCTGGAGCTGAACGAGACGCTTTGGATATCAGATGAAAATCTGGACAGCGTCACCGAGCTGCATGAAGCGCTCTTGCGTCTCGAGGCTGTGAGCCCGCGGCAGGCCCTTCTGCTACAGCATCGCTACTTCGGTGGTCTGTCACTGGAGGAAAGCGCTACGGCGGCAGGCATCTCGCTGGCGACAGTGAAGCGAGAACTGCGGTCAGCCAGAGCGTGGCTCGCATTGGAGCTGCACGGCGAGACGCTACACTAACAGCCTCATGGATCCACACCGCTGGCAGGAGATCCAGGCTACCTTCGACACCATCGTCGAGATGGACGACGTCGAGCGAGGGAACCGGCTAACGGAGCTCAGCACTTCAGATCCGGAGCTGCGTGCCGCCGTTGAATTATTGCTCGCCGCCGATTCCGGCGCTGATGCGCGGCTCGCATCGCTCGAAGCCGTTTTCTTCCCCCAGTCTGCTCCCGCGTCGGATCCGCTCGGACTCGCAGGACGAACTGTCTCGCACTTCCAAATCCACGAGCCGATCGGAGCCGGAGGCATGGGCGTCGTCTATCGAGCCGAAGACGCGCGCCTCGGCAGGGCTGTCGCTCTCAAGTTTCTACTGCCCTCTCACAGCCTCGATGCTGGTGCCAAAGCGCGGTTCCTAAGGGAGGCGCGTTTGGTCGCCGCACTCGACCATCCGAATCTCTGCACAATCCACGAGGTCGGCACGAGCGACGATGGACGGATCTTCCTGGCAATGGCGCTCTACCCAGGCGAGACCCTCAAGGTTCGGCTGACTCGGGACGGCCCCATGCCCGTGAGCGAGATACTCGATATCGCGACGCAGGTTATTGAGGGGCTGGAATGCGCACACGGGGCAGGCATCGTGCACCGGGACTTGAAGCCGGGCAACGTCATGCTCCTGCCAGATGGAACTGTAAAGATCCTCGACTTCGGGTTGGCCAAAGCACGGGATCAAAGCCTGAGCGAACCGGGCGCGCGCTTCGGGACCGTGTCATACATGTCCCCCGAGCAGATCCGAGGCGAGACGGCGAATGAACGCGGGGATCTGTGGGCCCTGGGCGTAGTTCTTTACGAGATGCTCACGCAACGAAAGCCGTTCGGCGGGGAGCAGGACATCGCCATCGCACACGCAATTCTCCACGATGCGCCAGTTCCACTCTCGAAGCAGCGCGGTGACTTGTCGGCGGCGCTGGACGATCTCGTTCTCCGGCTGCTCCAAAAGGATCCGGCCAAACGTTACGCGACGGCGTCAGAGCTGCTCGGTGAGCTCGCGCGGATCGACACGGCCGGTAAGGGAACCATCGGGTCGCTGCGCACGCGTCGGCGCCGGGCCTTGCGCAACGCCGACCGCGATGCGAATGCAGGTGATTTCGCGCGGGCGCTGGCAACCCCAAGAGTGCCACAGCGGCCGTCAGCTCGCTCACGCCGGTGGGTTCCCATAGCGATCGGTGGCGCAGTCGCCACAGTTGCTGCAATCGCCTTCGCCTTGAGTCTGGCTCGCAATTCCGGTTCGCCGCCGCTCCCGGACCGGGTTCAGCTGACATTCACTGGAAATGCCATTGCGCCGTCGCTCTCTCCGGATGGAACGCGCTTGGCCTTCGCTGAAAAGGAGTGCGACCCAGCCGGCTCCTGCACCTATCAGCTGGTCATCCAGGACACTGATGGCACCGGCCGCCTCGTGGTCGCGCGCAACATCGGATACATCTACGAGACGCAGTGGATTTCCGATGGTCGCTTCCTCGAATTCGCCGGCTCGTACCCCCCTTCGCGTCACGGGACGTTTGCGGTTTCGACCCTCGGCGGAGAGCCCAGGTATCTAGGCTGCTGCGCCTTCGATTTGCTGTCGGGAGATACCGCGTTCCTCAGCGCCGGTCATCTGCCTGGAGTAGATCGCCACTGGGTGCGGCGAATTACCGTTCATGATGGGCAGACGCTCGACAGCGTTCCAGTCCGTGACCAGGGGGCTACTTACCACACAATTGCATTGTCAGTTGCGGATCGACTCATCGTCGCAGTGCGAAAGACTTTTGAGAGCGCTCCCGAGCTCCGATTGACTGACTTCCGCGGTCAAGTCATAAACCGCATCACACCGCCGTTTTGGTCGCTCGACCGCTTTTACTTCTCTCGCTGGGTGCCTTCCAGGCAAAAGCTGGTTATCGCTTCTCAACGTGAGGTCGGTGGCACCGCGTTCGACATTCTCACTATGAAGGTCACGGCCTCAGGCATCGAGCCGGACATCGATACTGTTTTTTCCGGGCTGCAGTTTGCTATCGGAATGTTCGACGTCTCGCCTGACGGGGAGCGGCTGGTCTACTCTGCGGGACCCGTGGAGACCTCACTCTCGACGATCGATGTCGATCGGACCCCGCCCCGGCGGTTGGCGGCAACTCAGGTATTGTCTTCGACAACGCTTCTCAGGGGGCGGATATCACCCGCGGGGGACAAGATTTTTCTAGCGCGCGATGCGCCGCGAGCTGGCGGTCACGCGTCGCAGTTTTCTCTTATTCCACGCAATGGCGGCGCCGAGTCGCAGATCCCAGGCGCAGTGGAGAATCTCCTGGATTTTCAATGGTCCCCCGATGGCGCCAGGATCATGTATCTGCACGGAATCGGAGGAAACAAGATCAGGCTGGTGGAAACGGACACGACCGGGCGTGGGACGCGTGAGATTGCTCGGCTCGAGCAATCCGCCGCAATTCAATTTCACCCGCTTCCGGACGGAGCAGTCTGGATCATGTCGCCGGACCGTCGTTCACTCTCCGTAATCCGCCGACCCGGGAAACGAGACGTGACGTGGCATATTCCCGAGTGGATCAGCGGTATCGGCAGCATCTCGCCCTCTCCCGATGCGAAATCACTGGCTGTCCAGGCGGTGAACCGATCGTTCCACTCGGTCGTCGTGGCAACTGTGGACATCGAGAGCGGCCGCTTTACCAGGATCGGAATTTTCGCCGGCTCAGATCCTCAAAAAATCACCTGGCTCGAGGATGGCAGCATTATGTTCGTTCTTCGCGAGCCGCAAGGTGCTTGGGTGCTTTACCGGAAAGCTCCAGGCCGCCCCGCCGAGAGACTGGGAACCCTGCCGCATTCGCGCGCGGACTTCAGCGTATCAAACGATGGCAGGCAGGTGGCTGTGTTCAGCTACAGCGACAAGAACGACATTTACATGATCCGGAACTTCGGGAAAATGCTGCAACGATGACCGCTGTTCCCCGCATCGCTCAGCAAACCGCCGCTCCATCACCGCCTTATCGCCATGAAAACCATTTGGCAGCCGGCCTTACAGCGAGTCTGACGGTCGCTGTGACCGTGTGATCTTCAGCGCCTCGCCAGTCCGGGGCCGGGTTTCGCGCATCCTTGCGCCAGTTCGACAGCATCAAGGGATGAATCGCCAGCGTAGCGGTCGGAAGCCGCCAGCCTCAAGCTCGGGACCGACGCGCATTTGACGCTCTTGCCGCCTTCTCCGTGCGCGGTCGCGACGGCGATTCGGCGAGACGCCAGAATTGGCGCTCCCCGATGACAGTCACTTTGTGCCCCTGAGTGGCGAGACGTCGAACTTCGATCAGCTTCGATCCTCCATCCTTGCCGGCGATCTGCTGCGCGTTGGGTTGGCCGCGAACCAGCACGTCGGTCAACTGGCCCGGTTTCGATTGGACGATCGCGCCCGCCTTTCTCGCTGCGGCGATTGCTTGATTTCGCGGACGCCCGAGAAAGCCCGTGAACGAAATGCGCTTTCCAGCGATACTGTTCACCCGGCCGAGTCGCGGCTCCTTCGGCCGCTCTCGAAGCGCCGCGATCAACTCGCTCGCGGACTCGTACCGTTTGCCACGGGAGCCGAGGCAGCAATGGATGACTTCCTTGAGATGATCGCTGCACGGAAGCCCGCGCACGTCCTTGCTCCTCATCGGCTTCGTGATGTCGCCGCGCAGCAGCATCACCGCTATGAGTCCGATCTGATAGACATCATCGCGCTTTTGCCACCGGCGCACTTTGCCCCATGCGATTTCATTCGGCACGTGAAACAGGTTAAACGAGTCGGCGGTAACACCGCGCGGGTTGAGCTGATGCGTCGCGATGCCAAAGTCGCCGAGCTTCAACTGTCCGCCTTCACAGACGAAGACGTTGAAGGGCGTAAGGTCTCGATGCAGCGCCTGCCCGCGGTGCAATGCGTCGAGAGCGCCCAGAATCGCGGCGATCTCGCGGCGGACGAAGCGCTCGGACTGTGCGCCGTGCCGACCCAGCCACGCGCCGAGGTCGCCGTGTTCGGCGTATTCGATCGCGAGGCAGTACCGCATCTGGCCTCCATTCACTTCGGCGAATCGATCGAAGACTCGAAGTGCTCGTTCCTCGCGGGTGAGGAGCTCGGCGAAGTAAGCCTCGCGAAGCCAGCCGGAGATGCGCTCGCTGATCTTGACGCACACCTGGGCGGGCAGGCCGGACCCTGGTGTTGGCGTGGCGAGGTGGACCTCGCCGAAACCGCCTTTACCGATGAGACGATCGAGCCGGTAAGTGCGGCCGGATTCGGAACTGTGCGCAGTTGGTGCGACGGGTCGCGCAGACGATCGCCGAACAGAACGCGAGCTGGATTGCGTGCGTCGAGTGATGGGAGGAGCCTTGCGAGTCGACATGCGCGTGTAGCGTGAAGGAAGCCAGCAGTTGCGGTTATTTTCAGCCTGGCCGTAAAGACACGCCAGTGCAGTTTGAACGAGCGATGCTTGTGGCCGTTGTGCCGGAGTTCACGAGCAAAGCGGCCACACGGAGTCGTACCATCCTACGATCCCTGAGCCGCTTTGTCAGGTGCAACGACACGTCAGGCGGCACGCCCGCTGGGACTCTTGCGGCGAAATCCAGCAACATCTACTATGGCACCGCGCGCCGCTCTCAATTCCCGTCGCCGCCTGCCTGACGCCTCGCGGCCGATGAGAAACCACTTTACCACCAGGAGGTTGCATGCTTCGCAGAATGATTTTCGGGCTGGTCGCCGTATTGGTGATCCCGTCGGCCGCTGCTGCACAAGCAAACAAGGCGATTGAAGAGGAGGTGATTCGCCTCACGAAGGCAGCGTGGGCCGGAGACATGGAGAAGAACGTTGCTGCGAGCGTGGCGTCCCTCGCAGATGACTACACCGAGTTCAACGGCGATTACGCGACTCGCATTGAAGGCAAGGCTCTCAATATGCGGCTTTACGAGGGGGGCAATAAGGACAGCGGGAAGATTCTCGCAGGTGAAATGC
>JACCRF010000070.1 GCA_013813715.1 Gemmatimonadaceae bacterium | reverse complement strand
CCTCGCGAATCCCGATCGGCTGGGTTCGCGTGTAGACCCACCGCGGGCAGATCATCACCGGCACCCGCTCAGTGAGGTAGCGGATCATCTCGAAGGAGAGGCTGCTCGATCCGACGATCACCCCCGCCCGGAATTCGGTTACGGGAACTCCTGCCTCGCGGAGCGCTTCGCCTGTCTGCTGCCGGGAGCGGAGGTGCTCTGAAAGGCCGGGTGAGGATTCGGCCAGACCTCCCAGATAGATGATCCGCTCGACCCCGGCCGCCTTCGCTGCCCGGCCGAAATTGCGAGCGGCATCGAGGTCACGCTGCTCGAAGTCGGCGCCCGCCCCCATGCTGTGGATGAGGTAGTAGGCGACTTCTACGCCCTGCATCGCAGGATCGAGGCTTCCGGGCTCTAGAACGTCGCCCGCCACGATTTCGACGTCGCCCTGCCACGCGCGCCCCTCGAGGCGCGAAGAATCGCGCACCAGGCAGCGGACGAGGTAACCATCTTTCAGCAGGCGGGGAACCAGCCGGCCACCGATATAGCCGGTGGCTCCGGTGACGAGTATTGAACGGAGCGGCGGGTTCCCTGGCACAAACTGAATCTAGTTCTGTCCAGACCAGATTCTTGACCCACCTGAAATCATGGTGCCCGTCGAGGCCGAACCCCCTGAGGGCCTATCTGAACCCCTCCATCAACTTCTGCAGCGCACCATTCCCCGGGCAGAGCTGCTCATAGGGCAGTTCCACCAACGGCATCTCGACGGTCTTCGACACAGCGTGCATGTCCTGACCATGCTCGTCGATGAAGAGCAGGCCGGTCGCTACTTCGTTGCGCTGCTGGCACGCGCGCACATGCGCATAGGCGGCCTCACGATCGGTCGGATCGTACCCCTCGGGCGTTCTCCGAAACCGCACCGTGCTGCCATCGTGCATCGTCACGACAGACACGGCCGCGTCAGTTTCCGGGGCGATGACCTCGCGCCGCAGGGGAACAAAATCAGCCGCCACCAGCTCCACTTCGTGCTCGCGCGTGAATTTGTAGCTTTTCGTGGATCCTTCGTGGTCGTTGAAGGTCACGCAGGGCGAGATGATGTCTACTAGCGCCAGCCCGTTGTGCATGATTCCCGCCTTGAGAATCGGCACCAGTTGCGCCTTGTCGCCCGAAAAGCTCCGCGCTACGAACGTAGCGCCGAGTGTCAGCGCCAGCAGCACGGGGTCGATTGGCGGCTGCAGGTTGGCTTCCCCTTTTTTTGAAGTTGAGCCGATGTCGGCCGATGCCGAGAACTGGCCTTTTGTGAGCCCGTACACACCGTTGTTGTCTATCAGGTACAGCATGCGCACGTTGCGTCGAATGGCGTGTGACAATTGTCCCAGGCCGATCGACAGCGAATCCCCGTCACCAGAGATGCCGATGTAGTGGAGGTCGCGATTTGCGGCGTTCGCACCCGAGGTGACCGAGGGCATGCGCCCATGCACGCTGTTGAAGCCGTGCGATTGTTTCATGAAGTACGCGGTAGTCTTGGACGAGCACCCGATGCCGCTCATCTTTGCCGCGCGATGAGGTGGCAGCGCCAGCTCCCAGCACGCCAGCACCAGCGCCGCAGTCACGGAATCGTGGCCACATCCAGCGCACAGCGTTGACATTGCCCCTTCGTAGTCGCGCACGGTGAAGCCGAGCGCATTCTTTGGCAGCCCGGGATGCCGAACGGGAGGCTTGGTGATGGAAGTCACGCGAGCACCTGCGCCATGCGGTCTGCTACCGCCGTGATGACGACTTTCGCCGTGAGTGGCATGCCACCGTAGTCCAGCACCGGTACCATGGCATCGCGCGGCATGCCGGTCTCGATGGCCAGCAGAGAGCGCAGCTGCGCGTCGCGGTTCTGTTCGACCACGAACACCGCGGCATGCGAATCGAGGAATGCCTTGACCGATTCGTTGAACGGAAACGCCCGGATGCGCATGTAGTCGGCCACGAGTCCCTGTTCGCGAAGACGATCAATCGCTTCGAGCACGGCCGCGTGGCAACCGCCCAGTGAAACGATGCCGACGTGTGCGTCCGCCTGCAGGTGGAACTCCGGCTCAGGCACGACTTTGGCCGCGGCGGCAAACTTTAGAGTCAGGCGGTCCACTACTTCCTGATACGCGTCCGAGTCCTCGGTGTATGCGCCGTGCTTGTCGTGCCCTGACCCGCGCACGAAATACGCGCCGTTGGGGTGCACTCCAGGAAGGGTGCGCGGAGCGATCCCGTCGTCATCCACACAGAGGTAGCGCGAGAACTTCTTCACGTTGGCCAGCTCCTCGGCGCCGAGCACCTTGCCGCGATCGGGGCGATAGCTGTCGTCCCACGTGAGCCGCTTGCACATCCAGTCGTTCATGCCGATGTCGAGATCGCTCGCCACGAACACTGGTGTCTGGAACCGTTCGGAAAGATCGAACGCCGTCACGCTCAGATAGAAGCACTCTTCCGGGTTGCATGGAAAGAGTACGATGTGCTTTGTGTCACCGTGTGACGCGTACGCCAGCGACATCAGGTCGCCCTGTTGCGTGCGGGTCGGCATACCGGTGGAGGGGCCCGTGCGCTGAATATCGTAGAACACGGCAGGTATCTCCGTGTAGTACGCGAGTCCGATGAACTCCTGCATGAGCGAGAGGCCGGGGCCCGCTGTGTTCGTGAATGCACGCGCACCGGCCCATCCGGCACCGATCGCGATGCCGGCCGCCGACAGCTCATCTTCCGCCTGAATGATGCAGTAGCGTGCCAGCCCGGTCTCGGGATCCGTGCGGAACTTCTCGCAGAATCCTTTGAAGGCCTCCATCAGCGATGTGGATGGCGTGATGGGATACCACGCGCCGACAGTGGCACCGGCGTATACCGCGCCGAGTCCGGCTGCGGTGTTGCCATCAATAATGATCGAGTCGCTGGTGGCGTTCATCTTCTCGAGATGGAACGGCAGCGGACACTGATAGTGCTCCCTGGCGTAATCGTAGCCCAGCCTGATGGCGGTGTTGTTGGCGTCGAACAGTTTCTTCTTCTTGGAAAACTTCTCGACGAGCATCTGGCGGACGATGTCCATGTCGATTTCCAGCAACGCCGCCAACGCGCCCGCATACACGATGTTGCGGAGCAGCGTGCGGTCGCGATCGCCCTGAAAGTTCTCCACGCACATGCGGCCAAACGGGATGCCGAGAATCGTTATGCCCTCGCGCACCAGCTCCGGCTCCAGCGGCCACGACGAGTCGTATAGCAGGTAGCCGCCCGGTCGCACGGTGGCCACATCCTTCGCATAAGTGCTGGGATTCAGGGCGACCACGAGATCCACGTCCGGCGGGCGCGCCGTGTAGCCGTCCTTGCTGACACGGATCTCATAGAAGGTGGGCAGCCCCTGGATGTTGGACGGAAAGATGTTCTTGCCAGTGACCGGAATGCCCATGCGGAAAATCGCCTGCATGAGCAAGCTGTTGGCGCTGGCCGAGCCCGTGCCATTCACGGTGGCGATCTTGAACGCAAAATCGTTGATACCGCTCATACGGTGACGGGGATGGTGGTATCGGAAGGAGCGAATGCGTACGGGATCACCAAGGCGAACTTCTGCATGTCCCACGCAGCCGTCGGGCATCGCTCCGCGCAAAGCCCGCAGTGCAGGCAGATGTCTTCGTCCTTCACCATGAGGCGCCTGGTTTGCGGTAACGCCTCGGACACGTACAGATCCTGCGCGAGATTCTCGGCGGGCGCGGAGAGTCGTGTGCGGAGCTCCGCTTCCGACTCCGCGACCGGCGCAATCGTCAGGCAGTTGACCGGACACACATCCACGCAGGCGTCGCATTCGATGCACAGCGAGGCGGTGAAGTGCGTTTCCACATCACAGTTGAGGCAGCGCTCCACTTCAGTCGCTGTCTGTTCCGGCGTGAATCCGAGCTCCACTTCCACACTGATCTTGGAGAATCGCTTCACCAGCTCCGCGTGGTTCATCGTGGCGCGCGACGACGGATTGAAATCGTTGCTGTACGCCCAGGAGTGCATTCCCATCTTCGTGCTGGCCAGATGCATGCCCTGGGGCGGACGCTCCGCCACCGAAAGACCCTGGCAATGCTGGTCAATGGAGATGGCCGCCTGATGTCCATGCTCCACCGCCCAGATGATGTTCTGCGGGCCCCATGCAGAATCGCCGCCAAAGAAGACGCCCGGGAGTGAACACTCCATCGTAGTCTTGTCCACGACCGGCATGTCCCACTTGTCGAAATTGATGCCGATATCGCGCTCGATCCACGGAAACGCGTTGTCCTGTCCGATGGCCAGAATCACTTCATCGCAGGGTATGGTGACCGTGTCGATGACCGTGCTGGTCTGCCGGCCGTTCGCCTCCGTCCACTCGAGGCGCTCGAATTCCATGCCGACAAGCTTTCCGCCCTCGATCACGAACCGCTTTGGCGCGTGGTTCTCGATGATGTGGATGCCTTCCTCTTCCGCGTCCTCAAGCTCCCACGGCGATGCCTTGAAGTACGGACGAGAGCGGCGTGCGACCACTTTCGTGTCAACCCCGCCAAGCCGGCGCGACGTGCGACAGCAGTCCATGGCCGTGTTGCCCACACCGATGATCAGCACCTTCGGAGCGATTTTGTCGATGTGGCCGAAGTGCACCGAGCCGAGCCACTCGATGCCGATGTGAATCTTGTCGCGCGCGCCCGGATCCCATCGGCCCGGGATGTCCAGCTCCTTGCCCCTGGGCGCACCGCTTCCGACGAATACGGCGTCATATCCCTCATCGAGCAGCGACTTCAGGCTCTCCACCGTCGTGCTGTAGCGAACCTCGGCACCCATATCGATGATGCACTGCGTTTCTTCGTTCAAAACGCTTTCGGGCAATCGAAACGCGGGAATGTTGAAACGCATCAGTCCGCCGGCGCGCTCGTTCTTTTCGTAGATCACGACCTCGTATCCAATGGGCAGGAGATCATTGGCAACGGTCAGCGAGGCGGGGCCGGCACCGATCAGGGCAACGCGCTTGCCGTTTCGAACGGCCGGGGCCTTGGGCAGATACGGCGTGACATCATCGCGCAAGTCCGCCGCGACGCGCTTGAGGCGACAGATCGCGACTGGCTTGCCATCCACACGGACACGTCTACACGCAGGCTCGCATGGCCGATCGCACGTGCGTCCCAGGATACCGGGAAAGACGTTCGACTCGCGATTGAGCAGATACGACTCGGTGTAGCGTCCCTGCGCGATGAGCCGCAGGTATTCCGGCACATTCGTGTGCGCCGGACAAGCCCACTGGCAGTCTACAACCTTATGGTAGTGGTGAGGACTGGTGACGTCGGTGTGCAAGGACATGCGTCTGGCCCCTTCTGCCTGTTCGGTTACGACATGCGCCCAGAGGGCTCGTACCCCCTTCGCCTTCTGATTCGAAGTCAGATGCTCTATCCGGTTGAGCTAGGGGCGCCCCTCAAGTTCAATCTACATTGTACCCGTGATTCCGGGATAATCCCCAATGCTCTGACAACGCTTGACGCCGGCTGGACAACACAGTCGCTCGGGTTCAGCCAACTCGTGGCAGGTAAAGCGTGAAAGTGCTTCCACCGCCGGGTTCGGTTTTCACCGAGAGGTCGCCGTGCATCGCACGCGCGAGCTCACGGCTGATCGCCAGACCGAGCCCAGTCCCGGGGTTCGTGTTGGCAGTCTGCGAGTGGATCTGAACGAACGGCTGAAAGACCTCCTCCGCCTTGTCCGCTGGTATTCCCGGACCGGTATCTCGCACATGTAGAAAAGCCTCCTTCGCCGTCGCGGTGGCCGAGATGGTTATCGTGCCGCCGGCAGGCGTGAATTTCACGGCATTGGCGACGAGATTCAGCGCGATCTGCTCGACCCGCTCCCTGTCCGCCATAACAGAGAGGGCAGTGTCGAAGGAGAGCACTTCAAACCGCAGATCACTCGCGCGGATCTGCGGTTCGATCATGGTTCGCACGCTCTCCACGACCAGCTGAACCGGAAAGCCGTCGACCTTTAAGGGGAACTGGCCCGACTCGATCTTGGCGAGATCGAGAAGCTCATCCACCAGGCGAAGCAGGTGCTGCTGGTTGTGTCGAATGCGTGCGATGTACTTACGCTGGTCTTTGCTGAGCGCCCCGTGGATTTCCTCGTCGAGCAAAGAGGCGTATCCGCCGATAGCGCCAAGGGGTGTACGAAGCTCATGGCTTACCATGCTGACGAACCGGCCCTTTGCCTCGTTCGCGGCCTGAGCCGCAGTTCGGGCCGTGTCGGCTTCCGCTCGCGCCCGATCGCGCTCCTCGAGCATGGCCTGTGTCGTTGCCAGAGATCTGGCCAGCGCGTCTGTCTTTGCTTGCAGAGAATCCCTGACGCGCACGAGTTCCTGCTCTGCGCGCTGGCGCGCCAGAAAGATGCTGTCGGCGTTCCTCAGTGCCACCAGGCGAAGCAATCGCTCTTCTTCGTCTTCCACGTTACCCGCCGGCGATCATTCGCGAGGCGAGCGCCGTGCCGCGCACGCGGGCCTCGATCTTGGCAAATGCCGTATCGCGTGTCGTCGAAACATCATCGCTGAAAGGCGCGAAGCCGCAATCGTCGGTTGTCCCGAGCTGCTCTACCGGGAGATACTCGGCCGCCTCGAGCACAAGGTCCCGTACCTCCTCTGCCGTGTCGATGCGGGGATCTATCGTGGAGATGACGCCGACGAAGATCTGCCGGCCTGGTTTGAGGTGTTGGCGAAGCATCCCGAGCACTCGCCGGCGATCGGGTTCGCCCCGCAACGCGACGCAGAAATACCCGACGTTCAGCTCGAACAGCCTCGGCAGAAATTCAGAGTAGTCGACGTCCGCGCTGTGCGTGGAGTCCCGGTCGCCGCCCGGACAGGTATGAACTCCAATGAGCTTTCGCTCCTCGGAGGAGAAACGCGCCAGCGCGAGGTTGTTCAGGTCAACGAAGCTGTTGAGAAGCTGCCCGGAGGGATCGATCTTCATCGCGAGACGCGCCTCGGTGAAGTCGATCTGAACCTTGGCCGCGCCTTTCTCAAGGCATCGGCGGATCTCGGTGACATGCTCGCCCAGCAGATCGTCGATGAATTCGTCGCGCGAGTATCCCGGTATTTCCTCAGGCGGGTACATGAGGCTCAGCGCAGACGGCGAGATCACTGCCTGCTTCACCCCGCAGTGTGCGTAGCGCA
>JACCRF010000055.1 GCA_013813715.1 Gemmatimonadaceae bacterium | reverse complement strand
CATGCGCGACTTCATCGCGAGTCAGAACAGCGAGCGGCTTCGCCGGCGCCTGTCGCGCGGGCTCAAGGTTCGTGAGCCGGCGGCGTTCGCGAAACTGGCGCAGTCCACGATGGATATGGCACTCGTCACGGGCATCGTGGCGCGCCTGTACCGCGCGGTGATTCTCACCCGCAATGGCGAAGACAGCGGCGGCTACCTCGTGCTCTTCAGCATCGGCGCGGTGTTTCTCCTCGGGATGGCGACACTCTACCTCAGCCGCTTTCCGCTGCGTGAGTGGTTGTGGCGGGCTCCCGCGTTTGCCGCGCTCGCAGGGGGATTCGAGATGCTTACGAGCCTGGCGTTGATCGCCGCTAACCGGGAGCCCCTTGGTACCGCTGCAGCGAGATATGCCGACTGGCCCGAGATGGCGGCGAAGGCAATCGCGTGGCGTGTAGTGACGCTATGTGTGTTCGCGCTGCTGCTTGGCGGAATCGTGCGGTGGGTACGGTACACGCTGCTGCGACGAGACCATACCGCATGGGCGGCGGGAACTGTGAAGGCTGGAATCCCCGGCGAGGACTACATCGAGCGGCGCCGCGCCGCGTCCGCAAAGCTCGCGTTTCCGGCCGCCACGACCGCCGATCGGAGACGAAAGCAGTAGGCACCTCTGGAGTAGTTCTCTTATTATTCGACATCAGTCATTGCAGCACAACATCAAGCCGGGACTCACGATGTACGATGAAAGGATTGTCACGCCGATGCGGCAGGAGCTCACGAAGCTCGGCGTTCAGGAGATGCGGACACCGGAGGACGTGGACGCGAAGTTGAAGGACTCCAGGGGAACGACGCTCGTCGTCGTGAACTCGGTGTGCGGATGCGCGGCGCGCAATGCTCGCCCCGCGGTCGCGAAGGCGCTTCAGCACGGGGTGAAGCCGGAGGCGCTGACAACGGTGTTCGCCGGACAGGACGTTCCGGCAGTGCAGCGGGCGCGTGGCTATTTCACCGGGTATCCGCCGTCGTCGCCGCAGATCGCGCTCCTGAAGGACGGGAAAGTGGTGTTCATGCTCGAGCGGCACCAGATCGAGGGACGCACCGCGAACGAGATCGCCGATGACCTCGTCGGTGCGTTCGACAGGTACTGCGAGACACCGATTTCAGCGTAGGCGATGAGCTGAGAAGTCGTTCGGTTCATTGGGGGGTTTTGCACCGCGGAAAACTGGAGAACTCCAGGCTGTCGGCGGCGGGCTCGATGGGGCGCTGCCGGCTTCCGGCGTGTACAGAACTGCTCCAGACAGCCCCCCGCCGGCATGGGCGGTTTCGTGAGGTTCTCTAGGCCAGCAGATGTCGTTCCGTTCGAGCCAGTGGCCGGCAACGCCGTTCGTGGCAGGCAGGCGGCAGCGGGGGACTTCTACGTTCCGTTCCTCAAGCCCCACGATCCCGTCACAGCGGATTCATCTGGAGTAGCTGAGCCAGCGCCCCATCTCCCTTAGCGTAGGCCGCTTGCCGTACATCAACAGGCCGACGCGGTAGATGCGCGCCGCAACCCACACGGCGGCGAAGCAGGCGAGCAGCAGGCCGACGAGAGTCGCGAGGAGCTCGTACCATGGCACGCTGCCGAGGCTCAGCCGGAGCGGCATGATGATCGGCGATGAGAAGGGGAGCCATGACATCACGCTGGCAAGGCGCGACGTGGGATTCAGCAGGATCGGGTTGATGAATACGGCGGTCGCCACGAGCAGGATGAGGAGCGGCTGCACCGCCTGTTGTGCCTCCTGCTCAGTGTTGACCGATGCTCCCACCGCAGCGTAGAGCGACGAGTAGAAGACAAAGCCGAGGATGAAGAAAAGAATCAGGAGCACACCGAACCCGAGCGAAATTTCGGGGAGAGAGAAAGGCATCGTAGTGACGCCGAATTTCGCGAGGATCGGCTCCCGCAGCTCGAACATGACAACGGTGGTAATGACCCAGATGATCTGCTGAGTGAGCCCGACCGCCCCGACGCCGAGGACCTTTCCGGCGAGAAGCGTTTCCGATGGAACACTCGATACGACGACCTCGGCGACGCGAGTCGTTTT
Source organism: Gemmatimonadaceae bacterium (assembly GCA_013813715.1). Taxonomy (GTDB): domain Bacteria; phylum Gemmatimonadota; class Gemmatimonadetes; order Gemmatimonadales; family Gemmatimonadaceae; genus UBA4720. The sequence goes on along the minus strand of JACCRF010000055.1, from coordinate 16,227 downwards.
TTCCTCGAGCACCCCGCGCAGCACGTTCTGGCCGTAGATGACGATGGACATGTAGAGGAGAAACGCGATGGCGCCGGCAAAGATGATACTAACCGCGCCCGATCCGCCTCGACCCTTGTCGGTGATCCGTTCGGTCTTGAGCCGAAGCGGAATGAATGTCAGGTCGCGAACCTTGCTCGAGTCGATGCCGGCGTTCTCGAGCCGCTTTGCGAGAAGGGCTTCCTTCACCGCGGCGCGGAGGCGCTCCATGTCGGGGATGGAGGTCGCGTTACGGCCGGCATAGCGGACCTCCTCGCCGCCGAGCGTTCGCGTGTCCACGACAATATACCCGCTGAGCTGTTTCGCCATGACCTGGCGGGTGGCGGTGCTTTCGGCCTGAGACAGCGCCGCCGCCTCGACCAGGTACACCTGCGGCAGGGTCGAGCCCGGTGCCTGTCCGCGGCTCATCGCGTCTACGATACGCTGGCCGGCGCCGCTCGTAGTGGCATCGAGAATCCGCGTATTGGTGAACTCGCTCGTGGATTTGCTGCGTTTGGCCATCACCGCGGGGATGATGATCATCGCCCCGAAGAACACCGGGCCGAATACCGTTACCACGATGAACCACTTTGTGCGAACGCGCTCCACGTACTCGCGTTTCATGATTGCCCATAGCTTAGCCATGTCCTGTCATCCCCATTTCGATACCCTGGGCACCGACTCTTTCGAGAAAGATCTGGTGCAGCGATGGCTGAACGATCTCGAATCGGATGATCGATGCGCCGGTTGCGACGATGCGCTGGAGGAGTGCCTGCGGATCGGCCCCGTTCGCAAGTTCGATGTCGAAGTACCTGTTGTGATCGTCAACCCGGTCAACTAGCGCGCGGTCCTGAAACACCGCGCTCAGGCCGGTCGAAGGAGCGCCGTCAAGCGCAAGCGCGATGTTCCGCGATCCATGAGAGTGCTTGATCTCGCCGATGCGTCCATCCAGGACTTTTTCACCCCGCGCAATGATGCACACTGAGTCGCACAGCCGCTCCGCGTTGTCCATCAGGTGAGTACTGAAGATGATCGTCTTGCCGCGCTGCTTGAGCTCGACGATAGTGTCCTTCAGAGCCTGCGCGTTGATCGGATCGAGTCCGCTGAACGGCTCGTCGAGAATGACTACGTCGGGATCGTGGACAAGCGTGCCGATGAACTGGACTTTCTGCTGCATTCCTCTCGAGAGCTCGTCAATCTTGGAGAGTCCCCAGTCCTTCTCGGCCGTCTTGAGGTCGAATCGCTCCAGCCATTCGGTGATTCTGGCGTCGGCGACGTCGCGCTTCATCCCCTTCAGCTCGGCGAGGAACCGGAGCACGCGTCTCACTTGCATTTTTCGGTAGAGGCCACGCTCTTCCGGGAGGTAGCCGATGTTATCGGTGATCGCTGGATCGTTGGCGGGTCTGCCCAGAATGCTGATCGTGCCCTCGTCGGGCGCGATGATGTTGAGGATCATGCGAATCGTCGTTGTCTTGCCGGCGCCGTTCGGGCCAAGGAGGCCGTAGACGGCGCCCTTGGGCACGCGCAGTGTCAGGTCCTTGACGGCGACATGCTCGGCGTATCGCTTGAAGACGTTGTTTATCTCTATCGCGTAGTCTGACATGGCAGCCGTACAATATAGACATGGCGCACAACCAGGGCGGATGACGAGCCCCGGACCTTACGCAATGGCTTCAGGCTGGGTGCGTTCGAAGGGGAGGGGAATCCGCTTCGACCGGAACGAGCTCGCTGGCGCGTTCGGCGACATCGGCACCGATCTGCCGCTCATTATCGGGATGATTCTCGCGTCCGGGATGCACAGCTCGAGCGTGCTCGTGATGTTCGGGTTGATGCAGTACGTGACGGCGGTGAGTTATGGGATGCCGATGCCGGTGCAGCCCTTGAAGGCGGTCGCCGTGATCGTGATAACGCAGAAGGTCGCGCCCGGACTGATCTATGGCGGCGGGCTCGCGATCGGAGTGGTGATGCTGTTACTGACGGTGACCGGCGCGATCACCTGGCTTACGCGCGTCGTCCCGAGGGCAGTCGTGCGCGGACTTCAGTTCGGCCTCGGGATTCAGCTTTCGCTGCTGGCGCTTCGCGACTACGTGCAGTCGGACGGCGCGCGTGGGTATCTCCTTGCAGCGGTGGCGTTCGCGATCATCATCGTGCTGCTTGGAAACCGCCGCGTGCCGCCGGCGCTGATCGTGATCGGGCTCGGCGTGGCGTACGCGTTCGTGTTCAATCTGAACGGGGGGCTGCTTGCCGATGCGCTGGGGTTCACTCTGCCGCAGGTGCGGACCGTGACGATGGACGAGGTCGTCGCGGGGTTCGTGTTGCTCACCATCCCGCAGATTCCGCTTTCGCTCGGGAATTCGGTGCTGGCGACGCGGCAGGCCGCGGAGGACCTGTTTCCGGAGAAGAGAATCGGTGTGCGGAAGCTGAGCCTCACGTACGCTGCGATGAATCTGGTGAATCCGTGGTTCGGTGGCGTTCCGACGTGTCACGGATCGGGCGGGCTGGTTGGGCACTATACGTTCGGTGCGCGGACGGGCGGCTCGATCATCATCTACGGATCGCTGTTCCTCGTCCTTGGGCTTTTCTTCGCCAATGGATTCGAGCAGGTGGTGAGGATATTTCCGTTGCCGATGCTCGGGGTGCTGCTCTTGTTCGAGGGCGTGGCGTTGATGCAGCTGGTGCGGAAGGATGGGCTGGAGCGGGATGAGTTCTTTGTCGCGTTGTTGGTTGCGCTGATCGCGAATGGGCTGCCGTACGGATATGCGGTCGCGTTAGTGGTGGGGACGGCCGTGCATTACTTCAGCAGGGCAGCGCGCGCCAACCTCAGCCGTTAGCCAGAACCCGCGAGGCATCCGAATTTGGGCACGTACCGGTACTGGCAGCACTTCCTCGCGCTAGAGGCTGACTTTTCGGCGACCTCTCGATACGTCGAGTTCGCGGGGAAAAACTTTGCGACCTTCTCGATTGAATACGTAAAGCTGTTGCTCGCGATAGGGTCCGAGGTTGATGTTCTGTGCAAGATCGCTTGCGAGCATATCGACGGCGTGGCAAAACGAGGCAACATCGATGACTATCGGGCCTGCATGACCGCCCATACCCAAATTGCGTCGGAGGAAGTGTTGGTCAGACGTTATAGCCTCGTCTTCAAGCCCTGGGATGCGTGGTCCCGCGGTGTGAATCCTACTTGGTGGCGAAGCTACAACAACGTCAAGCATCAGCGGGACTCTTACTTCCATGAAGCCAATCTTGAGAATTGCGCTAGTGCAATATCCGGCCTCTTCGTAGTCGTCCTCTATTGCCACAAGGCACAGAAAAGCACCGAGTCGCTTGAACCCTATCCGATCCTTATTGGCAGAGAACAGGAGCCGGGGCATTTGTTATTGGAGTCTGATTATACCGTTCCTGATTTTATGTGAACTGCAGGTTAGCCTGAAGTAGGCATTTCGAAGAACCGGTAACGGAGCAGCATGGAACAGAATCGACTCAACTGGATCGCCAACTTCATCTGGGGCATCGCGGACGACGTGCTCCGCGATCTCTACGTGCGCGGCAAGTATCGCGACGTGATCCTGCCGATGACGGTCCTGCGCCGTCTCGACACGCTGCTCGAACCAACCAAGCACGCGGTACTCGACATGAAGGGGTCGCTCGACAAGTCAAGAATCACCAATCAGGACGAGGCGCTGCGTCACGCGGCCGGGCAGGCCTTCTACAACACGTCGAAGTTCACACTGCGCGACCTCAAAGCTCGCGCCAGCCAGCAACAGCTCAAGGCCGACTTCGAGGCTTACCTCGACGGCTTCTCGCCTAACGTGCAGGACATCCTCGAGAAGTTCGAATTCCGCAACCAGATCCCGCGCCTCTCCAAGGCCGACGCACTCGGCACGCTGATCGAGAAGTTCCTCTCGCCGGACGTCAACCTAAGCCCCAACCCCGTGTTGAATGGCGACGGCTCTGTGAAGCACCACGGCCTCGACAACCACGCGATGGGCACGGTCTTCGAGGAGCTCGTTCGCCGCTTCAACGAGGAGAACAACGAAGAGGCGGGCGAACACTGGACCCCGCGCGACGCCGTGAAGCTCATGGCGAAGCTGATCTTCCTCCCTGTCGCCGAGAAGATCCAGTCGGGCACGTACCTACTTTACGACGGCGCATGCGGTACGGGCGGCATGCTCACGGTTGCGGAGGACACGCTGCAGCAACTCGCTGAGGGGCACGGAAAGCGAGTAGCGACACACCTCTACGGGCAAGAAATCAATTCGGAGACCTACGCGATCGCGAAAGCCGATCTTCTCCTTAAGGGCGAGGGCGAGGCTGCAGACAACATCGTAGGCGGACCAGAGCACTCAACGCTCGCCAACGATGCGTTCCCCTCGCGCGAGTTCGACTTCATGCTGAGCAATCCGCCGTACGGCAAGAGTTGGAAGAGCGATCTCGAGCGAATGGGTGGCAAGGATGGGATGAAGGACCCGCGGTTCGTGATCCACCACGCTGGCAATGCCGAGTATTCGCTGATCACGCGGTCGAGCGACGGCCAGATGCTTTTCCTGGCGAACATGCTCAGCAAGATGAAGCGCGGCTCGAAGCTCGGTAGTCGCATCGCCGAGGTGCACAATGGCAGCTCGCTCTTCACCGGCGACGCCGGCCAGGGCGAGAGCAACATCCGGCGGTGGATCATCGAGAACGACTGGCTCGAGGCCATCGTCGCCCTGCCGCTCAACATGTTCTACAACACCGGCATCGCGACCTACATCTGGGTCCTGAGCAACCGCAAACCCGACCACCGCAAGGGCCGCGTCCAGCTCATCGATGCCACGCAATGGTTCAAGCCGTTGCGCAAGAACCTGGGCAAGAAGAACTGCGAGCTCTCCGACGACGACATCCGCCGCATCTGCGACACCTTCCTCGCCTTCGATGAGACCGAGCAGTCGAGAATCTTCCCGAACGCCGCCTTCGGCTACTGGAAGGTGACGGTAGAGCGACCGCTACGGTTCAAGAGGATCGATCCGGACCGTGCCTACACACCGAAAGAGATCAAGGCGATGAAGGAGAGCGTCGAGCGCGACGATACGGCGCCGCCGGTGATCAGTAAGATCCACAAGAAAGGCCACGCGGCAGACCGATTGCACGGGCTGTTCGAGACGACCATCGGAGGCAAGCGCTGCGTCGTCGAGTACGAGGCCGATGGCGAACTGCGGGATACCGAGCAGGTGCCGTTGCTGGAGGAGGGCGGTATCGAAGCGTTCCTCCGCCGCGAGGTATTGCCGCACGCGGCCGATGCATGGTACGACGCGGGAAGCGTCAAGACAGGCTACGAGATCAGCTTCACCCGGTATTTCTACAAGCCGCAACCGATGCGGACGCTGGAGGAAATTAGGGCCGACATTCTGGCGCTGGAAAAGGAAACAGAGGGGATGCTCGCAGCGATCATCGGAGACAAGAACTGACCCATGTCAACCCAACGCTATTCCGTTACTCCTCACCCGATCGAGACGCTCCTCACGTGGGTCAAGTCCGGCGAGATCGCCATCCCGGAGATTCAACGACCGTTCGTGTGGGAGCCGACAAAAGTCCGCAACCTGCTCGATTCGCTCTATCAGGGCTATCCGGTCGGTTACCTCATCGCCTGGCGCAATCCGACAGTGAAGCTCAAGGACGGCACGCCCTCGGCGGGAAAACGCATTCTGATCGACGGCCAGCAGCGAGTTACTGCGCTGATGGCCGGGCTGCTCGGGCGCGAAGTGCTGACCAAAGATTACGAGACCGTCCGCATACGCATCGCCTTTCACCCGCAAACGGAGAAGTTCGAGGTTGCCAACCCCGCCATCCGCAAGGACGCGGCGTGGATCGAGGACGTGGCCGACGTGTTCGCTCCCGATGCCGACCTGATTGAGCTGACGGAGGGTTACGCCGCAAAGAACCCCGCGGCAGATCGCCGGCTGGTCGGGAAGGTCTTGCAAAAGCTCGGCAAGATCATCAACAACCACGTCGGCCTGATCGAGCTCGCCGAGGATCTCGACATCGAGACGGTCACCGAGATTTTCATCCGCGTGAACTCCGCCGGGGCCGAGCTCTCCCAAGCCGACTTCGCAATGTCGAAGATCGCCGCCAACGAGACCTACGGTGGCAACATGCTGCGCAAGGCGATCGACTACTTCTGTCACGTCGCCGTGGCGCCCGACTTCCTGGGGCGGATCGAGAAGGGCGATCAGGCCTTCGCCGCCTCCGAGTTCCTGCCGCAAATGCGCTGGCTGAAGGATGTCAACGATGACATCTACGACCCGACCTACACCGACATGCTGCGCGTGGCGTTCACCTCGGAGTTCGGGCGCGGGAAGCTGGCGGACCTCGTCGCGCTGCTCTCGGGCCGTAACTTCGAGACAAAGCAGTACGAGGACGCCATCGCCGAGGTGTCTTTCGGGCGGCTCAAGAAGGGCATCCTGAGCTTCATCAACAAGACACACTTCGATCGTATCACGATGATCCTGCGTTCGGCGGGCTTCGTCACGAGCGACCTTATCGGCGGCCAGAACGCCGTGAACTTCGCCTACATCCTGTACCTGCGCGGCCGCGCCGAGAACGTGCTCGCCGCAGACCTCGAACGACTGGTGCGACGGTGGTACGCCATGTCAATCCTGCGCGGGCGCTACACCGGCAGTCCCGAGACCGCCTTCGACTTCGACATCCGCCAGGTCGAGGCGCGCGGGCTGGTGGCCTACACCGAGTCGGTGATCGAGGCCGAGCTCCCTGAGAGCTTCTGGACGGGAATGCTCCCGCAGCTGATGGACACCTCCTCCGGGCAGAGCCCTTACTTTCTCGCCTACAAGGCAGCGCAGGTGAAGCTCGGCGACAAGGGCTTTCTCTCGCGGGACATCACGGTGCTTGACCTGCTGAAGAACCGGAGCGACGTGCACCACATCTACCCGCGCAATTACCTCAAGAAGCAGGGCCTCCCGCGCGGCCGCTACAACCAGATCGCCAACTTCGTGCTGGCTCAGAGCGAGATCAACATCGCCATCGGCGACAAGGCGCCCGAGCAGTACTTCAAGGAGCTAGCAGATCAGTGCGCGGCAGGGAAGAAGAAGTACGGCGGCATCACTAAGCTCGATGAGCTGCGGGCCAACCTGCGAATGAGCTGCCTGCCCGAGTCACTGCTCGACGGCGAGATCCCTGCCTACGACGACTTCCTCGAAGAACGCCGCAAGCTCATGGCGCTCAAGATCAAAACTTGGTTCGAGGCGCTGTGATCGTCGCTGATCTCAAGAGCTATCCCGCGATGAAGGACTCCGGCGTGCCGTGGTTGGGGGAGGTGCCGGAGCATTGGGAGGTCCGGCGGATCCGGAATGTGGCTGAGATGCGCGTTAGCAACGTCGACAAGCACACCAAGGATGACGAACTGCCTGTCCGTCTCTGCAACTACGTCGATGTCTACAAGAACGATCGCATTCGGGTTCGGATGTCCTTCATGCGCGCGACCGCGACGTCGGATGAGATCGAGCGGTTCCGACTCATGAGCGGCGACGTTCTGATCACCAAGGACTCAGAAGCATGGAACGATATCGGTGTACCGGCGCTTGTCGAGGAGGCAGCGGACGATCTCATCTGCGGATACCACTTGGCACTACTGCGACCGTTCCACGATCGACTATACGGCGATTATCTCTTCCGCGCTCTGCAGAGCACCTCCCTTTCGTATCAGTTTCACGTCGAGGCGAATGGCGTGACGCGGTATGGGCTCTCGCACGCGGCCATCAAGGCCATCTGGCTCCCCCTCCCGCCGCTCAAAGAACAAGCAGACATTGTCCGAGTCCTCGACCACGCGGACCGGCGAATCGGGCGCTACATCCGCGCCAAGCAGACGCTGATCAAGCTGCTGGAGGAGCAGAAGCAGGCCATCATCCACCGCGCCGTCACCCGCGGCCTCAACCCCAACGTGCGCCTCAAGCCTTCCGGGGTGGAGTGGCTAGGGGACGTGCCGGAGCATTGGGAGGTGGAGCGACTCGGACGTATCGCAATGGTGTTCAACGGTACAACCCCCAGCCGCATGGAGCCCGCCTATTGGCTCGGCGGTACAATTCCATGGTTGTCCAGCGGAAAAGTAAATGACTATGTCGTCGAGACTCCGTCTGAACTAGTGACAGAACGAGCATTGCGAGAGTGTTCGATGTCCATTGTTCCCAAAGGAGCGGTCATCATCGGGCTAGTGGGGCAAGGAAAGACCCGTGCAAAGGCGGCAATCCTTGGGATTAATACATGCATCAATCAGAACCTAGCGGCCATTATTTCGCTCAACGGACTGACTGGCACATATCTGCATCATTTTCTGACAGGGTTTTACAAGACGCTCCGGGAGTTTGGACGAGGCGGGAATCAGGAAGCGCTCAACTGCGAAATCGTGGTCAATTGGCGCGTTTCTGTTCCGCCCGGAGACGAACAGAGAATCATATGCAATTACCTAGGGGGTGCCCTTGCTGGGCTGCGGAAGGCGGAACAGCGAATGGGCCAAGAGATTTCTCTTTTACGTGAATACCGCACGCGCCTGATCGCGGATGTGGTCACGGGCAAGCTAGATGTGCGCGAAGCGGCCGCGCGGCTCCTGGATGAGGCCGAGGACGAGACGGAGGTGCTGTCCGACGCCGAGGAAGGCACGGCCCAGGACCTCGACACTGCTGTGGAGCAGGCCGACGCGTGAAGACTGACACCAGCGAACGTGGCCTAGAACGTCTCATCTGCACCGGACTAACCGGCGCGTCCTGCGATCCGGGTAGCAATGCGGCGAATCGCGTCGCGGAGCGCCCGGCCATCTACGGTGCAGGCTGGATCGGCGGAGACCCCAACGACTATGACCGCGAATACTGCGTGGACCTCGTTCAGCTCCGCGCGTTCCTGGACGCCACACGACCCAAGGTGGCCGAGTCGCTGGCGTTGGGCGATGACGGCCCGACACGGCGACAGTTCCTGGCGCGGCTGCAAGGAGAGATCACCAAGCGCGGTACCATCGACGTGCTGCGCCATGGCGTGAAGGACGGACCGCACGAGATCGACCTGTTCTTCGGCACGCCATCCTCTGGCAACACGGTGGCCGTTGAGCGCTATGCTCTCAACCGTTTCTCCGTCACTCGGCAGCTGCGCTATAGCCACGACGAGACGCAGCTCTCACTGGACTTGGGGCTTTTCATCAACGGCCTGCCGATGGCGACCTTCGAGTTGAAGAACAGCCTTACCAAGCAGACCGTCGATGACGCCATCCAGCAGTATCAGCGCGACCGCGATCCCCGCGAAAAACTCTTCGAGTTCGGTCGTTGCGTGGTGCACTTCGCCGTTGACGATCACGAGGTGCGCTTCTGCACGCACCTCACAGGCAAGAGTTCGTGGTTCCTCCCCTTTAACCTGGGCTGGAACGACGGCGCGGGTAACCCGCCCAATCCGGATGGGCTCAAGACCGACTACCTCTGGAAGCGGATCCTTACTCGCCAAGGCCTGACCGACATCCTCGAGAACTACGCCCAGATAGTCGAGACGAAGGACGACAAGACCGGGAAGAAAACGGCGACGCAGATCTGGCCGCGCTTCCACCAGCTCGACGTGGTGCGCCGGCTGCTGGTCCATGCGCGCGAGCACGGCGCGGGGAAGCGCTATCTCATCCAGCACTCAGCCGGTAGCGGCAAATCGAACTCCATCGCCTGGCTCGCGCACCAACTGATAGGGCTGCGGAAGGACGAGTCGGCGGTCTTCGACTCGATAATCGTCGTCACCGACCGGCGACTCCTCGACCAGCAAATCCGCGACACCATTAAGCAGTTCGCGCAGGTCGGCGCGACGGTGGGGCACGCCGAGCATTCGGGAGACCTCCGCAAGTTCATCGAGAGCGGCAAGAAGATCGTCATCACCACGGTGCAGAAATTCCCCTTCATCCTCGACGAGATCGGCAACGAACAGCGCGGGCGAAAGTTCGCCATCATCATCGACGAGGCGCACTCCAGCCAAGGCGGCAGGACCTCGGCGGCGCTCTCGATTGCGCTCTCCGCATCGGGCGCCGAAGAGGATGACGAGACCACGGAGGACAGGATCAACCGCCTGATGGAGGCGAAGAAACTGCTGCCCAACGCCAGCTACTTTGCCTTCACGGCCACGCCCAAAAACAAGACGCTGGAGATCTTCGGCGAGCCGATGCCGCAGGCGGACGGCAAGGTGAAGCATGTGCCGTTCCACAGCTACACGATGAAGCAGGCGATCCAGGAGGGCTTCATCCTGGACGTGCTCGAGTACTACACGCCGGTTGAGAGCTACTACAAGCTGATCAAGAAGGTGGAGGGCGACCCGGAGTTCGACACCAAGCGCGCGAAGAAAAAGCTGCGCCGCTACGTGGAGAGCCACGAGCACGCGATCCGACTCAAATCAGAAATCATGGTGGACCACTTCCACGAGCAGGTACTGGCGCTGAACAAGATCGGCGGTCAGGCGCGCGCGATGGTGGTGACCAGCGGCATTGAGCGCGCCATCCAGTACTACCATGCGATCAGCGACTACCTGGTCGAGCGCAAGAGCCCATACAAGGGCATCGTCGCCTTTTCCGGCGAGCAGGAATACGGCGGAGTGAAGGTCACTGAGGCTTCGCTCAACGGCTTTCCGTCCAGCAAGATCTCCGACGAGATCCAGAACGACCCGTATCGTTTCCTGATTTGCGCCGACAAGTTCCAGACTGGCTACGACGAGCCGCTGCTGCACACGATGTATGTGGACAAGATGCTTTCCGGCATCAAGGCGGTGCAGACGCTCTCACGCCTCAATCGCGCGCACCCGAAGAAACACGACATCTTCGTGCTCGACTTCATGAACGACGCCGACACGATCGAAGCGGCGTTTGCCGACTACTACCGCACGACGATCCTCAGCGAGGAGACCGACCCCAACAAGCTCCACGATCTTAAGGCCGCTCTCGACGGCTACCAGGTCTACGTCGATTCGCAGATCGACCAGCTCGTCACGCTGTACCTCGGCGGGGCGGACCGGGACAAACTCGATCCGATCCTCGACGCCTGCGTCGCCGTTTACCGCGAGCGCCTCGACGAAGACGGACAGGTTGACTTCAAGGGCAAAGCCAAGGCATTTACCCGTACCTACGGGTTTCTCGCTTCGATTCTGCCCTACACCAATGCCGAATGGGAGAAGCTATCCATCTTCCTCAACTTCCTCGTGCCCAAGCTACCCGCGCCGGTTGAGGAGGATCTGTCCAAGGGCATCCTTGAATCGATCGACATGGATAGCTACCGGGCCGAGAAGCAGGCGGTCATGAGTATCCAACTCGCGGACAAGGACGCCGAGATCGAGCCGGTGCCGACTACGGGCGGTGGCCGCAAACCCGAGCCCGAGCTGGACCGGCTTTCGAACATTCTCAAGGCTTTCAACGACCACTTCGGCAACATCCCATGGACCGACGCCGACCGGGTGCACAAGCTCATCACCGAGGATATCCCGGCCAGGGTGGCAGCGGACACGGCATACAAGAACGCCAAGAAAAACTCCGATAAGCAGAACGCGCGCATCGAACACGACAAGGCACTGGCGCGGGTGATGACGGCGGTGCTCAAGGACGACACGGAACTGTTCAAACAGTTCATGGATAACGAATCGTTCAAGCGCTGGATGACGGATACGGTGTTCAGGCTGACGTACGAACAACATGAGCCAGGAAGCCTACCAAGCCGTTGAAGCTGACCGGCGCACGCGGCGCCCGCAGCTATCAGCGACTCGTAAGGGCACAAAAACATTTGATGGCAACCAAACCCCCGCCATTCTCCGCCGGCGAGCTTGAGTCCCTCTGTAAAATTCTCGCCGATACCACCCATGGACTTACGGGATCGGAAATCGAGAGCTTCTTGACTCAGGCGAAGATCAAAGACGTCGAGCCGGGTATAACCAAATGGAAGCGCCTCTACAACGCGCTCGCTACACGCCAGAACCGCGACGGCAACGCTGATCGGGTGTTTGGGTTCATTCGGCTCGGACTCGACCCTGCTCGCTATGTTGGCCAGCACGCGGTGTTCGAGGATCGACGGACGGCCATAAACGCGGTCCTCGCTCTATGTGGGTTCGAATATCGGCCGGACGGAAAATTTGTCATTGTGGAGGCAGCGTCGACGCTATCCGAAGCTGAGGCGCGGGCCCATCGACTGCGGGCGGCACTGTCTTCTCGTGGAGTGCATCCGGACGTAATCGCGGCTTGCCGTGTGGAGCTCGTCCAACACAACGCATTCCACGCGGTTCTTGAGGCCAGCAAGAGCGTCGGAGAGAAGCTTCGACGACGGACGGGGTTGCAGAGCGATGGAGCGCAACTCACCGATGAGGCGCTCGGCGGAGACTCTCCCCGATTGAAGATCAACGGGTTTACGTCCGATTCCGAAAAGAGCGAGCAGCGAGGCTTTACTAACCTCATGAAGGGCCTCTTCGGAGTATTCCGCAATCCGACTGCCCATACGCCCCGCACGGAGTGGAACATGACAGAAGAGGACGCTCTCGATCTCTTCTCAATCGCGTCCTACGTTCACCGTCGCATCGATCGGGCGATCTAGCTCGCGCAGGTAGCCACCGTGCGTCTAACATTGCGCACATAAACTCTGGCGCCAGCGGGAAGACACGGGCATCGACGCCCCCATCGGCATCAGGATTTCCTCCGGTAAACACAAAGCCGACGTGCCCCCAAAGGGACGCGCCGGCGCTGCTACGATGACGGCGCGGAAGCGCCGCCAGCCTTGGACGGCTGGGGTGGCCCAACGGCTCGGGCTCGATTCCCCTACGCTCCGACACACTCACCAGTTTCGAACGGAGGCAGATCATGGCTCTGAAAACTGTGAAGTCAGAAGGGGATTCCGCTGCGGTGTCCGAAAGCGAAAAGCCACTTAGAAGGCGGGATATTGTCGCCCGATGGGGTGGCGATGACCGAGTGCTTCAGAGAGGATTCGTTGCTGTTCCCGTACTGTTCTTGGAGCGCCTGCCGCAGTTCAAGCCCCACTCGCTCACACCAGCGGAGGCGCTCTTCATCGACTTCAAGAAGCTCTTTGAAAAGATCCTCGTTCCGGAAGAGGGCAAGAGCGCTTCCGCTCCCGCATCGCCCAAAGCGAAATTGGCCGCGAAGAAAGCTGCCGGGCGGAAGCGCCGTCTCGCCTCATAGTTTATGGGCAGCGAGAAATAAAGGGAGTCGTCGCCTTCGCTGGACATGAGATTGCTGGGATGCTGATTGGGTCGAAGTCTTGTATCGCGGTCCTTCTCCTGACGAGCGTCGCGGCTGATATGCACATTACAAATGCCGCTACAAGGCGAGCCTACCTGGCGGCTGCGGATCCACTGCGGCTCAGCTGAGAGTATTCTCTTGCCGAAGACCGCTTACTGCGGAATTGACGCCGCATTCGCAAAGCGAAAGACACTGCCGATAGCCGTCTGCATTCGGGAAGATTTTCGACTGAAGCCTCTCCCGCTTCGCGACTCTGGTCTACCTAGGCCGCCCCGAGGCTCAGGGAATCGAGCCGCCCTCGATCAGGAAATTGTTGCACGATTCGCGATCGATGTAGGTACGTACCTGCGCGAGATAGAGCGCCGGTTCGACGTGAATATCGTCATGGTGGCTATCGATGCGCCGCGCGATTATGCCGAGGAAGATCGGCGACGAGCGTGCGAGCAAGCCATGGATGCGGCGGGCTTGTCATGCTTTGCAACGCCCAGTCGCTCCCGGTTTGCTGACATCCGGAGTCGAGCTCTCGATCACCTGGAGCGGGGAGGCACCGAGGCGCGCCTTCCTCACGCTAACCAGCTTTGGATGCTAGTTGGGTTTGAGCTCTTTAGGCATTTGGAACAGGAATTCGATTGCATTGAGGTTTTTCCAAACGCCATAGTCAGAACGTTGGATAAGACAGTGCCGCACAAGTCAACGTCGGAGGGACTTGCTCGTCAGATCGAGATCCTCGCGAAAGGCAGTGGGATTTCGCCAATCGATGTCGCATCTGCCTGCTATGGAAACCTCCATGACCGCGTCGACGCACTGCTCGGGGCTTGGGTTGCCAGCACCGATGTCACATCTCGAGTCGCGTTCGGCGACGGCGCCTGCGACACTATCTGGACGGTCCGATCGGGGACTGTGCCTAGCGTCTCGCCGAAAGGGAGCGTTTATATCTGATCACGCTTGCCTTAGCGTATATACAATCGTATATTAAGTAGGTGCGCTTCAATTGGGATCGCCAGAAAAGCGAAGCCAATCTTGCCGAGCGTGGGTTCGACTTCTCGTTTGCAACCCTCGGTTCGACGGTCCCACTCTGGAGCGACCCGATGACCGCCAGGACTACGGAGAATTGCGGATTGTCGCGATCGGCATAGCCGACGGCGTCCCGATCACCGTGGTTTACACCGATCGAGCTGACGGTGAAGCGGCATCCTGCGACGAATCATCTCAGCTCGAGTGAGCAACCGCCATGAGCGCAAAGTCTACCACAAAACCCCGTCGCCGGGCCGCTAGGTCGCGGGACCCGAAGCGGGGCAAGGCCGATCTCGATCGCATTCGCCGAGTGAGTGAGGCGGAAATTCGCCGCACCTCTCCACCTGAGCTCGAGGAACTCCCCGCGGACTTCTGGGATGATGCCGTTGTGGTTGTCCCTGATTCGAAGGTTCCGATCTCGTTGCGCGTCGATAGCGATGTGCTTGCCTGGTTTCGAGCAAGGGGGCCACGGTATCAGAGTCGCATCAACGCCGTTCTCAGATCCTATATGAAGGGCATAGGGCGCGAACCAAGAACGAAGCCCCGCGTCTTGAAGTAGATGGTGGCGTCCTCGCGACTCACGCCACTTGAGTTAGAACCACGGGAATGTTCGGTGGGTGTTCGGCACGCCAGTTGCACTTCTGTTCACCGTCACACTTAATGGAGGCAACATTGACTCGTAGCAAACAAACCGGCTCGAAGGCCGCGTCGGATGCATCCAAAACCCTGAGGGACGAATCAACCGGCGACGATTCCAGGAGTGCTGGCGGAAGCGCGTTATCACAGAGGAAAGCTCCCGGGAAGGAGACGTTACCGGAGGCAGCGGGTAGCGCTTCGGATACGCTGCGCGATGGCAGAACGAGCAGGAGTTCGAAAGGGGCTGCTGGCAGCGCGTTGTCTCAAAAGCCGCCGAAGAGATCCTGAGGACGTCCCGGTTCGACGAACCCGCCTGCCGCCCACAGTCTGGGCGACAGGCGCTTCGCATTTAGGGAGGCCGTTTTGGAGACTTCGTGCCGCTCACAGAGGGTTTCTCAATGTTCCTGCCGCGCGGTCGCACGTACAACCCGGCGAACAACGAGGGATGGGAAGCCGAAGGTCTCAAGCCGGACGCCGAGGTGCCGCACGAGAAGGCGCTCGACACGGCTCTCACGATGGCGCGAAAGAGATGATGGTAAGTGCGCTTCAATTGGGATCGCCAGAAAAGCGAAGCCAATCTTGTCCAGCGGGCATGATCGCTTTCCCTTCGTCTAACCACCGAGCATTGCGTATAATTAGACATGACCAAGGTCGAACAACTTGAACGCGAAATTGCTACGCTGTCAGGGTCAGAATTGACGGAGTTTCGCCGCTGGTTCGCCGCTTTCGACGCGGCAATTTGGGACCGGCAGCTCGAGGCTGATGTCCGCTCGGGAGCTTTGGACGATTTGGCGGAAGAGGCCCTCGCTGATCACGACGCTGGGCGTTCCCAGCCGCTTTGAAGCACCAGGCGTCGCCTCGATTCTGGCGATGCTACGAAGGTTTGCCTCAGCGTGCGCGCGATTTAGCTGACAAGTGTTTTGAATTGCTCAAGGCCGACCCTAGCCATCCTTCGCTCCATTTCAAGAAAATCGGTCGCTTTCGCTCGGCCCGAGTTGGGTTGCATTATCGAGCAGTCGGTATCGACGTTCCTGATGGAGTTCTATGGTTTTGGATCGGCACCCACGCGGAATACGATAACCTCGTCGCCTGACGAACACTCCTGGTGCATCATCGCCGGCGGTGAGGTTCCGCCCAAGACGCACGCGCGTTAGACACACGACCAAACACTGCGGGAGATTGAGGGAGACTGCATAAGGGGAGGGCCGTGCCAGTCGTAGAAAGCGTCATTCACAGTGATCCTGAGATTTTGAGCGGAGTCCCCGTCTTCGTCGGAACGCGGGTACCGCTCCAAAACCTCATCGACTACCTGGCTGCAGGTGATACTCTCG
>JACCRF010000051.1 GCA_013813715.1 Gemmatimonadaceae bacterium | reverse complement strand
ATGCGCCCGCGAACCGAGGTCGTCGGGCTCAGCATGGAGGCCAGCGAAGCGGAAGTGTGGGCGGTGGTGCGGGAAGAGCGGTACTCACGGTATCCTCTCTACCGCGAGTCGCTCGACGATGTCACGGGGGTGTTCCTCGCCAAGGATCTCTGGCTGCGAACTGACGACGAGCCTTTCTCGCTGGCGAAGCTCATGCGCGAACCGCTCTACGTCCCGGATAGCCGCGCGGCCGAGCGGGTGCTCGATGACCTGAGGAAGACGAGGGCTCACATGGCCGTCGTCCTCGATGAGTATGGTGGCACGGCGGGGATCATCACGATGGAGGACTTGATCGAGGAAGTTATCGGAGACATCTCGGACGAGTACGATCTGGCGTCCCGCAGCGCTATCGAGTCAAATGGTGTGCTGGAGTTGGATGGAACGATGTCGCTCATCGACGTCCGGTCGGATCATCGCGTCCAGATTCCCGAGGGCGATTGGACGACGCTCGGGGGATATGCGTTCGCGAAACTGGGGCGGCTGCCGCGGATGGGGGATCGGGTTACCGTGCCGGGTGGGGAGCTCGAGGTCATTGCGATGGATGGCCGGCGGATCGCTGCGCTTCGGGTGCATCGGGTTGCGCTGACTGAGCTGCCTGAGAAACGCTAGAGGCGTTTCGGGAGCTGGATTGTGAGGGATTGCCACAGAGGCACGGAGACACTGAGAAAAACAACTGCAACGGATTTTAGGGGCAACGGCGGGCAACGGCGGGCAACGGCGGGCAACGGCGGGGAACGGCGGCAGATCCATTGCACGCGGCGAACTTGGGTGAGGGGTCGCCGAAGGTGGTCCGCCATCACTAATGGATGGACTAGCCTCAGCTCGAAAACGACCCGCTTACCGAGAGAATCATTGGTGCGGGGATCGAAGTGCACCGGCATCTCGGGCCGGGGCTGCTCGAAGCCAGCTATGAGCAGTGCCTCTCCTGGGAACTCTCGGAGAGGCACCTCTCGTTTCTCCGCCAGCCGCTGATTCCCATCATTTACGAAGGAAGGAAACTCGGCTCAACATATCGTCCCGATTTCGTTATCGAAGGCAAGGTCATCGTCGAAGTCAAAGCCGTCGACAGGCTCCTCGATGTCCATCACGCTCAGCTCCTGACGTATCTGCGGATCGCGGGACTCGCCGTCGGACTTCTGCTGAATTTCAACAGCGCCTGTCCTACGCAACGGAATCAAGCGTCTTTCCCTTTAATTGTTTTCCTCTGTGTCTCTGTGTCTCTGTGGCGACCGCGAGATATGGCGACCGCGAGATATGGCGACCGCAAACGCACCTACCCAAATCCGACATCAGCCGGCGATAGCCCTGAGAGTCTCTCGATCCATCCGGTGCCCACCCTCGAACGTCACCAGCCGGTAGGGAATCGAATTCTTCTGCAGCAGCGACTCGAAGCCTGCGATCATTCCAGTCTCAGCGAATTGATCGCGAGTACCATAGACAATGCACAGCTCGACCTTCTCGAAGAACCTCGCCGCCGCGTTCAAATCTGAGTCGCTCGCGAGGAGGGAGCCCCACATGATGAGACGGTCGGCGCGAGACTTTCCGCGCGTCACCCACCTGTTGGCCGTTGCACCGCCCTGAGAAAAACCGAGCACCGTGACCGTCGCGCGTGAGCGATCGATCTGCTCGAAGAATTCATCGTAGAGCGCGTCGAGGTAGGCGATGTAGTCCGCAATCTCGTGCTCACGGTCCTCGCGGGTCATCCACGTCGCGCCGACCGGCGTCTCCGCACCGTGAAACCCCGTCGCGCTCACAGAGTAGAATCTCGATAGACCCTCGGGGGCGACGATGAGGCGAGTCGGCGACACGATCGGCTCGAACTCTCTGATGAAGTCGCCCGCGAGCTGGCCGTAGCCGTGGCAGACGAACCAGACATCGGTTACCTCCCTGCCGATATTGCCGAGCGTCCAGTATCTCGCGGTGCGCCGGACTTCGATGTGACGTTCGTCGGGCATCCGGAATCTTAATTCACTCTTTCAGCCATGGAACACCTCTTGCCCGATTGGGAGCCATGACGACGACAAAGCACTTTCGCGCGGTGTGCGTTGCCGCACTGACGGTGATGACTGCGGCCTGCGAGGTCAGTCAGGACCAGGAAGTATCTATCGGTGAACAGACCGCGCAGGAAATCTCCGCGCAGCTCCCGCTCGTGCAGGATCCATACGTAAATCAGTACATCAGCGAGCTCGGCGACACCATCGCCAAGCTCACGAGCCGGAGCGACCTCGACTGGCATTTCGCCGTCGTGAACTCGCACCAGGTGAACGCATTCGCGCTGCCCGGCGGGTACATCTACGTCAACCGGGGGCTCATCGAATCGACCGAAAAGGTCGACGAGCTTGCGGGCGTGCTCGGCCACGAGATTGGACATGTCATCCAGCGTCATTCAGTGGATCAGATGCAGAGCCAGCAGAAGATCGGCGTTATCGCGATGCTCGCCTGCACGCTCACCGATCTGTGCAACAGCGGGCTCGGCGAGGCGGCGATCAACATCGGCGGTTCGGCGCTGATTGCGCGGCACAGCCGACGCGACGAGTTCGAGGCCGATTCCGAGGCAGTCGAGAACGTGCTTCGCGTGAACATCGATCCAGCAGGTGTACCCGCGCTGTTCGAGGTGCTTATGGCACAGCGTCGGCGGGAGCCGACGATCGTCGATGGGTGGTTCGCGTCACACCCGCTCGAGGAGTCGCGCATCGCCAACGCCCGCCGGTTGATCGAGCAGTCGGAGGCCGATCAGGCCTCAGGCCTGCTTCAGGATCTGCCGAGCTACAGGGATTTCAAGCGCCGGGTGGCGATGCTGCCCGAACCGCCTCAGCCTCAGCGGCTCACTGACCCTGACCGCCGTTGAGGTGGTTTGAAAACGACGAATGCGCTAAGAAACACTACTCGTCGATCTACAGGTAGCTGACCCACCAGTCGGTTCTCCTTGCCTTAACGCCGGCAAACCATCTGCATAGCGGGTACAGCAGGATGACGCCGGCGATCCACGCGACGTACACGACCCAGAGATCGAAGCCCGCGTCAGGAGGAAGGTTCGGCCCGGGACCGGGAAACCCGAAGTAGATCCACGTGTCCTTGCCGGCAAGCATTGTCAGCAGGTAGCCGGCACTGTGCGCCATCATCCACTGGAGGAGATAGAAAAACAGCGGCACACGTCCGTAGGTAATGAGCGCGCGAACTAACGGACCGCGCGCCGCCGGCTCCGTCGCAGGGTCCCGCGTTCGGCGCTCCCACACCGCGAGCAGAATCATCGCCGGGCCGAGCGTCATCATCAGAAAGAGAAGCGACGGCGGATACTTCTGAAGATTGAGAAACGACACCACCGTCATCGCCGCGCTTTTCTGCACCGACCAGTCGCCCGGATTCCCGTAGAGATTGCTGGCGCGAAGCAGCAGGAAACCGACGGTCACCGCGGTTCCCCACCGCAACAGCCAACGCCGACGATCTTCGGCGGGCCAGTCGTAGACACGCCCGAATGCATAGCCCGCGGCCATGACACCAATCCACGGAATGAGCGGGTAGAGGAAGAAGATTCCGGGCCCCGACTCGCTTGCCACGGGGAAGAATCCGCCTTCGTGCACGATGATCCACAGCTTGTCCATGGCGCCGGGAATCGGCGTACCGGGCCCCCGCCACTGAGTGACCGTGACGGGATCGAGCAGGTTGTGACCGAGGATCATCGCGACACCGAACGCCGCGATAGCGCGCAGCGGAAGATGAATCAGCGCCGCGAGCGCGATCATGCTCCAACCCAACACCCAGATAACCTGCATTCCACCAAGGAACCCGGTGATGTTGAATTCCCAGAATATGAGGAAACGAACGACACTGAACTCAAGGAATATCAGCCACAGGCCGCGGGTCACGAGGAAGCGCGACAGGTCGGCCTTCGATTTTCCGCGGGCGATCTGGAAGTACGACGCGGTGCCGGCCAGGAAAACGAAAACCGGCGCGCAGAAGTGGGTAATCCAGCGGGTGAAAAAAAGCGTGGGATAGGTTCGTGACATGTCTGTCGGATCGAACCTGAACACGTCGTCGTGGACGAAGTCGCGTGTGTGATCGAGCAGCATGATCACCATCACCAGGCCACGCAGCAGGTCAACCGAGTCAATCCGCGACCGGCGCGGACCTGTGACTGCCGGGAACGCGTGCATGCCTTCGCCAGGCATCGGGACGGCGTTGGGAAGTCTGACGGACTCTGCAGATTCCATCTGGATGATCTCCTGCTTGCTTAGGGAGAAGCCGCCGAGATTCCGGCGTCCGTGCAGCGCTATTGTAAGGCGGCGCCCATCCGCGCCGCCACGAAAACACAATCTCTGACCGAATCCTTACATATCAGCGATCGGATCCAAATGGATCGCCCGGCGGAGCGCGCAGCGCAGGCGTCGGAGTCGGCAGCTCGCGCCTCTCGATCCACCGCGTGAAATCGCCCGCGATCGAAATCCAGTGCGCGCGTTCCTGATCCGGCCCCGAAGCGCTCAGCGCCCGGGCCTTCGTTCGCAGCGTTTGCATCTTCAGATCGACGAGCCCCCGAACTTCGGGCGCTGCCTCCCTGTCGGCGGCGAGAAGCAACAGCCGGTCGGCGACGGCACGCTCGGTGACGCGCCTCAGGGCATCCATTTTCGCCGACCGCGTTCGCGCTCCTGCCGACCACTTCGCGGTCAGTGCGTCGATTGTCTCCCCAAGAGTTAGAGGATTGCTTCCGCGCGACGAGAACTGAACGAGGCGGGCCGCTCGCTCGCGCTGCAGAACCGCATCGGCCACCATCTGCGCCAGCGTTCGCGCCGCTCCCAGCTCGTCGAAGGCCGGACGGGTGCGGCCGCCGAACAGCTCCACGTACGGATTGTAGGAAAACGGCCGGGGGGCGAGCAGCGTCAGGACGGTGTCCGGGATGGCGAGCTCCGACGGATGAAGCGCGCCCACGAGCGCGTGGAGCGCTTTCCGCTGCACAGCGCCGTCGATCGGCCTCGTCGCCTGCGCCATGTCCCCGCGAATCGCGTAGCTGTATTCCATGCCGCCGATCGTTTTCGCGAGAGAGTTGATCGCAAACCGATGCATCAGATAGACCGGAGCGAACCGTTCCTGGAGCAGCGCAATGGGCTCGCCGACGCGGATGTTTCGCACGCCGAACCGCGTCATCGCGACGCGACGCACGGCCATCTGATGGTTGAGAAACTCCAGCGGACTGGCGGCGTCATCCCATAGATTCGTGCGCGGATCGGATGCGAACTCCGGTCGCGCCTCAGCATCAGAGAGAAACACCAGGCCGCGGCGAAGTCCGTCGGCGATGATGGCGCGGAGTGAGTCCTGCTCAGTGCCCGGAGGGAAGATTCCGTATCCCCAGCGGAGCGCAAAGACGTCGTAGGCACCCGCTCCAACCCCGTAGGCGCTCGAGATATTGATGTTGCCGTCGGAGTCGAGCCTTACCCGCGGCGGCGGGTAGTCCATCACCGACGCGCGCTCGTCGATGGAGGCGATGTAGTTGTGTGCGATGCCGAGCGTGTGACCGACCTCATGCGCGGTGACCTGCCTGATGCGGGCGAGCACGAACGCGGTATCGGCGGCAGAGGGATCGGCGCCCATGAGACCGGCGTAAAGGTTGTAGTCGGTGCGTGCGCGGTGGCTGTCCATCCGCGCCTGCGCCTTGAGGATCTCGCCGGTGCGCGGATCGCCGAGTGAGCCGCCGATCGACCAGCCGCGCTCGTTGCGATTCTCCCACTGGATGACGTTATAGCGCGCGTCGAGCGGGTCAGCGCCTTCGGGAAGGTCCTCCACTCTGAACGCGCCTTTGAGACCGGCCTGATCGAACGCCTGCGCCCACCACCGCGCTCCTTCGAACGTCGCGCTGCGCACCGGCTCCGGGATGCCACGGTCGACGTAATAGACGATGGGATTCCTGATCGGACTGTCAGGATCGCTGGCGTTCACGCGCTCGAGCCGATGCCGCGAGATCCAGCGCTGCTCGAGCGAGTTCTGAATCGGCTGCGCGTAGTCCTTGAAGGTGATCCCGAAGAATCCGGCGCGTGGATCGAGCACGCGCGGACGGTAGCTGTCGTCAGGGAGGCGAAGCAGCGAAATGTGCTGGCGGAGAGTGAACGATTTTCCGTCCGGCACAATCGACGCAACTGTCTGCCCGGCCTTGCCCTGCGTCGTAAACGTGAGGGCGACGTCGATCTCGCTGTTGCCGGGAAAGGCCTTCGTGTAGGCTGCGTAGATGCTTGACCGGTCGCGCGCCACCGAGTAGCTGCCTTCGTTGTTCGCGGTGAGCGTTCCCGCTACGTCGTTCCAGTCTCGCATGAAGAACTCCGTCGCGTCCACGAGAATCCGCCCTCGCTCCTCCGCGACGATTGGCAGTGCCGCAACCGTGCTCGGCGGGAACGACTCCGCGATCGTGCGAACATGAGCGAGATTGTCGCGGGCGGAGCTGCGGTAGTTCCAGTTCTCGAACACAACCAGAACGCGCTCGCCATTGCGGTCGAACCGCGTGACGAAATTGTCGAAACCCGCGCCGCGGTCGATGCCGATGGGATTCGATCCGAGACCGGTGGCAAGCCCGACGAACATGAGGGCTTTCATTGAATCGCCGGGAAGCTCGAGCAGCAGCTTGCCCTGCTTCGCGTCGAGAAGAATCGGAATGAATCCGTCGCGCCGCTCCATACCGGCAGTTTTTGCGGCAATGGCGGAAGCGGCGGTTGGCGTGGTCGGTCGGCCCCCGCGTTGAGATGATGCCGTGCAGCCGGTGACGAATCCAAGCGCCACTAGCGGAAGGAGCGGAACTGATCTCATGTGGTTATGCGAGCCGGTGTGGGGGACGCGCGATTATCCCACGCGTCGGGGCCGTTCGCAAGTGCTGGTGCGGCATTGCGGAGCGGCGCGGCCGCGGGCCAATTTCTCAGCTTCAGCGCTGGGATTCGTCTCACGCCCTGCCGTCCCCAAGCCGAAAAATCATGCGGAAACCGCTTCTCCTGTTGGCCGTCGCGGCCCTCGTGCCTGGTCCTTTACACTCGCAGACAGCCCCGGGGAAGCCCGTGGACTGGACCGCGCTAGCTACGGAGAGCCAGCGCGTCCTTTCCGACTACCTGAAGATCAACACGACCAACCCGCCCGGAAACGAGATCCTCGCCGCGAATTTCCTCAAAGCGATTCTCGAGCGGGAAGGCATAGTTGTACAATTGTACGATTCGGCCGAACTCGGGTCGGGCCATGTGAATCTCTATGCCCGGATCAAGGGCAACGGCACGAAGAAAGCGATTGCCCTCGTCAATCACATGGATGTCGTGCCCGCGACTCCCTCGTTCTGGTCGGTTGATCCGTTCGGCGGCATCGTGAAGGACGGGTACATCTGGGGCCGCGGAGCGATTGACATGAAGGGTGAGGCCGTCGCCCACCTGATGGCGATGATCGCGCTCAAGCGATCGGGCGTTCCGCTCAACCGTGACATCGTCTTCATCGCCAACTCGGACGAGGAGTTCACGTCCACCGGAGCCCTCGCATTCGTGAAGAACCACGCCGACCTGTTGAAGGACGTTGAGTACATCATCACCGAGGCGACCGAAAACTCGGTGAAAAATGGAAAGGTGGATTACTTCTCGGTTGGAGTTGCCGAGAAGCGAACGTTCTGGCAGCGATTAACGGTGAAGGGTGTGCCGTCGCACGGCTCGCGCCCCACGAAGCAGAATCCTGTGCCGCGGCTGGTGAGGGCGCTGAACCGAATCGCCGAGTTCGAGACTCCACTCCACGTCACGCCCGGGGTGGAGAAGTTCTTCCGCGACATCTCGCGACTGTACCCCGAGCCGAGGAGGAGTTGGCTCGCCGACGTGAAGAAGGCGATTGAGAATCCCCAGGCGCGGGAATGGATACTGAGCGACGTGTACTGGAACGCGTACCTGAGAAACACGATCTCTTTGACCGGGATGACCGGCTCCGGAAAGACCAACGTCATCCCGCCCGAGGCGACGGCCGACATCGACGTGCGGCTGTTGCCCGATACCGATCCCGCTCAGATGCTCGCGACCCTAAAGGGAATCGTCGCGGATACGGCGGTGCATTTCACGACTCTGCTCGAACCAAAGACACCGCTCGAGAGTCCGACGGATACCGATCTTTTCCGGGCGATCGAGCGGGCGGCGCGAGATCGCGAGCCGAATGCGTTCGTAACGACGCCGATGCAGACGGGCGCGACCGACCGGCCTACATATAGAAAGCTCGGAATAGTTACGTACGCGATTGACCCGTTCAAGACCGAACAGGCCGAGCGTCAGCGCGGCGTGCACGGCAACGATGAGCGGCTCTCGGTGGAGAACGTCATTTTCGGCGTGCGTTACGTGTACGACATCCTGAGGTATGCGCAGTAAAGACGGCGCGGCCGAGGCGCGTTCGGGCCTCGACCCGTGGGTGCAGGCGGAACTGCCCATTCCGCCAGCGCCGAAAGGACTGAGCTGGATTGGCGCCGTCGGGCCGGGTGTCATCGTCCTGGGCGCCTCGATAGGAAGCGGCGAGTTCCTGCTCGGGCCCGCGGTGTTCGTTCGCCACGGACTGTCTCTCCTCTGGGTGACTGCAGTCGCCATCTTTCTCCAGACGGTGTTCAACACGGAGGTAATGCGCTACACGGTGGCGACGGGAGAGCCTGTCTTCACCGGCTTTATGCGGACGCGTCCTTCGTCCACGATGTGGGCGTGGTTCTACGCTGTTCTGTACTTCCTACAGGCGGGCTGGCCGGCGTGGGCCGCCACCGCAGCGGGAGCGATCTACTTCCTTTTTGCCGGCCGCCTCGCCGGGGCGATGGATACCGCCGTGGTATACAACATTGGCGTCGCGACTTTCCTCCTGTGCGTCGCGGTGCTTCTCGTCGGCCGGCGGATCGAGAGAACACTCGAACTGCTCAACTGGGTGCTCGTCGTCTGCATCCTGGGCAGCTTTCTCGTCCTGGCGCTGATATTTGTTCCCGGTGGTACCTGGGTAGCCGCCGGCGCCGGCTTCGTGGGCTTCGATGCACCGCGCGGCACCTTCGATTTCCTACCCGCAGGCGCCGACTTCTTCCTGCTCGCGGCGCTCGTCGCCTATTCCGGATCTGGGGGGGTCGGCAACATCACTCTCTCGAACTGGGCACGCGACAAGGGTTACGGCATGGGGCAGCGAGCAGGCTACATCCCCGCGGCGGTCGGCGGCCAGAAAGTGAACCTCGCCCACACCGGGTTCATGTTCACGCCCGACGCCGAGGCGATGCAGCGCTGGCGTGGGTGGTGGCGGATTGTGCGAGCGGACCAGTGGGGTGTGTTCTTCGTTGGAGCGCTCCTCGGCATGATTCTGCCTGCTCTGCTGTATGTCACGTTTCTTCCGCGGGGCAACGACATTCGTGGCCTTGGCATCAGCGCCGCGCTCGCCCAGAGCATGGGCGCACAAGCGGGCCCCCTTGTCGCAGCGGGGATCGCGTTCCTCGGCGCGTGGCTCCTCTTCAAGACGCAGCTCGACATCGTGGAGGGCATGACGCGAGCAGTCACGGATATTTTGTGGACGGGCAGCAAGCGCGTCCGCAAATGGCGCGGCGGCGACGTTCGCGCGGTGTACTACACGGTGCTCGGCGCGATCGTGCTTTGGGGGGTGGTCGCGCTTCGCGTTGCGCAGCCCATCGTGCTGTTGCAATTGGGGGCCAACGTAGCCGGCGTCGTGTTCGTAATCGCGTCCCTGCACCTTCTCTATCTCAATACCCGATTGCTTCCGCTCGAGTTGAGGCCACCGGCGTGGCGCCGCGCCGCTCTCGTCGTGATGTCGCTTTTCTACGCGTTCTTCGTGGCTTTGTCGCTGACGAGCCTGCTTTGACCGCTTTGCGACCGGAACCATGGTTGCGCGGCCCGCTTCCTGGCATCCCTCCTCTGCTGCAGCCGGTGGGGCATTCACTTGTGATGGCACTCGAGGAAGTCGAGCGCGCGGTGTCGGGCCTCACGAAGGAGCAGTTGTGGCTCGCGCCTGGTGGTGCGGCCTCGTGTGGCTTTCATCTGATGCATCTGGCGGGAAGCACTGACCGACTCTTTACCTACGCCCGCGGCGAGGGCCTTTCCGATACGCAGCGTGCTGCGCTCGCGGCCGAGCGAACACCCGATCCTCGTCCGACGCTTGATGCGCTGCTTGCGGGATGGCGCGCGGCAGTCGACCGCGGGCTGCGTCAGCTCGCGGGCACTGATCACGTGACCCTTCTCGATCCGCGGCTGGTCGGAAAAGCGCAGTTGCCCTCAACGGCTCTCGGGCTGCTCTTTCATGCAGCCGAGCATGCTCAGCGGCACGCCGGGCAGATCGTCACCACGGCCAAAGTCGTGCGAGGGCTGGCGCAAGACCGGAGGACAAGCACAACAGTGTGACTGAACGCCAATCGGTCTGGACGCTCGGGCATTCCACTCGTTCATTGGAGGAATTCCTGGCAGTGCTCAATGCGCACCGCATCGAGGCGATCGCGGACGTGCGTCGGTTCCCCGCTTCACGCCGGCTACCGCAATACCGTGCCGAAGCGCTCGAGGAGTCGCTGGGCTCCAGCGGAATAGCGTATCAATGGCTTCCCGAGCTCGGCGGACGTCGCCAGCCTAATCCCGATTCACCCAACGATGGTTGGCGTGTGGCCGCATTCAGAGGTTACGCGGATCATGTCGCGAGCGACGAGTTCGCGAACGGCCTGTTCTCATTGCTCACCACGGCGCACGGGCTAAGAACGGCCGTCATGTGCGCCGAGGCGCTGTGGTGGCGCTGTCACCGCCGTCTAATCGCCGATGTCCTTGTGTCACTCGGCGTTCAGGTAGTGCATATCAACGACGAGAGGGCGTCCGCGCTCCACCGCATCGCATCTCCGGCACGGCTCATCGGCGGAATCCTGTCCTACCAGTCGGAAGCCGGCGGCGCCGCTTGATGTCGGGGCGCGCTTTCCGTACGCTTTGTCGCAATCCCCTGCGCAATGGAGCACCACAATGTCTGTCGCAAAGATCACCGAGATTCAATCAGCGTCGGCGACGAGCTTCGAGGATGCGATTCAATCCGGAATCGCCCGTGCCGAAAAAACCCTTCGCAATCTCACCGGAGCGTGGATCAAGAGTCAGAAGGTAGTGATCGAGAACGGGAAAATCACCGAGTACCGCGTGCTGCTGAAGGTGACATTCATTCTCAAGGAGTAGTAACCCGTAACTCATTCATGCTGACACGACCGGCAAGCGATTAGGTCGACGCCGCAGCGTCGCGGCGCCGCCTGCGTCACTTCGCCGCGGCAACCTCCGCAGATTTCTGCGCAGCGGCGGCCAATTCCGCCCGTACCTTGTCGGCGTCGGCGCGCCGGTCGAGCGAATCGTACACGGCCACCAGTTCCTTTCGGGCGCTTTCGACCCAGGCCGGCGGCGGCGTCGACTGCTTGATCAGTATCTGGTATCCAGCGAGCAGCTCTCGTTCAGCATCAGCGTATTTCCGCTGCGGTACGAGCGCAGTGCCGAGCCGCACCCGGGCGATATCCACCAACTGGTGGTCGGCAGCGAGCTCGGTTCCGTACCGTCTAAGAACATCACGAAAGAGCTGCTCGGCCTCACTGTACCGCTGTCGTTTGTGGTACACTCCCGCGAGGTTGGACAGTGCTACTCCGATCACGTAATGCTTGTCCTTGTGAACGGTGCGATAGATCTGGGCCATTCGCTTGAAGTCAGCCTCGGTCGCAGGATGGATGGCGTGGACCGCTCATGCTTACAACTCGCACGAACTGCCGGTGTTTGCGCGATGGGAGGAGTCGCTCATGTGCAGTCGCTGCGGTCACGTATTCGCCCAGAGGGACGAGAGCGAACTCGTCGTGCCCCGGTCCGTCATTTCACGCTGGCACTGAAGCCCCCGCTGGATTTAGCTCTTGTGCCGAAAGGTAATTCTGCCCCGCGTCAGATCATACGGGGAAACCTCGAGCGTCACGCGGTCGCCGGCGAGCACGCGGATGCGGAATCGCCGCATCTTGCCCGCGATCGTCGCATGGACATCATGACCGTTCGTGACGAGGACGCGAAAGGTCGCGTCGGGGAGCACTTCGGTTACCGTTCCTTCCAGCTCGATCGCTTCTTCCTTGGCCATAAGTCTCAGTGTTCAACGATGGGGTGCTCATGAAAGAACAGGGCCACCCTGGAAATCCAGAGTGGCCCCGTCTTTCACTCATGCTGCGAGTGCGATCAACGAACCTTCGTTACGTTCTCGGCGGCCGGGCCCTTCTGACCCTGCACGACGTCGAACTCGACCTTCTCACCCTCGGCGAGCGACTTGAAGCCGCTGCCATTGATGGCGGAATGATGAACGAAGCAATCCTTCTGTCCGTTCTCAGGGGTGATGAAACCAAAACCCTTCGCATCGTTGAACCACTTCACAGTTCCTGTGGTACGCATACTGGTACTTCCTCGTGTTGATGTTCGTCGGAAGTCCGGTATTGCCGCACCCGCCGACCTTGTTCTGACTCGCCAAACCGAAAAGAGACCTGGTATTATCCAGGTCCCCATTGTGTGTTCGCTGGCTCGTCGGTGCACACTCATGTGTGCTATAGATTTATAAGCTATTAACTCCCGGCCGAAATGTCAATGAGACGTCAACCGCACAGCGGACCTCCAAAGCTCTACACCGAACTGGCAGCGGTCTGGCCTGTCTTTTCAGCACTGGCCGAGTACGCCGAAGAGGCCGCCTTCTATAGAACGACACTCGAAGCGGCCAGCACGAGGCCACTTCACAGAGTGCTCGAGCTCGGAAGCGGGGGAGGCAATAACGCCTCGCATCTCAAGGCGCACTTTGAGATGACGCTCGTCGATCCCGCAGCCGGAATGCTGGAGGTCAGTAGAGCTGTCAACCCCGAGTGCGAGCATGTCAGCGGGGACATGCGGACGGTGAGGCTGGGACGGCAGTTCGACGGGGTGTTCGTTCACGACGCGGTGTGCTACATGACGACCGAATCCGACCTCAGGCAGGCCATCGAGTCCGCATTCGTGCACTGCGCTCCGGGCGGCGCGGCGCTCTTCGCGCCCGATCATGTAACAGAGAACTTTCAAGCCTCGACCGATCACGGTGGCGATGACGGCGCGGACGTCAGCGTGCGCTACCTCGAGTGGACTTGGGATCCCGACGTTGCGGACAATACATACACCGTCGACTACGCGGTGATGCTGCGCGGGCGCGACGGTACCGTAGAGGTCGTGCACGACCGTCACATCGAGGGTCTGTTCCCGCGAGCGGACTGGCTCCGATTTCTTACCGACGCCGGGTTTGAAGCGAGCGTCGTGCCCTTCGAGCATTCGGAGCTCGAGGCTGGCACGTACGAAGTGTTCGTGGGCCGCAAGCCTGCGCAAAAACAACGAGGACACGTTCCAACCGACGGCTAACGCACATGACACGCAATTATCACACGGCGGATGTATTTACGAGCACTGCCTTCGGCGGCAACCAGCTCGCGGTTCTTCCCGACGGTGCCGGACTCAGTGACGCAGAGATGCTGGCGATCGCACGCGAGTTCAATTTTCCGGAGACGGTGTTCGTACTCCCGCCCGAGAATTCCGCGCACACGCGGCGCCTGCGAATCTTTACTCCCGGCGGCGAGCTGCCATTCGCCGGACATCCAACTGTCGGGACTGCGTTCGTCCTCGCCCACGTCGGTGAGGTCGAGTTGACCGGCGCTGAGACGCGCATTGTGTTCGAAGAGGGAGTGGGGCCGGTGCCGGTGCTGATCCGCGCGGAGAACGGCGTGCCCGTATTCGCAGAGCTCACCGCTGCGAAGCTGCCGGAGCGAGGCATCGATACTTATGACGCCGATACTGTGGCCGCCGTGCTCTCACTCGCGCCCGCCGACATCCGCACTGATGGCGGGTTCGCTATTGAAGGGGTCTCGTGCGGAGTACCGTTCCTGTTTGTTCCGGTACGCGATCTGGATGCGCTCGGACGCGCGCGTGTGAAACTGGATCTGTGGGAGGAGGCGCTGAAGAACTCGTGGGCGCCGGAGATCTATCTCTTCGTCGAGGATGCAGCGTCCGCCACTCGCAACGGTGTCGCAACCGGCGATGGCGTCATCCGGGCCCGCATGTTCGCCCCGAAACTCGGCATCGCCGAGGATCCAGCGACCGGCGGCGCGGCCGCCGCGTTCGCCGGCTATCTCACGTGGCGCGCGACCAAGCGCGACGGCACTCTGAAGTGGACCATCAATCAGGGAGTGGAGATGGGGAGGCCGAGCCGTCTCGAGGTCGAGGCAGATGTCGAGGGCGGTGAGGTGCGCGAGGTGCGGGTCGGAGGCGCGTCGGTGCTTGTGAGTTCGGGGGTTTTGCACGTCCCCTAAGCGGATAAGTTGAGCGGATAAGTCTTTATTGCGGCCACGCCCCCGGCGGTTGATATTGGCGGTCATCGCGGCTGTACATCGTCACGAGTACGGCCAGTCGTCGGCCCATTCCAAAGGAACGTCAATCATGATCCAGCGCGTCGTTGTGTTACCGAGTCTGCTGATCACGCGCGGCATCCGCGTCGCCATCGGCCAGATCTTTCGTGCTCTCGCCATGTCGATCCCGCTTGCTGGAGCCACCACGCTCGGCGCCCAGACGGGAACGGTCACGGGGCGCGTGAGTGACGTGAAGAACGCTCAATCGCTATCGGATGCGCAGGTCATCGTCGTCGGCACCTCTCGAAGGACCGCGACGCGCGCTGACGGGTCCTACAGGATGCAGTTGCCGCCGGGGCGCCATGTTGTGCGGGCAACGAAAATCGGCTACGGTCCCGCGTTTGACACCGTCGAGGTCACGTCGGGAGCGACAGCCACCCAGGACTTCGCGCTTGTCGGCGCGCCGATCGGCCTCGATCAGGTAGTGGTGACTGGCACCCGCGCGGCTGACCGAACTGTTCTCGAAGCGCCTGTTCCGATAGACGTTTTATCGGCGGCCGACATCAGGGAGACGGGCCGCACCGAAATGAGCCAGGTCATCCAGATGCTCGCGCCGTCTATCAATTTCCCGCGGCCATCCGTTAATGACGGTACCGACCACATTCGGCCGGCGACCCTGCGCGGCCTTGGTCCGGATCAAACGCTGATCCTGATCAACGGCAAGCGGCGGCACACGACTGCGCTCGTGCATGTCAACCAGTCGGTTGGCCGAGGATCAGCGAGCGTTGACCTCAACGCGATTCCGGTGAGCGCGATCGAGCGGATCGAGATCCTTCGGGACGGCGCCGCAGCGCAGTACGGATCTGATGCGATAGCCGGGGTGATCAACATCATTCTCAAGTCGGAGGCGACCACTTCCCTCTCCACCAGCGTTGGCCGGTCATTCTCGGAATTCGAGGGCCTGGGCGGCAGCGCGTCGTACGATGACGGCCGGGTGGTGCAGGTTGATGGCAACATCGGCCGCGCAATTCGGGGTGATGGCTTCATTCACCTCACCGGCGAGTTCAGGGACCGCGACCGCACGAATCGCACGCGGGTTGACGTCAGTACGCAGTGCATTGCCGGCGATTCCCGATGCAGCAATCTGCCCGCAGGAACCAACATCTACGACGAGGATCTTCGCCAGAGCTGGAGTGGTGACTCGGAATCGCGCGACTTCGGGTTTTTCGCGAACGGAGAGGTGCCGCTCGAGTCAGGAATGAAGGTGTACGCATTCGGCGGCTTTGGCGTGCGCGACGGCCTAGCTGCAGGATTCTTCCGGAGATCTTCCGACGATCGAACCGTACGAGCCATCTATCCCAACGGCTTTCTTCCGCTCATCGCGAGCGACATCAGGGACGGATCCGCCGCACTGGGTGCGCGCGGAGCATTCCGCGACTGGAACTGGGATCTGAGCGGAGTATACGGCGCCAATTCGTTCGAGTTCACGATCGAGCAGACGGCCAACACGTCGCTTGGTGCAACCAGTCCCACCACGTTCTACGCGGGTGCCCTGCGGCTCAATCAACTGGTTGCCAATCTGGATTTCTCCAGACTGTTCCCTCGGACGGCGCTTGGCGGTTTAAATATCGCCATCGGCGCCGAAGCCCGGCGCGACGGATACAAGCTGGAGCGGGGTGACGAGCCCTCCTTCGCGGTCGGACCTTCGGCGATCGTCGGCGGGCCAAACGCCGGCAAGCCTGCGCCTCCGTTCTCGCAGGTGTTCCCCGGTTTCAGGCCCGTCGATGAAGCCGACGAATCACGAACGAACGTCGGAGCCTACATCGACGTGGAAGCGACCCCGGTCGAGCGGCTTCTCATCGCAGCGGCCGCGCGGGGGGAGAATTACAGCGATTTTGGCTCGACCGCCGACGGAAAGCTCGCCGCGCGATTCGAGATCGTCCCCGGCCTCGCCGTGCGGGGAGCGGCGCAGACCGGGTTCCGCGCGCCGTCGCTCGGGCAGTCCAACTTTTCATCAGTCGCGACAAATTTCCAGCTCATCAACGGGGTGAATACGCCGTTCGAGATCCGCACTTTCGCCGTCGGCAGCGCGGGGGCTGAGCTGCTCGGAGCGAGGGAGCTTAAACCGGAGCAATCGGTGAACCTGAGCGGCGGACTGACCGCCCGCGTAAGCAACAGTCTCTCACTCTCCGCGGACTATTACGACGTGAAGATCGAGGATCGTATCGTGCTTTCGGGCAACTTCATTCACGCCTCGGTGCGCGAGCTGCTGGCCAACAACGGGATCCCCGGCGTCAGCGGAGCGCGCTACTTCACGAACGCGATCGACACTCGAACCAAAGGCCTCGACATTGTGCTCAATTACGGATTGGACCTCCGCGAGGCCGGCCTGCTTCGCTTCACTGGAGGGTACAACCAGAACAAGACCGAGGTGACGCGAGTGTCAGCTACACCGCCCCAGCTCGCGGCCGTGAGCACGGCGCTCTTCGATCGCGTTCAGCGCGCACTGTTCGAAAAGGGCCAGCCGAAGAACAGCGTGCGGCTGACTCTCAATCACTCGTTCAGGAATCTGACCAGTAATGTCCACGCCAGCAGGTTCGGCAAGCACACCATCTTCCAGCCCGCCACCACCGGTGCCGCGGACCAGACGTTCGACGCTCAGTGGGTCGCCGATGTCGCATTGTCCTACAAGTTTGCCGGCGGCCTGAATCTTACCGTCGGCGCGAACAATGTCCTGGACTCGTATCCGGACACTCTCATTACGGCGAATCAAACGCGCGGCATCTACATGTTCTCGGGTCAGTCACCAGCCGGATTCAACGGCCGGTACGGATACGTGCGCGCGGCGGTCGACTTTGGCGCTCTGGCAAGCCCGTTTCGGCGCAGTGGTGCGAGCTCCGTAGCGGCTGAGGAGAAGTCCCCGCGCAACCAGCGGAGTTACCGTGAGCGTCTTCGTGCCATCCGCGCAAATGCGGCAGAGCTTCCGTCTGACGTGGGCACGCGAGGCATCATTCAGGGAGACCCGCCGAGATAGTTCGGCCAAGCCAGCGCAAGTGAGGACCGCACCGGACACGGGAGCGGTTTTCGCTTGCAGCCTGCGCGGCACTACAATAGAGTTTCCTGAAGACGCTGCTTTCAAGCATCGCGAGCAGTGATGATTCGGGGGAGGCGGGTTGGAACACTCCTGGCACGGTCGGCTGCGAACACGGTCCCGGCGCGTGGTGATCCTCACCTACGCTGCGCGACAGATTCCGTGCCGATGAACGCCGGGAAGCGTATCGGCCGGGCAGCCGGTCGGTCCTTCCGGGATGGGACTACAGCGGCCCTGACGTTGACGAGCGGCATGCCGACGCAACGGGCCGTTGCGGCGACCCTTGCGATTTCGCTGGGGACTGAACGGATCAGAGACGGAAGTTGAATGGAACGGAATGGAGGGCGGCCGTCATACCTAATCCGCATCCGCGACCCCTCTCGATGCGCTCCTCATGTCTGAATTGCCGTGGCATGAACCTCTTTCCACGCACGCCAGCTTCTATTGCGGTTTCAACCCGTCCCTGATCCGTTCAACCGCCCGATCGCCCTATTGGACGAAGTAGTACAGCCCGTAAAGTCCGACTGCCGCGCCGGCGACCGCTATCAAAATGCCGGCCGCGCCGCCGATCACAGCACCGATAACGAGCGCGGCGCCTCCGACTACCATGAGAGCGACATTCCTTCCCGCGCCAAGATTCCGCTCGTCGGCCCTGCTGTTCGGCTTGGCCGTCGTTGTTGAGTTCGAGCGAATCCCCACGGTACTCGCGGCGACGGTCGGGCCCGCAGCCTTCGGGACTGACGTGGCCGCCGGCGCCTGAGCGAGCGCGGTCGTTGCGGGCGCGGTTATCGCGAGCGCCAAGGCGGCGGCAATTGAAATTGACTTGCGGTTCAAGTTTTAGCTCCTGTTTGCCAACTTCGGTTCGAGTTTGCCTGCTGGGGACCGCGCTTCTGCGGCCGCCCGCCCGATAATGTTGCACTTGCCGCGCCACGAATCCACGGCGCCGTCAAAAAACCCGTGGCTCTTCGGTGCCTTCAATCGCTCCAGTCTGTCAGCTGCCTTCTTCGCCTTCTGTCACTGTAGCATCGAACGCGCCGGTCATCACCTGCCCGCCACGCTTCACCTGCACCCAGACGCGGTAATCGCCGGCCTTCGGAAACGCGTACGGAAAGGTGATGATGTTGGAGTCCACCGTCGCCCGTGACATGCCGGACAGCTCCATTTCGCTGATCCGCTTCCCGAGGCGGCCCCTGATGGAATCGCCGGGCTGGCGCATCGCAAACGCCATCTGCGACGCCATCGATATCGTTCCGGCCGGATGGAGATGGACGAAGACGGCGCCGTCGTTCCGCGCTACGACGGCGTGGCCCGGCATCCCCATGTACGGCTCGAGGATCGCTGGAGACCCATCGGCATTCCTGATTTCGAATCGCAGTGAGGCAGGCCGGTCAGCGACGATCGGCGCGTCGCCCTTCGCCCAGGTCATCGTCGCTCCGCCGCCGAGCGAATACGTGGGCGTGCCCTTCGCGACCGGCCCAGCGAACCACGAGTCATCAACAGAGAGTCGCCCGGTAACTGGTACCCGTTGGCGGTCTCCCGTTACCCGCTGCCCGCTGCCCGTTACCGGTTGCCCGTTGCCAGTCGCGGTGGGCACAGCAGCTGCATCCGCACCAATCTCCACGCTCGTCACCATCGTGTGCGTGAAGCCGCTCTCGTGAACGATGTCCGCAAAGACCTTGTATTTCCCCGCCGGCAGCGGCGGCAACGGCGACGGAAACGTCACCGAATCCACCGTCGACGGGTGCAGATGCGCGAAGGCCGCCATGTCGTCGCGAATCATGAACAGGTGCATGAGCTTGCCGTGATCCTCGACCAGCGGCGTCCACGAGCTTGCGTCGCGGCTGTTCAACCACGCCGAATCGTTGCGATGCACCCACGGCGAGTCAACGATCGCGAGATTGAGAACCGCCCCGGCCGGACCATTCGCAATCGACGCCTTCGCGCTGAGCGGCTTGTACATCCGTGCCACGTAACCAGCGTCCTCGGACTGCCACCACGTCCATCCACCCGCAAGTAGAGCCACGAGCATCAGGCTCGTCACGGCCATCGCGATACGGGCCCTCCTCAGCCGCTTCGGCGTTGGCCTTTCGCCGGGAGGCAACACGCCCTCACGCACCGCGGCACCGATGATGGTCACGAGTCCGGCAAACAGAAAAAGCCCCATCGCCGAAAGACCAACGGCCATCGGCTTGTCGAGCCGAAGGCGCGAGTAAGCCACAGCGACGACCGGAATCACCGCGGTGCCTGATCCACGTGCGCCCTGCACGTTGACTGTAACACTGTTCGACCCGCCGCTCATGATCCACAGCTTGCCAAGGTAGAGACCGGCATCTCCAGCAACCGCCTCCGCTGCTTCAGGCGGGGGCGCGCCACCGGTCGCGTCGAACTTGTTGCCCATCACCGTTACGCCCGTCACCGGATCGCCATGCACGCGCACGTACACGTTCGCGACTCCCGGTATGACGCCAGCCGGCTCGATCTGCACCGTCACGCGATACGGACCGGCGCTTCCCTCGAACCATGTGTCGGGGCTGCCGACATGCGCCGACGCGACCAGGAACATCGCGGCGACACCAAGCGTTCGCGCGATTCGCCGCATCATCGTTGAATCCTCGACATTCCCTTCCCCCACCAGAGCCCGAAACGGGCCGAAGCGGCCGCTATCAGCGCCGCCACGACGAGCCCCTGTGCAAGCAACAAGGGACTGAAGTTGCGCGCTGCATCCCGGTCGAGGTTCCAGTACTGATACTGCCAGGGGCCCGGCCGGTTCGTGTAATCCCACTTGTCGGCGGCAAAGAAGAAGTTCCGAGCGCTCGGCGAGAGCATGAAATCCGCCCAGAACCAGTGTACTGCCAGCATCACCCCCACGAAAGCCACGCCGAGTACGAGCGCGAGAGTCCAGTCCCGCTCATCACCAAACCTGCGCATCAGCACATCGAGCACCGCCGCCGGTATGAAGAGCAACATCGGGAACGGCATCGGCACCATGTGAGTGACGGCATTGTAGATCGGTGCCAGCATCGGCCGCGCGGGAACGAGCTGAAGCACCCAGATCGCCACCATCGACACGAGCATGTAGACCACCGCGATTCTTGTCGCCGGCCAGCTCAGCCGCGACGCGCGCGCGAACGCGACGAGAAACACAGGCAGCATTAGTGCAGTTGCCTTGTAGAAACGTGACCCGTGCATGTCGTTCGCGAACGACGCATCCTCGGTGAGCATGATCGTCACCATCACGATCACGAGCCCGGACGCGACGGAGAAGATGATGCCGAGCCGCCTCCGCGCGCTTTCGGTGCGAGCGCGATTCTGTGCGCCGAGTGCCATCAGCATCGCCCCCAACTCGATGCCGATCATGCCCGAAGCGAGCACCATGTGCGGCGGGCTGATGATCTTGACGTCGAGCCCGTACGCGTTGTGCCACCAGTTGTCGAACGGGGCGGAGGTGATCATCATGATCGTCCCCCAGATGCATACCCACGCGCCGAGGGGGGCCTGGAAGAACCGCCAGAAGCGCACCGATTTGTCTCTTGCGTCCGACTCGCCGGCGAACGTCGTGGAGAGGGCGAGGTATCCGCAGCTCAGGCCGGCAATGATCGCGGCGAGCTGCTCCAGGACGTGCGGCGGTGACCAGAACGTGTCGCGTCCGATGGTGCGATGCCACGAAATGTCCCAGATGAGGCCGACGACGATGCACGCCGACGCGACCACGACGGCATAGATCGGCCACTCGGCGCTGGTCGCATCGTCGCGCGCGCGCAAACCCGGAATGGCCGCCTCCGACGATTCGGGGACGGCCGTTAGCGATGTTGCCATGATGCCTGCTCCGTGAAAGAAACTACTAGCCGCGCCTGCGTTTCCGATCCGGGATGCTGACGCTGCCAGTGACGGTGTTGTACCGGATGGAACCACCGCCGTCGTGATCCACGACGAAGTCACCGGCGATCCTGTCGACGTCGATGTCTCCCGAGCCGTCGTCCCTGACGCGCATCGTTCCGCCCACGCCCGTCACAGCGATGTCACCGGAGCTGTCCTCGACGATAGTGAAGTTACCGGTAATGTTGCGCGCGTCTATGTTACCCGACCCATCGCCCAGCGAAACGTCGCCCTCGATCCCGCTGAGTACGACGTTGCCCGATCCGTCGTTCACCCTAACCGTTCCCTTCGCACCGCGAATCTCGACGTCGCCTGATCCGTCCTCGAGATCGATGGAACCGGTACCGATAAACTTGCTTTCGCCACTTCCGTCAACGACAGAGAGAGGAACCGTCGTCGGAACTTCGATCACGAGATCCAACGCACGGACGTGATTGACGAACGTGTTCCAGAGCGATCCATTCCGATCGGGAATCTCCGCCTTGATGAATACGTCCGTGCCGCGACGCTCGGCGACGAGCCTGATCTCGTCGAGCCAGGCGCGTTGCGAGGCGTGGGCGGTGCCACGCACGCGAACCTGCGCGATTCCTGCGCGGCCTTCGACCCGCAGAAGCCCCGCTCCGGCTTCTACCCGGATGGATCGCGCCCCGCGCGCATCCACGTCGGCGTTACGCGGGGATCGGAACTCCGACTGGGCCGCCGCCCCGCGCGGCGGGATGAATGCCGCGGTCACGATCAGCACGCCGAGCATGACGCGTGTACGAAGTTGCACCGTCGATATTCTCATTCAGCCTCCCGTCATCTGGCGAGCCAGTAGGTCGCCTTGATCGTGAAAACATTCTCCGGCTTCTGCCGGAACAGCGCGCCGTAATCGCGGCCGAAGCGGAAATTGTCGAGCGGCTCGGCGCCGCTGCGCTGCTGCTGCCACACAAAGAACAGCGTCGATCCGGGACGATACTCCCATCTGAGCACGGCATTCCCCCGCAGCGAACGGAAGTTGAAATCCGGATCGCCCACCGAGAATGTGTTGCCGGTCGCCGCATCCGCGTCGGGGTCGATCGTGTAGACCCCATTCGCGAGCGCGATGGTCCCGCGGTCGCGCCCGTAAACGTCGAAGTCGAAAGTCCTCCCTGCGCTGAGCTCCTTGAAGTCCTCGTAGCCGCCCGACGCGACGAATGGCTGGGCGAAAACCTGGAGGGACAGCGCGGGCGTGAATGTCCAGTCGGCGCGAGTCACGAGCGCAAGGGATGTCTGGTCGA
>JACCRF010000050.1 GCA_013813715.1 Gemmatimonadaceae bacterium | reverse complement strand
GCCTTGCAAAGGCGGCGCTGCCGCAGGAGCTGAGCAATCGCCTTGCCGCTTTGCGAGCTACGATCGACGAGGCAACCGCAGCACTCGCGGCCGCAGAAGGAGCTGACCTCGT
Source organism: Gemmatimonadaceae bacterium (assembly GCA_013813715.1). Lineage (GTDB taxonomy): Bacteria > Gemmatimonadota > Gemmatimonadetes > Gemmatimonadales > Gemmatimonadaceae > UBA4720. The sequence continues at coordinate 11,860 of JACCRF010000050.1, read as the reverse complement.
CTCGGCAAGCGTGATACAGGGGCTCACGAGCAATCTCGCGCATCGGTTCGAGCGGCTCGAGCGCAGGTTTGTCGCCGCCGTTAAACGGCGGGGCAACGATGCCTTGAGGGATGTCGCGATCGCACGCGCGTCGCTCTTTCCCGGCAACGTGCCGCAGGAGCGGGCGTTGAACATTGTGCCGCTGCTCGCGCGACACGGAGATCAGCTTCTCGATGCTGTGCGCCGCCAGGCGAACGCACATGCGGCGACTCTCGCGTGAGCGAGGACCGATCGCGCAGCTCGGCATTTCTCGTCGGCGCGGGGATTCTTCTTAGCCGCATAGCAGGCCTCATACGGCAGAAGATCTTCGCGTACTACTTCGGCGCCGGTCTGGCGGCGGATGCCTTCAACGCCGCGTTCAGAATCCCCAACCTACTTCAGAATCTGTTCGGCGAGGGCGTACTCTCGGCGTCCTTCATTCCCGAGTACGCCGGGCTGGTCGCGAGGAAGGAGGAAGAGGAGTCGGGGCGTCTTGCAGGCGCAGTACTGGCGGCTCTGGCGCTCGTCGCCTCGGTCCTGGTGCTCGTTGGAGTTTTGCTTGCTCCCGCTCTCGTCGCCTTGATCGCCCCGGGCTTTACCGGCGAGAAGCGCGAGCTGACCGTCGAGTTGACGAGGATTTTCTTCCCAGGCGCCGGACTCCTAGTGTTCTCGGCGTGGTGTCTCGGCATCCTCAACAGCCACCGCCGGTTCTTCGCGAGCTACACGGCCCCGGTCGTGTGGAACGCTGCCATGATCGCGGCAATGATCGGATTTGGCCCGAACAGACCACCTGCTGCGCTCGCCGAGCTTGTCGCGTGGGCGTCGGTAGTGGGCAGCGCCCTCCAGTTCGGGGTTCAGATACCGCTTGTGCTGCGACTCACGCGCGGCACCCGCCCGCACCTCGATTTCTCGAGCGCAAGTGCGCGCGGCGTGTTCAGGAATTTCGTCCCCGCTTTCGTTGCGCGGGGCGTCGTACAGATCAGCGCGTTCGTCGATTCGTTCATCGCGAGCTGGTTGCCGACGGGCGCGGTAGCGACACTGGCCTACGCCCAGGTTCTGTACACGCTACCTGTAAGTCTCTTCGGGATGGCCGTCTCGGCCGCCGAGTTGCCGGTGATGTCGAGCGCGGCAGGCACACAGGACGAGGTCGCGAGTTATCTCCGGGGGCGGCTCGACGGCGGGCTGGAGCGCATTGCGTTCTTCATAATTCCCTCGGTGGTCGCATTCTTCGCGCTCGGCGATGTGGTTGCTGCGGCGCTGTACGAATCGGGGAGATTCGGCCGGGCAGAGAGCGTGTGGGTGTGGCAGGTGCTCGCCGGGTCGACCGTCGGACTGCTCGCTTCAACGTGGGGTCGGCTGTATTCCTCGACGTTCTACGCATTGCGTGATACGCGTACACCGTTGTACTACGCTGTCGTAAGAGTCGTTTTTGCGAGCGCTCTCGGCTACATGTCGGCGCTCTACCTTCCGCAATGGCTCGGGGTGGACCGCCGGTACGGCGTGGCGTTCCTCACTGTAACGTCGGGAGCTGCTGGCTGGGTGGAGTTCTTTCTGTTACGCCGGGCAATGGCGAAGCGCATCGGTCACACATCCGCATCCCGATGGCGAAGTGTGCGTCTCTGGCTCGCGGCAATCGCGGCAGCCGCGATCGCATGGGGGTTTAAGCTCGGGCTACGGGGGGACTACACCGTCTGGATCGCACTCGCCGTGCTGGCATCGTACGGAGTTTCGTACTTACTCATCACGACGATGCTTCGGGTGCCGGAATCCGTTGCGCTCACGGACCGGGTTGTTCGCAGACGGTAGGCCGCGACGTCATTTCGTTGTCGCGCGATTCGGCAGCCGCGGCTGACGTTGCTTTTTTTTGCCACAGAGTCACAGAGGCACGGAGAGTTCGCGTCCGTGATTCCGCCGATCGTCGCGCGCTCCTACATACGTTTGATTGGGGGAACTGCAACTGCAGGAAGCATTGACCATTGCGTCAGCGCCGCGCACAAATGTGCACCTGGACTCAATCGGAGCACGTCGATTCGACGGGCCGGCGCCCGCAACGCAGTCTCCCCCAAATCCTTTGCAGTTGCCGTTGATCTTGTTGTTCTCGGTGCCTCTGTGTCTCAGTGGCAAATTCAACGTCTCAGCGGCCGCCGATTCGCGCGAGAACGGCATGTGCCCGCGGTCGCCATGACCGCGGGCCCTCCCGGGTATAATTAGAAGTATGAGGCCCACCCCGGAAAGTGTCGCGTCAAAGCTGCCCCATCTTCCCGATGGGCCAGGGGTGTATCTACTGAAGGATGCCACCGGCAAGACGCTGTACGTCGGGAAAGCGAAGCGGCTGCGATCGCGCGTGCGCAGCTATTTCGGGCATGATCACCTGGAGAGCCCGAAGACACGCCACCTCGTCGCGCAAATCGAGGACCTCGAGACGATCGTCGTGCCGAGCGAGGCGCACGCGCTGATCCTCGAAGCCAATCTCATCAAGGAGTATCGCCCGAGGTTCAACATCGCGCTCCGCGACGACAAGTCCTACCCGTACATCAAAGTCACGATTCAGGAGCCGTTTCCACGAGTGTACGTGACCCGCCAGCTCCAGAACGACGGTGCGCGATATTTCGGACCGTTTACAGATGTCGGCGCGATGCGTCGAGCACTGAACGTCGTCAAGCGGATTTTCACGGTACGGTCCTGCAACTACGACATGCCGCGCGAGATGCCCGAGCGCCCGTGCCTCGACTACGCCATCAAGCGCTGCAAGGCGCCCTGCATTCTCGCGCAGAGCCAGCAGGACTATCGCTCGATGATCGACGAGGTATTGCTCTTCCTCGAAGGACGTCCAGGCGACGTGATCAGGCACATCCGCGACCGGATGGATCTCGCCGCTGAAGAACTCGACTTCGAGCGGGCAGCGGAGCTCCGCGATGCACTTCAGCACATCGAGCAGATGGAAGAGCCGACGGTCGTTCTCGAGGTCGAGGGAGGCGACCGCGACGTCATCGGCTATGCGCGCGACGCCGATGAGGCCTGCGTCGCCCTCCTCCGAGTGAGAGGCGGAAAGCTGTTGTCACGCGAGCACCGGTTTCTCGAAAATCTCGAAGGCGAGGAAGACACCGCCGTCCTCTCGGTCTATCTTGCCGCTAGCTACGCCCCCCTCCACGAGCGTGCCCGTGAGTTGCTCATCCCGTTCGATTTTGAAGACCGCGAGCTGCTAGAACAGTCGCTGATCGGGACGCGAATTCACGTTCCTCAACGGGGGCCGCGCCGCGAGCTGATCGAGCTTGCCGAACAGAACGCACGGCACCTCCTGGAGGAGCTCCGGCTCACCGGCCTCGAGGATCGCAGCACTCGCGCGAGCGACCCGGTTTATGATCTCGCCCGGGAGCTCGGCCTTCAGAAGCTTCCGCGGACCATCGCCTGCTTCGACATCTCGACGGCGCAGGGAACCGATACCGTTGGATCGTGCGTGTGGTTCGAGAACGGCCGGGCGAAGCGGGCCGAGTATCGGAAGTTCAAGGTGAAAACCGTCGAGGGGTCAGACGACTTCGCATCCATGCGGGAAGTCGTGACTCGGTACTTCCAGCGCCGGCTCGGCGACGAGAAACCGCTGCCCGACCTCATCGTCGTCGACGGAGGCAAAGGGCAGCTCTCGGCCGCCCACAAGGCCCTGAGCGCACTCGGGCTCGGCGAAAGGCCGCTTGCAAGTCTCGCGAAAAAGGAGGAAGAAGTCTTCATCTGGGGGCGCACTGACCCGGTCCGGATGTCGCGCCGGTCGCCGGCGCTCAGAATGCTCCAGCAGATCCGCGACGAAGCCCACCGGTTCGCGATTACGTACAACAGAAAGCGGCGAACGATGCGAACCGTCACTTCGGAACTGATGCAGGTTCCAGGAATCGGACCGGTGAAGAGGCGGCTTCTCATTCGCGAGTTCGGCAGCGTGCAGGGCGTCCGTGACGCGGGGGCGGAAGCGATAGCGAAGATTCCGGGATTCAACACTGAACGGGCGCGGAAACTGCTCGACACGTTAGCGGCGAATTCTCCGATGTAACGCGCTAACTGTCGATGGCGCCTTGTTTTCCGCCGTTTTGTCTCTAAATTACTTTAGCTATGGTCAGAGTCGCGCGCGTGGCGCCGGGAAGTATTGCCGAAGAGATCGGAATGGTACCCGGCACGGAGCTCATTTCGGTCAACGGCCGCGCCGTTCAGGATTTTCTGGATTGGGAGTTTCTCGCGGCCGATGACGAGCTGGAGATCGAGGCGCGCCAGCCGGGCGGTGAAGCGATCGTCTTCGAGCTCGAAAGGCCGGAGGGTGAACAGATCGGTGTCACTCTCGAGCCGCCCAGCGTCCGCCGGTGCGCGAACCGCTGCGAGTTCTGTTTCATCGAGGGGCTGCCGCAGGGTTTGAGGAAGAATCTGTACATCCGCGACGACGACTACCGGCTCTCATTCACCTACGGAAATTTCGCCACCCTTTCGAACGTCAGGGAACGCGACATCGCGCGCATCATCGAGTACCGCCTTTCTCCGTTGTATGTCTCGGTGCATGCGACCAACTGGGAAGCCCGCAAGGTTCTCCTCAACAACCCGAGAGTTCCAAACATTGTCGAGCAGCTCGCCAGGCTCGCCAATGGCGGCATCCAGTTCCATTGCCAGATGGTGGTTGTTCCAGGCCTCAATGACGGCGCGGTTCTCGAGGAGTCGCTCTCCGACCTGTGGAACCTCGGTAAGGCGGTGATCTCGGCCGCCGTGGTGCCGGTTGGCATCACGCAGTTCTCCCACCTTTACACGGGTGAGCCGATGAGTCCTGGGCGTGCCCGCGACCTGCTTGGCCACGTTGACCGGTGGAGCGACCGTGCCCGGCGCGAGCGCGCCGACACGTGGGTGTTCGGATCGGATGAGCTTTATCTGCTCGCTGGCGAAGAGCTTCCGCCCGCGAAACACTACGGCGATTTCGCCCAGATCGAAAACGGCATCGGCGCGATTACGTCCCTCAGGATGAGAGTGGCGGAAGGAATCGCCGATCTGCCGCGCCTCGAGGGGCTCCGCATCGGCATCGTTACCGGCAAGGCGATGGGTTCGTTGATGCCTCCGCTCATTGACAGTATCGCGGGCGCCACCGGTGCGCAGTTCGAGCTGATCCAGATCGAAAACTCGCTGTTCGGCCCGACGATAACGACCGCCGGCCTCCTGGTCGGCGCCGACATGAGAAACGCCCTCGGCGGGAGGCACGACCTGGACATTGCGCTGATTCCCGCCGAGACACTGAACGACGACCGCATCTTTCTCGACGACGTCAGGTTCGACGATCTGAGGGAAGAGCTTTCCATTCCGATATTTCCGTCATACGATTTCATGGACATCCTTACCTCCGACGAGCTGGTGGTGCACGCTTGAACATTCCTGTAATCGCAATTGTGGGGCGGCCCAACGTTGGCAAGTCCGCTCTCTTCAATCGCATCGTCGGTGACCATAGCGCGATCGTGAGCGAAGAAGCGGGCACGACCCGCGATCGTCATTTCGCCCGCGCCGAGTGGGGCGGGCGGCACTTCTGGCTCGTGGACACCGGCGGGCTCACGGACGATCCGCACATTCCAATGGATCTCGAAATCCGGCGCCAGGTGATCGAAGCGATCAACGAGGCCGACCTTCTGCTGCTCGTGGTGGATGCGAAGGCCGGACTGCACCCCAGCGACTCGAGAGTGGTTGATCTGCTGCGGGAGTCGCGGAAGCCGTGGGTGCTGGTCGCCAACAAGGTTGACGATCCCGCGTCAACTGACTTCTACGAGTTCTACAGTCTCGGCGCCGGCGACCCTGTCCCGGTATCCGCGACGAACGGAAAGAACTCGGGAGACCTGCTGGACGTAATCGTCGAAAGAATTCCGGAATCGGCGGACGAACAGGCTGACGCCCTTCGCGTCGCCGTGATCGGCCGGCCAAACGTCGGGAAATCGTCGCTGGTGAATCGGTTGCTCGGCGAGGAGCGTCTGGTCGTTGCCGAAACCGCCGGCACTACGCGAGACGCGATCGATACGCCGATGACCTATCATTCCCGCGACGTAATCTTCGTGGACACCGCCGGGCTGCGCCGCCAATCGAGAGTGGATGACGGAATCGAGTTCTACTCCGCTCTTCGTTCGCGGAGGGCGATCGAGCGCGCCGACATCTGCATCCTCGTGATCGACGCCACCGAAGGGCTCCACAACCAGGACCTCAAGATCGCTGCGCTTGCATGGGAGACGGGGCGTGGTCTGGTCGTCATCGTCAACAAATGGGATCTTGCGGAAAAGGAGACCAATTCGGCGCACAAATTCCAGACTGAAGCCGGAGAGAAGGCGCCGTTCTTCAAGTTCGTGCCGTTCATCTTCACGTCGGCGAAGACCGGTCAGCGTGTTACGCGGATTCTGGACGTGATTCTGGAAGTCGAGGCCGAGCGGAACAAGCGCATCTCGACGTCGCAGGTGAACACGAAGCTCGAGGAGCTGATCGCGCGGCGGCAGCCGCCCCAGGCCGCGGGAAGGGAAGTGAAGCTGAACTACGCGACGCAGGTGGAGACTACACCGCCGGTGATCGCCGTATTCGGCAACAATCCCGATCTCGTGCAGGAACACTACATTCGTTATCTACACAACGGCTTCCGCGAGGCATGGGGGTTCAAGGGCAGTCCGCTCCGCGTGATCATGCGGCGCAAATCGGCCTAGGTGCAAGTCCAGGTGCGGGTCTAGGTGCATCCGCTCCTCGGGCTCGTGGTATCCTATCTGGCCGGCTCGATTCCGTTCGCGTATCTGGCCGGCCGCGCCCGCGGCGTTGATCTCCGCAAGCACGGATCGGGAAACCTCGGGGCGACGAACGCCGTTCGCGTTCTCGGACCGCGAATCGGCGGACTCGTTTACCTCGGCGATACCCTTAAGGGAACGCTTCCCGTGCTGCTGTTGCCACCGCTCCTCGATGGGTCGCGCCCCGAGCTCTGGGCGATTGCGTTCGGCGTTGCGGCAATATTCGGGCATGTCCGTCCCATCTTTCTCATGGGGCAGGGAGGGGGGAAGGGCGTCGCAACGGCGGGCGGTGTGTTCTTCGGCCTTGCGTGGCTTCCCACGCTGGTCGCGCTCGCTGGTTTCGCGATCTCGCTCGCCGTTACCCGAATCGTGAGCGTCGGGTCAATAGTCGCGGCGATCACGCTTCCCGTGGCGCTCTATTTCTGGGCCGGTGCCCGAGACCCGCGATTCATTATCGCGTCGGCGATCGGTGCGTTCGTCATATGGATGCACCGCTCCAACATCGCGCGGCTGAAGGGCGGTACGGAGCCTAAGATCGGCGCGTCCAAGCGCGAGGCGCCGGCGCCATGACACGCTGCGCCGTGATCGGCGCGGGCGCGTGGGGCACAGCTCTCGCTGACCTGCTCTCGCGCAACGGCCACGATGTGCGCATCTGGGCGTACGAGTGGGACGTCGTGGAGACGCTGAACAGATCCCACCAGAACCGCCGCTTTCTTCCGGGTCACGAGCTCAGCGACACTCTTCAGGCATGCAACGGCATCGATGATGCGCTCATGGGTGCCGAGCTCGTCACGTTCGCCACACCGTCGCACGTGCTCCGGGCAATCGCGCGGAGCGCCGCCGATTACGTTCGACCGGGCGCGCCAGTCGTCATCGCGTCAAAGGGAATAGAGAGCGAGACGCTGGCCCTGATGACCGGCGTTGCGGCGGAGGAAATCCCGCATTCGACGGTCGTTGCGCTTTCGGGACCGAGCTTTGCTTCCGAAGTTATCGCGCAGCAGCCGACGGCTGTCGTCGTCGCGTCCAGCGATGCGGAAGCCGCCTTGTTCGCCCAGAAATCGTTCAGCTCGACACACTTCCGGGCGTACACGCACACCGACGTGATCGGCGTCGAGATCGGCGGTTCGCTGAAGAACGTCATGGCCGTCGCCACCGGAATCGCGGACGGGCTTGGCCTCGGCTTCAATGCGAGGGCGGCGCTCATCACGCGGGGCCTCGCTGAGATGACGCGTCTTGGCACGCGGCTCGGCGCGGAAGCGTCGACGCTCGCGGGACTCGCCGGCCTGGGAGACCTCGTGCTCACCTGCACTGGCTCGCTGAGCAGGAACAGAAGCGTCGGTGTGGAAGTTGGAAAAGGGGTGCCTCTCGATCAGGTTCTCGCCGGGAGGGAGACGGTGGCGGAGGGAGTGATCACAGCTCGCAGCGCGCATGCGCTTGCGGCACGGGAGGGAGTGCAGATGCCAATCGTGGATGCAGTGCACCGAGTTCTGTTCGAGCATCAGTCCGCGCGCGACGCGATCGGCGCTCTCATGACGCGCGAGCTGCGCGCCGAGGCGGACTGATGGCCGGCGAGCCGGTCCGGGAGTTCTTCTCCATGGGCGACGTCTGCGGCCTCACCGATCTTAAGCCGCACGTACTCCGTTACTGGGAGAGCCAGTTCCGGTTCCTCCACCCGGCGAAGAACCGTTCCGGCAACCGAGTGTATCAGCGGCGCGAGATAGAGCTGATCATGCTCGTTCGCCAGCTGCTCTACACCGAGAAGTACACGATCGACGGGGCGCGCCAGAAGATCGACGAATTCAAGAAGAACGGTGAGCTGCGGAGCGCTGCGCGGGCCGCGCTGGACATGCAGACGATAGAGTCGATGGAGACGCAGCTCAAGGCGATCGTCTCCGTGCTCGACGGAGAAGAGGAAGCTGAATGAGCGGCATAGTCGTCATCCTGCCCGCGTACAACGCTGAGCAGACACTCGGTCCGGTGGTGAGGGGAATCCGGACGGCGTTTCCCAAGGCATTCCTGATTGGTGTCAACGACGGCTCGGCCGATGGCACGGGCGCACTCCTGCGTTCGGTGTGTGACAGAGCGATAGAGTTTTCTGAGAACCGTGGCAAGGGCGCCGCTCTTCGGGCGGCTTTCGCGGCGGCCCTTGAGACGGGCTGCACGGCGGTGCTCACCATCGATTCGGACGGCCAGCATGATCCGGCGTTCGGTCCGTCCATTCTCGACGCTCTTCGCGGTTTTCACATCGCGATCGGAACCCGCGACCTGAGCGGCGAACAGGTGCCCAGGCACCGCCGCCTCGCGAACATGGTATCGAGCGCCGCGACACGTCTGGTTTCGGGCGGCGCGGTGAGAGACAGCCAGTCGGGATTCCGCGCGATACGACGGGAGGTGCTGGAGGAGGTGCATGCCGAAGGCGACCGCTACGAGTTCGAGACCGACTTCATTATCCGCGCCGCGCACAAGGGATTCACAATCACCAACGTTCCGATCTCAACCATCTATGGGCCACAAAGCTATTTCCGTGAATTTCACGATGCGATGCTGGTAGTCAGCGTTCTCTGGAGACACCGCGGCGGCGTGTTCAGGCGCCACAGCCCGCGACGTGCGACGACGGCCGCGGGGGACCACTGATGCGCCTGCTCTGCACGAACGACGACGGCATACTCGCACATGGGCTCCAGTGCCTCGTTGCCGCCGCGGAACCGCTGGGGGAGGTCACCGTCGTCGCTCCCGACAGAGAGCAAAGTGCGACGAGCCACTCCCTCACGCTGCATCATCCGGTGCGGCCGATATCGCTGGGCGAGCGACGCTGGCAGGTTGACGGAACTCCGACAGACTGTGTGATGCTCGCTGTCGAGGCGCTGATGCCGGAGAGACCCGACTTTGTACTGAGTGGAATCAACCACGGGCAGAACATGGGCGAGGACGTGCTCTATTCGGGTACTGTGGCGGCGGCAATGGAAGGCATCTCAATCGGCATTCCGTCCATCGCGATCTCGTTCGCGGGCGGTGACCTGCGCGCGGATGTGAGCATGCTCGACGACCAGATCGAGCCGCTCACGCGTTTACTCCGCCACCTCGTGTCCCTTCCGGCCTTTCCTCCGGATACGCTGCTCAACATCAATCTGCCGCCGGTCAGCGGCGACGACATCCGTGGCGTCCGCCTCACGCGGCTCGGCCGCCGCGTCTACTCGGGATCGATCAAGCGGATGCAGGATCCGTGGGGCCGTCCGATCTACTGGATTGGAGGGGGATCGATCGAGTGGTCGGGCCCGCCCAACTCGGATTTCCGCGCGATCGAGGAGGGTTTCATCTCAGTGACGCCGCTGCATCTCGACGTCACCCATCACGCGATACTCGACGCCCCGGAGAGCTGGTGGCAGGAGCAATAGACCTCCAGGAGTACCGCGGCGCCCGGCGGCGCCTCGTGGAGACGCTTCAGGCGCAGGGACTGCGCGATCTGTCCGTGCTGCACGCAATCGACGAGATTCCGCGCCATCTCTTCATTCCCACCGGGGTGAGGCATCGAGCCTACGAGGACTCCGCCCTTCCGATAGGCAGCGGACAGACCATCTCGCAGCCGTCCATACACGCGCGGTACCTCGAGCTTCTCAGCCTGACGGGTAAGGAACGCGTGCTCGAGATTGGTACGGGGTCAGGTTACCAGACGGCGCTCCTGTCGCGGCTCGCGGCGCAGGTGTTTTCGATCGAGCGAATCGCAGGGTTGCTCGACAAGGCGAGGGAAGTCATTCAACAAATGGGCGCGAACAACATTTCATTCATGCTTGGCGACGGCACGCTGGGTTGGCCGCAGTTCGCGCCGTTCGATGCAATTCTCGTGGGCGCTGCCGCGCCCGAAATCCCTATGGCGTACGTGGCGCAGCTGGCCGAGGGCGGCCGGATTTTGATACCGCTTGGGGATCGCGACGAGCAGGTTCTGCATCTCTTCACGCGCCATGGTGACGAGCTTGCGAGGCAGGACATTGCGCCGGTGAGGTTCGTGCCGCTCGTTGGAAAGCACAGTTGGAAGTCATAGCCAATGACAGACACGTCGAAGTCAAGCGCGCGGGAGCGGGGCCTTCACCCTCCATTTGCTGAGCCTGGAGACTCGATGGCAATGCCGGCGTCCAAATCGCCGGCTGCCGGGTCGCCGCCACCCATTCAGCGGTTCGTCGAGGCGCTGCCGTCGATTGAGGATTTTCTCGAGGGAAGCGAGCGATTGCCGTCAATTCACGAGTTTATGGCCACTGACTCGGGCGTGGGCGCAGCCCGTGCGCGAGAGATGTTGTCAGTCCCATCGTATCCCAAAGCAGGTGAAAGGATGCCCGTGTATCGGGCGCCCGTTCCCGAAGTCGACGAGGAGGGATGGGCGATCTCGGCGTGGCAAAGGTACGACTGGGCCGGGGCAAGCGCTCTCGCCTTTCGCGCGAGCGACGAAGCAGCAGCCGCGGCGGAGTGGTCGGCCACTGACTGGGGGATCGGATCGGCGCTGGATGCCGCTAAGGGCTCGAAACCGCCCGTCAGCCGCGCGGGACCAACGGCGAGCGAAGTCGCCACTGCTTTGGATGCGATAGCGCGTCGCATCCGCTCAGGCGAGCTGCAAGTCGACAAGTTTCGCGGCTCTCCGCCTGAAGCGGCGATCGCGGCGGCTCTCGCGGCACTATTGAAGTTGCGCGGCTGAGCAATGCCCGCGGTCCGGCTGCAGGTTGCGGGGCGTGTGCAGGGAGTCGGGTTCAGGTGGTTCGTGCGAGTGGCGGGCCGCCGCCTGCGGCTTGCGGGATGGGTCAAGAACAACGCTGATGGAACGGTGGAGGTGAGCGCGCTCGGTGCCGCTGAGCAGCTCGACGAGTTTCGTCGCCTGGTGGAGCGCGGGCCGGAGGGAGCGAATGTCAGCGAAGTGCGGGAGCTCGAGCCGGGCGGGGAGGAGCTTCCGTTTCCGTTCGCGATGCGCAGGTGAGGAGAAAATGCGGGTTGTGGTTCTACCAATACGGATTCCTGAGTATGATCCAACACGCTATGTACCAAACTGATGCGGCTGCTGCGCCTAGGCGAAAGCGTCGCCGCTGATCTGGAGT
>JACCRF010000005.1 GCA_013813715.1 Gemmatimonadaceae bacterium | reverse complement strand
GGCACGACACCATCTATCGCGGTGAGGTCGTCTGCGTGGTTGTGAAATCCGATCCAGATCCCGCGCGCCAGGGCACGACCGCCGGATTCATTCAGGCGGTCAGCCCAGCGACGGTAATCATCGAGTGTGGGACGTCCAGGGATCGGGAGACTGGCGACGACCAGGTATTGATGGCCGAGAGTTCCGGCATCCTCGAGCTGCCGATCGAGGCTGTCGAGAGCGTTCCCGCTCACGTGTGTCGATGGTGCTCGCAGACCGTTGCGGTCGAGTATCGCTCGCAATCGGGCAGCCGGAGTTCCGAAATTATTCATCGACCCCAACAGCTCGACGTCGCTGTAACCGGCCGCCGCAATATCTGCGAGGGTTCGCTCGAGGTCGCGCCGCGCGTCGTCGCGCAGAGTGTAGAGCTGAATCCCCACGCGGCGCAGCCGGCGCGTACGGGCGGTGTTTCGGGCGCCTGACGCGCAGGCCAGCTGCGTGACGGCGGCGGTGAGGCCGAGGGTAGTCAGGAATTTGCGGCGATGCATCCCAGGATTGGCAGGTTCAGCGAGACGTCCAGATTGCTGCAACTGCATACAGTTATGTCGCTTTCGAGATGAAACGCAAGTATCGCCTCCCCCCACTATCCGGTCGCAGGAATCCGCGTCCTTAAGGGCTGCGCGATCGCAACGGAGTATGCGGAAGACCCAAGCCTCGGTCGAGGAGCACTATGTGCATCCGGATCTAACGGCATTCTCCCCTCTGCCCTTTTCTACGCCCCCGGCAGGTGCGAATTTCTGGCGTGCCCCTGTCTTCCTCAAGGACTCTACAGTTGGCTTCACCAGCGATACAAACAGCCCTCTCACTCGACCCCGCGGAGCTCGAGGTCACGCGTATCCGCGCGCTCCGCGGTCCCAATTACTGGCGGCTCGCCCCGGTCATTGCGTGCGACATCAAGCTTGGCGCTCTCGAAACCGTCACGTCGGCCGACATCCCTGGGTTCACGGAACGGCTGACAACCGCGATTCCTTCGCTGGCGGAGCACAAATGTACACGCGGCAAACCCGGCGGCTTCATCGAGAGGCTCAACGAAGGGACGCACATCCCCCATATCCTCGAACACCTCGCGCTCGAGCTCCAGTCGCTGATCGAGAACGATGTCTCATTCGGACGCGTTGTTCCATCAGGAGATGAAGGCGTGTGGTGGCTCATCGTCGAATACCAGGAAGAGCAGGTGGGGCTCCGGGCGATGCGCGACGCGGTCCGAATCCTGAAGGACTGCATCACCGGCGCCCCGTTCGACATCGGCGAGATCGTCAAAGATCTGCGCTCGCTGTTTCATTCATCGCGACTCGGCCCGTCCACCAGCTCCATCGTCGAGGAGGCACGGCGACGCGGAATCCCCGTGCGCCGTCTCAACAACTACTCGCTTGTTCAACTCGGACTCGGCCGCAACCTGCACCGCATTCAGGCGACACTCACCGACAAGACGAGCGCGATCGGCGTCGAGATTGCACAGGACAAGGACGACACGAAGCGCGTGCTCGAGAACATCGGGCTCCCGGTTCCGAAGGGAGACGTCGTGCGCACGATCGAGGGAGCGCTCGAGGTTGCCGGCGCCATCGGCTATCCCGTAATCCTCAAGCCGATCGCCGCTAACCACGGCCGCGGAATATCAGGCCGCATCGCTGACGCGGACGCCTTGCGCGCGGCATGGGAACGGTCATCCGCATACGGCAGCCGAATCGTCGTCGAGCAGTTCGCGGAAGGACGAGATCATCGAGTGCTGATCGTCGATGGTCGAGTCGTCGCCGCGGCGGAACGCGTACCCGCGAACGTAATCGGTGACGGGCAACGGACAGTCCGCGAGCTGATAGACGCTGGCAACCACGACCCGAGGCGCGGCGTGGGACACACCAAGATCCTCACTCTTCTGCCAACAGATCAAACCACCATCGACTACCTCGCGCTGAGCGGTCTCACTCTGGACAGCATCCCCGCAGATGGACAGTTCGTTGGATTGAGAGCGACGGCGAATCTCTCTACAGGGGGCACGTCGATAGATCGTACTGATGAGATGCATCCCGACAACGTCACCGCATGCGAGATGGCGGCCGGCGTGATCGGGCTCGACATAGCAGGGATAGACATCCTCACTCCCGACATCTCCATCCCGTTTCGCGAAAACCACAGCGTCATCATCGAAGTGAACGCCGGGCCCGGCATCCGCATGCACACGCACCCGGCCGAGGGACGGGCGAGAAACGTTGGTGCGCCGGTGATCGACATGCTGTATCCGCCAGGCAGCGAAGCCACGATCCCGGTCATCGCCGTTACCGGTACCAATGGGAAAACGACGACGACACGCCTGATTGCCCACCTTTTCCGGGTGAGCGAGAATGTCGTCGGCTTCACCACCACTGACGGCACCTACCTCGGCAACCGTCTCGTCGCCGAAGGCGACATGACCGGCCCCTTCTCGGCCAACATCATTCTCTCGAACCCCACCGTTGACATTGCGGTGCTGGAGACGGCGCGCGGCGGAATACTGCGAGCCGGGCTCGGCTTCGACGAATGCGACGTGGGTGTCGTGCTCAATGTGAGCGCCGATCACCTCGGGCTCCGCGGGATCCACACCGTGGAGCAGCTCGCCGACGTGAAGGGTGTCGTGGCCGCAGTGGTGAAGCGCGAGGGTCATGCGGTGCTCAACGCCGACGATCCCCTCGTGTACGCGATGCGCGACCGCACGATGGCTGACATCGTTCTCTTCTCGACGAAGCCCGAGGGAGAGAGCGCGGAATTCGAGCAGCACCTCTCGCGCAACGGCATCGGCGCGCGGATCGAGAAGGATACCTTCGTCATTCGTCGCGGCCGCCTCAGAATTCCAATCGCGCCCGTTCGCGAGGTGCCCCTAATGATGGGTGGAGCCGCGCGTTTCCAGAATGAAAACATCCTCGCCGCGATCGCGACTGCCTACGTGCAGGGGATGCGCTACGATGACATCCGCGCTGGTCTGCTTTCGTTCTTCCCGTCGCCGTCTCTGACGCCGGGCCGCCTCAACCTGCTCCGCGTCGGCAAGGGCCGCGTGCTCGTGGACTACGCGCACAATCCCGCTGCAATCGCGGGGCTCATGGAGTTCGTCCGGGGAATCGACGCGAACCGGCGGATCGGCATCATCACCGCCCCGGGCGACCGGCGCGACGAGGATCTGATCACGGTCGGCCGGCTCACCGCCGGGCTCGACCACGTAATCGTGCGCGAAGACAAGTACCGCCGTGGTCGCGAACCTGGCGAAATCTCGCGCTTGATCAGCGAGGGGTTGCGTAAAGGTGGCATGCGCAACGATCAGATCGAGGTCGTGTACGACGAAGGTGAGTCGCTCGAGCGCGCCCTTTCGCAGATGGGAGAGAACGATCTCGTTTTCGTTCTTGCCGACGAAGTTCCAGCGGTTCTCGCGCAAGTGCATCGGCTGTCCGCTGAGCAGTCGGCTTCATAAGGAATGACCCTCCCCGATCCGACAGTCGAAATCCGGATGACCACCCTGCACGCGACGCGTGGGGCGAATTTCTGGTCGCGCCGTCCGGTGATGCGGATGGATCTCA
>JACCRF010000173.1 GCA_013813715.1 Gemmatimonadaceae bacterium | reverse complement strand
GTTCGACAAAGCAGAGCGCAGTGGACTTCTGGCAGGGTTTGTTGGGAATGCCTTTCATTTTCGAACAGCCCAACCTTGGAAACCCCGAGGAGAACCACCTTTACTTCGACCCGGGCGACGGGCGACTGCTCACGGTGTTTACGAATGAGACCCGGCAGGATGCCGGCCGCCCAGCACCGCGTGAGATCGGTTCCGTTGACCACATCGCTTTCAACGTTTCACGGGTGACCTTCAAGGAGGTCCCCGCCCGGCTCAGCGATCGCGGCATCGAATTTTATGAGCGTGACCGTGGCTTCATGGACTCGATCTACCTGAAAGATGCCAATGGTCTGACGGTTGAGCTTGCGTGCTACAAGTTCCAAGCGCCCGAGGGATTCCGCGATGCTGACGTGCTCACACAGGCTCACCGCCTTCGGGGCGAGCGTGGGGATCATCACATTGCGGAAGAGCACTTGGCGGATGCGATCGAGTTGCTGATGCAGACTCGCGACCGCATGCCAAGCTCAACGGCGGTTGATTAACAAAGAAGGACATTGAGCAGCCGGGGACATAGGTAACACAAGTGTCCAGCAACATAGGTAACACTTTCGGAGTTACCGCCACGCGTGATCCGCATCGCCACCCTCTCCCTGTGCGCTCGTTCGCGCGCAAGACAGTAGTCACGTCGCAGCGCTTTCGAAGTTAGCGCGTGGCCGTAGCGAGCCGACGCCCGGCTTGTTGTTCAGGGAGCCGAGACGCCGGCGGCACCATCTCGCGGTCAGCTGCCTCGCCGGGGTCCGATGGCGCGGGCGGCCCCGTAAATGGCGGAACCACGCTCGATGATGGCCGGTCCGTGCCGATTTTCCGAGTACCGGGTGAGCGGATTTCCGATAATGGCATACAAAGGCGCCTGGAGGGCAACATGAAGAGCATTGTGTGGCGGGCAGCAACCGCGTTCGCGCTGGGATTTGTGCCGATCGCTTGCGACGAGGATCCAACACCCTCGATTCCGACTCAGCCGATAGATCAGCCCCCCACGGGGTTGCTCCGGATCAGAGTCGAAACGAGTGGCGATGATCGGGATCGCGACGGATACGTGCTTTCCATCAACAGTCAATCCCGCGGGGGGCTCATCGGGCCTGTGGGAACAGCCGCCATTCGTCTCCTTACGGGCACATACGAGCTGAGACTCCAATTCGTCGACGACAATTGCGCCATTCAGGGGCAGCACCCCCGCTTCATGACGGTCGAACCGAACGCCACGCTGGACGTCACCTTTTCCGTCGTCTGCACCCGCGCCGGCGGGATGATAGACCTCGGAGTTCCAGACGGTTGGAAAGGGCCCCGTGCAACCGCGGTAAATTCCAAGGGTATCGTGGTCGGTAATGTATACCGCGAAGAATCGCCAGAGGGCGAGGCACAAGAACGCGCTTTCAGGTGGTCCCCAACTACAGGCATGGTGATCCTGCCGCGCCCGGGTAATTCGGTATTGAGCGTTGCCACAGATATTAACACTCAGGGTGATATCGTCGGCTACGTTCGGGCTGATCCATACTCGGTCTATCGTCCAATTCGCTGGACTTCGAATGGGACAGTTGAAGAAATCGGTACTGCCCGCGGGGGCTTCGCGCGCGCCATCAACGACAATGGGCAGGTCGCAGGGGCGAGTGATCGTTACGACTCCGGTAATAGGAGGGACGGGTCGCTCGCGACGTTCTGGGATGCCGACGGCACGGTGATCAACATTGGGGATTGCCGATCTGACTGTGACGAGGACGCCTACGCCATCAATGGAAGTGGACAGGTGGTCGGAACCATCGGCGAAAACGCATTCTATTGGTCAAGGGCCGAGGGACTCACCACCTTGGGAACCGGAGCCGGTTCCGACTTATCCAGTGCACTGATTTCAACACACGCTGGAGCGAAGTAAGTACCACGCTCCGGATCGATGTAGACGAGCGCGTTCGGCCCCATATGGCGATCGACGGTGGTACCGAAGCCAAGCAGCAGAAGGACAACCGCAATAGTAATCCGCGTGCGGCACTTGCAAATTTCCTCAGACGTTCCCTTGCGCCGCAAAGCGAAGAAGACCGAACCGCCTGATGTTTGGTGAGCGCCGCAGCCTCGACCGAGCCTAAAGAATCGAATGCAAGCCAGTGCATGACGACAAGTTAACTTGTCGAAAGAGGAGCGCGACTGTGCGCAATTAGCCGGCTATGCCTCCTTTGCGAGTCGCTTTCGGCAGGACCCTTCGTGAACTACGAACCGTCTCTCGTATGAGCCAAGAAAGCTGGGGCAAAAGGCAAAAGTTTCGCGCAACTTTGTCGTATCTGTGGAGCGAGGAGAGTCGAGTCTTTCGATGGAAGCTGCTGAACGTATGGCAAACCCGCTCGGGATGCGTCTCGACGTTCTGATTGAGCGAGCCGAGCGGGGCAGATAAAGGTCCCAACAAATGGCACGTCCGAGAATCGATCAAACGACCTCGGATCTGTGGCGGCGGGCTCCGCTCAGCAATACCTTGGCCTCACTCAAATAATCCACTAAGAAGAAGCATGGCATCAAAGCGCAAGCGCCTAATAACGGCTGGCCCTGCCGTCGCCTATGACGCGTCCAACGGCGCTGGCAACGGACTCTCGGAGCTAACAAAACAACTCTGGCAGGCCGCCGTCGAGCTACGGGGGTCTATTGAGCCTGCCGACTATAAACGTTACGTACTGCCGATCATTTTTTGCGCTTTCTATCAGTGCGCTATGAACGTCGCCGCGCCGAGTTGCAGCGGCTGATCTCGGAACCCGAGAGCGAGTACTTCCACGACAAGCGCGCTCTGGACGACCTCGACGAATACCGTGCCGCCGGGGCGTTCATTGTGCCGGAGGCAGCTCGATGGGAGAACGTCGTCAAGATCGCCCAGCGTGATGACCTGAAGATCCGCCTCGACAGTGTGCTGGAGACCCTCGAGAAAAAGTACAAGCAACTCCGCGGCCTGCTGCCGCCAGTGTACGCTGGCTCCAACATGAGCCGCGACAACCTCGCTGCACTCATTAATCTGTTCTCGCGGGACGTTTTCGCGCACGACCACGGCGGTGAGGACGTTCTGGGCCGCGTCTACGAATACTTCATCGGCGAGTTCGCATCGTCCGAAGGAAAGCGCGGGGGGGAGTATTTCACCCCACGATCAATCGTAAAAACTCTCGTCGCAATGCTTGAACCCAAGCGAGGTGTCGTCTTCGACCCGTGCTGCGGGTCTGGCGGCATGTTCGTGCAGTCCGATGCCTTTACGCATCACGACGGTGAACTGGCATTTCGGGGTCAGGAATCTAAGGAGTTTACGCTGCGACTTTGCCGTATGAACCTGTTCATCCATGGGCTCGATGGCGACATCCAGCAAGGAAACTCTTACTTCGACGACAAACACTCCAAGTTGCGGGCCGACTACGTAATTGCGAACCCGCCCTTCAACGATGGCAGTAAGGGTGAAAACGGGTGGGGATCTGACAAAATCTCCATGGATGATCCACGGCTCATCGTTGGGGGTACACGGGTATCCCTTTCGCCACGTAACGCCAATACGATGTGGATCCTTCACTTCCTTCATCACCTTAAGGACGGTGGTACGGCGGGCTTCGTCATGTCTACAGGGGAACTCGCGAGTTCTGAGAGTGCGCGTTTTGACGTACGGAAGACGATGATCGAGCAGGGTTATGTTGACGCCATTGTGCAACTCACGGGACAGCTCTTCGCGAATACTCAGATTCCGTGTGCGCTCTGGTTGTTGTCGAAAAACCGTGACGGGCGTAGCGGTTTTCGTGAGCGCAAGAGCGAGATCCTTTTCATTGACGCTCGGAAACTCGGCGTCCTGATTCCCGGATCGCGCAAGCAGAAGCAGCTCTCTCAAACCGAGATCGACCGCATCGCGTTGGTGTACTCGGAGTACAAGCACGAGCGAAGGCCGGAATACGTGCCCGGCTTCGCAAAGGTGGCGACACTTGACGAGGTACGGGTACACGGATACGTGCTGACGCCCGGCCGGCATGTGGGAGCGGCCGAGTTGGATTATGACGACGAGCCATTCGAAGAGAAGATGGCGCGACTGGCGAACACATTTCGCGAGCAGCGCGCCGAGGCGGCAAAGCTCGAACGCGAGATTGTTGCCAACATGAATGAAATCGGATATGCCTGCTGACTGGCACGCGACTCCGTTTCGACAACTGCTCGCGGAACCACTTCGCAACGGTATCTACAAGCCGAAAGAGTTCCATGGACATGGCGCCAAGATTGTAAACATGGGTGAGCTTTTCGCGCACCCGCGACTCCGCGCCGTCCCGATGAAAAGGGTGGAGTT
Source organism: Gemmatimonadaceae bacterium (assembly GCA_013813715.1). Classification (GTDB taxonomy): domain Bacteria; phylum Gemmatimonadota; class Gemmatimonadetes; order Gemmatimonadales; family Gemmatimonadaceae; genus UBA4720. The sequence continues at coordinate 8,220 of JACCRF010000173.1, read as the reverse complement.
ATCGACTTCCGAAAAAGAGCGGTTCTTGCTTTCTAAAGGGGACTTGCTATTTGCCCGCCGGTCCCTAGTTGCTGAAGGCGCCGGCAAGTGCAGTATCGTCCTCGAGCTAGACGAACCAACAACGTTTGAGTCATCCATCATTCGGGCTCGTCCCGACACGTCCAAAGCCGAACCCCTCTACCTGTACTACTTTTTCAGTTCGAGCGCTGGTTACCACCGCCTCGACACAATTCGTCGCCAGGTCGCGGTCTCTGGCATTACGGGTAGTGATCTAGCGAAGCTTGAGATTCCAACACCCAGCCCATCGGTTCAGCGAGCCATCGCGCACCTGCTCGGTACGTTGGACGACAAGATCGAACTGAACCGCCGAACGAGCCAGACGCTAGTTGAAATGGCCTCCGCGCTTTTCCGGTCGTGGTTCGTAGACTTCGAGGGCGTTGTCGCCAAAGCGGCTGGTCGCGAACCGTCGGGCATTGAACGCGCAAGCGCCTCTCTATTCCCTTCAAGGTTCCAGGATTCTGAACTTGGACCAATCCCATCCGGGTGGCACGTCAATAATGCTCATGAAGCTGCACAAGTTATTTATGGAGCAGCTTTCGCATCGTCACTGTTCAATGTCCACGCGCGCGGTCACCCGCTGATCCGCATTCGCGATTTGGCTGAGCACGACCCGCAGGTGTGGACGACGGAGCAACATCCACGCAGAACTCTCATTTCTCCGGGCGACATCGTGGTCGGCATGGACGGGGAGTTCCGCGCGCATGTGTGGCGTGGCCCGGAGGCATGGCTAAACCAGCGCGTGTGCAAGTTTTGCCCGCACGAACCATACGGTCGCGCGTTTGTGTATTTCAGCCTGCAAGAACCACTCGCTGAGGTCGAACGCTCGGAGGTGGGAACAACCGTCATTCACCTCGGAAAGGCGGACATTGATCGCTTTCGTATCGTCTACGCGACGGACGGAATTCACCGAGCTTTCCACGCTCGGGTCGACCCGCTCGTGGATTTAGCAGTCCAAATAGGACTGGAGTCCCGCACCCTCTCCCGTTTGCGGGACGCGCTACTTCCCAAGCTCATTTCCGGTGACATTTGCCTCCGTGATGTCGAGCGTACCGTGGAGGCCGTAGCGTGAGCCATCGCGGCAGCGAGACACAGTTCGAGCTGACGACGATCGAACGGCTAGAACAACTAGGCTACCGCTGGCTTGCAGGTCCTGACATCGAACGTGAGCAAGATGAGGTCATACTTCGGGACCTTCTCCGTGATTCGCTCGCGCGGCGCTACTCTATGCTCACTCCGCCGGCCCTGGACGAAGCAATAACGAAGATTGCTTTGCCGACCGGCGTCGACACGGTGCATCGAAACCTCGATTTTCACCAACATCTCGTCGGTGGTTTCGAAGTCTTCTATGAGACAGAAGGGAAGCGAGTCCCAGTCCACGTTCACCCGATCGATTGGGACGAAGCCGGCAAGAATGATTTCTTGGTCGTTAATCAGCTTCCCATCCACGGCGCCAACGATCGGCGTCCCGATCTCATCGTCTATATCAACGGTTTGCCGCTGATCGTTTTCGAATTAAAGAATCCGTACTCCGTCAAGCCAACGGTGGACGAGGCTTTGAACCAGATCTCGCATTATCGGCTGCACATCCCGCAGCTCTTCGAGCCGAATGCACTGGTCATCGTGTCCGACGGAAATGAGACACTACACGGAATGTGGACGGCGGAGCGCGAATGGTACGCGCCATGGAAATCAATCGACGGCAGCACGACGGCACCTGGCACGTTAGGCTCGATGAAAGTGCTCTTGGAGGGCCTCTTTCAGAAGGAGCGACTCCTCTCATACCTGCGCCATTTCATCGTCTTCGAAATCGCGAACGAGAAGGTTACGAAGAAGGGAGCAAAGTACCACCAGTTCTTCGCCGTGCGCGCAGCCGTAGAGCGCACGAAGGCGGCGTTTCTCGCGGTAGACGACAAACGCCTTGGTGTGGTATGGCACACAACGGGTTCCGGCAAGTCGCTCACGATGGTCTTCCTTGTTGGCATCTTGCGGCGACTGCCTGAGCTTGGAAACCCGACGATTGTCCTTCAAGTTGACCGCACCGACCTCGACGACCAGCTCCACGACCACTTCGTAGTGGCGAGCACGCTTGTAGGCGCGGTGAAGCACGCTGAGAGTCGCGAGCAGCTCCGTGACCTTCTCGCGTCGGGCGGAGGTGAGATCATATTCACCACCACCGAAAAGTTTGGCCTGAAGTCAGGAGCTGACGGCCGCCCGATCGAGAGCGAGCATCCGGTCCTCTCGGAACGGGAGAATGTCATCGTCATCGCGGACGAGGCGCACCGCTCGCAGTACGGCTTCCTCAAGGGTTACGCGCGCTACCTCGCCGAGGCGCTGCCCAACGCCAAGCGACTTGGATTTACAGGTACGCCCATCAGCTTCGGCGCCGCGGACACAGTCGCAGTTTTCGGCGACTACATCCACACCTACGATATCCGGCAGTCGCAAGAGGATAAGGCGACGGTGCCGATCTGGTATGCGCCTCGCCTGGCGAAGCTGCATCTCGCGACGGCTAACATCGAAGAGGACCTTCTGGAGGTTCTCGCGGCTGCGGACTCGACTCACATGGGCGAGATCGAAAGAAAGAAAGCGAGTTGGGCTCAGCTGGCCGCAGGGGCCGGGGCAAAGGACCGTGTCGCGGCGGTCGCGAAGGATCTACTCAATCATTACCTCGACCGCACAAAGACGCTCGCGGGCAAAGCGTTGATCGTATGTATGACGCGCGAGAATTGCGTCCGCATGTTTGACGCGCTCCGGGCGTTGCCAGATTGCCCGGAGGTCAAAGTAGTGATGACGGGAAACCTGGGCGAAGACCCGGCGACTTGGAGCGAGGCGGGCCACCTCACCACCAAACACCAACGCGACTCGATCAAAGAGCGAATGAAGGACGAAAAGGACCCTCTCGCAATGGTCATTGTCTGCGACATGTGGCTGACTGGGACGGACATACCATGCTTGCACACGCTGTACGTGGACAAGCCAATGCGCGGGCACAACGTCATCCAGGCAATCTCACGGGTGAACCGCGTCTTCAGCGACAAGCCGCACGGCCTGATCGTGGACTATATCGGCATTGGCGAACAGTTGCGTGAGGCGACGGCGACTTACACGAGAGGCGGTGGTAGTGGAGAGCCCGCACCGGACATTGGCGAGCAGGCGCGGCCTCCGTTCTTCGAAGCGCTGGATGCGGTGCGCGAATGTTTGCCGTCCGGACACGACTGGGGCGCTTGGCGCAAACTGTCCCGGATCGAGTTCGAGGACCTCCACTCGCTGGCATACGGCCACCTCGCCGAGGACGACGCGCTGCGCGACAACTTCCTCGACTCCGAATTGTGGCTTACGAACGCTTTCTTGCTGGTAATGCACCTAGACGATTGTCGTGTGTTCGCGGATGAAGTGATTTGCTTCCAACGGATTCGGGGTCAGGTCGGAAAGATGAGGCCTGGCGGTTCGGAGGCCACGCGCGATCTGGATCGCGCTGTTCGTGACCTGGTGGATGACCACGTTCAGTCCGAGGGCGTCGTTGACATCTTTAAACTGGCGGGCATCGACAAACCGGACATTTCCATTCTGGACGAGACATTTCTACAGAATTGGAAAGATCGGCCACTCGAGGCTCTCCGCCTGAAACTCTTGGAGCGGCTGCTGCGCGACGAGATCGTTCTACATGAACGACGGAACCTTGCTAAGGCGCGCTCTTTCCAGTTGATGCTCGAAGAAATGCTCAAGAAGTACCACAACCGGGTAATCGACGCCGCAGCAATTGTGGAAGAAATGATCCGGATGCGCCGTGCGATGGAGGCGGACGCCCGGCGCGCTGTTGATCTCGGCCTCGGCGAAGACGAGCTCGCGTTTTACGATACGATCGCGGAGATTCGCGGCAGGGCTATTGAGATGCCCGTATTGCGCGACATCGTCCACGATGTCGTGGGCGCAATCAAGCGGAATCTGAAGGTTGATTGGACAGAGCCGCACCGCGAAGACGTACACGCGGCGATCCGGGCAGCAGTCCGTCGCGCCCTCAGGAGGCGCGATGTGACCGCCGAGGACATTGAGGTCATGACCGAGCGTGTCATGACTCAAGCCGAGGCCCTTTACGCCGATTGGCCCTTGGCGGCCTAAGTGGACGTTGGACCGATGCAGTGACGCAACTGATAGCGTTTTGAAGACCGCGTTACAGCCCGCAACAAGCTGACCCAACCATTCTTCCATGATCGCTGTAGCTGATCTCGACACAATCTCGCGAGCACGAGTAGATGACGCGAAAATACTTCTTGCGGCCAAGCGATTCGACGGCGCGGTTTATATGTGCGGCTACGCAATTGAAATCGCTCTCAAGGCCCGCGTTTGTCGGACCCTGGGGTGGAATGAATTCCCGATGACTCAAAACGAATTCAAAGGTTTGACAAACTTTAAAACGCACGATCTGGATTTACTGCTCCGATTGTCCGGTGTGGAAGCCAACATAAAGCAAATCCATTTCCTCGTCTGGAATGCCGTGGCGGTGTGGAACCCTGAAGCCCGATAAATCCGATTGGGTCCGCTACGCAGCAAGATGCATTCGAGATCGTCAAGGCTGTCGAAGCTCTACTAATCGTTCTATGAACGCGCGAACTCTCGAAGGTTTTGTACAACTCGAACGTGATGTTGCGGAACAGAAAGGTCCGTTTGTTCTCTTCGCACTGTTTGCACGTGAAGACCTACCGGATCGCTGGGATTTGGTGATTGCCGCTCCGTGGGTTAAATCCAACGAAGAAGCGTCGCGGTACGCGGTACATAGTAGAGGAGATTCAAAAGCACCTCAGCTCAACGGTTCTGTCGGATTTGTCTCGGATTGTATTCGTCGACCCAACAGACCCATCTGTCAAAGCGATCACTAGCGAAATGCTGGTGGAACACAGCCAAGCGGAGATCCGAAACAGAGAGTTTGTCGGACTTGCCATTAAGCACGGTTTCATAATTACTTCTCTGCCGCTCGCCCCCGATTCTCCGTAAACCGGCAATGAAACCGGAATCCCCGTCGCGGCGCGCAAACTCGCCGCAATTCTTGTAGGTCAACAATCCCCACCTGCGCTGCGGAATATGAGTGCTCTCAACTGGCAGAACCTGCGGGTCTGGAATGGTTCACAGCGCAGCGCATTTGAAGAGCTCTGCTGCCAGCTTGCTGCCCATGGGCCCGCCATTGGCGATGGCATATACCGTCGCATCGGGGCGCCCGACGCGGGAGTCGAATGCACGTGGACTAACAAGCAGCGTCAAGTGCGCGGATGGCAGGCAAAATTCTTCTTGAGGCCGCTAAAGTCAGGCAAATGGAAACAAATTGACGAATCCGTAGAACAGGCGCTCCACCACTACCCTGAGCTAATCGAACGCACTCGTGGTTCGCACCTTGGGAGCAAGCGTTGTCGGCAATCGGTGCTTCATTCCGGCGCAATGCAGCCCACATCGATATTTCGCTAAGGCCAACCATCAACGGAGGAGGCATCCCCGATCGCGGGCTTTTGAGTCGATGCTTTGCGCGGATCTGCCTTGAATGATTCGTTTCCTTGAAACAGCTCCGACGGTTCGGCTTCTCCTCATGGCTGGTGCCGCAACATCAGCCTTCTACATGAATGAGTTGATCGCTAGAAGTTGTCGAAAGAAATCGGTTCACTCGAGGGCTCGTTGAGTCGACCGCCGAGACGGGCAAAGATCAAACATCATGCTCTCGTGATTGGTCAGAGGCGCATCCCCGTCTAGTTCTGCGCAGCTCGCCCAGTGATCGGCGGAATCCTGGCTTGCTCATTACTCGCGTTTAGAAAGACGCAAGCCTGCTTGGTGATACATATTAGGTTAGGCGTTTCGGCGCGCAACCTAAAGTTCGCCGATGGTGCTTCAGCAGCGTTGGCGAATGCGTTCAGAAGGGCAAGTCATCGCTGTCCCATTCTTCTAATTGAAGTTCGTCGATCGGAATTCGAACAGTACTACGCGGCCACAGCTCAAGTTGCGTCGAAGAGTCACGTCTTCGCAGCCCCCACGTTTGGCCATGGATTCGCCGAAGCCGATCCTCCCAATCCTTGTCGCCTGCCGCCGGCAGATACTCCCACTTGCTGTTGCCTGCGGCCCTGTCCTTCGCTTCTTCTTCATCCCTAAAAAAGCGCATGCGAAGGTCCCGTTCTCTCAAGCGGATTCGCCAAAGAAGATACTCCCAATCTGCATTCCTTGGATCCGCCTCCTCAGCCTCACGGTCATAGTTGAAAAACTCGTCGAGATCATTTTCGTCGAATCGGTATTGAACGCTCTCTCGCAGCACCTCTCGGGCGGTAAGCCGCCGAAGCCGCGGCGATCCCTCAGCCTTAATGTGAGAACCATCCGACTGGAACACCACGAGATTATCACCTTGATGCTGCATGCCGCCAAACAGAATGCCCTCGTATCGCTGTTCGCGAGCACAATCCGCAATGAACCGAGGGACGAAATATTCCGGCTTCCACCACGAGTACGCGCTCGGTCGTAACTCATCCAAGAAATCACTGAGAAGGCCCACAAGCACCATCGGCAGTTGGTTGTCCATCAAATTATCCCGGCGGAGATCCATCACACGTTGATTACCTGAAACATGAAAAAGCTGTACCCACGCTGTGAGCTCTGCCTTTCGGACGTCAAGAATTTCGAGCGCGGCACCAACCGGAGAGCTCGCGAGATAAAACACGCGCTGACCGAAATGATTAAATCGACCCTCAGACTGGACTTTGCCCGCATCCGGCGGAAGGAGATCAGAAAGGTTTAACGCGATCGCACCCTCTGGACGTCGGGCTCTCCACCACTTGCCACTGTCGATACGGGTTGCGGGTGCCTTGCAGAGAACGTCGTATATGGTACGACCAGCGGGATGACTTAGTCCGAGGTAAGGATACAATTCGAGAAAACTTGCAAAACTTGTTAGGGCTGGTCTATGACGATCGACCCAGATTTCCCACCGGTCACGGATTCCAACCTTCGTGGACGCGGTTAATCGAGCGCTGCATCTGGGACATCGCAGGTCTGCGACAAGTCGGTTGAACACGGCTCGCGAGCTGGTGAAATCCTCGATCAATTGTGAGAGAGAGAGGGGGCCGTCGTCCTGCCATGCACTCCAATCACCCTGGCAGTTGTCGCAGACGAGCAGCTGTGTTAGCAGACGTTCGCGGATGGATTTCGTCATCGGCCATCAGCATCAAGGGGTTGATGGAACTTTGGTGGAGGTGCTTAAGGGCGTCCGCTGAAAATCGCGGAAGGCGATCCCTCGGCTTTAGTCTGGGACGATACGTCGGCTAGTAGACAACTCGACCTTTCGCGATCCCAGACTCCACGCGACGCGACATTCCTACATTTTCGTGGCGCGGCGGTAGTCGCTGTTCGTTTTCGACGAATCAAACGTTTGGTGAGCGAAAGCACATCCTTACTAGAGGGCGGAAGGCAGCTCGTTCAACTTGAGTAGCCGAATATAAGCTCGAAAACCGAACCGAGGTAAAACGGTTTCACCGACAAGGGCGTAATCAATTGCACCCTACTGAGTGCCCCTCAAACTCCCGCGCAACAAGCACTTAGCGAATAGGGACGTGCAAGATTTGTACATCGCCATCTGCGATACCCCATGGAGGTGGCACTTCGAAAAAGCACTAAAACTAGGCGTTGGGCTCTCGGCACGAGGCCTTCCGACACAATCGCCGCGGTGGAGGGAACGCTGACTCGAGTCGCATTCGAAAGAGCCTGGGGTCTGTTTGTGGGTCTGTTTGTTCCGCCAAAGTGCGACATAGATGTCGAGGAATTACGGGACCGACGCTCGTTTTCCCTCGACAGTCCGGCAGAATGTCGTTAATGGTTAGTGTATGTTTCTGACTTCGGATCAGAAGGCTGGAGGGGCTAGGAAATTCAATCGCCCCCGTGGGAGTATGCGGTGCGCCGCGGAGGGCGGCAAACCGATCCGAGAGCACATGTCAACGTTCAGTAGAAATGTCCTCTGAGTTAGTTCAGTAGACGTGTCCTCCTGGTTAAGAGAATAATCCCAATAAAGGTGGGGTGTGCAGCTTGTCCGGCTCACGTGTGAGCCGGGGGTTCGGGTGTGGTGGTACGGGTGCTCGTTACTTGGTTGCTCCAGCGCGTTCGCATAGCCATTTGCGCGGCACTCAGTGGCTTGCCGCT
>JACCRF010000153.1 GCA_013813715.1 Gemmatimonadaceae bacterium | reverse complement strand
CGGGCGCGCTCATCTCGGGCATCAGGTCGTAGGTCGCGACCTTCTGGCTCGCCACGAGAATTCTGTCCTCCCCACTGCACGCGGCTTCGATCCCCCCGTTGAAGAAGTAAGTCACATGCGGGTACTTCTCGGTTTCCGCGGTCTTCAGCATCGTACGACCGTGGTGCGCGAGAACCTCGGCGAGGATGCGCTCCATCGACTGCGGCGCGAACGCCGCCGGGATGCTGAACTTTCTGTCGTAAACCGTGAGCGTGGTTACGCTGACTTTCGGCCGCCGCGCGACATCGAACCCGTCGAATGCCGTGTCGATCAGAGCGCGTACGATCTGTCGCATGCGGTCGGACCGATAATTGAAGCAGATCACCGCATCGCCGTCGCGCATCGGCGCAACGGCAGCTCCCTCACGGACGATTGTTACCGGCATTATGAATTCATCGGTGACATGCGCGTCATAGGCGGTGACGATTGCTTCTCTCGGGCCCGATGCCATCGGACCCGTCCCATCCACGATCGCGCGATAGGCGAGCTCGGTGCGGTTCCACCGGCGATCGCGGTCCATCGCGTAGTACCGGCCCGACACACTGGCGACCTCGATGCCCGAGGCGAAGGAATTCGAGCCGCTGCGCTCGCCGATGAAGCGGAGCAGGTTCTCCATGTAGCCGAGGCCCGACGCCGGCAGCGTGTCGCGGCCGTCCATGAACACGTGAAGAGCTACTCGCGGCACGCGCTCCCGGCGCGCGAGTTCGATCAGCGCGTACAGATGCTCGTCAATCGCGTGGACACCCCCTTCGCCGAGCAGACCCATGAGATGCAGCGTGCCGCCGGATGTCGTTATCTGGTGGCAGGCAGCGACGAGCGCGTCGTTCCGAAAGAATGACCCGTCGCGGATCGCCGCTGAGATGCGAACCAGGTCCTGCATCACAACGCGGCCGGCGCCGAGGTTCAGGTGGCCGACCTCACTGTTACCGATCTGTGCGTCGGGCAGTCCGACGCGTAGTCCGGAGGCATCGAGCAACGTTCGTCCGGGGTGTCGCCAGATTGCGTCCCACGCCGGCGTATCAGCGAGGGCGATCGCATTTCCCTCAACCTGTTCGCGGTATCCCCAACCGTCCAGAACGATGAGCGCGACGGGGCGCGACCTGTCGGCGGCCATAGTTGCTCGTTGAGTGTAAGAGTGTACGTTAGACCTCGCTGATTCAAATGTACGCCTGCAAAAAAGCCCCATCCAGCTATGCGCATTTTTTCACTTTTCATACTGGCTCTCTTCGCGCGCCCACTCGGTGCACAGCAGGCCGACCTTCGTGGAGACTTGCACAGCGCGACGCGGGCGACGGTCGTTCGCGCCGCGCCGTCCACCGCGTCGACGCCTGGCACTCCCCTTGGTCAGATCGCAAAGGACGCAAAAGTCGAAGTCATCGCGCGGGAACGCGACTGGGTGAGGGTGCGGCTCGAGGGATGGGTGCGCGAATCGGATCTGCTGGTGAGCGACAGCACGCTTCGGCCGCTCAGCGCGGCCGACATACGCAGCGATCCGGCCGGCTCTCGTGGCAAGCTGGTGCGATGGGAGGTCGAGGCCGTGTCGCTTCAGACAGCTGACCCGCTTCGCAGCGACCTCCAGCCGGGCGAGCAGTATCTGCTCGCGCTAGGCCCTGGAGCCGAGAAGACACTCGTGTACATCGCGGTGCCGGCCACTCTGCTGAGCAGTGTGCGCAGCCTGCCGCCGCTCGCACTGGTGACGGTCACCGCGCGCATCCGGAACGGACGCAGCGAGCCCGCCGGCGTTGCCATTCTCGACCTTCAAAGTCTCACCAGACGCTAGATGAAAGTCGAGTCGGATGGCCCTTCGCAGCTCGGCAGTCCTGACCCGGACGCAGGCCGCCGCGATTCCGCGAAGGGCGATCGCGGCGATCGCCGCCGCAGCGGATGGCGCGACTTCAGGCGGACGTATCCCGGCTTCGTCCTGACGTTGCTTCTCGCCGTCGCGATCATGCTCGCGCTCGACGGCTTTCTCATCTACAAGAGGGGAGCGTACGAGCGTGAAGTGGCGCGTCTTCAGGGGAGCATGACCGAAACGGAGCGTTCGAAGACCGAGGCGATCATTGCCGCCGAGGAGAACAAGACGCGCATCGCCCTCGAGCTTGCGCGCCTTCAGGCCAAGTTCGAGAAGCGGCTCCACCTCTCAGTTGCGATCGACAGCGGGAGGATCTACCTCGAGCGCGAGGGCGCGGTGCTCCGAGAGATGCCCGCGGCCTTCGGCCCCGAAGCGAAAGTGTTCAATGGGTCTGACTCGATCCCGGTCGTCGTTCCCCGCGGACAGCGGACTGTCGTCGAGGCGTCGGAATCGGGAATTACCCTGGATGGAGGAACTGTCATCGCGCCGGCAAACGTGGCGATGCTGGCGAGCGATTCGACCCCGATTGCTCCGGGAACCGTACGCATCCGGGAATCCGATCTGAAGGCAATCCTGCCGAATCTTAGTCGCGGCATGCGGGTATACTTTTACTGATGCGCGCACAGCTACTCAAACCAAGGTAGACGAATGGCTATCGTTGACACGCTGGCGCACGGCGGAAAATGGGTTTGGGGCACGCTCCTCGTGTTCGTCGCGGCGACGGTCGCGAGCGCGACACTCGTCACGAAGACCGCCGATCTCCGCTACCAGCGCGACGTCAATCGAATGGTCTTCAACGACAACCTCGGCGTGCTCGAAGAGGTAAAGGCCAGGCTCGGGAGCACCTCCGACAGTCTCAATCAGCTCATGGCGGCGACCCCGGTCGTTCCGTCCAATCAAGCCTACCTCGTCGTGAGCATCGAAGAGCGGCAGCTGTGGTACAAGCAGGGCAACGAGGTTCTCTTCAACACTCAAATCGCCACCGGCAGCGGCAAAACCCTCGTCAGCTCGAGTGGCGGCAAGCAGTGGAAGTTCGATACACCGCGGGGCAGGCTGAGCATCCAGGGAAAGGAAATCGATCCCGCGTGGGTTCCGCCCGATTGGCACTTTCAGGAGCAGGCGATCAAGCGCGGGCTGGGTCTGGTGCGAATGGAGCGCGGCATGAGCATCCCGGCGTCCGACGGTTCGGTGGTGCGGGTGAGCGGTTCTGAGGTCGTGAAGCGCTACTCGGACGGCAGCGAAGTCCCGCTGGAGGCAACCGATGGCCGCGAGATCGTGGTGAATGGCAACATCATCATCCCCCCGTTCGGTACGAATCAGCGTCGCTATAAGGGCGTGCTCGGCACGCGGCGCCTTCTCCTGGGGGACGGTTATGCGCTTCACGGAACGAACAAGCCCGAGTCGATCGGCCAGGCCGTCAGTCACGGCTGCGTCCGGCTCCGCAATGAGGACATCGAGAAGCTGTACGAGATGGTGCCGGTGGGAACTCCGGTCTACATCTACTGACCGTTCGCTCCCGTTCATTTCGGCCCTTTTTCGCAGCAGCCCCCGATCTCCCATCAACTCATTTTCTTGGCATCCAAGACCTTTCCCTACTACCTTGTGAGCATGGATTTCAGCACCCCCGACCGGCGCCTAGTGGCGCCGGACGTGTCTCCGTACCGGCATCGGCGCCCCGCGCTCATCGCCACCGCCGGTCTCATGGCTGTCGCGGTCATGGGTGCGTTCCAGTTTTATAGTCCCGGTGAAGCTTTCGGAGAGCGGCCGTTCGGTAGCTTCGTGTCCCGAAGGATGCCCGCCGCCGCCCCGTCCGCTGTTGCCTATGGACCGAGCGGCGGCGTTCTCCTCCGGTTCGCGATGCCCGGCGAGATCGTTGAGTACCCGCTCGATGTGCGCGGCGACCCCACCGCGCTCTCCTATGACTGGGTCAGGGTCGGCGACACGCGCGCCACTCAATCTCCCCGTCTGCTTTTCGGAGCAAAGGTCAGGGCCCCGACGACGCCCGGGTTCTACCGTCTCGCGCTCGTTCGTGACGGAAAGCGCAGGGTGGTCGGGGGGCTCACGCTCGCCGTGCTGGTTCCCTTCGAAGAGAAGGAAGGGACGATGCTGAACGGGTACCGGATCGGCACCTACCTCGCCGAACGGCTCGCCGGGAATCAGGATCCTCCTGCCGGATTTCTGGAGATCACCCCACGCGACGTCGATATTCAGATCAGCCGGCACCTGCGCGTGGCGGACTTTCTGAATCACGACAATCAAGAGACGTGGCCGCGGTATGCGGCGGTGAGCCCGCGGCTTCTCGACAAGATCGAGCTCGTCATCTCGGAGATCACCCGCTGGCACGGCTCCGCCCGGCCGATCGATCTGGCCCTCGACGTGAAGTCGGGCTTCCGGGCTCCCGACCACAACCGAAGAATCAAACGCGCCGCCAGGGACAGCCAGCACCAGTATGGAGACGCTGCCGATGTCGCGATCGATGCAAACGGGGATGGGAGATACACGGCGATGGACAGCCGGATGGTGGGCCTTGCGGTCGAGATCGTGGAACTCAGGCACCCGAGCCTCGTAGGAGGATTGGGCATCTATACGAGCGGCCACACGCGCACGACGTACGTTCACATCGACGCCCGTGGAAAGCGCGCGCGGTGGCGGGGCTGAGGAGGAGTCAGAGGACATGAACGACATTCTGCGCGACCGGTTGATGCGAAAGCTGGACATGCTCCCCGAGGACAAGCTGAGCCAGGCCCTCGATTACATCGACTTTCTCGATTCGAAATACGCCCCAAGGGTAGCCCAGCCGGCCAATCCGCTGCGACGGTTCGCTGAGGGAGTGGAGGATACGCTCCGGGCAGGGAAGGTCTCGGCAAACGCGATCTCGGGCACGATGAACATCATGAACAAAGCAGTGGGCGCGATCAGTGAGGTCGCCGCCGCTGGCAAGTCTGTTGCAACGGGGATCATGGACGCGGCGTCGGGCACTTCGACACCTCCGGCGCAACCGCCCGCCTCGCCCCCGATTCCGCGCGGCGGACCGCACGAGCTTGGCAGCCAGTTACCCCATCCTCCGGGAGAAGACGGCAAGTGACGACAGCGAGACGCAGCACGACGGCGGCCGGACGGCGCGCCCGCAAGCTTCCGGACGACGTCAAGGTTTCGGCGACTCCACGCACCGGCGCGAAGCGCACCGTATCGGGAACGATAGGCGAGATCCCGAATTTCCTGCGGCTCCTCTACGGACTCATCACCGATGCGCGGGTCGCGAGTATCGACAAGCTCGTGGTGGCCGGCGCGATCGCCTACATCCTCCTGCCGATTGATGTAGTGCCCGACTTCATCCCGTTCCTTGGTGAAGTGGACGACGTCTTCCTATTGATCCTTGCGCTCCAGCGACTGATCGCGAACGCCGGCCACGCTGTGGTGCAGAAGTACTGGCCGGGCGATCCGGCCGATCTCGAGAAGCTGAATCTCGAGAAGATCCTCGCGGCGTGCGCGTTCTTCCTCCCGCGGCGCATGCGGCGGCGGCTGAGGACGATCGGGCGGCTGTAACTGGTACCCGGTACCCGGTGCCCGACCTAATCGCTTTTCAGATATTCACGGACAACGCGGCAGCGTTACCGGGCATCGCTCGGAATCCGGAACGGGCGCCGACGATTCGCCCCCCGGCCCGCCGAAGGTATAGAGATCGAGCTGCAGGGTTCCGAGCTCGCGCCCCGGCACGGGCAACTGCGTGAAAGCTCCTTCCGGCAGCATCTGCCAACCCCGGGCATCGAAGAAGCGCACCACGGCATCCACCCCGAGCATTTCGATTCCCTTCTCGTAGCGCAACGCATCCCAGAGACTGCCGCACTGGCCATTGAACTTGCGCGGCACGCATCCGGGCTCGTCTGGCGGGCCGTTCAGCGTCACCGGCGGTAGCTGCCCGTTCGCCACGCGCGTCTTGTTGATCAGCGCGACCGCTTCCGCCGCGCGATTCACGCGAATGAGCGCCTCCGCCTTGAGCAGGTCCATCTCGGCGACAGTCACGGCCGGCTGCCGACTCGAGGTCGGCGGTTGATCCGGCGAATGCCTGGCTGAGAACCACGCCGTCCACGACGATGAGCGGTGACGTGGACTTGTTGATGCTGGTCGGCGACCGCAGCAGGATATTGGTTCCGCTGCCCGGCTGGCCGCTCGGAAAGACCTCCAGGACGGAGCGTAAACAGGCGGGCATAATGGGAGGGCGGTACGCGACCGTCAAGTTGAAATGCAACATAGAAAGTCACCTCCGCGTCTTTCTATGTTGACGTTCCTGATCCCGCCGCGTACCGTAGCGGGCAGTGACGCTCGTACCAGCCACGGGAGATCCGCCATTGTACCGATTCGTTCGCGCCACGTCCGTCGCCGCGCTGCTACTCTCTTGCGCGCCCGCGCGACAATCCGCGCCGCCAGTCGCCCCCGCGTCTCCGGTTCAGTCTTCTCCCTCTGCGCTCTCTTTTCCCCAAGCTCCCTCTTCTCCCCAGCCTCCTTCGTTTGACCGCTTCGCGCAGCAGCAGCTCTTCAAAAGGCTGATCGACCTCTCCTTCATGACGCAGCTCGGCGACGAGATGATCGTCCGCAAGATCAACTACAGTGGCGCCGACAAGATGGTCGTACCCGCGTACTTCTTCGCGCCGCGCGACACAGTGACCAGGCATCCGGTCGTGATCCTGGTGCACGGAGGCGTTCACGGGGATTTCTCCGACCTCTACATTCCGCACGTTCGCTCGCTGGTGAACGAGGGATACATCGTGGTCGCTCCCGAGTACCGCGGCAGCACGGGGTACGGCAGATCGCATTACGACGCGATCGACTATGGCGGTAAGGAAGTAGAGGACGCGATCGCCGCGCGTGAATATCTGGCTGACCGCGTGCCCAACGCCGATCTCTCGCGCCTCGCGATGATGGGATGGAGTCACGGCGGCTTCATCACGCTGCACTCGATTTTCCGCCGGCCGGAGCTCTTCAAGGTCGCTGTCGCGCACGTCCCGGTCGCCGACCTGCCCACCCGCATCAGGACGCATTCCGCCGGTTACCAGAGAATCTTCGCCGACCAGCCGGGCTTCGGTGGCACGCTCGCCGAGAAGCCGCAGGCCTACGTAGACCGCTCGCCAATCGCCCACGTCCGCAAGTTGAAGACACCGCTGCTCGTGCACGCCGCGAGCAACGATGACGACGTATTCATCATCGAGAATCACAATCTGCGCGACTCGATGGTGGCTGCCGGAAAGGATCGCGAGGGGCTGTATACCTATCGCGAGTGGAAGGACCCGCCGGGCGGCCACTCGTTCAGCCGGGTAGACACGAAGGAGGGAAGGGAGAGCTGGAATGAGTCGCTCGCTTTTCTCAGGAAGTATCTGCAGCCGGCACGGAGGCCGTAGCCGCTGGACTGGGCGCGCCCATCCTCTTACATTCATCTATGGCAACCACAACTCGTCCGACAACGAGGCCCGCTCAACCGGCAAACACCGGCAGCGGGCCTTCGCGTTCGGGGACTTTGGCCTCCAATTCCGCAAACGCCCCGAGCCGTGTGCGCGAAGACATCGCCCTTACGTTCGACGACGTGCTCCTCTCCCCCCGGCGTGCAGCCGTCCATCCAAAGGACGTGAGCACCAGCTCACGCTTTACTCGCGCCATCACGCTCAACGTCCCGTTCGCATCGGCGGCGATGGATACCGTCACTGAGGCGGAGATGGCGATGGCGATGGCGCGCGCAGGCGGAATCGGAGTGATACACAAGAACATGTCAATCGACCGTCAGGCAGCGGAGGTAGATCGCGTCAAGCGCTCGGAGAGCGGAATCATCCTCGATCCCATAACGCTGTCGCCCGACGCGACGGTACGCGAAGCGGTCGCGCTCATGACGCGCTTCAAGATCTCCGGAGTGCCGATCGTCGACCGCGAAGGGCATCTCGTCGGAATAATCACCAACCGCGACCTTCAGTTCGAGAGGAATCTCGACCAGCCCCTCCGGAAGGCGATGACCTCCGAGGGGCTCGTCACTGCGCCCGTAGGCATCACACTCGAGGAGGCCGAGCGCATACTCGGCAAGCACCGTATCGAGAAGCTGCCCGTGGTGGATGGGACGGGCACGCTGCGCGGACTCATCACTGTCCGCGACATACACAAGCGCCGCGAATTTCCCAACGCGAACAAGGATGAGCACGGCAGGCTTAGAGTCGCGGCGGCGATCGGTGCCTCCAACTTCCATGACCGGGCGCGGGCGCTGGTGGATGCCGACGTCGACGTGCTGGTGATCGACACGGCGCACGGACACAGCGAGGGAGTGCTCCGGGCGACTGGCCAGGTACGCGAGGCGTTCCCTCAAGTGCAGCTCGTCGCTGGCAACATCGCGACGAGGGCAGGTGCCGCGGCGCTCGCAGAGCGGGGTGTGGATGCGGTGAAGGTCGGGGTGGGCCCAGGCTCTATCTGCACGACGCGCGTCGTTACCGGCGTCGGCGTGCCGCAGCTCACCGCGGTATTCGACGCCGTCGAGGGAGCGGGCGACATTCCGGTGATTGCCGATGGCGGCATCAAGTACTCCGGCGACATCGTCAAGGCGATCGCGGCCGGGGCGTCGAGCGTGATGATGGGGTCGATGCTCGCGGGCACCGAGGAGAGCCCGGGGGAATCCATTCTTCTCGAGGGCCGTCGTTTCAAGACAATCCGCGGTATGGGAAGCGTGGCGGCAATGCAGGACGGGAGCGCCGACCGCTATTTCCAGGAGGGTGAGATGTCTGCGCGGAAGCTGGTGCCCGAGGGCATCGAGGGCCGCGTGCCGTACAAGGGGCCAGCGAGCGACGTGATTTTCCAGATGGTCGGCGGGCTGCGCGCCGGGATGGGCTACGTTGGATGCGCCAACATCGAGGAGTTGCGCCACGACGCGGAATTCGTGCGCATAACCGCAGCCGGTCTCCGCGAGTCGCATCCCCATGACGTTGTAATCACGCGTGAGGCCCCCAACTATTCGGTCTGATCGCTCCAATTGTCAGGAGATGTAAGGACGAATTTGAAGCTGACAGACACCGGTTTTGCTTGACAACGGTTCATCCGGCGCGACAACTTCCCCTCGCTTTGTAACGACGACGTACCGCTGCCGGGCCGGCTCTTCTGGCATGCCCGTCCGGCCCGCAATTGCTTCATTTCCGCTGCTCACGGAGAAAATCGAATGGGTATCTGGTCGAAGAAAAGCGTCGCCTCGCTACAGGCCGAAGCGGCTGGGGAGGAAGGCACCCATAGCTTGAAGCGCGTTCTTGGCGCGCTCAACCTGACGACACTCGGCATCGGGGCTATCATTGGTGCCGGCATCTTCGTCCTCACCGGAACTGCGGCGGCGCAGTACGCCGGACCGGCTATCGTCTACTCCTTCATCGTGGCGGGGCTGGGGTGCTTGTTCGCCGGCCTCTGCTACGCGGAGTTCGCGGCGATGATTCCGATCGCCGGCAGCGCGTACACCTACGGCTACGCGACGCTCGGCGAGCTCACGGCGTGGATCATCGGCTGGGACCTGATTCTCGAATACCTGTTCGGTGCCGCGACTGTCGCCGTTGGATGGTCTGGCTACTTCTCGGCGTTCATGAACGAGCTCGGCTTCCGTATCCCGGTGCAGTTTACGAGTGCTCCACTGGGGATTGAGGGGACTCATACTCTCGTGGCTTCGCAGATCTGCTTCGATCCGGCAACGAACCAGGTCATCAAGGTCGCCACGGACGCAGTGTGCGACACGTCGCGATACTCTGTAGCGGGCGGCGTTATCAATGTGCCGGCGATGTTCCTCGTCGGACTCATGACCTTCCTGCTCGTGCTCGGAATAAAGGAGTCGGCACGGTTCAACAATGTGATTGTGGTCGTAAAGATGGCGATCGTGCTACTCGTCATCGGCTTCGGCTTCATGTACGTCAACTCCGACAACTGGCACCCGTTCGTTCCCGAGAACACAGGCACCTATGGGCAATTCGGCTGGTCCGGCATCGTCCGTGGCGCGGCGGTGGTCTTCTTCGCGTACATCGGATTCGACGCTGTCTCGACGGCGGCGCAGGAGGCGAAGAATCCGCAGCGCGACATGCCCATCGGAATTCTCGGGTCACTCGCGATATGTACGGTACTGTACATACTGATGGCGCTCGTCATGACTGGTCTCACCAGTTACCGGAACCTGGACGTACCGCACCCGGTGTTCGTGGCAATCGACGCCGCTGGTCCGGCGCTCTCCTGGCTCACGCCGATCATCAACATCGGAGCGATAGCCGGGCTCGCGTCAGTGGTACTGGTAATGCTCATGGCGCAGCCACGAATCTTTTATACCATGTCACGCGACGGGCTCCTGCCGCCGGTGTTCGGCAAGATCCACCCGAAGTTCCGGACGCCGTACATCACGACGATCCTTACGGGAGCGGTGTGCGCCGTAATCGCGGGCCTCTTTCCGATCGGTCTGCTCGGGGAGCTCGTATCCATCGGCACGCTGCTCGCTTTCGTAATCGTGTCGGCCGGCATCATCGTCCTGCGCCGCAAGAGTCCGGACATCCCGCGGCCCTTCCGGACGCCGCTGGTGCCGCTGGTTCCGATTCTCGCCATTCTCATCTGCGGCTACATGATGTACAGCCTGCCCAGCGACACCTGGATCCGGCTCATCGTGTGGCTGATCCTTGGACTCCTTATCTACTTCCTGTACGGAAAGGCGCATTCGCGCATCGGATCAGCGGAGGCCAGTGGTTGATCTCCTAACCGTATCGCAAGCCCGAAGAGAAGCGATCGAGCGTCTCGCGCGTGAGTTCCGCGCGGGGCGCTCTGTCGTAATATCCACTCACATTAACGCGGACGGCGACGGCTGCGGCTCCGAGGTTGCGTTGGCGCGGATTCTCGAGTCTCTCGGCATGACGGTGAGAATCGTCAATCCGACACCGTGGCCCGAGGCATTCAGGTTCCTGCTCCATACTGGCGTGGTGGACGCGTCATCCGAAGGTTCCGCGGGGCTTCGAACAGCCGACCTCCTGATTGTGCTCGACATCAACGACGTGAAGCGGCTCGGGTCACTCGCCGACACCGTGCGATCGCTCCGAATCCCGAAGCTCGTGATCGACCATCACATCCCGAGCGACGAGCCGCCGACCGATCAGATTCTCGCCGACACGAGCGCCTGCGCGACGGGTGAACTGATCTACGACCTGGCAGTGACCCTCGGTATCGAGCTAACGCCGGAGATGGCTGTCGCGTTATACGTCGCGCTGCTCACCGACACCGGCGGATTCCGGTTCGCGAACACGAGCGCGCGCTGCCTCGCCGTGGCGAGCCAGCTTCTCGCTGCTGGTGTCGAGCCGGAGGCGATGTACCGGCGCCTGTACGCATCGCACCCCATCGGCCGGCTTCACCTGCTTCGCGACGCGCTCGCGACCCTGGAGGTGGATCCCGCCTACGGAGTTTCGTGGATTTCAGTCGCGGCGGGCGCTGCTGAAGAATACGGACTCAAGTCGGAAGATCTGGAAGGGCTTGCTGAGCATCCGCGGTCGGTTGGCGGAACGCGGATGGCCATCCTCTTTCGTGACCTCGGACACGGGAAGATCAAGGTATCGTTTCGCAGCACG
This sequence comes from Gemmatimonadaceae bacterium, assembly GCA_013813715.1. Taxonomy (GTDB): domain Bacteria; phylum Gemmatimonadota; class Gemmatimonadetes; order Gemmatimonadales; family Gemmatimonadaceae; genus UBA4720. The sequence goes on along the minus strand of JACCRF010000153.1, from coordinate 21,065 downwards.
GGCGACGTGAACGTCAACGAGTTCGCGAGGAAGTTCGGGGGCGGCGGGCATGCGCGAGCTTCGGGGGCGCTGATACCGGGTACGATGGACGAGGTGCGGCATACAGTCGTGAACGCGGCGCGGGAGTTTGTGGGCGCGACGGCTTCTGACGCGCTCGCTTAACCGTCCGGCCGGTTCAGACTCCTCTCGGCACTGAACCCTCCAGGGTAGCGCTTCTTCAGCTTCTCGACGTTCATTGTCGCGATCTCGCCGAGCCCCATGCCGACTCCGCGGGCGCCCATCGCGCAGTACCAGAGAATGTCGCCGAGCTCCTTTGCGATCTTGTCGCGGGTTGCGTCGTCGAGAGGATGACCGTGAAACATGATCTTCTTAACGTGATCGGCGATCTCGCCTGACTCTCCTGCCAATCCGAGTGCGGCCGCGTTCAGCATCGCGGGTGCGTCAACGAGGCTGTCAGGGGAAGCGGTGCGCAGCGCGAGCGACTGATAGGTGTCGAAATCCTTCATTCGATGTTTCCGGTAGCGCCGTCAGTTCTCTGCGACGTGGGTGCCCGTATTTACAGCGCTACGAGCTCGTCGTACGTCTCAGGCCGCCGATCACGGTAGAACTGCCAGACGTTCCGCACCTCGCGCACCTTGTCGAGATCGAGCTCGGCAGTGACCAACTCGGTCTTGTCTCGGCTCGCGGTTGCCAGAAACTGACCGCGCGGATCGCAGAAGTAGCTCTGGCCGTAGAACTCGCCGATGTCCCAGGGCTGCTCGCGTCCCACACGATTGATGGCGCCGACGAAATACGCGTTGGCCACGGCGTGGGCGGGCTGCTCGAGCTTCCATAGATACTCCGACAGCCCGGCGACGGTCGCCGACGGGTTGAACACGATCTCCGCGCCATTCAGCCCGAGCGCCCGTGCCCCTTCGGGGAAGTGCCTGTCGTAGCAGATGTAGACGCCGATGTCGGCGTACGCCGTCTTGAACACGGGATACCCGAGGTTGCCCGGCTTGAAGTAGAACTTTTCCCAGAATCCCGGCGCAACATGGGGAATGTGGTTCTTGCGATACTTGCCCAAATAGGTGCCGTCGGCGTCGATGACGGCGGCGGTGTTGTAGTACACGCCGGGCGATTCCTCTTCGTAAATCGGCACGACGATCACCATGTTGTGCCGCTTCGCCAGTTCCTGCATGAGCTTCGTCGTTGGCCCGTCGGGAATCCGCTCGGTGGAGTCGTACCAGCGTGTCGTCTGCTCGGCGCAGAAATACGGTCCGGTGAAGATCTCCTGCATGCAGAGAATCTGCACGCCCTCGCTCGCGGCCTGCTCGATCAGCGGCACGTGCTTGGCGATATTGGCTTCCCTGATCGTCTCGAGGGGCTCGCTGGTGTCGCACGCGTGTGTGGCCTGGATGAGGCCGCACTTCACGACTTTCGGCATTCGGTCGGTTCCTGTCTCAGCTTCCGGTGATGGAGTAGTTCCGCGCGGGGCTTTCGGGCTCGTGGTCGCGTGCCGTACCCCGCATCAGAATAAGATAGAGCGCGAAGCTCAGCGCAAACGTGACGAACCAGGCGTACGTGTACAGCCGGTCGAAGAGGTCGGGATTCGCGACCTGACCGCCAGGCGTCGTGGCGGCGGTGATGAAACCGGGCACGACCGGAAGGATCGCGAGCACGAGTGCGGCTATCGCCCGCCAGTTGAAGCCATTGGAGTAGGTGTAGCGTCCCTCGACTGCAAATAGATCGCGGAGGTCGAGGCGCTGCCGCTTTACGATCCAGTAATCGGCGATGAGGATTCCGCCGAGTGCGCCCATGAGGCTCGAGTAGCCGATGAGCCAGGTGAATATGTACGCCGCCGCGTCAGAATACAGCTTCCACGGCATCATCAGAATTCCGATTACCGCGGTAATGAGACCGCCGGTTACGTAGGTTATCCTGCGCGGGCTGAGGTTCGAGAAATCGTTGGCCGGCGACACAACATTTGCCGCCATGTTGGTCGTGAGCTGCGCCGCAAGAATGACGAGCGCGCCGAAGATAATGATCGCCGGCGAGCCGATTCGCGTGATCAGCTCAACCGGATCCCAGATTGCCTTGCCGAATATCACGATCGTCGCGCTCGTCACCGCCACCCCGATGAACGCGAAGAGCACCATCGCCCCGGGGAGTCCAAGTGCCTGGCCCATCGCCTGCGAGCGCTGGCTTTTCGCGTATCTCGTGAAGTCGGGAATATTGAGAGAAAGCGTCGCCCAATAGCCTACATTAGCGGTAAGCGCGGCGGGGAAGAGTGTCCAGAACGGCGTCGAGCCCTGCTGCAGTCTAGACGATCCGGCGAGAATGGCGCCGAGTCCGCCACCGTTCCGGATCGCCCACCAGAGCAGCAGGAGACCCCCTCCAAGAAGCAGCGGAGCCGACCAGCTCTCGAGCACTTTGATGCCTTCCGTCCCCTTGAGGATGATGTAAACCTGAATCGCCCAGAAAATCATGAAAGCGATGCCGGTATGGATCCCGATCTCCGTCCATCCGGGCCACGCAGCGCCGAGCAGCGCGTCGAGAGCGAGGCCACCGATCCATGTCTGGATTCCGAACCATCCGCACGCGACGACAGCGCGAAGCATCGCCGCGACGTTCGCTCCCTTCACTCCGAAACTTGCGCGGCAGAGCACCGGAAACGAGATGCCGTACTTGGTGCCTGCGTGCGCGTTCAAGACCATTGGCACCAGCACGATCACGTTGCCAAGGAGGATGGTAAACAGCGCCTGGTACCAGTTCATCCCCTGCTGCATCAGCCCCGACGCGAGCGTGTAGGTAGTGATGACCACCGCCATTCCGATCCACAGCGCGGCGATGTTGTAGGTCGACCACGTGCGACGCGAGAGAGGTGTCGGGGCGAGATCCGGATTCCACAAGGGGCTGTCCGACAGCTCTGCGTCAAGCTCTTCAATGGTGTGCATTGTGGTATTATGGACGCGACCGGCGGCGCTGGGCCGGGAGAATTCTATCGTAGTCCCGCCGTCGTCCGGGGCAGCCACTTTCCCCGGCCTTCCTTCCCGACCACCGCGTAGTCATCCACGATGACGTCTCCGCGCGACAGGGTCGTGCGCGCAAAGCCCGCGAGGTCCCATCCCTCAAACGGCGACCAGTCGGCGTTGGTCTCCATGATCTCGCAGTCGACGCAATGCACGCGGTCCGGGTGGATTATCGCGAGGTCGGCGTCGCTCCCCACCTCGATTGCGCCCTTCCGCGGATACAGCCCCATGATCTTCGCCGGGTTCGTGCTGAGCTTCATGCACATGTCCTCGAGCGAGATGCGGTCTTTCAGCACACCGTGCGTGTACGTCAGCGGCAACAGCGTCTCGAGTCCCGGCATTCCCATCGGGATCTTCGTCCAGTCGCCCTCCCACATCGCCTTCTGCTCTCGGGTGAACGTGCACGTGTCGGTGGATATGACCGACACTTCTCCGTCCCTCAGTCCCTCCCACAGTCGCGCGGAATCCTTCGGCTTCTTGAGCTGCGGGCAGCAGGCGAAGAGGTGGCCGTCCTCGCGGTCGAACACGCTGTCATCCAGCACCAGGTACTGCGCACATGTCTCGGCCACGACTGGCACCCCACGCGATTGCGCGGCCTTGACGATGTCCGTGGCCTCTCCGGTCGACATGTGGACGATATAGAGCTGCCCACCAGTGGCCTCGCACCAGGTCACCACACGCTGCACTGCCTCCGATTCGATGAAGTTGGGGCGCGTCATCCGATGCAGGCGCGCGCCGTGCTCCTTCATCAGCGCCGGTGTGTGATGGCGCTCGATCAGCTCGTCGAGCACGCGCGACGACTCGGCATGGACAAGGAGCATCGTACCGTACTCGTTCATTTTCTCCAGCGTTCCGAAGAGCGCGCGGTCGTCTGACTGCCAGCCCTCCGACTCATAGATCATGAACTCCTTGAACGTGGTGAAGCCACGGTCGACCATTCCCTTTATCTGATCCTTGTGCTCGTTGTACCGCGTGATGCAGATGTGAAACGTGTAGTCGATGAGCGCTTTCCCTTCGGCACGGGCCATCCAGTTATCGGCGGCCTGGCTCAGCGATTCGTTGGCGTACGGAATCGCGAAGTCAATCAGCGTCGTAACGCCGCCGCGGGCGCCTGCGCGAGTTCCGGTTCGGTAGTCGTCCGACGAGACGGTTCCGCAGAAGGGCAGCTCGAGGTGGACGTGCACGTCGAGCACACCCGGAATTACGTGGTGGCCGCTGGCGTCGATGATCTGCGCGCCGGGCGAGCCGTCGAGATCAGGCCCGATTGCGGCGATTTTCTCACCCACGATACCGACGTCGGTGACGCTGGTACCGCGCGGCGTCACAACGTTGCCGCCTCGAACGATCTTGTCGAATCTCACCGCGCTTCGGCCTCCGCCAATGCGTGGTGGATCACATCGAGGGCGAAATCGGCGTCCTCGGCGGTGATGCACATCGGCGGCTTGATGCGGATGACGTTGCCGTCGAGCCCGCCCTTGCCGATGAGCACGCCCATTGCGCGTGCCTCCTCGAGCACCTGAAGCGTCTCCGCTTTCGCGGGCTCTTTGCTCGAGCGGTCGCGAACGAGCTCAACACCGAGCATCAACCCCATGCCGCGAACATCGCCGATAAGAGGGTGTTCATCCATCAGCTTTCGAAGTCCGCCCTTGAGCCGCCCACCCACCACGCGCGAGTTCTCCTGAAGCCCATCCTCGTCGATCACGTCGAGCACCGCCATGCCCGCCGCCATGCACACCGGGTTGCCGCCGAACGTGTTGAAGTGCACGCGCTGCGTGAGCTGTTGCGCGATCTCCATGCGCGTCGTCACCGCGGCCAGGGGCACGCCGTTGCCAATGCCCTTCGCCATCACGACGAAGTCCGGAACGACGTCCCAGTTCTGGAATCCCCAGTAGTGGTCACCGGTCCTCCCGAATCCGGTTTGCACCTCATCGGCGATGCAGAGTCCGCCATGCTCGCGGACGATCGCGTAGGCTTCCTTGAGGTAGTTCGGCGCACCATGCGTCGTCCCCCCCACACCCTGAATTGGCTCGGCGATGAACGCCGCGACCTTGCCGGGAGTGGAGTAGCGGATTAGGTCGCGGATGTCGGCCGCGCTCTGAGACGCAATCTCCTCGGGCGTGCCGGAGAATGGACTCCGATAAGGATCCGGATTGATGGCGTGATGAACGCCGCCGCTGCCGTTGACAGCGTACTTCCACGTACTGTGCGACGTCAGCGTGTTGGCCGAGGGAGACGCGCCGTGGTAGGAGTTCCGAAGGGCGATCACGTCGCTGTTCCCGGTGTAGAGCCGCGCCATCTGCACGGCGAGGTCATTCGCCTCGCTTCCGCTGTTCAGGAAATAGGTGACGTCGAGCCCTTCGGGCATCTTCGACGCGAGCTTCTTCGCAAACTCCGCCATCCCCGGGTGCAGATAGATCGTCGTCGCGTGCTGGAGCGTGTCAACCTGCGCGTGGATTTTCGCCGTTACCCTCGGATGACAATGGCCGCAGGAAACCGTGACGATGCCTGCGAGCATGTCCAGATAGCGGCGCCCGGTCTCGTCGAACAGCCACTGCATGTGCCCTTCGACGAGCATGAGAGGATCTTTGTACAGCGTGAAGACGGCGGGATTGGCGTACTGTTTCCGCATCGCCAGGACTTCCGCGCGTGACGGCCCCTGGTACTTGCGGGGGACGTGATCGCAGGGGGGCATCGGCACCAATGCGGACCGCGGACTAACTGCGGACAGCGGGATAACTGCGGACTGCGGAGCAGCCTGCGCGCTGGCGGGGGGCATTGTTGCGGTCATCTACTGCGTCACCGGGGCCGCTTCGTGCGCGGCCGGTGCCGCATAACCCTCGACGGGCTCATAACCGCCCGCATAGTCGGAGGTGCTCGGACGGCGGATCTGCGACTGGAGCACGACGCGATCGCGGCGCGCGCCGCGGAAATCCTCGAGCGACTTGAAGCCGTGCTTCTCCAGGAAAGCCGCGTACTGCTCATTGAGGCGCTTGATGACGTTGGGCCCGATGGCGTGATCGAGCATCGCCGCCGTACACACCTGAGCCGTTCCGCACCCGAGGGCGAAATAGCTCACCGCCTGCGACATGTCCGAGATCCCCCCGATTCCGGAAAAGCTCTTGTCGGGGAATGCCTGCGTGAGCTGCGCCATCTTGGCCAGCGCCATCGGCAGAATCGCGGGCCCCCCCAATCCGCCGCTCGAGACGTAGCCATCAACGTTGATCTCGAACTCCAGCGTTTCGGCGTCGATCAGTGGCAGCGACGGGAACGTGTTCGATGAGACAATCGCGTCCGCGCCTCCGATAAAGCACGCGCCCGCCTCCTCGACGATGTTCGCCGTGGCCGGAGTCAGCTTGCACCACACCGGGACATTGGCGACCTCCTTCACGGCTTCTGTCACCGTTGAGCAGAGCACCTTGTCCTTCCCGATGTTGGAACCCATGTCCTTACGGTCCATATGCGGACATGAGAAGTTGAGCTCGAGGCCGTCCGCGCCGGCTTCCTGACAGGCTTTTGCGAGAAGCTGCCAGTTACCGAGCTCCTTGTCATTGCCGGAACCCGCCATTATCGACGCAATCAGCACCTTCCCGGGGTGCGCCTCCTTGATGCGGCGAATGCGCGGCTCCCACCAGTCGATCGGCTTGTCGGAGATGAGCTCCCAGTTCCACGAGGAATGCAGCGCGGCGTTGTCGCGCTTCTTCATCGATACCTGCGCATTGTCGGCCGACGTGCGCATGAATTTCGCCTTCGCACCGTAGACGTTTACCACGGGATGCAGTCCGATCGTCTTGCTCACGACCCCTCCCCAACCCGCATCAAACGCCCGCATGATGTTGCTCTCCGACTCGGTCGGAGGGGCCGACGAAAGCAGGAAGGGATTCTCGAAGTGGATTCCCGTGAACTCGACCGAGGTGTCTACAGCCATGCTACCTCCATTTCCGGTACCCGTTACCCGGTACCCGGTACTCGTTATCCGTCACCCGTGGCCCGTTGCCCGTCACCAGTCACCAGTCACGCGGCCTTGAGGCGCCGGTCATGACATCCAGTTTACGCCGTGCTCGCTGTTCCATTTCGTCGTCATCTTCTTGGAGCGTGTCCAGAACTCAATCGAGCCGCGGCCGGTAATATCGCCAACGCCGAACCTCGACTCGTTCCATCCACCGAAGGAGAATGGCTCACGCGGCACGGGTACTCCCACGTTGACGCCGACCATTCCCGCGCTCGCCCGTTCCATTACGTAGCGCGCGGTGGCGCCGCTCTCGGTGAATACCGAAGCCGCGTTGCCATACGGCGATGCGTTCTCGACGGCGAGCGCCTGATCAAGATCGCTGGTGCGAATGATGACGATCACCGGCCCGAATACCTCTTCCTGCGCGATGCGCATATCGGGAGTGACATGATCGATGATCGTCGGCCCGATGTAGAACCCGCGCTCCTTGCCAGGAACGACCGTGTTCCGGCCATCCACGAGCACTTTCGCGCCGGCTTCCTCTGCCTCCGTGATGTAGCGCTCGATCCTCTTCTTCGCTTCGGCGGAAATCACCGGGCCGAGGTTTTCCCCGGGCACGACGGTCTTTGCGTGATCGATCATCCGCTGAATGATATGATCGGTGTTCGAGACGGCGACCATCACCGACGCCGCCATGCACCGTTGCCCCGCGCATCCCGACATCGACGCAACCACATTCGATGAGGTCATCTCGGGATCGGCGTCCGGCATGACGATGAGGTGGTTTTTTGCGCCACCCAGCGCGAGGACGCGCTTCAGGTTGGCGGAACCGCGGCGGTACACCAGCTTCGCGATCTTGGTCGAGCCGACGAAGCTGATCGCCTCGATCCCCGAGTGGTCGCAGATCGCCTCGACGACGTCCCTGCCGCCGTGGACTACCTGGAACACGCCCTCAGGAAGCCCTGCCTCCGCAAGCAGCTCGGCAATGCGGTTCGCGCTCATCGGAACCAGCTCGGACGGCTTGAGGATCAGGCAGTTGCCGAGCGCAATGGCGTTGGGAATGGTCCAGTTGGGAACCATGTTCGGAAAGTTGAATGGTGCAATCGACGCGACGACGCCGAGGGGAAAGCGCTCGATTCGGCACTCGACTCCGCGGCTCACCTCGAGTACTTCGCCGGCGGTGATCTGCGGCAGGGAGCAAGCGAACTCCGTCAGCTCCATGGACTTGAGGATCTCCGCTTTCGCCTCCGCGTAGACCTTGCCGTTTTCTTCGGTAACGAGGGCGGTCAGCTCTTCGATATTCTCTTCGAGGAGCGCGCGGTAGCGATAGAACACCTGCACCCTCTCCTTGATCGGCAGCGCGGACCAGGCGGGGAACGCTTTCCTGGCGACCGCCACCGCGCGGTCCACGTCGTCGCGTGATGAGAGCGGAACTCGCGATATAACCGACCCATCGGCCGGATTGGAAACGTCCAGGTACCGGTGATCGCCGGCAACGAAATCGCCGGCGAGGTAGTTCCGGACTTCAGGGTATTTCATGCACTCCTACAGAGGGTGGAACTGAGTGCAAACTGGCATGGAAACCACGGGCGAGCAAGGGAATCTCCCCGGCGGGCCTACACGGTATCCCGTGTCCGCCGTGGCGAACCCCGCGAGCGTATTCTATCTTGCGATGCATGAAGGGTTTGCGACGCCGCTCAGGCCGTTCCGTCACCGCTGTCGAGATGAGCATCGCGGCGGTCCTTGCTGACGCAACTCCGTTGCTTCGGATCGATCATTGCCGGCTGGAGCTGGCCGAGTTTGTGCCCGCGTCGGGACGGCTTACTGTCCGCATGGACGGAACCTGTCCCGATTGCGCCGGATCTCCGGCGATGTTCGCGACAGCCCTCGAGGCGCACGTCAGGCAGCGTGTGCCCGAAGTGCGCCAGGTTGTTATATCGGACTGACTCGTTCAGGATCTAGTGACAGGAACAAGGTGAGACAGTTAGTAGCCTGAGCCGTCGCCGTCGGCGACGAGAACCGCCACGACGATCACGGCGGCGATTACCGCAACGACCAGCAGCGTTTTCCGCCCGCTCGTCGCGGCGGCACTGGCTGTGTTGCGACGATTGATCTCCCGCACAGCGACCGCCTGTGAAGGCCTGACGATGCCCGCGGTGTTGCCAGCGGTCATGAATGATGCGTCGTGCGAATCTGAGTTCGCGCGCAATGCGAGTTCAGCCGGGGATCCAGCACGGCCGACGCTAACGGCGGATGCTGTCTGGCACGCCATGACGGCCACGGTGCACGCCAGGGCGACGGTGGATCGAAGGGCTCTCATCTAAGACTCCTCCATGTGGGGTGGATCAGCGGACGAACAGGATAAGGCGTCACTCTGGCCGGGACACGAGGCCCCGCATACAGAAACCTGGAGTGGGACGCGATAACGCATAGCAGTCCTCAATGAGCGCCGCAATGGGAAGAGGACGAACCATTAACTTTCGCTGGCTCAGGTCTGGTCCATTACCAACCGACGAATGACCGATAGTCTCCCGATCCGCATCGACGCCGCACTGGCGAGAATCCGCAACAACCGCCTCGGGCTCAACATCCTCGAGGCCGAAATGGTGCGTGACATCGCTACCACCGTTGATGGAAAAGTCCGCTTCAGTATTTTCGTTTCCGCTGCCGACGACGCCACAATCGTCCGTGACGCGCGGCAGGCGGTCGAGCAGCTCTCGGGGGTGACGGAAGTGCGCGTGGACGTCAAGGACGCAGCGCAGGGAGGAGCCGAAGCGGGTGTCTCGGCCGCGCCGACCAACGATGCGCTCCCCAAGCCGCGCAGCGGGAACAAGCCAAGGGCGCTGCCAGTGATGGGACAGGAGCCTCAATCCCAGCGAGCACCAGTACCCGCCCAGACGCCGGTCACCTACCCGAACCTCGGAACGGTGATCGCCATCTCGAGCGGAAAAGGCGGCGTCGGGAAATCCACCGTGGCGACGAATCTTGCGGTTGCACTCGCGAAGCAGGGCTCACGTGTCGGCCTGCTGGACGCCGACATCTACGGTCCGAACATCCCGCGGATGATGGGCGTCAACTCTCCGCTCCAGGTCGACCCGGGCGGCAAGATCATTCCGCTCGAGGCGCACGGCATCAAGCTGGTCAGCATCGGATTCCTCATCGAGCGCGATCAGCCGGCGATCTGGCGCGGACCGATAATAATGAAGGTGATCAACCAGTTTCTTCGCGACGTCGCGTGGGGCCAGCTCGATTTTCTGCTCGTAGACCTGCCACCGGGAACCGGCGACGCACAACTCTCACTGGTGCAGGCGACTTTCGTTTCCGGGGCCGTGATCGTCACGACTCCGCAGAAGGTCGCGGCGGGCGACGCGCTCCGCGGCGCGAAGATGTTCCAGCGTGTCGACGTCCCGGTGATCGGCGTAATCGAGAACATGAGCTGGCTAGAGTGCCCGGACTGTGGAAAGCAGTCGCGAATCTTCGGTTCGGGCGGAGGCGAGGCGCTCGCGACCGAACTCGGCGTTCCGCTGCTCGGCCAGATTCCCCTCTATCCCCAGGTGCTGGAGGGTGGAGACTCGGGAATACCGATCGTGGTAGGCGAGCCGGGATCGGCGGCGTCGGTGGCTCTTATCCGTACGGCCGGGACGCTTTCCGCTGCATACGCTAAAACCTGAACCACAGATGCCCATCTGCGCATCCGTGGCTCAAACTTCAGACCCTTTCGGCCGCGCAGCCTTGAACTCGCCCCGCCAGTAGGACAGCAGAACCGCGCCGAAGCCGGTCGTAACAGCGATGAACGTCACCGCCGAAGCGAATGAGCGAACTATTGCGCCAATCAGCGGAATGCCGCTGAGCAGGGCGGTAACGACCCACAGACCAAGGAAGACGCCGGTCCCCGTCACAAACGCGCGAAGCATTGCGCCATTCGGGGTATCGTCGCGGTTTTTACCACCACCGATCGCCGCGCCGGTCATCGTCGCGACAGCCACGAAGCCGAACATCGCGACCCCCGCAACGAGAAACATGAAGGCAATCAAGCCGAGCGGAATGAGGAGGATGCCGACGAGACTCGCCGCGAGCAGTGCAACGACCGCGACGGCTCCTGGAACGATCGCGATCTGGCCGATGAGCCCGCTGCCGAGCGATTTGCCGATGCCGCCCTGCATCGTGTTGACGACGATACTGAGCTTCTCGGGGCCGAACGCCAGCAGCGCGAAGCCGATGAGCGACACCATCAGCAGCCAGCCGAGCGCTAGTCCCACGGTGCGGCCGGTATCGTGACGGATTACGCGGGCCGGGGTTCGGCGGATGTGTTTCACATGCCGTCCGTACGTCTTCATCCGCCCGTCTACGACGCCGCCCTCGTTTCGGACGCGTCCCGCAATCGAGATCGCATCGCCCTGCACGCGCCCGCCCCGATGCACGATAACATCACCCTTCAGCGCGGTCGCGTTGCCGCGAACGGTTCCATAAACGTCAAGATTGCCGTTGAGAGCCACCACTGAGCCGGATGTCGTGACGTTTGGGCGAACGACCCGACCGTCCTGGGCGCGAACCGTGCTTGGGACGAACACCGCAGTGACCACGAGCAGCCATAAGGAAAGCTGCCGAGACGCAGAGGCACAGAGGAGACGTCGGATCATCAGGCCGCCCTGCGGCTTGCGGAAGCTGCCGCGCGCAGTCCCGCGGTAGCGGCAATGGCTCCGAGGGCGAACGAGCCGATGACTGCCGCTCCGGTAATCGTTCCTGCCGCGGCTACCGACCCGGTGGCAGTCGTCGTCGCCGTTGCGGCAGCGTCTGCTCCGAGGGCGGCGAGGAAGCCGATAGCGTTCTCGCCGAAGACGCGCGCAACGAAGACGAGCAGGTCAACCTGGAACATCGAGATCAGGGCAACGAGCGACATCGCCACGCTCAGCGTGCCAAGGAGGGCGACGGCTGCGATTCGTGCGGGGATTGAGCGAGGGAAGTAATGGGCCGGAGGTGCAGCGGGTTGGGCCCGTTCGGGTACCACGATCGGACGGCGAGCGGGATATGAGGCCGGGGCCACCTTCGCAATCACCGGCATCTGCGCACCCGGCGCGATATGGACCCGCGCCATGACCCGATCAGCGAAATGCGGAGACGGCTCGAAATACGGCAGCCGCTTCATGGCCGCCGCGATCGGTTCGAATTCTTCGGGTGTGGTGTCGTCTTTCAAAATGTCCTCACAGTGGGACTACGGGGACTCCAAAGGCCGGGTTTCAAGAAATGCCAGACGCAGAATTGAGCAGGGGCGCAGAGGTCGGAGGGGCAGCGTTTCAAGGCGGTCACCGGACGTCCTCCAAAGCGGCCCTGAGCTCATGGCGTGCCCGGTGGATGTACGTCTTGACGGTGCCGAGCGGCAGCTTGACGATCTCGGCGATTTCCTCGTAAGACCGGTCCTCGACGTGTCTGAGCAGGATGCAGGCCCTGTACTCGGGCCGGAGGCGGGCTATCGCGCCCTCGATCGCTGTCCCCAGCTCGCGCGACTCGAGCTCCTCGAGCGGCGATTCGTTTCCGGAAACGACGGCGATCGAGGTCGCCTTGGCGCTCTCCGATGTAACCGCATCGGGGGCGCCCTCGATGCTCACCGTATCCACGCGCCGGCGGCGGAGATGATCGATGGTGAGATTATTCGCGATCTTGAACAGCCAGCTCGAGAACTTGAATTCGGGGCTGTACCGGTCGAGGTTGTTGAGGACCTTAATGAAGGTCTCCTGCGAGAGATCTTCCGCGGTCTCGCGATCACGGACCATGCGAAATACAAGAGAGAACACGGGACGCTCGTAACGCGCGACCAGCTCGCGGTACGCACTCTCCGACCCCTTTCGCGCGAGGGCGACGATTTCGGGATCCGGAAGGCTCGATATCGGTGGCGGCGCGGTCAATGGTGTCATTCGCGTTGTCAAAGTTAGCTTGCCCCACTACTACGCGCCCGGCAACTTTCCTCCATGGCGATAGCGACTGACGATGCCACCGCCATTCGAGCGGCCGCCGGCGGCGCGGAGAAGAGCGCATACGTTCGGCAGATCTTCTCCGAGATCGCGCCACGCTACGACCTGCTGAATCACCTTCTCAGTCTCAACATCGATCGGGTGTGGCGCCGGAAAGCGATCGCGCTCCTGGGCGTTGAGCGAGATCCGGCAGGCTGGTATCTCGATCTTTGCGCGGGCACGCTCGACGTGAGTACCGCGCTCGCCGCGACGCGGGGCTTCAGCGGCTCGGTGATCGGCGCCGACTTCGCGGAGCCTATGCTGCGTGCCGGAAAGGGCAAGATCGGTTCATCGAGAATCTCGCCTGTCGGTGCCGACGCGCTCCGACTGCCGCTGGCAGCGGCAACGATGTCGGGTGCGATCGTGGCGTTCGGCATCCGCAACGTCGCCGATCTCGATGCTGGTCTAAGGGAAGTGCATCGGGTGCTCTCGCCCGGAGCGCGGTTCGTGATACTGGAGTTCTCGACTCCGCGTTCGCGATTGATCAACGCCGGCTACCAGCTCTACTTCAATGAGGTGCTTCCCGCGGTCGGCGGGCTGGTGAGCGGGCATCGAACCGCATACAGGTATCTGCCAAAGTCGGTTGCGAACTTTCCGGTGGAGGAAGAGCTTGCGGCTCGAATGACCCGCGCCGGATTCGTCAACGTCACCTGGCGCGCGCTTACACTCGGTATTGCCGCGATCCACGCTGGCGAGCGGCCAATCTGAAGCTATCAACTTGAGCCTCGACACTCTTTCTTCTTTCATCGACGCCATCGAGGCGACGGGGGAACTCGCCCGCATCGCGCATCCCGTTGCGGCGAAGCTCGAGCTCTGCGAGATCGCAGACCGCGTCATGAAACAGCCAGGCGGCGGAAAGGCGCTCTTGTTCGAAAACGTCACACTCGACGACGGCTCGCGTTCGCAGTATCCCGTCGCGATCAACCTCTTCGGCTCGATGCGTCGGATGTGCCTCGCCCTGGGCGTCGAGCACCTCGACGACATTGGCGCGCGCATCACGAAGCTCCTCGATCTAAAGGTTCCCGAAGGTCTGCGGGGAAAGCTCTCGATGCTTCCGCGATTGATGGAGGTGGCCAAGTTTCCGCCACGCATGCGCCGTGGAAAGCCCGCCTGCCAGGAGGTAGTCCTTCAAGGCAGCGACATTGATCTCGCGAAGCTCCCGGTCATTACCTGCTGGCCGGAGGACGGCGGTCCGTACATCACGCTGCCGATGGTGATCTCGCGCGACCCGAAGCGAAAGATCCGCAATGTCGGCATGTATCGCGTCCAGGTTCTGGGCAGGGACACGCTGGCGATGCATTGGCAGCGTCACAAGGTCGGGGCAGCGCACTGGCGAGAGATGGCGGCGACAGGAACCAGGATGCCGGTGTGCATCGTGATTGGGGCCGATCCGGCATCGGTCTATTCGGCGTCCGCGCCGCTGCCGCCTACGGTGGATGAGTTCATCTTCGCCGGATTCCTGCGACGCGAGCCGGTGTCCCTCACAAAGGCAGTCACATGCGACCTCGAGGTGCCGACCGAGTCGGAGATGGTCATCGAGGGCTTCATTGACCCTGCCGAGGAACTCGTGGTGGAGGGTCCGTTCGGCGACCACACCGGTTTCTACTCGGAGGCTGATCTCTATCCGAAGGTGCACGTCACTGCGATCACCATGCGTCGCTCGCCGGTGTACGCGACAACGATCGTGGGCAAGCCCCCGATGGAGGACTACTACCTCGGCCACGCCACCGAACGGATCTTTCTGCCACTTCTCAAGCTCACGATTCCCGAGATCGTGGACTACCACATGCCCGCAGAGGGGATTTTTCACAATCTCGTTTTCGTGTCGATCGACAAGCAGTATCCCGGTCAGGCGTACAAGGTCATGAACGCGATGTGGGGCCAGGGTCTCATGTCGCTCGCCAAGGTGCTTGTGATTCTCGATAAGGAAGTCAACGTCAGGAACGTGCAGGAGGCGTGGTGGGTCGCACTCAACAACATCGACCCCCAGCGCGACACGCGATTCTCGATGGGGCCGATGGATGTGCTCGATCACTCCAGCCGTGCATTTACGTTCGGGTCGAAGATGGGAATCGACGCGACGCGGAAGTGGCCCGAGGAGGGATTCACGCGCAACTGGCCGAAGCTGATCGAGATGGACGACGCGACAAAGGCGCGAGTGGACCTGATGTGGAGCCGGCTCGGCCTCGGCGTATGAGCGCCACCACCGGGAGAGAAGGGCAGACGTTCAGGGGCGCGTCCGCCGTTGTGCGGTACGCGAATCTCGTAAAGCTTCCACACACCGTGTTCGCGCTGCCGTTCGCGCTTGTCGGCGTGACGCTCGCGAGCTACGTCGCACCGGTCACGTTCGGCGCTGTTGCGTGGGTTGTCGTTGCTTTCGCCGCCGCGCGGTTCGCGGCGATGGGGTTCAATCGGATCGTTGATCGCGACGTGGACGCGCTCAATCCGCGTACCAGGTCGCGCGAGCTTCCGTCCGGAGCGCTCACAGTTACGGGCGCAAGTGTCGCGGTCGCGGCCGCCGCACTGCTATTCGTCGTCGCGGCGTGGCAGCTCAATCCCCTTTGCCTCGCGCTGTCACCAGTGGCATTGGCGTGGGTGCTGTTCTACAGCTACACGAAGCGGTTCACCCGATGGTGCCACCTGGTGCTCGGCGTTGGGCTTTCGATCGCGCCGGTGGGCGGGTATCTCGCAATTGCCGGGCAGTGGACTGATCCGTGGTGGCTTCTCGTCGCGCTGGCGTTGGCCGTTGCTACGTGGGTCGGCGGGTTCGACATCCTATATGCCTTGCAGGACATCGAGTTCGACTGCCGGCAGAAGCTCCATTCACTGCCGGCTGCCCTTGGGGAGAAGAACGCGCTGATGACCGCCCGCGGACTGCACGTGCTCACCGTGGTGATGCTGGCGGCCGTTGGCGTCACTGCGGGCGCCGGGTGGCTGTTCGCAATCGGCTGCGCCATCGCCGCAATTCTCCTTCTATATGAGCATTCCCTCGTGAGGCCGGGCGATCTGTCACGTCTCGATGCCGCGTTCTTCACGATGAACGGCGTGATCAGCATCGTGTTCTTTGTGTTCGTCCTCGCCGAGCGACTGACCTCGTGAGTGTGCCGCCGCTCGTCTTCGGGATAACGGGAGCGTCCGGTGCCCCCTACGCGGTGCGGCTGTTACAGCAGCTCGCGAGTGCGCAGCAGCCGGTGTCGCTCATCGTCTCGTCTCACGGATTGCGGCTGCTGAGCACCGAGACGAGTATCGGGTCGCTCGAAGACCTGCGGCGGGAAGTCGGAGCGGAAGCGTGGGATGGATTCGTGACCGTCTACAGCAACGATGACAGGGGCGCGCCCCCGGCGTCGGGATCGGCTCTCAGCGCGGGGATGGTCGTGTGTCCATGCTCGATGGGGACGCTGTCGGCAATCAGCGTCGGCGCATCACGGTCGCTGATAGAGAGGGCGGCGGACGTGGCACTCAAGGAGAGGCGCAAGCTGGTGCTGGTGCCGCGCGAAACGCCGCTGAGCGCGATTCACCTTGCCAACATGCTTAGGCTTGCCCGCGCGGGGGCGGTAGTGCTGCCGGCGGCTCCTGCTTTCTACACGAGGCCTTCCAGTGTCAGCGACATGGTGGATTTCGTGGTGGCGCGAGTGCTAGACCAGCTCGGCGTTGCCCATCAGCTGGGGAAGAGGTGGGATGGTGCCCAAGTCCGGCGCGACGAACGGACCTGACAACGACAAGCGGGCCTCCAATACCCGGGATGTCCACCGCTTGGCGCGCCAATGCCAATGAGACAGGTCGTGGCGCCGTGCGCGCGAATGCGGTTTGACATGGGTTCGGATGATGAGGGCTCACACGGGCGACCGCGTCATTATCCCGCGTGCCCAATTTCACGGAACCGGGCGGTGCGCCTTCCCGACGTGCCTGTACTCCGGGCGGGCGATCGATTAGACTATCGTCATACAATTAGTCGATCGATTGGAGGAGGCATGACAGTGGTAACTGTCTCACCGAAGTTCCAGGTAGTGATTCCGAAGGGCGTTCGCGAGAAGCTGCGGCTCAAGCCCGGGCAGCGGCTCCATGCTTTTGTGTACGACGGGCGGATCGAGCTGATGCCGGTCGAAACCGCGGCTTCGCTCAGGGGTTTCGCGGCCGGGATGGACACAAGGCTGGACCGCGACGACGACCGACTATAGCGCGATGGCGGCAAGTCGTCCGAACGTCGTCGACTCGTCCGGGTGGCTCGCGTATTTTGCGGCTGAGCCCTCGGCACCCCGATTCGCTGGCGCAATCGAGGACACTGCGCAGTTGATTGTCCCGTCTATTTGCCTGTTCGAGGTGGTCAGAGTGTTTCTCGGGCAGCGTGGAGAAGAGGATGCCCTGCGGGCGGCTGGGGCCATGAAACGGGGCCGAGTGGTTGACCTCGATGCCGAGTTATCAATCACAGCGGCGAGGCTGGGCGAACAGCTCAAGCTCCCGCTCGCCGATTCCGTCGTCTACGCCACAGCTCGGCAGTCCGCTGCCATCCTCTGGACTCAGGACTCCGACTTCAAGGGACTCGAGGACGTCCGCTACTTTCCCAAGTCCGGGCGGTAACCCCGAACCTGACGGCATAAAAGTGTGCGATCCCGAACATCGCCGCCGGGCCTCCGGTCGAACAGGAGGAACGTGATCGCGGCGGCTACGATACCTGACGTGTCCGCCCCATCTCTTTGGGGAACCGCCTGAACCACGACGACAACAGCAGCAGCTCGTCGATCTCGTGTGTCGGGATGCTCGCCGTCGGCCGCTCACCAGTCGCGAAGATGTCATCGACCAGCCGCTTGAGCTTGGCTCTCTGCCACGACGACCGGGGCTTCGCCAGCTCCGCACGCACGACTCCCCGCTTCACCACATAGACACGATCCTCACCCCCGTGGCCGCGCACCGTATATACAAATGAAAGAGTCTCCACCGCGAAGCGCAGCCGGCCGAACTGCTCGCGCAAGGCCTCCAGTCGTCCCAGCTTGTCGCGGTAGGCGGCTGCCCGCTCGAACTCCAGACGCTCGCTCGCGTCGTCCATCTTCCGGCGAAGCATCTCGATCGGGCCATCGCTCGCTCCATCCAGAAACGCGCGTGCCAGCATGACGCGCTCATCATATTCGGCGACCGAGCAGCCGCCGACGCACGGGCCGAGGCACTTTCCGATTTCGTATCTGATGCAGCCAGGGGTTCTTGGCATGAGCTGAAACAGCTCCTGCTGATCGCTGAAATGCATCTTCATGTCGGACTTGCAGTCGCGCAGCATCAGGGCGTCGCTGAGCTCGCGAAGGGCCTCACCAATCCGGCCGGCACCCACGAAGGGGCCGTAGTAAACGGAGGCGTCGTCTGCCGACGCGCCGCGTACCACGGCCAGCTTGGGCGCTGCGCCGCGCGTCACCTTGATGAACGAGTAGTGTCCGGGGTCCCGCTTCATGGCAACATTGAGCCGGGGCCTGAACCTCTTGATGAGGCGGAGCTCCTCCAGCAGCGCGGCAAATTCGCTCGGCGTGTAGTCCCACTCGATCGCGTCGGCCGCGCGAAGGATGCGGGCACCCTTGTCCGCCGGATACGCGCAGCGGAAGTAACTCAGCAGGCGACTCCGCAGCCGCTTCGACTTTCCGACGTAGACAACTTCGCCGCTCGACGAAAGCATCCGGTAGATGCCCGGCCGGTCGGCGGCGCCAGATCTGACTACATCCTTCATCACCGCAATCTGCGCATCGCTCGTCGGTTCGAGCCGCTGCGACACAGCACGGATGAGAGTCACGACTGGCAACGGGCGCAGAACACGGTGGCGCGGCCGTCGATCGCGTGAGTTCCAACGAGTCGCGACCCGCAGCGAACGCAAGGCTGGCCTTCGCGCCCGTACACCTGGAGCTTCGCGGCGAACCCGCCGCGTTGGCCTTTCGCGTCGCGGTAGTCACGAAAGCTCGTGCCTCGCGCGGCGATGGACTCCTCGAGCACCGCGACGATCGAGTCCCTCAGCAGTGCCGCTTCGCCGGCTGCGATCGTCCCCGCTGCGCGCGAGGGATCTATCCCAGCCCGCCAGAGCGCTTCGTTGGCGTAGATGTTTCCAATCCCGGCAATCCTGCGCTGATCCATCAACACCTTCTTTACCGGCTGATTCGATACCCGAAGAACGCCCGATAATTGGGATGCTGTGAAGGTGGAGTCAAGAGGCTCTATTCCGAGCGCGGCGCTGTACTCCTCGAATCGCGTCTCGTTCATGAGGGCAACGGTGCCCAGGCGGCGGACGTCGCAGTAGTGAATGGATCGCCCGTCGTCGAGTACCAGACGAATTGTCGAGTACGCGAGCAATGCGGGGTCCAGCGTGCCGTCGTCAACGATCAGCGCGCCGGTGAAGCGCGGCTGCACGACAAGCCGGTCGCGGGTCGAAAGGTCTGTAACGATGAGTTTCGCGCGCCGCCAGCTTCCCACGATCCCCACGCCCCTGAGCCGGCGCCTGAACGCCCGTTCTCCCACCTCGCGCAGAACATCTGGCCTCGCGACGGTCACTTTGGCAACCGTTCGTCCCGCTACCGAGGCGTGCAAGTCGCGGGCGATCGTCTCGGTTTCAGGTAGCTCGGGCACTCCGCTCCAGCTCGCGCCAACCGATGTCGCGTCTGAACTGCTTCCCGTCGAACGAAATCCGCTCGGCGTGCGCGGTCGAGCCTTCAACCGCCGCGGCGATTGTCTCGCCGACGCCAGTGACTGACAGCACCCGTCCGCCGCTTGTTCGCAGCTCGCCGCTCTCCGAGTCGCGCGTGGTGGCAGCGTGAAATACGTAAACGCGGTTCGGCAGGGCGGGGACCCGGACGCCGTCGCCCGTTCTCACGGAATCGGGATAGCCATGGGCCGCCAGCACTGTCGTCGCCGCGTGGTCAGTGCTCCACTGGATGGGCTCCATGCCGGCCAGCGAAGCGCCCTCAGCGACAGCATTTATGAGGTCGAGAAGCGAGCTCTGCATCAGCGGCAGTATCGCCTGCGTTTCCGGATCGCCGAACCGGCAATTGAACTCGACGACGCGAGGGCCACTCTCCGACACCATCAATCCGGCGTACAGCAGCCCGGTGAACGGACGGCCCTGGCGGTGCATCTCGGCGAGAACGGGCTCGAACACGTGGGCCGAGACGATGTTCATGAGCGACGGTGTCGCGATCGAGACGGGCGCATACGCTCCCATGCCTCCGGTGTTTGGGCCGAGATCGCCATCCAGCAACCGCTTGTGATCCTGTGCGGGGAGCATCGTGATGAAGTTCGTGCCGTCCGTGATCGCGAACACGGAGAGCTCCTCTCCCTCCATGAACTCCTCGACGAGGATCTCCTCGCCCGCGTCGCCGAACGCCCGGTCACGCAGCATGAGATTGATCGCTCGCTCGGCCTCCTCGCTGCTCTGTGCGACGACAACCCCTTTGCCGGCCGCGAGTCCCGACGCCTTGATGACTACCGGAGTTCCGAGGGCGTTCGCCGCCGCGATCGCGTCGTCGGCTCGGCGGTGATGCGTCGCATGCGCTGTCGGCACCGCCGCGGTCTCCATGATGGACTTGGCAAATCGCTTGGAGGTCTCGATCTCCGCGGCCGCGCGCGTTGGGCCGAATATCGCCTTCTTGTCCTCGTGAAACGCGTCCACGATTCCGCCGGCGAGTGGAGCTTCGGGCCCGACGACGGTGAGATCGACATCCGCCCGATGGGCGAACGCCGCCAATCCGCGCACATCGGTCGGCTTCACCGGTATGCACTCGGCGATCTCGGCGAGTCCGGCGTTACCGGGCGCGCAGATGAGCTCGAGCGATGGGTCGTCCTGGAGCAGCTTCCACGCGATGGCGTGCTCGCGCCCGCCGTTCCCGACGAGCAGAACCTTCATCTCGCTGCGGTTCCACGCGGGAAGGTCATATCGGTTGCAGAACGATTCGGCGTCTAGGCGAAAGCGCGTTCCACGTCCGCCAGCAGATCCTCGACATCCTCCACGCCGCATGACAGGCGCACCAGCCCTTCGCTGATGCCGAGCGAGGTGCGGCTGTCGATGGGAACCGATGCGTGGGTCATCGAAGCCGGATGGCTGATCAGGCTCTCAACGCCGCCGAGCGACTCGGC
>JACCRF010000127.1 GCA_013813715.1 Gemmatimonadaceae bacterium | reverse complement strand
TCCGCGCGGCCGCGCTCGGAGCGATCTCCACCACCTTCGCCGAGTACTTTCTGCGACTCACCGGCAACGATCCGTCGATCGCGCCCTACTCTACCTATACGCATTGGATAGCGGCGGCCGCGATCTTTGTCGCGGGTGCCACGAATTACCTGGGGGTCAAGCGTGCGGGAGTGATGGTCAACCTGATGACCGCAGGGAAGGTGCTTGGCCTTTTGGTCGTGATCGCCCTCGCGTTCAGCATCGGGTTGCCGAGAACGGGAGGCCACTACACTCCCGCCATTCCGGAAGGAAGCTTCTCGATCGCGGCCTTCGGCCTCGCCCTGGTGTCCGTGCTGTGGGTGTATGACGGCTGGGCCGACGTGAGCTTTGTGGCCGGCGAGGTAAAGGACCCCAGGCGCAATCTACCGCGCGTTCTCATCTTCGGGACGGCGAGCATCATCCTCATCTACCTGCTCGCCAACCTCGCGTATCTGGCGGTGCTTCCGGTTGAGGAGATCCGCAGATCCCCGCTTGTCGCTGCCGACGTCGCGGCGGTCCTAATCGGCTCGCCCGGCGTGCTGTTCGTCTCGGCGGTGGTGATGATCTCCACGTTCGGAACTCTAAACGCCGTGATGATCACCGGACCTCGCGTGATCTTTGCCACAGCGGCCGACGGAATGTTGTTCAAGCCGCTGGCCAGGGTTCATCCGCGATACGGAACCCCACACGTCTCGATCGCCGCGGTGACGGCTATCGGTGTGGTTTTCGTCCTACTTGGCACGTTCGAGCAGCTTGCCGACGCATTCGTCACGGCGATCGTTCCGTTCTATGCGATGGCTGTAGCCTCGGTGTTCGTGCTGCGCAAGCGTGCCGGGTACGATCCCGGTTTCCGCGTGCCTCTCTATCCGCTGGTGCCGGCGTTGTTCATCCTGTCTACCATGTTTCTCCTTCTGAACGCCATCATTGACCCCTCGAGCCGGTGGGCGACACTCGGGGTGCTCGGCGGAATCGTTCTGGGGATACCCGTCTACTATCTGACTGTGGGGCGGCGAGCGACGTCGGGTTGATCCTCGGAACGAAGCCCGAGGACGGGGATCGAATCGCGTGTTGCCTGGAGCCGATGCCGTTTCGGGAGCGTTACCGAAGGGCGACAGAATCGGCTTGCCGGTCGCGCTACCCGACGATAGCTTTGACGCATCCGTAAATCGCCGCTGACGCCCAGATTACGCAACGCTCGCTCCCGCGGTGCAATCGCTGCACGCACCGGCAGCAACGCCGGCCGAAATTTCCCAGGAGTTGTCCTGGAATTGTTCTCCGCCGAAGACCCGCTCAACAATCCCCTTTTCTCCCAGGCTCAAACCATGTTCACACGACGTTTGACTCGTACGATTTCAGCCCTTGGTCTCGTGCTCGCGGCGGCAGTGGCCGCCGAAGCTGGAGCGCAGGGAGTCACAACCGGTGCTATCAGCGGCATCGTCACCGACAGCGCAGGCAGCGGACTCGAGGGAGTTCAGCTGTCCATCGTAAATCAGACTACCGGGTTCACCTCGCGCGCGTCAACGCGGGCGGGCGGCCGGTATTTCCTTCAGGGTCTGGAAGTCGGTGGTCCCTATACTCTAACCGCGCGACGAATCGGGTTTGCCCCCGACACTCGCGACGGAATCAACATCGGCCTCACCCAGAACCTTCGCATCGATATGCGGCTGACCGCACAGGCAACGACCCTCAGGGCGGTAGAGGTTCTTTCGACCGCCGACGTCGCACCGAGCTCGGCGGGGACGCGAACGGTTGTTTCCGACTCGGCCCTCAGCCGGCTCCCAAATCTCAGCCGAAACCTCACTGACTTCATCGCGATTGCTCCGCAGGTCTCTGTGTCGGGCCCAGGGTTTTCAGCAGGCGGCATGTCGAACCGGATGAACAACGTCCAGATCGACGGCGCGACGGAGCGGGACGTTTTCGGGCTCGGATCTACCGGACAACCCGGTGCGCAGACGGGCTCCAAGTCCGTTCCGATCGACGCCGTGAAGGAGCTTCAGATTCTCCTGGCGCCCTTCGATGTGCGACAAGGTAACTTCGGCGGGCTTCTTCTGAATGCGGTGACGAAGAGCGGCACTAACGATTTGCGGGGCGGCGCATATTGGTATTATCGCGATCAGGATTTCGGTCGCAACGTCCCCACGCTGAGGGCGACTCCCTTCGACAGGAGTACCTACGGGATGACCTTGGGGGGGCCGATCATCAAGGACCGCCTCCACTTCTTCATCGCGCCTGAATTCCAGCGGGAGAACTCGCCGGTCAGCGGGCCTTTCCTCGGCCAGCCTACGTCAGCGACCGTACCGTTCCCGCTCGCCGCCGACTCCATGAACCGGTTCGAGACGATCTACAAGAAATACGACGCCGCTGGGCCGGGGAGCACAGGGGCGGTTAACGGCGAGAATCCGCTGCGGAACTTGTTCGGCCGGATGGACATGCAGATCAATGACGTGCACCGCGTCGTGTTCCACTACAACTACAGTTCCGGACAGCTCCCTTCGCGTCTTCAGCAGGGTAGGACATCAACGCGCGCAGTGTACACGAGCAACTTCCACGACTATACCCAGAAAAAGCACGCTCCGGTTCTCCAGCTCTACTCGAACTTCGCCAACGGGTCATTCAACGAGCTCTTCCTCGGTTACAACCGTGTGAGGGATCGGAGAATTCCGCCGACGACGTTCCCGCAGGTCACGGTGACGGTTGCCCGCGCCGGCGCCGGCTCGGCCACGATCGTCGGGGGCGCCGATCAGTTCTCGCAGGTGAACGAGCTCGACACCGACACATACGAGTTTACCAACAACTTCACCATGCCGCGGGGGAACCACACATTCACGCTGGGAACGCGGAACGAGCTGATGAAGCTTCGGAATCTGTTTCTTCAGAGCTCGTTTGGTGTATGGACGTTTTCCAGCCTGGCGAATTTCGACACGGGAACGGCGAGCTCCTTCCGTCGATCGTTCATCCTGCGCGACGGCGGAAACGTTTTCTTCGATGCGCTGCAGACCGCGCTCTACGCACAGGATCAATGGCAGGTGACGCCCAAGTTCTCGCTGACGCTGGGCGGCCGGGCCGACATCAGCAGTTTCCTCACCGACCTGCCCTACTCAGCGCCGATCGACAGTGCCTACGGTCGTCGGACGGATGACGTTCCGAAACGGGCAATACAGTTCTCGCCCCGCATCGGGTGGCACTACGATATTACGGGCAACCAGGTGAACATCTTCCGTGGTGGTGTCGGACTCTTCGTTGGCACGCCGCCGTACGTCTGGCTTGAGAATGCGTATGTGAACTCAGGCACGATCATCACGTTCCTCAACTGCAACACCGGCGGCAGCCGCGACCCGGCGCCGAAGTTCAACGCTGACGCAACGGTCTACGAGGTCTGCGCCAACGGGGCTGGCAACAAGCCGATTGGCGCGGTGAATTTCCTCGACAGGAACCTCAAGTTCCCGCAGCCGCTGCGCAGCACCATCGGCTTCGACCGTGTCCTCCCCGGTGGTCTGATCGCCACGGCCGAGGGACTGTTCTCGAAGACCCTCAACCAGTTCTTCTTCGTGAACCGGAACCTCCGCGACCCGCGCGGCGTTGACCGCAATGGCCGTGTGCTCTACGGCGACACGATCAGAACCAACGGCCAGGGGCTGCCAAGCCTGCCGCCCGCCGTTATCGCCGCCGGCGGAGCGAGCCGATTCAGCGAGGCCATAGACATCGTCAACCATGACAAGGATTTCTCCTACAACCTCACGGCGAAGCTGCAGAAGACCTACTCCAACAACTGGGAGGGCTCCGCGGCGTATACCTTCTCCCGTGCCCGCGACGTGCAGAGCTTCACCTCCAGCACGCACATCTCCAACTGGAGCTTTGGCCGAACCCTCTCCGGTGAGCAGCTCGATCCGTACACCAGCATCAGCCTCTTCGACCAGCCGCACAAGTTTTCCGTAAACGGGTCGTACTCGCTCCATTGGCTGAGAAACCTCACGACCGACTTCTCTGCCAGCTACACCGGCACGTCGGGTGCGCCACATGATTACGTCTATAACAGGGGTGCCGCCAGCGGTTCCGGCGATCTCAATGCCGATGGCGTGCAGGGGAACGATCTCATATACGTTCCTGCCGACGCTCGCAATCCGGCGGAGATCATGTTCTCCAACAGCGGGTCTGGCACCAGCCTGGTCACCGCTGCGGCCCAGGCCGAGGCGTTCGAGAACTTCATCACCAATTCGCCCTGCCTGAGCAAGTTCCGCGGCCAGATCATGCCGCGGAACTCGTGCCGGCTGCCGTTCATCCACAACGTGAACGTCTCCCTAAGGCAGTCCATTCCGACGCTCGCCGGCCAGCGGGTCTCGGTTCAGTTCGACATCTTCAACTTCGGCAACCTGCTCAACAAGAACTGGGGCAAGGTTCAGATCAACCAGACCAGCACTTTCAACAACGTGCCCATTCTGACCCACTCCGGGCAGACGGGTATCGATCCGAAGACGGCGCAGGGAATTTTCCAGTTCAACGTGAATACCAAGGAGTACGTTGTCGGCGACTTCGTCTCCAGCTACTGGCGCTCGCAGGTTGCGGTGCGCTACAGCTTCTAACCCAGCGCACAGTTCCGGCCTGATGGGCCCGCGCGGCTTCGGCCGTGCGGGCCCATTGTCATCTTCGGGACGCGGGTAAGCCCTGGATCGTCGTCATCTCAAGTTGGCCGGAATACCCTGGCTGCCCCGATCGGGCGTCGCGCCTGCCCGAACGTCTGACCCAGGTGCCACTTTTCGCCGTTGCGGGGTATTGGTACGGCACGTACGTTAGAGAAGACGCCCCCAGACAAAGTCCTCGCATCGGGACTGGAATATGCGGGACGCCTGATAGGCAAACCCGCTCCGGTCACCGTTGCCGGAGCAAACGCGGCGGGGCGGATTCAACTGTGCTACCCCGAGCAACACCGCGCGAACAGTTCGCACAGGTCGAGCTGCATATGAAGGCCTCAGTCGGACGTTTCAGGATCGCGCCGAAAGCCGGGCTTAGTCTCGCAGCCCTGCTGGCCTTGGGCGTCACAATCGCGCCCGCACGCGCGTACCCCCAGGCATTTCAGGAACAGACCTCGATCGTCCTCGCGTACGTAACCGACACGGCGGGAAAACCTCTCGCCGGCGCTGAGGTGCAGATCGTCGGCACGTCCGTCCGTGGCAACACCGACGACGCGGGAAGGGTGGCGCTCCTTGCCGTCCCCATCGGGAAAGCTACGCTTCGGATTCGCCGGCTCGGATTCGCCGAATCCACGATTCAGATCTCGGTCACCCCCGGCGCGACCCAGGACGTAAGACCACGCCTCGCGGCGGTTCCCGCCGACCTGAAAAAAGTCGTCGTGCGCGCGAGTCACCTGAAGCCCGAGCGGTATGCCAGGACAGGCAGATTCGACGAGTTCTATCGCCGACGCTCCACGGGATCGGGGACCTTCCTGACGCGGGAAGACATCGATGCCCGGCAGGCTCAGCGGCCCGAAGATCTTGTCAGGATGGCGACCGGCGTGCGCATCCGGTACCGGGGCATGGTGCCGTACATCCAGTTTCTCAGGTGCGATCAGATCAACGTCTACATCGACGGCATCCGCCAGCACGACGGAGTGCGCGACTATCTGTCATTGAGCCCGCTCGCGATCGAGGCGATGGAGATCTATCACGGCCTGGCCTCGACCCCCCCGGAGTTCAGCCCCCGCCCCAGCGACTGCGGCGCGATCGTAGTCTGGACCCGCTGGCACGGCAAGCAGTAACAGGCACCTGGTACCCGGTGCCTGTCGCCCGGGACCAGGCCTGCTAGAAAATCTTCAGATTGATGTATCGCCGCGGGTTGTTCTTGAAGTCCGCGGTCAGCGAGTCGAGCCGCTGCAGCAGCAGCCTCACATCGTTGTAGATCCCAGGGTCGTTCACCAGCCGCGCGGCCGTACCGTCGCCGCTGTCCACCTTCGCGACGATCGCATCCAGCCTGGCGCTCGTTTCCTTGAGCCCGGCGCTGATCGCCGCCATGTTGGTAGTCGCCTCCCGCACATTGCTCAGCGTCGAATCGATCTTCGCCGAATCGATCGCGGACGTCGCACGGCGGAACGAGGCGAACGTCGCGTTCAACTGCCTGTTCTGCTCGGCGGCGATCGAGCTGAACTGACTGACGAGACGGTTCGTGCCGGCAATCGTCTGCCTCAGCTCGCCGATTGCCTGCCGCATGTCGTTGACCCCTCCCGACGCCACGAGGTCCCGCTGAAACGCCGTTGTGATCGCGTTCACCGATGTCGCGATCGAGTCCGCCTTGCCAGTCAGCTGAGCGATGCCCGGCGCCGACGGGCCAACCGCAATCGTGTCATTCTCAGGAACCGACCGCGGGTTCGGCCGCGATGGCGTCAGCGCAATCGCCATGTCGCCGAATATCCCGTTGGGAATGACGGTCGCGACAGTTCCCTGTGGAACCCTGTATTCCTTGCCAACGCGGAAAGTCGTGAGGACGGTTCCGTCCTGACGAAGGTCGACCTGGTCTACGTAACCGACGTTGACTCCGGCGAGCAGCACCGGCTGACCCTGCTTCAATCCCGCCGACCATGGGAATTTCGCGTACAACGCGTAGCCCTTGGAGAGCCCGCCGCGAGCGAGCCAGAGCGAGCCGACGATGACCACGATGATGGCCACCGCCATGACGATACCAACGAGTACGTCGTCGCGTTTCTTCATGCCTGTAGGTAGGGTGCGAGCAGGAGAGCGGTGAGCGCGTCGAGCACCAGAATCGCCACCGATGTGATGACTACCGCCTGCGCGGTGCTCCGTCCGACTCCCTCGGCGCCCGCGGTTGTGGTGTAACCTTCATAAGAACAGAAAAAGGCGATCGCTGCGCCGAAGATCGTCGCCTTAATGATACTATAGACTATCTGAAACGGGGCGAACGCCAGACGCAAACCTTCCGAGAAGGCGGCACTGGTGACGTCAGTAGCGGTGACAGCAGTCAGAAACGCCGTTCCGACCCCGATCGCGTTCGCGAAAATCGTGAGAATCGGCACCATGATGATCGCGGCGATCAGCCGCGGCACCACGAGATACGCCACCGGATCGTACGCCAGCGTCTCGAGCGCGTCGATCTGTTCCGTGACACGCATCGTGCCGATCTCGGCCGTAATCCGCGCCCCGACCCTGCCTGTCAGCACGAGTCCCGTCAATAGCGGGCCGAGCTCGAGAATGATCGACTGCCGCGAGATGAGCCCGACCACCGAGAGCTGCACTCCGCCGAATAGCTGATAGCGCGTCTGAAACGCCGTCACCGCACCGATGAACGCTGCGACGATCGCTGCAAGCGGCAGCGAGTCCACGCCGATATTGCGCATCTGCCGGATAGTCTCGGCGCCGTACGTGGCCGGATCTTTCAATCCGCGACCGATGTCGCGGAGGAAGTACCCGCGCTCGCCGATCCGCGCGAACAGGCCCTTCGCCGCATTGTTCAGGTTCTCACCCGCGCGAAGAGTATCGCTCCCATCACGCCGAAGAGAATGCTCGGCATCCAGGCCGCGAGCTCTGGAGACACCAATCCGTTGCCGCCAAGAGCTTTGGTGACCTGAATGAGAAACATGAAAATGACCGTCGTGCCTAGTGAGAGACCGATGCCATAGGCGGCGCCGCCGCGCTGTGTGCTCGTGGCGAGCGACGCGGCGAACATGAGGATCACGATGCTCGTGATGGGGATGACGATCTTCAGCATCCGCTCCACACGAAGTTCGTTGACGTCCGCTCCCGACCGCTCCATCGCCTGGATGAACTGCCCGAGCTCGCGAAAGTCCATGTCGGCCGGCGCTTTGGGGGTGAGCATGAGATCCTTCGGACGCTCGACGAAGCGCCGGTCGCGCAGCGAATCGAACGCGTAGGTGATGTTGGTGAGCGAGTCCGTGAGAACGTGCATCGTCCCACTGAGCAGCTTCCACCCCCTCGTGTCACGGTAAACTGCCTGATTTGCCGCGACTATATACGATGGATAGCTCGGACCCTTGCCGCGCCTCTCGATCGTCATACCGTCGATGGACTCGCCCTGGACATGCAGCGTCTGAACCTTGTAGACGCGTCCGGCATCGGCGGAGTACGCGAAGTTGTATCGCTGGCTCATCGATGAAATGGTCTGCGACTCGAGCAGGTCCAGCTTGCGCTTAGTCGCGCGCGGCGCCAGCTCGCCGAGCACGAGACCGCTCGCGCTCGCGATCACCGCTCCCAGAAAGATCGGGGCGATGAACCGGTAGAAGCTGATTCCCGAAGCCTTCGCCGCGGTGATCTCGGAGTGGCGCGTAAACGCTCCGATCGAGAAGACGGTGGCGAACAGCACGGCCGCCGGAAGAATCAGGAACATGGACTCCGGGAGCCCGTACAGGTAGCTCAGCGCGATATTCGACGCGGGCAGGTTCTTGGCCAGATACTTGTCGAGATTGTCGGTTACGTCGAAGACGATGAGCAGCAGCGGGAATCCGAGCGCCGTCGCGATGAAGATCTTCCAGAACTCGGTAAAGACGTAGCGGTCGAGCGGGCGTACAACGCTCACGACGCCGTCGGCCGGGGAAGAGCCTGGGCCGACGGCCGGCGTCTACGTGCCCGCTTGATGCGTTGCTTCAGGTCGTCCACCATCTCCCGGATGTCACCCCGGTTCGATCCCGACTCCCTGCCCATCCGGGCGAGGAGAATCAGCGCGAAGAGAGTGAAGAGGATGTTCGCCCCCCACATCGCGAGGAACGGTGGCATCCACCCGCGCCGCGCCAGAGTTTCGCCGGCAATGAGCCCGACGTAATAGAGCGCAAACACTATCAGGCTCACTCCGATTGTCACCCCCACCCCGCCGCGCGGAAAGCGGAGCGCGATCGGCGCGCCGAGCAGCACGAACACGAAGCACGCCGCCGCGAGCGCGAACTTCTTGTGAATCTCAACCTCGTACAGGTTGATGCTGTGAATCGCATCGGAGAGCCGGAGGCGCGCACTCTCGACCTGGGCCGGAATCACCTCGTTGGGAACGGCCTTTTCGGCTTCGGTGAGCGTTGCGTCAGCGGAGTTTCCCCCATTGCCATTTGATCGTTTTTCACTCTCGTGAAGCGGTGCGGCTCGGCCGGCAAAGCCGCTCGACGGCGCCATCTGAGCCGGCTTGGGATGATCTATCCCTGCCCTCGAGAGCAGACCGCAATACGCGCTGCCGAGGCCGATCGACAGGGGGCTCGACGTCTCGGTATTCAGCGCCTCGCGGCTCAGCTTGATGTTCCGCGATTTCGCGAGCCGCACCTTTCCGGTGAACTCGCCGCTTGCGTCTGCGAACGACCCGCGTGCACGCTCGGCGTTCTGCTCCATCTCGCAGACCGACATCTCGCGCTCGCCCTTGTAGTTGTCGTTCGTCGTCTTCCGAAACTCGTTGCCTACTCCCCGCACGCGGATGAGCTGCGTGTCGAAGTACAGCCGCTGGAGCTGCGCGGGCGTAGCCGTCGGAACATCCTGAACTGTTCCGCTGTATAGCGTTAACTCCAGATCGGCCTGATTCGGTGACATCGACATGTTGCCGCTGTCGGCGTAGATGGTGCGGCGTCGCGTAGCGTCGCCCACATCGTAGATCGTGACCTCGCGCATGAGGTTGGTTGTTTGCGAGAGGTGTCCGGCACGCAGGTAGAGCTTGTTCGGGCTGACCTCGTTGATGACCTGCTCCCTCAATCCGAACGTGGGTTTTTTCTGCGCGATGTCGCCCTGAAGTGTCCGTAATCGGTGGTTTGCGCGCGGAAGAACCTGATCGTTGAAGGCCACCATGAAGAACGTCACTCCGACGGCCGCCCAGAGTACAGGCGTAACGACGTTGCGAAGGCTGACACCATTCGCCTTCATCGCAGTCAGCTCGTTCTCGGACGCCAGCCGGCTGAACGCGTACAGCGTTGAGACGAGCACCGCCATCGGCAGCGACAGCGCGACCGTGAGCGGCACGGAAAGGCCCAGAAACTCGGCGATGACAGTCCACGGCAGTCCTTTGCCGACAAGCTCCCCGAACCGCTTCGCGATGTACTGCAGCAGCAGCAGCGAAGTGAGCGCCGTCAAGGCAAACACGAGGGGTCCCAAGTGCTCCTTGAGGACGTATTTGTGGAGTATCTTCACGGGGTGAAATATACGGGAGCCTGCTGTGCCTGTGACCCGGCACTGACGGCGCCACGCGGGCGCCCGCAACTGATACACCGGTGGAGCGCATTGTGCGCACTCGCCCTGCTGGCGTGCGCCGGCATTAACGCCGGCGCGCAGGAGATCCCGCCCGACACATCGGCGCGCGCCCCGGCCGTAACGATGCGCCTGCGCGATTCAGTCGCTCTTCGCCTGCCGACCGTTCTTTCACGCGCCGAGCGCGAGAGCTATCGCCAGGCGCTCCGTCAGATCGAGGCTGCGCGCGCAACCGCCTTTCAGCAGAACATGCGCTCAATCATCCAGTCGGTATGGGGCCAGGTCGCGGCATCCACTTTCGCGACCACCGCACAGCCGCCACCGTTTGCTTCCGAGGTGCCCGACACCAGCCAGCGCAAAGTCGCTGCCCGCGCTGGCGACATCATCGCCCAGCATTCGGACCTCGGCCTCCAGCTCAACACACGGATGGAATTCCGCGCCGAGAAAAACCAGAACGAGCGTTGCGCGGGCGGCGGCTTTGTGGATCCCATCTTCAACTGTCGCAGTGCATACCAGCCGCTCATCGATTTCCAGTTCAACGCCCGCTCCGGTGGCGTTGTCGCGGAACGGATTCAGGTGGATGTCGACTACGACACGCAGCGCGAGTTCGACGGCTCGAACAACATTTCGATCAACTACGAGGGCAGGGGCAGCGAGCTCGTCCAGCGCGTCGAGCTCGGGAATGTCACCTTCCAGCCACCCGCCTCGCGATTCATCACCGCAGGGATACCGAGCGGCAACTACGGCCTCCAGGCAGTCGCCCGCGTCGGCTCGGCGCGTCTCAAGGCAATTCTTGCCCAGCAGAAAGGAAACATTGTCAGCGACCGGGTCTTCACAGTCGGTGACCAGACACTTTCCGCGATTGACCGCCGGATCGAGGACCATCAGTTCGAGCCCCGGCGTTTCTTCTTCACTGTCTCGCCACGGTTCTTCGGAGCGGCGTATCCCAACCTCGACATCCTCGACGGACGCCGCATGGCTGAGGTCGCGACATCGCTTCCCGACACGCTGCGACCGACGCGGGTCGCTCTCTATCGCCTTCTCATCGGCGGGCAGCCGTCCAATCCAAGCGGCCCCCAGTTTCGCATCCTGGGCGACCCACGCTCGCGCCGCGGCCAGGTTTACGAACGGCTCCGCGAAGGAATCGACTACTACGTCGATCCGTCGCAGCTCTGGGTCGCGCTCGTGCGGCCTCTGTCACTCAACAATGAACGGCTCGTCGTCGCATACCGTGTCCGCCTGAACGGTGTCGACACGGTTCACGTAACGACCGGCGGAACGCCGGATCTCGAGTTCAGATCACAGTCGGAGCAGTTCGCGAACCTGTTGTGGGACCCTGACGTGACGCCCGATCATCCATCGTTCGAGCGAGAAATCCGTAGTATCTACCGCATCGGCGGGCCCGAGGTGCGGCGGCCGAGCGTGGTCGTCAAAGTCGTGACGGGCACCGGCGACGACCAGGAGAAGGCCGTGGCGGCAACGATCGGGAGTGTCGCGGACACGTACCTCCAGCTCTTCGGGCTCGCCCAGCGAACCAACAACTCAACATTTGACATCGAGAACCGGCTATGGCCCCGGCCCGCCGACCCCAATTTCGAGCTCAGCCTCGGAACTTCGGCTGCCCGCGTCATCCGCGACCAGTTTCTGGTCTTTCCGTCGCTACGGCCTTTCGCGAGAAACGGCCTCGCCGGCGCGGTGAATCCATCCAACGACACGATCTACACGACGCCGTCGGAGTATGTGAAGTCTGCGCAGCGGCCCCAGTCCGTCTACCACATTCGGGTACGGTTCCAGGCGGCAGGGAGTGGAGAAGCCGGAGCCCTCATGCTCGGCGCCGTTCAGGTGCGCCCCAACTCCGAGCGGCTGTTCGTGGATGGAATGCCACTCGTGCGCGGCACGGATTACACGGTGGATTATGATCTCGGAAGGGTGTCCTTCGCGAGACCAGACACGCTTTTCCCACGGCCGCGGCAGGTCACGGCGCGGTTCGAGGAGAATCCGGTGTTCGCGGAAACGCCGACGTCGATCTTCGGCGCCACCGCGGAATTTCCACTGGCGCGGGGGAGCGTGAACTTCACGGCGATTTCACAGACGCAGAATACGACGTTCAACAGACCACCCCTCGGATTCGAGCCCGCTGCTTCGCTCGTCGCCGGCGTTACCGCACAGTTCACCTTCGATGCCCTGCCGCTCACGTCTCTCGTGTCGCGCCTTCCTTTCGGGGAGACAAGCGTGCCGTCGCGGATCAACTTCTCGGGCGAATTCGCCGCGAGCCGGCCCAAGCCGAATGCGGCGGGTCAAGCCTACATCGAATCGTTCGAGGGTGAGGGTGGCATCCAGGTGCCCCTCATCAGCACACAATGGTATTACAGCAGCCAGCCCGCGCTCGGAAGAAAGTTGC
The DNA here is from genome assembly GCA_013813715.1 of Gemmatimonadaceae bacterium. Classification (GTDB taxonomy): domain Bacteria; phylum Gemmatimonadota; class Gemmatimonadetes; order Gemmatimonadales; family Gemmatimonadaceae; genus UBA4720. The sequence goes on along the minus strand of JACCRF010000127.1, from coordinate 9,034 downwards.
CCGCCCGATTCGGCGCGCAGCTACTCGACCTTCAACGCGCCGCGACGATGGCATGGCAGAGCGAAGGTCTCGACTCGCGTGGTGACGCTGTTCGGTACAGCATCGAGGACATCGACTCGCTTTCCAACATCATCGGTGCCGGGCGATCCGCCCCCGAGCAGCTGCTGTGGTTGACACTCTACCCGCTTTCCATCGGCGGCCTTCGCGGCGAAGGTCTTTTCAAATGGCTTGTCGGCAACACGCCGTCCGGACGCCGGTGGCGATCGATCCGCACTCCGCTCGGACCGGCGGGCTCCGATCTGTCCCGAATCGAGAGCATCGAGTTCTGGGCGCAGATTCCCGTGAGCGCGGCCAGACGCGGGCGCAATCCATCGCTGATGCTGGACTTTGGAGAGGTGTCGGAGAACTCGGTAGCCTTTGCGCCGGATACGCTCCGCGTGCGGCTGCTCGCCGGCGCGGGTGCCGCCGCCCGCGACAGCATCTACACGGGGAAACAGCTCCAGGGCTACGACATTCTCGACAGCGAGCGCGACCCGTTCTCGCGTGCGTTCGACGCCGGCGTGAACGACAATGGACTCGCCGGTGACGTCGCCGGCGCGATCAGTGTCGTCAACGACACCATTCCGGGCCAGCCGCCTCTCATCCTGCCGCTCGGCAACTTCGCCACCTGCCGCGGCGGCTACTCGCTCATCCAGATACTCGGCGACGCCGCAACTGATTGCACGGTGCGCAACAACCGGCTGGACGATGAAGACATCGATTCTGACAACGTCCTCAATCTCAGCAGCGCCGAGCGAGAGTCCGAGCAACTCAGGCGGTATATCGTCGACCTCGGCGATTCGTCATCATACAACAGAATCGGGCGATGCTCGACGTCGCGTCGCACCGTCGTTGGCCCCCCGCCCGAGGAAGTCTGCTGGGTGCTGTTCCGCGTTCCGTTTCGCGTTGCGGACGACTCGCTCGGAGCGCCACTCATCCGCCGGATGCGCGCGTTGCGAATCACGATGATATCGGGCCCGGGGGTCGGCGACAACGAGTTCACGCAGGTTCCGCTCGCGCGGCTGCGGCTCACTGGCGCGCCATGGCTAAAACGCCGCGATACCGGTATCCGCGGACTGGCCGCAGAAGAGCAGGGCGGCGGCTACGTCAACGCCGGCGTCATCGGCACTCAGGACCGGAACCTCCCGGGCGGCATCAGCTACGAATCGCCGCCGGGGGTTGTCGACGAGCCCGACACGAAGCGCAGCAACTATCAGACTGCTCGCATCCAGATCAACGAGCGCTCCCTTCGCCTCACCGCCGGAGATCTGAACAGGTTCGACCGCGCCGAGGCGTACTTCAGATTCCCCGAAGGGGAGAAGAATTTCATGGCCTACAAGGAGCTGCGGCTCTGGGCGCGCGGTATCCGCAATGGCTGGGGAGACAACGGCGATCTTCACTTCTTCGTCAAGATCGGCCGCGATCCCAACAACTTCTATATGTACCGCACGACGCTCAACGGAGTGGCGGGACGGGCAGCCTGGCTGCCGGAGGTGAGAGTCGATTTCCAGAAGCTGTTCGCCCTCCGCGCCGAGATTCAGAACGCATATCTGCAGGGCCGCGCGCGGGCATCGTGCACAGGGCTCGACTCGGCGCTGATCGCGAACACGCCGATGCCGCGGGGCGGAGTTCGCTACGTCGCGTGCTCGGATGGATATCTCGCGTATACTTCCGATCCCGGCGTGAGCCCGCCGAATCTCGCGTCGGTGCAGGAGCTTTCGGTGGGCATGATCCGCACCGGTGTCGGGACTTCTTCGCAGCCGATCGCGCCGGGCGACACGCTCGAGCTATGGGTGGACGACATCCGGCTCGGCAACGTCGTGGATGCCGCCGGATTCGCCGGACAGATCGCGCTGTCGGTTCTCGCCAGCGATTTCGCCGACATCCGCATCAGCGCGAGCCGTCGCGATCCCAACTTCCGCCAGCTCGCCGAAGAGCCGAGCTTTCTCACCGACAACAACATGAGCGTCAGCTCGGCGTTCCATCTCGAGAAGCTCCTGCCGCGCGCGCTCGGGCTGTCCATGCCGCTCACGGTAAACTACACGTCGGCGTCGAGCGATCCGCTGTACGTGTCGGGATCGGATGTGCCGGGTGACGTGATCGACGGTCTGCGAACGCCCCTGTCGTCGGCCATGTCAATGACCTTCTCCGTCGAGCGTGCAACACCGCTCACCGGCTCGCCCTTCGCGCCGCTGCTCAACAACCTGTCGCTGTCGAGCACCTACACTTCCGGCGAGGCGCGCAGTGAGTACGAGGACGGTCGCGCGCGCAATTTCACGCTGGGATTGGATTACAATCTGTCGCGGGCGCTTCTCCCCCAGCTCTCGAGATGGTCGCCCGCCGAGCTTCATGTCGTGAGCGTGTACAGCCGCGGCAGCGATCGGAGATCCGCTTTTCTAAAACCCGCCTACGCGCCGGATGACCTGCCGCGGCAGATCGCGGGGCTTACGAGCACCTGGCGCAACGGAACTTCCCTCCGGCTCAAGCCTTCGAAATCCCTGTCGGGTCGCCTCGACTTTAACTCGGTGCGCGATCTCCGCGACTACGGCCCGAGCGGCCCCTTGGGGGTGATCACCGGGATCGACCGCGTGCGCATTCTCGGCGCCGACACGGGATTGGAGCGCGAGCGGGAGATGCAGGCGGGCATCAACTATACGCCGGTGTTCTCATCTTGGGTCAAGCCGCGGCTCGACTTCGGCAGCTCCTACAACATGCTTCGCGATCCGAACGCGCTCAGCTTTCTTCGTGAACAGGATTCGGCAGGCACCGTTCGGCTTCCGCGGCGGCTTGGCAGCTCACAGACGACGACGGCGGGCGTCACCATCGATCTCCCCCGAGCGGCGCAGCTCTACGCAGACAGCACAGGGCGTATGCGCCGCATGTTGACCGCCATCCAGCCGATCGACGTGACATACAACAGGAGTCTGATATCGGTGTTCGATCAAACGCCGTTCGCGCCACCGCTCTCTTACCAGTTGGCGTTCGGCGGCGTCGGGGACTTTCGGGAGCTCCGTGGACGACCGGCAACGAGCGCCGGCCTGGTCACGCAGCTATCCGCGAATCACACCGTCCTGCTGCCGTTCGGGGCCAGCGTCGCCAATCGTTATCAGATGATAAACGCGCGGAACTGGACGCGGCGGCTCGATGAAAGCCAGGCGATTGCCGACGGCACGCAGATCGTCTTCCCTGATGTCGCGCTGCGATGGACGATGAAGCCCGACCGCCTGCGGCGCGTCATGTCGAGTATCGGCGGCAGCGCGCGTGCGGTGCAGACTCGGCAGATCAACACGCGACAGCCGGAGCTTCCACGCTTCGTCCCGTCGGGGCTCGGTGAGGACGAAAGCACCGACCTTTCCGTCGTTGCCGACCGCGCCGAGACTCTCGTACGTAGTTATCCGGCGAACCTTTCGATCGTTTTTGCGGGAGCCAGGCCGCTGTCGGCGAACCTGGGGTACACAATCTCGCAGCGCCGCGAAACTCGCCCGGGGCTGAGCGCCGAGAACGCCAACTCGGACATCAACGTCGAGCTGTCCAAGCCATGGGCTGTGCCCCCGGAGTGGAAGCTGCGCAGCGATCTCCGCACGCGACTGAGCTATCAGGAGGCGCACGGCGATAATTTCGTGTTCAATCCGCTCACGATCAGCCGCGAAAGCCGGCTCAGTGACAACGGCCGCCGTGCGTTCAGCTTCAGCGCCGATACGGATGTGGCCGAAAACCTCTCATCCAGCTTCGTTTTCTCGCGCGTAGAGAGCTTCGACAAGAATCTCAACCGGCGGTTCACGCAAACGGTGCTCAGCGCGGTGATGCACCTCCAGTTCTACGCGGGGGATCTGAAGTGATGGGTTTATCGCGGAGTGGCGGGACCGTGCGGTTTGCTGACGGGCGGAAAATAGAACTACCCTGCTGCCGGCCGCCGGCCACAAAAGGCGCTGCCGGCCTCCGGCTCAAACGGAATGACGGGTGCTTGGCCTCGAAACCCAGCGGCACCCGAAGGGGCGGACACGCGCGTTGTCAGCGGCAGTTCTGTACGGGCCGGCAGCAGGCAGCGCCCCATCGAGCCGGCCGCCGGAAGCCTGGTAGTTCTCAGTTGCGCAGTGAAAGGCCCTTCCATCCCGGAATTCCGTGGTACTTCCTGTCATCGTTGATCCTCATTATCGCCATTATCGCTGCGGGGTGTAGCGGGGAGCGCCCCGATAAGGGCGGCAACTTCGACGGCGAATCGGCGATGCGCTACGTGCAGGCTCAAATGCAGTTCGGCGCGCGCATTCCGGGCAGTCTCGGCGCTCAGCGCGCGGGCGACTGGATCATCGCCGAGATGAACAGCCGGGCCGACACGGTAATCGTGCAGAGCTGGACGCACACGACTGCCGACGGAAAGCAGCTTCCGATGCGCAACATCCTCGCGCGCTTCCGCCCGGCGGACGCCAGCCGGATTCTCTACGTCACCCACTGGGACACGCGGCCGGTGAGCGACAACAGCTCGAACCTGGGCGAGCGCCAGATGCCGGTGCCCGGCGCAAACGACGGCGGGTCGGGGGTTGCGCTTTTCATGGCGCTCGCCGATGCGCTGAAGAAGGCACCGCCGCCATCCGGAGTCGATCTGCTCTTTGTCGACGGGGAGGACTACGGCAGCTTTGGCCCGCCCATGGTGGACGTGCTGATTGGCTCGACGTGGTTCGCGTCACATCTGCCCGAGCCCGGCTACAAGCCGATATTCGGCGTGCTGTGGGACATGATCGGCGACCGCGACCTGAAGATCAAGAAGGAGCTGTACTCGATTCAGGGTGCGCCCGAAGTTGTCGACCGTGTCTGGCGCGTCGCCGCCGAGCTCGGGCACGACGATGTATTCGTCGACGAGCAGTATGGATATGGAATCACGGACGATCACGTCCCGCTCCTCCAGGCCGGCCTTCGGGTAATCGACGTTATCGACATCGACTATCCCAATCACCACCGGCCCACCGACACGATCGACAAGATCTCTGCTCGTTCCCTTTCGATCGTCGGGGAGGTTGCGGAGGCGCTGCTCCGCTAGCTGATCCGCTGAAACAACAAACCCGAACCACAGATGACACAAGATGAACATCGATGCCACAGATGAAAACACACGAAACGATTAAGGAGAACGGCAACGACTTTCCGTCGTTCCCCTCGATCAGTTGCAGTATCTGTCCCTTATCCGTTCAATCCGCCTAATCGTAGTTCCCTTCGTCATAGCAGCTGCATAAGCGCGATGACACCCGCGGAATACTGATGCTGATCGCGAGCGAGCAGTCGCTAGTCTGCGAAGATGGCGACTCCGGGCGAAAGAAAAGCGCTGATGTTCTTCAGTATCGTCATTCTGCTCGGCGGTACCATGCGCGCGGTGAACGCATTCACCGGCAGCAGCCCGGCAAGTGGCGAGGCACGGACCGCAATCGACAGGCAGATCGCGGCCGTTGATTCGGCCAGAAAGCGTGGAAAGGCCAAAGGGAAGGGCAAGCGCGCCAAAATGACCGAAGTTGTAGCGCCCGCGATCATCGATCTCGACGTCGCAACGGAGGCCGATATCGAGACACTGCGCGGCGTGGGGCCGGCCCTCGCGCGCCGCATAATTGCAGACCGCGACAGTCTCGGTCCATTCGGATCGCTGGCCGAGCTGGAGCGCGTGCGAGGCATCGGGCCTGCCCTCGCTGCGAAGCTCGCCCCGACGGTAACCTTTTCACTCCTTCCGCGTCCTTCCACCACAGAAGCCACAAGGCTTTCCGCTGCGAAGCGGCGACGGAAGCCTCGCCCGGGAGATACAGATAGTTGATGCCGCATTCGTTCGTCGGACGCCAGGCGACTGCGATGGGGCTCAACCTGCGCGTGCTGCTCGAGGAGATGGTCTCGCTCGGGGCATCCGATCTCCACATCGTCGCCGGCGAGTCTCCGAAGCTCCGCATCGACGGAGAGATGACGAACGCGCAGACCGGCGCGATACTCGGCCCCAATGACACGCTTCAACTCGCGTATTCGGTGCTCACCGAGAATCAGAAAAAGCGATTCGAGAACGACGATGAGCTCGATTTCTCCTTCGGATTCGCGAGCCTTGCCCGTTTTCGCGGCAACTGCTTCCGCCAGCGTGGCTGCGTCTCGATGGTAATCCGCCAGATACCGTTTTCGATCAAGACGTTTCAGGACCTCGGCCTGCCCGCCGCGATCGCGAGAATGACTGAGAAGCCGCGCGGCCTCGTTCTCGTCACTGGTCCGACCGGTTCGGGCAAGTCAACGACGCTTGCCGCGATGATCGACAAGATCAACCGGGAGCGAAAAGGCCACATCATCACTGTCGAAGATCCGATCGAGTTCATCCACAAGCACCAGTCCTGCCTCATCAATCAGCGCGAGGTGGGCACCGACACGAAGTCGTTCGCCAACGCGCTCAAGTACGCTCTTCGCGAGGACCCCGATGTCATCCTCATCGGCGAGATGCGCGACCTTGAGACAATCCAGGCCGCGATCACAATCGCCGAGACCGGTCACCTGGCGTTCGCCACGCTGCACACGAATTCAGCAGCCGAGGCAATCAACCGCATCATCGATGTCTTTCCCGCGCACCAACAGGCCCAGGTTCGGGCGCAGCTCGCGTTTGTGCTCGAGGGAATCGTCACCCAGGCGCTGGTTCCCAGGGCGAGCGGGCGGGGAAGGGCGATGGCGGCCGAAGTTCTCGTCGCCACGCCGGCCATCCGCGCGCTGATCAGAGACGACAAGGTGCACCAGATCTACTCGTCGATGCAGGCGGGCAAGAAGTTCGGCATGCAGACGCTTAACGACGCACTGTACGCGCTGTACATGGCGCGTGAGATCTCGGTCGACGAAGCGCTCAAGGTGACCAACTCGCAGGACGAGTTCAACAGGATGATCGGCAGGGAGCCTGCCGCGGAAGAAAAAGGGCTGAACAACGCGCGGCAGCTCACGGGCGGAGCGGCCAACAGACGGTAATGGAGATAAGCTGATGGCAACTTACACATATACCGCCCGGTCGCTTCAGGGCGAGATGCGCACCGCGACGCTCGACGCGGCGTCGCGCGACGATGTCATCGCCCAGCTCAGGCGCCAGCGGCTGAACATCGTCAAGATCGATGAGGCGACGCCGAAGAAGCCGAGGCGGGGCCACATCAAGATGCGCGATATCGTCATCTTCACGCGCCAGTTCAGCACGATGATCAACGCAGGCCTGCCGCTGGTGCAGGCGATGACGATTCTCGCCGAGCAGAGCCAGAACAAGGTGCTGTCGGAGATCACCCGGAAGGTCGTGTTCGACGTCGAGTCGGGTCATACCGTCGCCGACGCCTTAGGCAAGCACCCGCAGGCGTTCAGCAATCTGTACGTCAACATGGTGGCGGCCGGCGAGGCCGGTGGTATTCTCGACACCATTCTGATGCGCCTCGCGACGTTCATGGAGAAGAACGACGCGCTGATCCGGAAGGCGAAGGGTGCGATGATCTATCCCAGCGTCATCATGGCGGTTGCGGGCATCGCGGTGACTGTGCTGCTCCTGTTCGTGATTCCGGTTTTCGAGAACCTGTTCTCCTCGGCCGGATTGGCGCTGCCTCTGCCCACGCGAATCGTGATGGCGGCTTCGAGGCTTCTGAAGAGTTACTGGTTCGTCGTGCTCGGGAGCGTCGCGGCGCTGGTGTTCCTGTTCAAGCGGTATCGCGCGACGTCGAACGGGAAGCTCAGGATCGATCGCATGCTGCTGCGCGTGCCAGTGCTCGGCGACGTGCTGCGCAAGGCCGCTGTGTCGCGCTTTACCCGCACACTAGGTACGCTGATCAGCTCCGGTGTGAGCATTCTCGACGGGCTGGAGATCACGGCAAAGACCGCCGGCAACCGGGTCGTGCAGGATGCGATCATGGACTCGCGCTCGTCGATCGCCGGTGGTGACACCATTGCTCAGCCGCTCAAGAAGTCCGGGGTGTTTCCGCCGATGGTGATTTCAATGATTGCCGTCGGCGAGCAGACAGGCGGGCTTGACGAGATGTTGTCGAAGATCGCCGACTTCTATGACGAGGAAGTGGACGCGGCGGTGAGCAACCTGCTGTCGCTGCTCGAGCCGGTGATGATCGTGTTCCTTGGAATCGTGGTTGGTGGGATGGTGGTGTCCATGTACCTGCCGATCTTCGACATGATCAACGCGGTGCAATAGGGGCGAATGTCCTGAAGTTGACTCGTACTTTGCCAGTTTGTTGACTCATACTTTGCCACTTGTTGATTCGTAGTTTGCCTCTATAGGGTATTACAAAGAGTAAAACTGCTGGGTTCGGCCTAACCGTCACTCAAGGCTGCGCGGTCGGTCAATTCGATAATACACCGGGGATTTGTTCTCACACCACGCTAGTCCTATATCGCGGCCGAACGGCTGCCCAGCCCAGCATCGGGCCCCTGGTAGTCGTGCTCACGCGTCCGGCGGTGGACGTGAAGGAGAGCGTATGCGACCGCCGGCACGTCCGTGACGGGGATGGTGAGAACGGCGTCGACGAAGTCGGGCTCGCACCACGCATTATGCTCGCACAGCTCGGTGTGCGGATCGAGGTTGTCGGCCACCCCCCAGTATACGGTGATCGTCTCACTCCTGCGGTCAAACACGAAGAAGATTCCCTCGCGTTGCCCGTACTCGTCCGGCCCCGGCTTCAGAAGACTGAGGTAGTTCCTCATCGCCCGCATCGGCTTGCGAGACTTCCACACTATCTCTGCGATTCCGTGCATTGCAGGGTAAGACCGGTGTTTCCATCACTAGGCGTAACGTGGTAGATATAGAGTTCTTGCGAAAACTGCTGTGCTTCGACGACGATGTAATCAGTGGTTGAGTTTCTGATGTGAACCACCATCGCTTGAAGTTGATGCTGATCCCCTGCCGCTCGAGCGTCGAGAAATACTCGGCGACGCTGCCCGCGGGAACCGGCGTGCCTCCTTCTCCGCCGATGGCGGTCGTCACGCCCTGCCGCAGCTTGTTCTCCGCGAGGCCATTCAC
>JACCRF010000113.1 GCA_013813715.1 Gemmatimonadaceae bacterium | reverse complement strand
GCGCGCTCTGCTGCGCGACGGGAGCTGGTACGAAGGAGAGAATTACCATCTCTTCGCGCATCGCGGTCTCTGGTACTGCGTACAGATCGCGGAGCGACACGGATACGCCTTGCCGCCGGAGCTCGAGGGACGATTCCGCGAGGGATTCGCGGCGCCTTTCCGCACCCTGCTCCCTGATCTGACGTATCCGTCGCGGAGGGACTCGCAATACGTGGTGAGCGTCCGGCAGCCGCGCTTCGCCGAATCGTGCGAACTCGGTATCGCGCGGGATGACGACGAGCGGCTGATCGGGATCCTCGCGCGTCTCTACAGTCCCGACATTCCGCGCGGCGACACCGGACGCGCGCGCAGCTCGGCCGACGTGGAGCGCAATCTGTCTGCGACCGGGTTCACGCGCGCCGATCTGTCGTGGCGATCACTTCTGTTCGCGCGCGAGCACCTTCCGCCACTCGTCCCCTCCGCATTGGAATCCGACCTGCTCCCCGCGCAGGGGATCGGCGTGCTTCGCCGCGACCGCGGCACGCTCTACGTCGCGCTCGACTACGGCCATTCGGGGGGCGGGCACGGGCATCCCGACCGGCTCAATCTTCTGCTCGCCGACGGCGATGTGCGATGGTTCGACGACCCGGGCACGGGCTCATACGTGGACCCCTCGCTGCACTGGTATCGCAGCACGCTCGCGCATACCGCGCCTCTGGTGGACGGTCGGTCACAGCCCGCCGTCGACGGCCAGCTAATCGGATTTGATGATTGCGGCGAAGCCGCATGGATCAGCGCGACGGCGCCACTCGCGGCGGGGCTGCGCGTGCGGCGGTCGGTCGTGCTGCTGGAAGATTATCTCGTGGACCTGCTGGAGTGGGACGCGGAAGGAGACACGGTGCACGAGGTTGCGCTCCCGTGGCACGGCGTAGACCTGGTAAACGAGCTTGACGAGCCGCTCGCGCGCACACCGCACGCGATCACGAGAGGCGAGATGCGCGAGGACGGATTCGGATTTCTCAGCGACACCGCGCTCGTGCATGCGCCGGACGGCGTGCAGCGCGTACGTGGTCACTTCGGGGGGCGCGAGCTGCGCGGCTGGGTGCTCGCGCATCCGGAGAGCACCTGGTGGAGCACGCGCGCCCCGGACGTGCCGACGAGGTCGGGACTCATATCATTGCTGCTCGTGCGGCGCAGTGCGCAAAGAGGCCGATACCTCGGCGTGTGGAGCTGGCGCGATGCGATAGCATCGGTGGAGTCGGACGGGACGAGCGTACGTGTCGAGTTACGTGACGGTGCGTCCGATCAGCATTCGTGGGATTTGGCCGGATGGTGCATCGAGCACGAGCCGGTGCACGGTAACCCGAAGCGTCGAGACCGCGTGGTGCTTGGCGGAATGCGAGGGCCTGCGGAGAATACCGGCATCTCCCAATCACCGGCCGCGCAGGAGATACCGTCGGACTCGCACGCGCTTCCCGCGACCTTCGTCCTTGGCGAGCCGCATTATCGGCGCAGCGAGGAGAGCTGGAATGAGGCTGGTCGCCCGACTGCGACAGTGACGGTCGCCACAACGCGGCTCGATACGCTGGCGATCGATGTGGACGTGTCACACGTTCACCGCTGCTTCGTGGCGGTCGACGCCGAGAATCCGCTCGACAACGAGCCGGCGGCGATCAACGGGGCTGGCGTGCAGCTATATGTCGCAGCGGGCGAGCGCAAGGGAGGATGGCTTCTCGTCCCTGATCCTTCGTCGCGCGACGTCGCTGTGCGTATGATAGAAGGCTGGGAGAAGGGGCTCACGGTGAGCGCCCGGTGGCAGGCCACGGCGTCAGGTTATGCACTCGTCGCCGAAGTTGCGCTGCCAGCGGGCACAACCGAGGCGGCGCTCGACGTGATCGTCAACGAGACCGCGCCTGGACGCGAGCGCCGGCGCGGGCAGCTCGTGCTCTCCAGTGCGCGCGGAGAATTTGTCTATCTTCGTGGAGACCGCCACGATGTCGCGCGGTTGCTTCGATTCACCATCGCCGATGCCTGACTCCCGTTCTTCAACGATCGTCTCACAGGGTGTGCTTCAAAACGAAAAGCAAGCTCAGAGCTGGCGTGAGCGCGCGGACGCGGTGCTCCCGACGGGCGCGTCCACCGGAAGCAAGCGCGCGGCGGCGCTCTACGGCGAAGAGTGCCCCGACGCGCCGACGCACTTCGTCAGAGCGCGAGGCTGCCGCGTCACCGCCATGAACGGTGACTCGTTCGTGGACTGCACGATGGCGCTCGGCGCGGTTGCACTCGGCTATGCGGAGCCGCGCGTCACGAACGCGGTCATCGAAGCAGCTTCGGAAGGGTCTGTCGCTGGGCTGTCGAGTTGGCGCGAGGTCGAGTTGGCCGAGCGGCTCTGCGCCATGATTCCGTGCGCCGAGCGGGCGCAGTTCCTCAAGAGCGGCGCCGAGGCGATTTCCGCCGCTGTGCGGCTGGCGCGGACGTACACAGGGCGCGATCGCATCGTAGCATCGGGTTATTTCGGATGGCACGACTGGAGCAGCAACAGTGGAGGTGTGCCGGAGGCGGTGCGCAAAGATGTCGTGCACGTGCCGTTCGGCGACGTGTCCGCGCTCGAGCGCGCGGCGGGTGACGCGGGCCGCTCGCTCGCGGCAATCGTTCTCGAGCCTGTAGTAGAGCACGAACCTCCGTATGATTGGCTCACGCGTGCTCGCGCGCTGTGCGACGAGCTCGGCGCCGCGCTCGTGTTCGACGAGGTGAAGACGGGCTTTCGTCTGGCGCCAGGCGGGTATCAGCAGGTGTGCGGCGTGACGCCAGACCTTGCCGCTTTCGGGAAGGCGCTGGCCAACGGGTATCCACTCGCCGCAGTGGTCGGCAAGGCCCCACTTATGGATGCGGCGCGCCGCACGTGGATCTCCTCCACGCTGGCAAGCGAGGCCACCGCGCTGGCCGCGGCACTCACCGTACTCGACTGGCACGACGGGACAGACGTCTGCGCGACGCTTGCCGCGATCGGGCACGAAATGCGTGCGGCGGTGGAGCGCGCGATCACTGCTACCGGCGCACGCGGCGTCCGGACCGACGGAGTCGACGCGATGTGGCTGTTGCACTGGGACGACGCAGCGCGCGAGAATCTTTTTGTGCGCGAGGCGCTCGCGGCTGGTGTGCTTTTCAAGCGCGGCGCGTACAACTTTGCGGCGATCGCGCACGATGAGGAGGCGCTCGCGGCGGTGGAACACGCGGCGAGCACGGCACTGACCGCAGTGAGCGGGGACACCGATTGAGGGACGAAGCTCCGCTCGCCGGCAGGGAGCCGCTGATTGACGCGCATGCGCACTTCTACCACTCCGCGTCCGGACGCGGCGACTGGGAGCGCGTGAACGCAGCGCGACTGCGCGCCGGCGACAGGATCGGGATCACGTACCACGTTGCGAGCGTGCTCGGTTCGTACGGGCACACCTCGCCCACTTACTTTCCGTCACCGGCAGATGTATCGGTCGGGAACGACGCGATGGCGGAGTTCGCGCTCGATCCGCGCATCCGGTGGTACGTGACAGTGAACCCGAACTACCCCGATCACGCGCTCGCGGAGATCCAGCGCGGCGTCGAGCGCGGGGCAATCGGCGTGAAGCTGCTCGCGAGTCGTCGAGCCGATGACCCGCTGCTCGATCCGGTTTGCGAGGCGGCGGCGGTGCACGGGCTTCCGATCCTGCACCACATCTGGCAGCATCGCACGTGCGAGTGGCCGAGCCAGGAGATCTCCGACGGGCGCGATCTCGCGCGGCTCGCGGATCGGCATCCACGCGTCGCCTTCATTCTCGCGCACCTGGGCGGCGGCGGCGACTGGGCGCACACACCTCCCGCGATTCGCGATGTGCCCAACGTGTACCCAGATCTCTCCGGGAGCGGAGTCGATCGCGGAATGCTGGACAGCGCGCTCCGCATTCTGGGCGCGCGCAGACTTCTCTGGGCCTGCGACCTGACGATGGAGACCGGGCTCGCGAAACTGCGCGCGCTTGACGCAGTCGGACTGTCAGTGGCCGAGATCGCCGACATCCGCTGGCGTAACGCCGCGCGGCTCTTCGCGCGCGGCGTCTTTCCGCGCTGCGAGCGCGTCGAAACCGCCCCGCCCGCAGCGGTGGCCTGAGCACGCCCACGATGCTCGACTGCGCGGCGTACATCGGCCAGTATCCGTTTCGTCATCTCCCGCATCCCGAGCCTGACGTGCTCGTGCGCGTGATCGAGCGCGAGGACCTTTCCGGAGCGTGGGTCGGATATCTCCCTTCCGCGTGGCACCGCGATCCCGCAGCGGGCAACGATGCGCTCTTCGCTGCGCTCGCGCCGTATCGTCAGGTGCTGCAGCCGGCACCCGTCGTTCGTCCAGACTGGCCGCTATGGGAACGGACGCTGCGCGATCTGGTGGAGGAAGGCGCTGCGGCGATCCGCGCTTATCCGATGCAGTGGGGGATGGCGCCGCACGACGCGACACTCCTCGCGCTTGCGCTCGCGTGCGGGGAGCTTGGCGTTCCGCTCGTGCTGACCGTGCGGTTCGAGGATCTGCGCCAGCGCCATCCCCTCGACGTCGCCGGCGATCTCACGGCTGCGCACGTGCGTGCGCTCGGGCGCGCAGGCGAGCGCGTGAAGCTCGTGATCACCGGCGCCGGTCGTGAGCTGATCGAGGAGGTGCACTGGGGGCTCACGCCCGAAGAGCAACGGCGCGTGTTTTGGGATTTCGCGTGGATCTGGGGTCCGCCGGAGGATCATTTCGCGCACCTGCTGCGCTCGGTGGGTGCTGAGCGGTTCCTGTACGGGACGCACTGGCCGCTTCGGCTGGCGCAGAATCCACGAGCGAATCTCGATCTTCTCCCGGAAGATCTGCGCGCTACCGCGATCAGCGATGCACGCTCGCTCGAGAGATAGTGTGCGGGAATTGTAGCGAATCGCCGTGTGCGCGGCGGTTTCCAGAAGATCGGACCGGCACATCCTAGCTTAGCTAAGGGCGGTTAGACCGCAACACCGGTCCGCCGTAGCGGATCGTCCAGCCAGTTGGCCAGCTAACATTGCTCGACCCGGTCGAGCACATCGGCGAGCTAGTCTCCGGCAGCGTATTCCGAGACGAGCGCGACCGCGAGGCCTCGGCCGGCAAGGCGATTGCGGTTGATGCTGACGCCGGCCTTCCGGACAATATCGACATGCGCGAGCTCGAAGGCGCAATAGGTTAACTCAATTCGAAAGGATGGAAACCGACGCTCGGGAGACCGGGCGGCGGTTATTTCTCCTCCGCCAATTCCTGATCCTGCAACGCCATCCACGGCGTAAACAGCATCGGGCCGCCCTTTCCGAGTTGCTCTTTCATCTTCGCGTTCGGCGTTCCCAGCACTTCGCCCGTGACGGAGGCGGTGGCCATGATCGGCTCCATCAAATGGCTGATGTTGGAAAAGTGCTCGATCGCGGCGTCGGCGTCGCGGTAGCGCTCGAACACCATCGCCTCGCTCTCATCCTCGTTGAAGAAGATTTCGTACTGGAGCGTGCCGCTGTCCTTGGTCCGCACGATCTCCATGGCCTCTTCCGACAGGAACTCTGGCGTTTAGCCGGACGTTGAGCCGCTCCGGCTGCGTCCCGAGGGGGACAGGGTTTGACGTGGTGCTGTACGACGAGGTCGTTTCCTTTCTAATGACCGTCTTTCCGTTCAGCCCCCTTCTGGCCGATTCCGAGCGGCGGAGCGTCCTCAACAAGCGAATCGATCGAGCTACCAATCTCGGTCAAATGGCCCGTGCATTTCTAGGCTCGATCCGTCCCGAAGAACTCGACGCTCTCGCCGTTCCGGAAACGACGTACTTCCTAGCTTCCAGGACTGTCTCGCATTCTTCCTCAAGCGGCTTCTGGGCGCGCCGTAACAGTAATGCGCAAATGCTAAGGCGGATGAGCGCGCCGCTCGCTCGGCAACCGTAACGAAGCATCGCGAGTCAAATGGTAACCCTAACGACGGTATGACCATGTACAGGATGGCCTTTGTCGCACTCGCTTTCAGTGTGCTCGCAATTCCCTTGGGCGCACAGACCCCTCAGCCTGCACCAACTGTCGCCGCTGATCCGCTTCCATCGATCACGCTGCCTGCGACCTTCGACGACGTGCTCCGCAACTACGAGCGTGCATGGCGTACGAATGACATTCCCGCACTGGTCTCACTCTTCACCGAGGATGGGTTCGTCCTCCAGCCTGGACGCCCACCGGCGCGTGGACGCTCAGCGCTGACAAACGTCTACCGCGGTCAGGCCGGCGGAATGCTGCGGCTTCGCGCACTAGGCTACGCCGCTGCCGACACGGTCGGATACATCATTGGAGCCTACGGATATGGGGATGCTCCAGGAGATCAGGGAAAGTTTACGCTGACTCTGCGGCGGGTAGGGGACCGATGGTTGATTGCGTCCGACATGGACAATGGGAATCAGCCGCGACGACCGCCGTCGCCGACGCCGTGAACGGGCTGCCGTATACAGCAACACTGCGGAGCGGTAACACTCGCTGAAGCTGACAAGCGATCTAACGATACTCGCTTCGCTCGCGATTATTTTATGTCCGCTTGCACCTTGGCTTAAGGCGTTACGCTGCGGTGGCAGTAATGCCGAAACGATTGGGTCAAGGCTGAGCCGGTTCCGCCAGCGACAGAGGCTCTCTTCGGCCTCCTACCGGTGATGCCGCGCGATTTCTTCGGAGGTGAGTCCGAGGAACTTCGCGGCGTTGTCGTTCCTGCTTTTCCTCCACCGTCAGAAAATCGAGGCGATTGACGCGATCGATGGCCAGCGCGATTGCTTCAGGCCAGCGCATCTGGTCGCTGCCGAACATCACGCGGTCTAACATCCGCCTTCTCTTCGCCTCTTTGAGGAAGGGTTCAAGCAGATCACCGGCGATCGGGGTCCAGCTCAGCGCACCGATATCCACGTAGATATGTGGGTACATGGTCATGAGCATCAATGCGTTTTGCGGAAAGAAACCGCCGGCGTGCATAACGTACACCTTCAGTTTCGGATATTTGACAAGCAGGTCCTCGAGGAGAAGCGGATCACCGAGTTTCAGTCGAAACTTCGGACAACAGGTATACGGTGTCCTGGGCGGACCGCCGCCGGTGTGAATTCCAACTGGTACGCTATGCTTCTCGGCAACTGTCCAATAAGCATCGAACGCCGGATCCGACGGAGAGTAGCCTGCGTACTGGGCTGCGACCTCCCCGAACGCATCCAATCTTTTTTCCCGAAACAGTCGATCCAGGTCCTCCGGCTTCATGAATTTGGAAGGGTCATCGCCGCCGATCCCTTTCAGGATGCGGTCCGGTGCAGCCGCGTCCCACGGCTCGACAGCAGCGACTGACGATCCGGAGACAATGCCGAGCACGACGTTCCTTTGCTTCATAATCTCGAGCGACCGCGTCATGTGTTCTTCAGCGGTCTTCGGCGACATCTGACCGGTCCTTGGATTCGGCGCAGGCTGCCCAAGACTCTCACGCGTGTGGGCGTGCAGGTGCACGTCGATGATCGGTCCGCGGTACCGCCCGGTGCTCTGAGCGGGCGCAACCGCCGGAATCAACGCGAGCGCGATGAGAAGCTTCTTCATGGTTGCTCCTGGGAGAAACGGATGCTCTTCGACGAATCCATGAACGCAGCCTAACTTAACTGGACTCAATTTCGGCCCGGCAAGGCGCGGTACACTCGACGTCAGATATGTCAGCCTTTCGAAGCGGATCCTCAGCAGATTGAAGATAGGAGTCGCAATGAAATTGGAGTTTCCCGGTGCCGTCCCGGAAATACCAGTCAGGGATATCAAGGAGGCTGCGGCTTATTACGAGAACAACCTCGGCTTTACAGTCGATTGGGGCGGAGAGGAACTTGGACTTGCTGGAATCTCAAAGGGCAATTGCAGGATGTTTCTGGCGAACTCAGATTTTCGAAAGGGATGCGGGAATATCGGGCCAGTTCTGATTTGGCTGAATTTGAAGAGCAAGGATGAAGTGAATGATCTGTACCGACTGTGGAGCAGTAGCAAAGCGAAGTTGATCTCTGAGCCAGAATCAAAGCCATGGGGTTTGCACGAGTTCATGGCCAAAGACCTCGACGGCAATCTGTTTCGTGTTTTCTATGACTTTGGAACTCGTAATAGTGGCGACGATGCCTGACAAAACGTTCAGCCGCCAAGCCGCGCAAATGTGGATTCAGGTTCGGAAGGTTTTGTTCGCGTGGCTTGCGGCTGAACGTTAAGCCGTTAGGTAGGCCAGATCCAACCGATGCAGGCCTCCATCCAGCGCTCAAAGACTGTCTATCTCGTGCTGCTGGCCGCTACGCTGATCCTCGGCCTCGGCTCACGACAGTTCGCTTCGGTCCTTCCGGCCGTTGTTGCCCGCTACTCCGGAGATGCACTTTGGGCCAGTATGGTCGTGTGGTTGCTGACGCGGCTGTGGCCACATGCGAGCACTGACCGTTTGGCCGTGAGCGCCTTCGTGATCGCGCTGACCGTCGAACTGTCCCAACTGTATCAGGCACCCTGGATCAATGCTGTGCGCGCATCTCGCGTGGGCGCCCTCGCGTTTGGTCAGGGTTTTCTCTGGAGCGACCTAACCTGCTATGCGGTCGGTGTCAGTCTCGCTGCGCTCCTCGATTGGCGAATGGTGCGCGGCAAAAAGTCAGCTCGTGCGCCGGGTACCTAACCTGACGCGAGCGTAGGGCGAATACCGACCGAAGAAAGGAGAGATGCATGGCCAAGTTGATCTACGGCATGCTCACGTCGCTGGACGGTTACACCGAGGACGAGCACGGCGACTTCGGCTGGGGCGCTCCCGAGGACGAAGCCGTGCACTCCTACATCAACGAGCTCGCGTCGTCGGTCGGCACCTACCTCTACGGTCGGAGGATGTACGAGACGATGGTCTACTGGGAGACCGCACACACGATCCCCGACCAACCGCAGTTCATTCGCGACTGGGCGCGGCAGTGGCAGGCGGCGGAGAAAATAGTCTACTCCAAAACCCTCGCCGAACCGCGCAGTGCGCGGACGCGGATCGAGCGGGAGTTCGATCCCGACGCGGTCCGGCGCCTCAAAGCAGACACCCAGCACGACATTACTGTTGACGGTCCAGAACTCGCCGCGCAGGCGATTCGCACCGGTCTTGTCGATGAGTTCCAGATGATCGTCTGCCCCGTTGTAGTGGGCAGCGGCAAGGTCACGACTCCGTGTTACTAATTCGAAGCGCGAATGGAAAAAGCGCAGATCTCGCTGACGCCGATCAGCAGGCAGAGAATCGCTCGTTGAAGCGGCGCATCTTTCAATATGAATCGCTTGAGGAGCTATGCGATGACCATCGGCCAAGTGTTCCTGAAGGAAGTCGAAGCGGAATTGAACGCGAGCCGGCCGCTGCTCGAACGCGTGCCGAATGACAAGGTGCGCTGGAAGCCACATCAGAAGTCGGCGGCGCTCGGGCACCTGACGCAGCTTGTCTGCCGAATGCCCAAAGTGATGTCGGACATCGTGAAAGGGATCGACCTCGATCTGGCGGCGGGACCTGGCTATAGCTTCGAAACGACGGAGGTACTGCTCCGCGAGTTCGATGCGAACGTGGCGGAGGTTCGAGCGACGTTGACGACGGCCAGGGACGCTGATTTCGACGGAACGTGGAACGTCCGCGCGGGCGGAGACATCTACGACACCTCTGGGCGGATGGACGCACTGCGTAACACCATCAACCATTTTGTGCATCATCGCGGCCAGCTGACGGTATACCTGCGGCTGCTCGACGTGCCGATCCCACAATTATTGTACGGGCCAACAGCGGACGAGAAATAAGTAGCGATGTCTTGGAACAGTCCCGCCAATGATTCTGCGACCCAGGCCGCCTGAGCAGCCGGGGACATAGGTAACACAAGTGTCCAGCAACATAGGTAACACTTTCGGGGTTACCCACGAATGATGTAATCGTGCTCGTTCAGGGTGGCAATGAGCACGGTGTTGAAGTAGATGGAC
>JACCRF010000110.1 GCA_013813715.1 Gemmatimonadaceae bacterium | reverse complement strand
GCGTTATCCAGGCGTATCGTGCCTTGCCGATCTTGATTATGACCGTGGTTCCGACACAGAGAGCGCCAGCGGCCAGGAGCTGGTTGGAGATGCCAAAAAGCGGCCAGAGAGAATTGATGCCGCCGAGTGGATCGGTCACTCCCTGGTATAGGAAATACCCCCACATCATTACGAAGATCGCGCTCGACATCACCACTGCGGGATACCATGAAACCCGTCCGAACGGTTCCCATATGTGTTTGCCGAGGTCCTGGAGCATGAACCGGCCAACACGAGTGCCGGCATCGAGTGTGGTGAGGATGAACAGCGCCTCGAACATGATCGCGAAGTGGTACCAGAGGGCCATCGCTCCGCTCCCGCCAAGTACGCTGGAGAACAGATGCGCCATTCCAACAGCGAGACTCGGGGCGCCTCCTGTCCGCGAAAGCAGCGAGCTCTCACCAACCTGTCGCGCAAGCGTCTCCATCTCAACGGGAGTTACGACGAATCCCCATTGCTGGATCGCTACCGCCGCAGTTTGCGCGGTGGCACCGAGCACTCCCGCCGGCGCGTTGATCGCGAAGTACACGCCCGGCGTGAGCACGCATGCGGCGATAAGCGCCATCACCGCGACAAGCGATTCGGTGAGCATCGCTCCGTAGCCCACCATTCGCGCGTCGGTTTCGCGAGCGAGCAGTTTGGGCGTCGTCCCCGATGCGACGAGGGCGTGAAATCCGGAGATCGCCCCGCATGCGATAGTAATGAATGCGAACGGGAAGACCTTACCCGCGAATACGGGCCCCGAGCCATCGGTGAACTGCGTGAGCGCCGGCATCTGGAGCGGCGGCAGCACGATGAGGATGCCAAGCGCGAGCGCGACGACGACTCCGATCTTCACGAACGCAGACAGATAGTCGCGCGGCGCAAGCAGGAGCCAGACGGGGAGAACTGAAGCGGCGAAGCCGTAGATCATTACGAGAATGGCAATCGTCTCCCCGCGCAGAGTGAAGATTGGAGCGAGCGTGGGATTCTCCGCGACCCAACGACCGGCGTACAGTGCGAAAATCAGAAGCACGATGCCGATCGCACTCGCCTCGAGAACGCGATGCGGGCGGATCCAGCGCATGTAGCCGCCCATCAGCATCGCGATCGGAATCGTGAGCGCGATGGTGACGATTCCCCACGGGCTCTGCTTGAGCGCATTCACGACCACAAGCGCGAGGACCGATATCAGCACGATCATGATACCGAGGACGGCGACGAGGGCAGTGTATCCCGCCACCTTTCCGATTTCGTCCTTCGCCATTTGTCCGAGCGACTTTCCGTTGCGGCGAACCGACGCACAGAGAATGACGAAATCCTGAACAGCTCCCCCGACTGCGACGCCGACGATTATCCAGAGTGCTCCCGGGAGAAAACCGAACTGCGCGGCAAGCGTGGGGCCCACGAGCGGTCCGGGGCCGGCGATCGCCGCGAAATGGTGACCGAACACGATCCACTTGTTGGTAGGTGTGTAGTCCCTGCCGTCGCTCAATCGAACGGCCGGCGTGGCGCGCTCGTCGTCCAGCTCGAACACCTTCGTCGCGATGAAGCGGCTGTAGATGCGATACGCGATTATATACGTGCAGATCGCGGCTGTGAGGAGCCACGCGGCGTTGACGGGTTCGCCCCGCGACAGAGCGAGCCACGCAAAGCTCGCCGCGCCGAGCAGCGCGATCAGCACCAGCAGGGCGGACTGAATTATCCTGCGCATGCGTTGTTGACTAGGCGGTTGGGTGAGGGTAGGCGGTGAAATTGCGTATCGGTTATGTTTCCCGCAATCAGACCATGACCTCGCCGAATCCGATCGTTCGCACGCTGATTGCGGCGCTGCTGGGCGCGACCGTTACCGGGGGTTGTGGAGGGTCCGCCTCCCCAAAGCAAGAGCCGGAGCCGGAGGTCAATCCGCTTTCCGCCATGGTCGGCCGGCCGCTCGTCATCCTGCCAACGCAGTTCCTGGCTTTCTCAACGAGTAGCGGCGAATGGGAGAGCTCTGCGGATAATCCCGCGTTGCTCGTCGCTCTCGACGAGGAGATTGCATATACGTTGAAGAAACGGGGCGTTCAGGCGAGATGGACTTTCGCCGGCGAGGTGGCGGAATCGGCCCGGCGGAACGGAGGACTCACCGGCGATCCGTACGGTTTGTCCGCCGAGAGATTCCGCCGCGCCAAGGCGAGTGACGTTCCCGTGAGCGAGCCGCTCGGCTCCCAGATCAGGCGGCTCGTCGCGTTCCGGGAGGCCCGGTACGCACTGCTGCCGGTGGAGCTCCGCATCGAATCCCAGGCGGGGCAGGGGCGGGCCATGCTCCGCCTGCTGCTGATCGATTCGCGTACTGCGCGGATTGTCTGGGCTGACGACGTCGCGAGCGCGCGGTCGGCTGGGTTAGCCGATCCCCGAGCGGCGCTCGCCCCGGGCCGGTTTTCAGAGATGGCCCGCGATCTTGCCGGGCGCATCGCCGATCTGGTGATCACGCAATAGATGCGGACAGCCGGACGGTGACGACCGTATTCCACGTATCAGACCTGCACTTCGGGCGACCGGCGGTGCCGGCACAGATCGAAGCGATCGAGCAGCTTATTCAGGAAGACCGATTCGACGTCGTCGCAATTTCGGGTGACCTTTCGCAGCGCGCGCGCGCGGGCGAGTTCCAGCGTGCCGCCGTTTTCATTCGCGACGCGCAGAAGGTGAGCCGGACGATCACAGTGCCGGGCAACCATGACGTCAAGTGGTGGCGAGCCCCGCTCCTCGATGGCAACGCGAAGATCTACGAGAACTACATGAGGTTTATCTCCGCCGACCTCGAGCCTGTGTTGCGCATGCCTGATACGACGCTCGTCGGAATCAACACGTCGCACGGCGTGACTCCGCGTACGCTGACGTGGAATGTCCGCGACATCTCCATCATCGGGGACATACGCGCCGAGCAGTTTGCGACCGCGGCGTCAGCGTTCGAGGAAGCGAATCCTGGCGACGCGCGCGTGATCGTGATGCACCACAATCCGGTGAAGGGCGAGCTCTCTCAGCGGCATGGACTAAAACGAACGAAGAAGATACTCGGCGCGTTCGCGGCGATGGGCGTGGACCTGATTCTGTGTGGTCACGACCATCAGGAGTCTGTGCATTACATCGAGCACACGAAGAGGGGCACCGTGATATCCACCGCTGGCACCGTTTCGAGCCGGTCGCGTGGCGGCCGGCCATCCTCGGTAAACGTGATTCACATCGCGCCGAAGACGATCGAGGTTATCACGCGCATCTGGTCGAACGAGAACAGGACGTTTGTCGCCGGGCCACACCGTTGCTTCGATCGCTCCAGCGCCTGATCGGGTTCGGTGCCAATCAGCTCCAGCTTCTGCTGGAGCTGGAGCCGCGGCCCCGCGATGCCGATGACCTGAGACGCCGGTTGGTCGGTGAGGGTCTCGCGCAACACTACACGCTGCGGCTGACCGACAACCGCACCGTGGTCGTCAGCTTCACCGATCGCGAGCTGCGGATCCATCGGGGGTATCTCGATGCTCCCGACGCCGTTCTGCGTTCGGTCGTCGCGTTCGTGCAGGGCCGGTCGCGGGCGAGCAGAAGTGCTGCGCGTCGTGAGCTGCTGGCGTTCCGGCTTCCGCGCAGCGCCGAGCCATCGCCTCGCCGCCGTCGCGCGGCCGAGCGCACAGATCCGGCGGATGAAGGATTGGCTCGGCGTCTGGCGCGGTACCATGCGGAGCTCAACGAGCAGAAGTTCGGCGGCGAGCTGACGGCGTTACCGGTGCGCGTGTCGCGCCGGATGCGGAGCCGGCTCGGCCATTACACGTGGCGTGGACATGATGGTGAGGGCGCCGAGATCGTGATCAGCCGCAGGCATATCCGTCGGCATGGTTGGGACGAGGC
>JACCRF010000095.1 GCA_013813715.1 Gemmatimonadaceae bacterium | reverse complement strand
CATCGCCGTTTGTCGCGCGAACGCGAACGATGAAATCCGGCATGAAGTCGTGCATCTCGCCGTTGTGCATGTACGGAATCGCGAAACCCAGCCCCGCGTTCTTGACGAATGCGACCACCGACGCGTGGCGATCGATATAGCCGGCGGCCTCTGACTCCCACCCCGAATCCCTGACGGTATAGTTGACGTGACTCTTCTTCGTGTCGCGGACGTCCTTGCTCGTCCAGAAATCCACGTCTGATGTCGAGCCTTCCTGCCGTAGCGCCTCGAGCCGCGGCAGTTCCACGCTCTCCCCCGCCGACGTGTCGGGCTGAATCTGCTGAAGCAGTATCTCAACCGCCCATGTGTAGTACGGCGCCTGGAAAACGTGCACGCGCTCCGTTTTCGGCGGCACGACGACATACTCGTTGACGAACCTCCGGCAGATCGCCTCGAGCTGCGGGAAAAGCATGTGCGCAGAAACGGTAGTGTTGCGCTGCGCGAGATAGTTCTTCGTGAGCGCCGAGGCCATCTGAAAAACCCCACGCTGAATTCGCATTCCCTCGAAATAGGGATCAATGGTCATCTCGCGAGCAGTGCCGGGGATGGCCCCAACCGCCCTGCCGGCCGAGTCGAGCGTGAAGCCGTTCACGTCCACCAGCGTTGGATACTCTCCCGGCTTGAGCGCGAGCCGCGGCATCTTCGCCCAGTTCACCGTCACCCGGCTCTTTACTGCCTGCGTGTAACCCTCCACGCGAGGAAATCTGATCTCGAATTCTGCCCTCGCCTCGAGCGCCTTGACGTGAAACCGCTTCGGTGCCGGCGTCGGCCTATCGCCCTTGCCCTTGAACGGAACGATCTCGAACGGCACGCCGAATACCTGTGCCAGTTCCTCCGAGAACAACCCGTTCTCACCCACCTCGTAGCTCGCCCTGCGCAGCCCGCGGCCGACGACCTGCTCGCATAGTAGCTGCGACATGAACGGTCTGAGCCCGAGGATATGCGTCACCGTTGTCGCGTCCCACCCCTCGGTGAGCATGCCGACGCTGACGATACAGCGGATGTCTCGCCCGGGCGGATGGTGCTCCCGTCCCAGTTTCTCCGCGAGCTCCTCAAACCCGGTGGGATAGATAGCGCGACCTTGCCGGTCGCGGGGCCACTCCAGCTTCCCGACAGTATCGAGCGTGAACCGCATCCACCGCACCTCATCACTCTTCGCTCCCTCTGAATCACTCTCGGCCACAACCTTTGTGTCCACGCGGATGGTGTTGATCTTCCCATCAGCATTGCGCAGCTCTTCGATCTCGAACTTCGGCAGCTCCACCGGCTGCCTGCCTTCGGCGATCCACTCGTGCACCGCTTTGGCCAGCCGGATGTCCTTGCAGACGATGATCATCACGGGCGGGCGTTTGTCCTCGCGTTCGCGCCACCGCTCGAACTCCTGCTTCCAGTCTCCCGCGAGCATGCTGATGGGCTGCGCGGCGTGCTTGAGCACCGCTTCCGGCTTCGGACCGGCGCCTCGCTCTCTCTCCGTGGCCGTGAGCTTCTCCTTCACCCAGTCCCACACGTTGAAATACTTCGCGCGCTCGTCGGCGGTGGTATCGGTTGCCGCGAGCTGCGGAATCTTCACGAGTCCGCTCTCGATGGCGTCCACGAGGCCGAAGTCACTCACTGTCCACGGGAAGGGCCGCGCCGTGTCGCGTCCCGCGCGCGCGAGAAAGTAGGGTGTGGCCGAGAGGTCGACGGCGAAGTTGATGCGGCGTGCGGCGTGCACGCGGTCGAGACCGGAGATCCATACAGTCGCTTCCTGGATCATCTGCTCGTCGTCGGCCGCGGTACCCGACAACGATTCCTCGTCCGATTCGTCGGAACCTGGATGGATGCGATAAGCGTGGTGCGCCTCGTCGTTGAGCACGAGGATGTTCTGCTTCTTGCCAAGCTCGCGGCCGAGCACGCGCTCCACGAGCGCGGTGTCGCTTTCGATGTAGCGCCGGAAGTACACCGCGGCCGAGATGAGCTTGCCGCTCTCGTCGCGATTTTCGGACTTTACGAAGAGCACCTGAGCATCGGCCTGCTTCTGGAACTCGTCGAGCGTGAGATACCGCTTCCCGCGAGCGGTGGTGTTCCGTTCGCCGATGTGGATGATCTCGTTGCGCTCGTCTATCACTCCCTTCTTCACGACCCGCGAGCTGGTGTCGCCGACGCGTCCCATCTCGAGCGGCTCGAAGACGTGCCAGTTCGTAACCAGCACGCGTCCGCGGGCGAGCAGTGGCATCATGTGCGGCGGCACGAGGTCGCGCGTTCGGTAAAGACTCGCGTCGCCCGCTGCGGGGTCGAGCTCGCGCAGCCGGTCTCGTATCGTGATGTTCGGGCATATCACGAGCACTGCATCGGAGAACCGGCCGTCGCCGCGATTGGTCACTTTGTTGAGGATGCTCCACGCGGCGAGCATTGCCATCACCGTCGTCTTGCCCGACCCCGTGGCCATTTTGCAGGCGTAGCGCGTCCATGCGGCGAAATCGGGAGCGCGGAACTCGGCGGCCGGCTCGTCGCGCGGGATCTCGATGCCCTGGAGATAATCGGCGCGGGCTTCGCGGATGAAGACGATCGTCTCGGCGGCTTCGACCTGCGCGAAGAACAGGCGCTGCTGTCTGTCCCTGCGGCGCCAGAGGTCGAGCAGCTCGCGCGTCGTGCGCGTGACGCCCGGATAGCCATCGTCGCGCCAGCGGCCCACTGCGTCGCGGAGGCGCATGACGAGCACCATCTCGTACGCGTTCTCGTAGTCCCGCATGCGGGCGAGCGTGCCGTCGGACACGTCCCAGTCTTCCGTCTGGTTGCGCGGGCGGAACACGAACGAAGCCCGTCGCCCTTCGAGCTGCCGCGGTGTCTCGCCGCGCTGGATGTACCAGTGCTTGTCAGGCTCCTCGTATGGTGAGACGAGGATAGGTTGGGTGACTTCGATGCTCATGGGAGAAGTGGGCGCACGGCAGCCTCAATCCGCTGCGCAGCAGCGAAGGCGCGACGCGCTTCGGCCTCAGTGACTTCAACCGGCCGGGCCAGCCACGCGATTTGCCGAACCGAGTTGCGTTTGTCCTCCTCGGGGTACCGCACGTCGACTGCGAATGGCGACAGAAACTCGGCCTCTTCGGTGAGATCGCCGAGATCGAGCCGCAGCCTGCGCAGGTGTCCGAGAAGGTCGACGAGCTCGTGCGTCCGCACCGGACGTTCGTGCTGCGAGATGATCAAAGCCTTTAGAAACTTCTCCGCCGCCTGCTGAGCGTGGAAACAGATGCTCTCCTTCCATTCGGCAAAATCCGACGAGAGATGGGTTGCCAGACGCATGTCGCGCTCGGCGTGCTCGATCCACCCATCCAGGGAGTTCGGGAGTTCGCCAGGTCCCTCGCGGACCAATTTCCTTGACGGACCTGGGTTGATCGCCGGCAACCCGTTCACGGAGAAAAGCAAGCGTCCTTCGCGCACTACATCCCAGTCGATAGTTCCCGGGTCGTCCTTTCGGCGCTCGAGCTGTCCCGGCGAACGAACGTGGACCTGGATCTCGGTGTCTGGAAAACCGTCGAGCCACGTCATGCCCTGTCGGGTGATCGTCACGCCTTCGGGTCTTCTGTCCAGCTCGATCAGGAAGTCATAGTCGCTGTCGGGCCGAGCGTCTCCGCGGGCGTGACTGCCGAAGAGATAGACTCGCCTCGGATTGAATCTCGAGACCAGTGTTGCGACGATCTCATCGACCAGTCCGCGCGGTTCT
>JACCRF010000090.1 GCA_013813715.1 Gemmatimonadaceae bacterium | reverse complement strand
GTCGTGCTTTCGAGCAAAATGTTTCTTGCTCTTTCCGCCGACGTTATAGCACCAAACAATCTCGTTTTTGAAGTCTCCGCCCTGCGAACAGAAAACACTATCGAGGACGAGCTTGAGGTAGTGGCTGGCAGTGGGGTCACAGTGCAGAAAACAACTGCCGGTGTGCTTTAGGACTCGTTGAATCTCAGTGACCCGCAGCGACATACTTACGAGATAGGCCAGCAAATCCCCTTCACGTAGGACGGCATGCAGGCCCTTTATCAGCTCGACTAGTTGCGACTGGAAGCGCCCTTCGGCGTTTGAGACTATTTCGTCGTAACCTTGAATCGCTAGAGCATCCCACACCCAAGTATCTGTAAATGCCTGGGCCTGTGCGCGGTCCTCACCGCCAACATTGTTGTAAATCTGATTGTAGTTCCTCTTTGAATTGAAAGGCGGGTCGATGTAGCAGAGATCCACCGTCCCGCCAGCGATCTTACGGCGCAGGATGTCTAGGTTGTCGCCGTAGAAAAGCAGATTCTCAAAAGGAGGCATTTGCGGCGAATCTACCCGATGGCGCGATCCGGGGCCATCATCCCAAGGATTTCTTCGACCGTCCAAACGTGGTCAGCGATTCCAGCGGCCATTGCGGGCGTCGTCTTGATGCCGTTCGCTGCCTTGGTAAGCGTCTGGTGAGGGCGGCAGTAGTTGTAGAACATGAAGTAGAGGCTGACCGCGTGGGCGTGATTCTCCGCTTTCTTGCTGAATGCGTTGGTCAACCGCGTGAATCTCCGGTTCTGCATCCGAATCGAAAGGTTTGCACGCTCGACGTAAGACGTTGAAACTAGGTCCATGTCCGGCTCGCCCATTACCCACGTTTTGATTGCGCCCGTACAGACTGGTGGTGAGTATCGGTGCTGACCTTCAACGTCGTCTAGCTGTCCGTAGGTTTTCACCAGTTGCGCGAAGTCGCAGCCATTCCATTTGAAAGCGCGCTCGACTGCCGTTAGGTACATGTTGTGACCGTCAGTCGTTAGTTGAATGCGATTGGCCACTCTATCGGCAATGTCCTGCACGAAACGACGGGCGCTTTCATTCGTGCGCTGACCGACGAGCCACGACACCATCAATTTCGTGTCCGCATCAATCGCGGTGAAGGTCCAAAGATCGCCCTGACCTTCCTTGGTGGCATTTTTTTTCTTGGCGGAAACGTAGGCCCAGAGTTCATCTGCCTCGATGCGCTTGCAATTAAGATTGCGAAGTGCATGGTCCTGATAGATCGAGCAGAATTCGCCTAGCTCAACCAACACCTTAAGGACCGTTGCCTTCGCCGTACCTGTGAGGCGGCCGGTCGCCCGGACGGAATTGCCTTCGACCAAAGCGCGGATAATCGCAGCGCGGCGGGAATCATTGATTTTGTTCATTGTAACAGGTAACTTAGTCGAATGCTCAAGCATAGTCAAGGGCGGGGTTATCCACATGAGAAAAGGCTTGCGTTGGCAGTAATAACTTATAGATTGACTAATAATATGTCCAGCGAAATGACAGGCTGGCACGTAACTTATTCTCTCACAATGGATTGGACGATACCGCCATGACGATGACAATTGGCCCGGACGATGCTGGTGGTGTACTTGGACCCGAACGGATGGCGATGCTTCGGGGTTGTATCGAACGAGCATGGGCGACCTATGATTCAACCTTTCGCCCAGCCCTTCCTCTATGCTCGGCTATCGGTATCGCCAACATCCTGCACGAGCTCATTATCGAGCAGGTCAGAAACACGTTTGGCGGTGTCCCTGGTGTGGAGGTGAGGGACAGCATCGTTAAAGGCAGATTTCTACTCGAAATCGACCGCGCTCAGATTCTTCAGTTCAAGAAGTTCACGGAGAACTTCCAGACGTCAAATAATCCCACCGGAACTTCCGTTGCATTCGATAATCAGCAGACGATTGAAGGCATGCCGGAACTGCCTCGTCTTACAGTCGGTTATCAGTTGGGCCAATACGGAACGGCGTTAGCTGGCATGTGGCTCGCCTTCTGCATCGGCAGGGAAAATATCTGGCATATCGACCTTCAGACCGGCGTTAGCTCGCTCCCGCTTGAGTTTCCAGCGCTGGACGAAAGTGCCGCGAAGAAAGAACGGGAAGCAAAGAGGAAGAAGGCCGCAGAGGAAGCGGCTAAGAAGAAGCGGAAGCGCGTGATTGGAGACGACCATGACGATGACGGAGCACCATCAGTTGCCTGAGTTCGTTCCGCTGGTACTTACCATCGCACGAGAATCACGGCGAATGTCGCAGAGCGCCTTGGCAAAGGCCGCAGGCTTGAGTCAGGGCGCTCTGTCGCAAATCGAGGCGGGACGGTTCGTTCCCACCGATGAAGTTGTTCAACGTCTCGCAACCGAGTTACGCTATCCGCCCTCGCTCTTTGGTGTCAGTCTTCGTTTTCAGCAGTTGCCGCTGACATTCTTCCGAAAGAAAGCCCGTGTTGGCGTTCGAGACGTGAACGCCATCAGGGCGCGAATAAACCTTTACCGACTTCGGCTTGAGATCATGTTGCGGGCGGTGGAATTGCCCGACGTGCGCGTATCGCTTACCGACATGCAGAAGCAGAAGCTGACGCCGGAGGAAGCGGCCCAGCGCCTTCGGCGTTACTGGAACGTCCCCCCGGGGCCGATTCAGAATGTGACCGCTCTGGTTGAAGAACACGGGATACTCGTTGTGCCGGTTGATTTTGGCACAGCGGCAGTTGACGGTTTGAGCATTTACGAACCGAATGACAACATGCCGCCGATGATTTTTATCAATCCCGATTTGCCGCCTGACCGGTGGCGTATGACGGTTGTCCATGAGTTGGGGCACATCGTCTGCCACCACCACTTGCTCATTCCGCCTGACGGGAAAGACATGGAAACAGAGGCGTTCCAGTTCGCGCAAGAGTTCCTAATGCCCACTCGTGAGATCTCAGGCCAACTCACCCGTGTAAGTATGAGGGAGATCGCCGCGCTCAAATTGTACTGGCGTGTGTCGATGCGGGCGCTGGTGAAGCGAGCGCGTGCCCTCGGACGGATTTCAGACCGACAAGAGCGTTGGCTATTTATTCAGCTTGCCCGTGACGGTCAGAGCGAAATAGTGGGCATTGCCGCCGAACATGCGAAAGTCGTGCGTGGTATGGTGGACAGACATGCCGACCTTGGGTTTTCACACCAGGACCTTAGCCGCACGTTGCATCAAGAGATTGACGAATTCCGTTCAGATTTCGGAGTCGGCGTTAAGCACCTTCGGTTGGCTTAGTACGCTGGCCCCACCGTGTAGCGGCTGCCTTCTTCGCAATAGCTGACCGGTCACCGGATGACAGTTTGCCTGCTCTGGCCTTGCCGCCTTTCTTCCCGCCCTTCTGTCCACGCTCAACGGCGTCGGGGTTCTTCTCGGCGCGCTCGCTGGGCGGAAGCGACTTCGGCACCTGCCCCGTCGCTTCCTGCATCACGCGGAAAGCCGTTTCGGCAACGTCAGGACGGAGCTTTGCGGGCTTCTTCGGCATGGAGTGAAGCTACAACTTCGGGCTCACCTTCGCTCGTTTGTCACAATCGAAACTGACCCACTACCGAACCCGTTATGATGTGCTAACTCCAGCAAGCCCTGCGGCTTCTTTGATCGTGTTTACAGGAACAGGGGCTAGATGCGTACTTGGTACGTCTCTAGGTTTCTTCTCGTAGCGGTTTGTGCCGTGAGCGAGAGTAGCCATCTTTGCGGCAATCATCGCTCGCTGACTTGCGGATAGGTCGGGTCGCGAGCGCTACCGCCTGGCTAGGCAACGGACCCCTCCATTCTTCAGCGGCGCGAGTCGATCGCGTGATATCGCGTGACAGGTCGGATCGAACCGCATCGTTACCGATACCGCAACAGCACGCCGGCCCGGAACGCTACGCCGCTTGCTGACGATCCCGAATGTAGATCGCCAGCCGCTCGGCTTCCCCAGCAGGGGCGACCCGGTCTTCTGTGACGTCGGCTTCCTCCACAATCCGCGCGACGAGCGCGGCCGTTTCTTCCGGCTTCTTATCGTCTGGCGTGAAACTAAGACACGGCTGAAAGTTCTCGTTCGGGAAACGCGCTCGCAGCCACTTCACCTTATCTACAAATCCTAACGCAGCTCCGAGTTTTTCATTGAACCCGTCTGTTCGGAAACTGATCGTATCAATCAGAAAGCGCTCATAGACCCAAAACGGAAACTCCACAGGATGTTGAAGTACCTTGCCATGGCTCCGGACGTCGCGATGCTCTCGGAACGGCCGGTATCCAACCCCCTCTTCGAGTTGCAGGACGGTTTTCAGTGCTTGCCGCGTTCGCTCTCGGGCGTACCTGACGCCTAACGCAGTCGGAAGTCTGTACAGTTCGGCGGGCACCTCAACCACATAGAGGCGCATCAACAACTCGAGTGCCTCATTCATAGTCGCGGCCGGAATCGACCGGACAGTTGTGAATTGAAGTGAGTTCTGCCACTCTCCGCGAAATTTTGTCAATGCGGCCGGGTCTTCGAGAACCGCATTCAAACCTTCGTGCGACAAAATCGCTGAGCCTAGGTCGTTCAGGTACAGCCGCACTGCCTTCGTATCGACGTCGGGGAAAACGCTCCGCAATCGCCGGATCGCCGTGCTGACGTCGAACTGTGACCGAAGCATTGCCCGGAGGGGGTCGTGGACTATCACTCCCACGTTGAGTTTCTCGTCGCGCCTTCCGTGAACGTATTGGGCGACGATATATCGGAAATAGGTCTGCTCAGGGCTCATGCTGTTGAATCTAGAGGCAGCGAAGCCTGCCAGTTGGGGAAAGCCCTATTAGGATCGTCCGGAGCTTGAAGCCCCGCTATCGTGCTCGCAACCCGCCGCAGAAAGAATTGCACGAGCGCCGCCTGCTGCTCGGCCGTAACTGCCCATTCTCTTGGCATTCCTTTGATGACCAGCTGAATCCTCGCCCGGGCATTCTCCCATAAACGGAGCTTCGAAATCGCGCTGCGCAGGTCGTCAACTGACCGAACGCGGGTGCTAAGGGCGTCGTGAACCACTTTTCCACTGTCGGTCCATGGCTTTTGACTGGAAAGCAGACCCTCGCGAGTAAGCTCGCTGAAGTCGTAGATGCCGCCAGCAAAACTTAGATCCCAGTCTATTGGATGGAGAACATGCGCTGGTGTGCCGCGCCCGACCGTTAGAAGCTCGACGAGAATATTCGCTGGGCTCCGATCGAAGTTGATCAGGACGGTGTCGACACCAATTATCTCCCCGACTTGTTCAGGGCGTTCAAGCGAATTGAGGGATCCGTGCGTCTCCATCATGCACACAGCGTACTGATTCCATTCGAATGCTACATGCAGTCCTGGCTCGGCACGGGCGACATCTCGTGGTGGAGTAGGTAACGATGCGAGATCTGCAAGAAACGCCGGGGTGAACTCGACAATGACTGGTTCCGGAGCGTTGATCTGCGTGTCGTAGGCGAAGCGGCCAGCTACGTATTCTGTGATTCTGGCAAGACGCTGATCTGACCTGAAGTGCTTGACGATGTACTCACGTGGCAGTCCGGCAACATCAAGTGAATCCAATGCAAGCACACGCCACGGACGAGAGCTACCAGCTACATCTCTATTCCAAGCAAGACGTGAGAGCGGGCTCATCCAGGCTCAGCGGTCGGATCTGGTTGAGCGTCGCGTTCAAGCTCAGGGGCGGGATTCAGAAATGCGTCGGCTGCTCGGATCAATAAGCGCCTCACCTCTGATTCTATGTCGTCGACACGAGCTTCGCGGATAACCGCTAAGTCTTCGCCGTCGATGCATAGATACCAAGATGCATTGCTGACCAATGCAGGGCCGCTCGCAGAGACGTTGCCGGAACGCACCCTCCCCTCAACGACGTGGCCGTAGTAGTCGAAAGGACCGACTCGGTCGAGCCCTTGTGAACTCATTTCATTCCTTCGTCGGTGCAACGTTGTCAGCGGAAATTCGGCGGAACGAGACCCTCTAATTTACTTCCCTCGCCGGCTCTTCGGCGCCCTCTCCAGCAGATCCCCAGGAGTGCAGCCGAGTACGTCGCACAAAGCCTCGAGCAGCTCCGCGTCGAATGACTCGACAACACCCTTACGGCGGCTGAGCCGGTAGATCGTGGAAAGCGAAATCCGGCCACCTGAAGCCTTCGCAACCGCGTAAGGCGTAAGCGGCGGCTTCTGCGCTTTCAGCAGCTCAGGGAGCCTTAATCTCATCTCCATACGATGCAACTTACGGCCACCGCTGGCTATTGTCAACATTGGCTATTCCCACTATTGACATTGCCACCATTGGCACTATCTTAGATATAGAGAGGGCGGCCCGTCACCCCTGGAAGAGTAGCCGGACCGCCGCAGTGTGAACCCCTTGCGAGGCACGGACGGAAAGATGACTGAAAACGAGAACGCAGTCCAGAGTAGGAAGCCGACGATTTCGGAAAGGACGCCGGAGCCCGAAGCGCGAAAGATCATGTTCGACTGGAGGCCGGTGTGCGGCCAGTGCCGTGAGCCGGTCGAGAACCTCGAGGACGCGAGCGCGGTGCTCTTCCTCGGCCGCGGCGAGTGGCAGCTCTGCCACGCCGGGAACTGCTGCGCGGCCGCG
>JACCRF010000074.1 GCA_013813715.1 Gemmatimonadaceae bacterium | reverse complement strand
GGCGGCCGGGCTCGTACCCGAACACCACGCCCTCCAGACTGATGTTCGACCCCTCACTCGCACCCCGCGCCGGCAACGCCGGTGCTCCTGGAACCTCACGAATCATGTCATCCGCGTCCAGCACCTCCATCAAACGCTCGATGCTCGCTTCGACAGTCCTGAGGCTCGAGTAGTTATGGAGCAATCCGCGGAGCGCCTCCTGCATCGTACGCAGATAGGCCAGGAATACGAGGAGGCTGCCGAGCGACAGAGTGCCGGCCAGGACGCGCTGGCCGCCTGCATACAGGACGACGGCAACCCCGATCGACGGAATGATCCCGGAGACAGTCGAGTACCAGCTCTTCAACAAGGCGTTGCGGCGCAGTTGGAGGACTCCGAGGTCCGCCAGGCGCCCGAACTCGAAATTGTTGCGGGTCTCGGTTCCGAAGGCCTGAACCATTGGCAATGCCGACAGGTTTTGTTGCATGAAACTGAATAGCTTCGCCTGAAGTTCCCGGTTTCCGCGGGCCTTCTTCAGAAGACGAGGTCCAAAAAAGCGCGCCGTCGCGGCGAGCGCGGGAATGATCGTCAGCGACAATAGCGTGAGGCCCGGGTCAAGGCGCCATGCCACGAGGCCTATCGCCACGACCGTGAGCAGATGCCGCGCGGGACCGATCAAAACGGCCTCGCACATCGTGTACACTCCCCACACGTCGTGCGTCAGCAGTGTGAGCGAATCGCCCACCTTGCGTTGCGTGTGCAATAGAAGCGAGACGCGCTGGAGTCGCCGAAAGACATCCGCCGCAACACCGTATACCATCCGCTGTCCCGCCACCGCCCAGGCCCAGGAAACGGCGTTTGAGAGAAGCGTGTTGAGGGCGAACATCGCCACCGTGGCAACGGCGGCGGCGACGACAAGTGCGACAGGGGACAGCGCGAGCACGAAGGGCCTGACAATGGCTGGCAGCGGGGAGCCCTTGGCGTGCTGGAGTGCGTAGTCCACCAGCAACTTCATTGGCCAGGGCTGCAGTGCTGCGACCAGCGCGGCGACTGCATTCAGCCCAATCAGCACCAGCAGCCTGGGCCACTCCCGGATGGCGTAGCGAAGTATCGCGTAGTTGCGAGCGAATCTTACGGCGGGATACCTCATGTGTAGGTCGGGTCCCGCGATTCCGCGCCAAACGACGCTGTGCCGAGGCTGTCAGGGGGAGATCATTATGGGTTCGGCGGCGGTCGTTTGCAACTCGAAGTTGAGGTGCACGTCGTGAGGCGTCCTGATTGTGAGCGGTGCCGCTGGTATTCTGAGGGCTGTTACACTAGGTTGCGCTCCCGCTGAATCTCCGGCGGAGTGTTTTCTTCGCTCTACGGTCTCAATGCTGGCGAGCACCGCTCGCCATTGGCCAGCCCGCAAACGTGACCCAGGAATTCGATGAGAAGTTCGATGGCAACCGGCGCATGAGGGCAGCCCACGACGTAACGGCAATTGCCTCGCTCGCCGATGAAATCCAGCGAACCTTCGAGCACGGGAGCTCGCAGGCTCTGGAGAACGTCGGTTCAAGGAGCTTGACGTTGGCCTGCCAGCACTTGCTCGAGACCAACCGACTTGCAGCCGCTGAGCACGCTATCCGACGTCTACATGCGGCGTTGCCCTCCCTCCGCTATGCAGAAACGTTGACTCGCGTGTTTGATTGCAAACCCGTAGGTCCGGCTCCACTGTTGGAGTTCGCGGAAGATCGTGAGTTGGACGTGCAGGTTGTTAGACGCCCGAACTGCGATGCCGCGCTGGTCGTATTCTGCGGAATGAGTAATCGTGCCGGGTTGCCGGTGGCGGTGGTTCACCGGTGGCTCGGGCGGCTGCCCGTGAGCATTATCTACCTTCGGGATTTCCGAGAGATCGCCGGCGGTGTCGGATTTCCTTCGCTCGGCCCAGACCGAGCGACATCGGTCGAGGGGCTTAAGCAACTCACCTCTGATATCGGCGCGCGGCGCATCTACACCTACGGTAATTCGGCGGGCGCTTTCCCCGCGCTGCACTATGGACTGAACGTCGGGGCCAGAGCCGTCTTGTGCATGGCAGGGCCGACCACACTGACTCGCGAGTTCAATGAAGACATGCCCACTTTCGGCAAGACCTTGTCGAGAGGACCGGCCGAAGTCCCCGAATACGCAGTGGACATGCGGCCACTGTACGCAGCCGCTGAGAACCCACCCAAAGTCCTGTTCGTGTACGGGACGGGGTTTCCGCGCGACCGCCGTTGGGCGGAGAACATGGGCGGGTTGCCTTCTGTACAGCTCGTCCCCATTGAGGGCCTCGCAGAACACAACGTAGTCGTGCCGTCCATCACCAGCGGAATCTTTCCGGGCCTACTCAGCCGATTCATCGCTCTCGGAGAGGATTGAGGGCGCTCCTGCGGATCAGGGGGCCCCGAGTGGCGGTCGCGAGGGCCTCGGCCCGCGCATCGTCCGTGTCGTCGGGGTCGAGGTAGCCGCGGATGATCCGCGCCGGGTCGCCGCCGACGACCGCGTACGGAGGCACGTCTTCGTAGACAATACTCTTGCACCCCACTATGCAGCCACGTCCGAGCGTCACCCCGGGCAGAATCACAGCGTCGAATCCCACCCACACGTTGTCTTCCACGACCACCGGACGCGGAATACCGGCCGACGGAGGATGCCGCGCGGAATCCGTGCCCGTCGCGTTGAGCGCTGCGCGCCGCGCCGCGCACGTCGCCCGTCCGCCGCACCAGTTGTCGGTGATCACGACTCCCCATGCGAGCAGGCAATGCGCGCCGATATCGACTCTGTCGTCACAGATCACGTAGGTACCGTTGAGCACGGTGAATGCCCCGACAGTCACTCGCCCTCGCGGCCCTACCACAAGAGCCGCACGGTCGTACACGCCGGATGCATCACCAACCGTGAGACCGGGCTGCAGTCGGGAGTGAAAATTGGCGAAGCCGTAGGAGCTATCGATGTACACGTCATTTCCGATGACGATGTTTTCGGGAAGCCCAAGCGGGTACCAGTCGCCGGCCACGTGTGTGCGTGAATCCGTCACGACTGGGGCTCGTCCAGCAAGCGCGCCGGATTCCCGCCGACCAGCGTTCCGCTTTCGACATCACGGATGACTACGGCGCCTGGAGCGACAACCGCGCCCGCGCCAATGCGCACGCCTTTAAGAATCGTCGCGTTGTATCCGATCCACACGTCGTCTTCGATCACCACGGGACGTGTTTCAATCGCCGGCCGGCGTGACCGGTCTCCGATCGGAGACAGCGCGATGCTGTCGGCGACGCGCGCCGCCGGCCCAAGCGGATGGAAATCCGAATCCGCGATCGTCACCCCGCCGGCGATCATCACGTATGATCCGATGGTGATCCGCGACGAGCACACCAGCGACGCATTCGCGATGTAGCAATGATCGCCGATCTCGATGATCCCGTTTTTCTCGGCGGCAAGCGAAGTGCGCCAGATGGTGACGTTTCGTCCAACCCTGAGCCCCACCAACCCGGTCGCAAAGTAGTGTTTGAAGCAGAACGTCGAGTCAATCACCGATCCCTCACCCGCCTCGACGTTTGTCGGTATCCGTGAGTCGAACCAGTCGCCGTCCAGCTTCGCGCCCGGGATAATCGGGTGTAGCACGTCCTCGCTCATCCCGTCGTCACCTGCGCGAGCAGATCCCCGAGAACGTGCTGCGCGTCGAAGAACTCCTCCGCGATTGCGCGCGCACTCTCCCCATGTCGCGCCGGATCACTCGCTACTTCCTCGAGTCCGGCAACGGCTTCGTCGCGCGTCGTGAATCCAATGAGCCCGCGGCCGGAGGGGATGTGAAGTGACCACCCGGTATCCTGAGTGACAACGGGGCGCCCGCTCGCCAGATAACACGCCGATCGGCATGAGAACCACCCGGTGCGGGCCTTCACATATGTCTCCTTCGCGACGGAAAACTCGCCCGCCGACGACTGAATGAAATTCCGGTAGGTCAGCCAATCTTCAGCTGAGGTCGCCGGGTCGAGCACCTGCCAGCCAGCGGATGTGGCCCTCTCGACCGGAAAGGGCTCACCCGTCGTCTGACCAACGACGACGGCGAGATGCGCTCGTGTGCGGCGAGGCAGGTCGAGCAGCCGGAGGAATTCGACGTCCTTCTGACCCCAGCATTCTCCCTCGTACAACAGAGGACGACCAGCCGTCCAGTTCATTATAGTTGTGAATTTGGCGCCTCCGCCGGCGGGAAGCGGCGTAACCGGCCAATGCTCGATGCAAACCGGCTGTCGTGTCGCATGCCATTCAACGCCCGTCTCCGGAATGCGGCAGTCAGGTGCGCCGACGCTCTCGCCGAAGGTAAAATGATGAGTGTGGCCCGCGACAAGCCCGCGAATTCCGGTTTGTCCGGCCGTAAACCCCGACTGCGTCGCGTGCTGGATCTGGGTGAACATCGGGTCGGTGTCTATCAATACGCGGATGGGGATCGACAAATACTCGTCACGAAGGAACGTCGAGCATGAAACGTTTACGAAAACATCCGCGGTGCGGCAGGCCTCGTCGACGGCAGCCGAGGACATTCCGAAACATTGCCCGGTAACTTCATCGCGGTACGCCCAGCGGTTGGCCAGCCCGAACGCGGACATCACGTGCGCGAGGTGCTCGACATTCGCGGCGCAGGAGACGTCACCCGATGCCGCGTCCTGATAGATCGGCCAGAGGCGGGTGTCCTCGATGTAGAAGACGTCGTGCCCGAGTGAAGCGAAGCCGAGCGGATACTGGATGTAGTCCCATGTGATTCCGCCGGCGGGCAACAGCCCGAGAAAGCCGCCGACGATGATGCGAAGGCGGTCGCCGGCTGCTCGCTCGCTCAGCGGAACTCCACCGGCGTTCCGCTCTCCACGAGCAGAGCGAGCTGGAGCGCGTCCCAGTTGGTCAGGCGGACACAGCCGTGCGATGTCGCGTAGCCAATTGTCTCGGGCGACGACGTGCCGTGTATTCCGTAGTGGCGCTTGGAGAGGCCGATCCACACCGAGCCCACCGGAGAGTTGGGGCCGGGCGGCAGAAGCGCCTCCGGCTCGGAATCCGGCACTTCCGAGAACAGCTTCGGCTGGTAGCGAAAGGCCGGGCTCCGCGACACGCTGACGACCTTGAAATTTCCCAGTGGTGATGGATCGAAGCCTCCGCCCAGCGTCGAGGGAAAGTGGAAGATGATGCGGCCTGATTCGTCCCTGGCCTGGGTCCAGAAACCTGTGCGTGACACTATGAGTCGCGCCACTATCATGGTGTCCGACGGGGATGCTTCGGTCTCGTTGTCGACGTTGGGAACGAGAAGCGCAAATCCGGGGGAGAGCTGATCGAGCGGTGTGCCAGGGTTCAGTCGCGCGAGGAGCCGTGGAGAGATGTGAAATCGCTCGGCGATCGCCTCGGCGGCGGAGGAGTAGCAAAGGCACCGCAACTTAGCCTGCCCATACACGTCGTCCGGAACTTCGACGAACGGGCCGC
The DNA here is from genome assembly GCA_013813715.1 of Gemmatimonadaceae bacterium. Lineage (GTDB taxonomy): Bacteria > Gemmatimonadota > Gemmatimonadetes > Gemmatimonadales > Gemmatimonadaceae > UBA4720. The sequence continues at coordinate 27,128 of JACCRF010000074.1, read as the reverse complement.
GAAGGTCGTCGTCGGTGACCGTGTAGCGTTCCATGACTGCCCCCGGTCCCGCAGCGATGCGTAGTCTTTCATAGGCAGGCTTATCGAGGGTGGTCATCGCCGCAGCTGCTGCACCGGCGCGGGACTCCGGTGCATAGGGCGTCACGAAGAAACTGAGCGCCCTCGCCGCATTGCTTCCCCACGCGCCGTCAATGATGCCCGGTGAGAAGCCAGCACGGTCGAGAAGAACCTGGATGTGGAGTGCTACGGCATCGCTCCGCGACACGAGGGCGGGAAAGCGTGTCAGAGCAGCGTTTAGGGTCGTCTCGGATAGCCGAGCAGATGTCGAGTCATTCGCGCGGGACCGCAACACGGCCTTACCCGCCGCGCGGACGTCATTCGGCTGGGCGGAGGATTGGCTGACAACGAGTATCAGAGCGGCGGCGACGGGCGCGGCGAGGTTCATTCGGGATCGATAAATTGAGAAGCTGCGTAAGATAAGGCCTCGATCGAAATCCGGGGAAAACTCCGGTAGGACACGTCCTCCGTCGCCCCCATCCGCGTCAAGAGATACCTGCGCCCATATGCCGTTCGACTTTCTGCGAAGACGAGTCAGCCGAAGCGCACTTCGTTCGATCCGGAAGCGCGGTGCACATGTGGACCGATTCAAGCTCGCGGACAGAAACTCCATCCGCGAGACGCTCCTCCGCGACCCGGTCGTCGCGACAGCCGTCGCCTTGCATGCGCAGGAGAATGATCTCGAGACTGCCGCCGTGCTTGCGAAGGTGTCGCGGTACGTCGACGAGATCGTGCCGTTCTTCAATATCCTCGCGTATTACAGGTTCGGCTATTTTGTCAGCCGGACGCTGCTCAACATGTTCTACAAGGTATCCGCCGATCAGCATGGAACCCGAGGGTCGTCGGCGCTTCCGAAGAACGCGATCGTCGTCTATTTGATGAACCACCGTTCGAACGCCGATTACGTTCTCGTCGGCTATGTGCTCACTGGACGGGTTGCGATTTCGTACGCCGTCGGCGAGTGGGCCCGCGCGTTCCCTCTCGAGTATCTGTTCAAGAGCTTTGGCTCGTATTTCGTGCGAAGGAAATTCCGCGAGCCGCTGTATCATACCGTGCTCGAGCGGTACGTCCAGCTCATCACGAGGAACGGAGTGACGCAGGGTATTTTCCCCGAGGGCGGGTTGACACGGGATGGCAAGCTTCGACCGGCGAAGATTGGCTTGCTCGACTACATCATCGGCGTGGCACGAGACGACGCGTACCGCGACCGGATATGCCTTGTGCCGGTCGCGATCAACTACGACCGCGTTCTCGAGGACCGGTCGCTGCTGCGGGAGCTGGCGGTTGCGAAGGGCGAACGCACCTCACCGCGGCGCGTGCAGATGTACGAGGTCGCGCGGTACCTGTGGTGGAACGCCGGTCGCATCGTGTTTCGGAGGTGGAAGCGCTATGGCCGTGCGGCGGTTACCATCGGCGAGCCGGTGGCGCTCGCTCCATGGTTAGCCGAACACGAACGCAAGGGCGAATCGCTGTTCGATCTTTCGCGCCACGAGCGTCTTGCCAGAGTTCAGTCGTTGTGCGACTCAATGATGTCGCGGATAGGAGCCATCATACCGGTCACGCCGGTTCCGCTCGCGTGCGCGGCGATCCAGTCACTCGACAGCGACTTCATCCCCCGGGCGCGGTTGATCGAGCGAATGGCCGAGATGCGCGACGTGCTGGTAGAGCTCAATGCGCGGGTGATCCGCGCGGAAGGAGACATCGAGGAGATTTTTGATCGCGCCTTGAGAATGCTGATAATGCGCCGGATGCTCGTGCGGTCGGGCGACGGCTTCGCGGTGCTTCCCGGCAACCGGGGCCTCATCAGCTACTACGCCAACAGCATCGCTCACCTGGTGGGCCCGTTCGAGGAAGGAGTGCGGAAGCGGGACACGCTGCCTGCGACCGAAAGTTCCTTCAACCTTTTTTCACTTTCGAGCGTATCATTACCATCGTCGGCAATACAAACCAATAGTCAAAGTTCTCGGGAGACAAAATGAGCTGGATTCGGATGGCATTCGGCGGTGTCGCATTCCTCGGCGTCGCCTCGGTGGGGAGCGCGCAGACGGCGCAGCAGGGGCCGCAGGGAGCAGGAACGCCCCCTCAGCAGCGTGCCAAGCAGGGTGAACAGGGCGCGGGACGTGAAGCCCGGATGACGAAAAGGCTGTTCGCCGGCATTGAACTCACGGCGGCGCAGCAGGAACAACTTCAGACGATCATGCACAAGTACGCTGCAGAGAAGCAGGCGCTTCGGCCCGCCGATGAGCGACAGCGGGTGCCGGATGCCGCTGCCCGTGCCAAGATGCTGGATATCACAACCAAGTCCCAAGCCGATTACCGCGCGATTCTTACTCCAGAGCAGCATGTAATTTTCGACAAGAACGCAGCCTTGATCAAGGAGCGACGTGAGGGGCGGCTTGAGGGGCGGGCGAAGCAGAATAAGGACATGTAGCTACTTTGCGTTGCAACTGCCGAAGCCTTCAGGCACAGCGCGCTCGCCGTAATTGCGACTTCCCGGTTCCAGAGCTCCCGTTGTGGAGTCCGGTTGTCGTATCCGGTCTTCTGGACGTCGCTGAAGCCCAGGGCGCGCGCCTCCTTCGCGGGTTCGGCCGCACACTACCGCACACTGCCGCACGCCGCGGCGCTTCCCGGCGCATTAGGTTCGTTCATTGGTGCGAAAAGCTAAGTCATGCACCATCCTGCTCGCTCACGCGGTCGTCGGTCTCGGGGTAACTTCGTTAATTCCCACTGCCTGAGCCCCAACGCCCGAGGCAATCGGTGCGTAACAAGGCTGATTGCCGTTCAGCCACTACTGAGAGATTGAATGCGTTTTCTGAAACCGCTTGCTGCTTCGTGCTTGATGCTTTTCGCCTCGATGCTGGTCTCCGGACAGGCTTACGCGCAGGTGGGGTCGACGACCGACATCATCATGGGGCAGGTCACTGGTCCGGACGGCAAGCCGGTCACCGGAGCGCGTGTGGAAGTGACCTCGACCGAGTCGCAGATCACCAGGTCGAAGGTGACAAATGCGGCGGGGCGCTACACGGTCGTGTTCCCGGATGGAGGTGGCAGCTACCGCGTACAGGTTGTTTCCCTCGGATTCGCGCCGGCGCGCGTGTTAGTCAGCCGCCAGGGCGACGAGGACCGGCTGGTTGCGGACTTGGCGCTTGGTCGCACGACAACGGTTCTCCAGAGCGTTGAGGTCCGTGGTGCCCGCGGGCGGCCGAGAGAACAGCAGCGGGGCGAACCCGGAGCTTCCGAGCGCGGACTCAACCCGGGACTTGTGAACCGGCTGCCGATCGACCCCGGCGACCTGAACGCACTTGCGACGCTAGCCGCAGGAGTCGTCGGGATCGCCGGCACAGATTCGACGCCAGCCTCTTTCTCGGTAGCTGGACAGCCGGCCGATCAGAACAGCATCACTCTCGACGGGCTCAGCTTCGGCGCCGGCAGCGTGCCTTCGGAGGCACTGCGCAACACCCGCGTCATCACGAGCACGTACGACGTCGCTCGCGGGCAGTTCACCGGGGGCCAGATCGCAAGTACGACGCGCAGCGGGACGAATGCCTTTCAGGGCTCCCTCAGCTACGCCCTGCGGGATCCCTCGCTCGAGTTCGCGGACGATGCGGAGAACGCCTCCGTCCAGCAATACACGCAGAACCAGCTCAGCGTCGGACTGGGCGGCCCGATAGTCCAGGACAAGCTCCTTGCCTTCGGGGCATTCTCGCTGCTGCATCGAACTGATCCGCTGCAATCGCTTCTGGCGGCGGATCCTCGTGCGTTGCAACGGCTCGGTACCAATGCTGATTCGGTCAACCGGTTTATCAGCCTGCTGAACCGGTTCGGGCTTCAGCCGTCACTTTCCGACATCCCCGCAGAACGACTGAACGACAACGCCTCCGCGCTCGTCCGGCTCGACTACAATCTCGGCGACACACACAGTCTGATGCTGCGGGGGGACTGGCGTGGAACGATCCAGGACGCCAGCCGAATCACGCCTTTCTCGGTGCCCCATAACGGCGGGAATTTCAGAAGCGGCGGGGGCGGCGGGATGATCAGTCTCACGTCGAACTGGAGCGGCGTCATCAACGAGCTTCGTGCCTATCGGTCATTGGATACCCGGAATACGGAGCCGTATCTTCAGGTGCCGAGTGGCAGGGTTGTCGTTACGTCGAACCTCACCGACGGCACTCTCGGAATATCGACTCTCCAGTTCGGCGTAAATTCGGCTCTGCCCCAGGAATCGCGAACGCGCTTCACCGAGGTCAGCAACGAGATCTCCCGGGTTTCCGAAGGCGGCGCCCACCGCATAAAGCTGGGAGTGCTTGCCAACGAGGACCGGGCGATCAACGTGTCATCGGCCAACGTTCTCGGCACCTTTCTGTTCAACTCGCTTGCGGATTTCGAGACAGGCCAGGCCACGCAATTCACACGCACGCTTTCGAGTCGCGAGAGGAACGTCCGAGGATTCAACGGGGCGGTGTACTTGGGCGATTCGTGGAAAGCGTCGTCCGCGCTGCAGCTGACCTACGGCGTAAGACTCGAGGGCTCGCGATTTCCGGATGTACCCGCCTACAATCCGGTGGTTGATTCCATCTTCGGGCGGAGAACCGACCAATTCCCGACAGATGTTCACCTGAGTCCCCGTGTAGGCTTTTCATACTCGGTTGGGCCGACGGATCGCGGCCGTCCGCTCGGTACCCTTCGTGGGGGGTTCGGCGAGTTTCGCGGGCGCGCGCCGACACAGCTCTTCGGATCGGCGATAGAAGCGACCGGATTGCCCAGGGGGCAGTCTGCGCTCGTGTGCGTTGGATCGACGGTCCCGGCGCCCGATTGGGAAGCATTCCTGCGTGATCCCGGTTCGATTCCAGATTCTTGCAATGGAACTTCGCAGGTATTCGGGACCGAGAGGCGGAACGTGACTGTGTTCAACGAGGATTTCGGGGCGCCGAGGGCCTGGCGGAGCTCGCTCGGGTACAACCGACGGTTTGCTGAGCGATACACCTTGTCGATCGACGTGGCGTACGCGCGCGGCGTCGGCCAAACGAGCGCACGCGATCTCAATCTCGATACGATTCCGAAGTTCAAGCTCAGCATTGAGCGCGATCGACCTGTATACGCGCCGCTTGCATCGATCGTCCCGGAAACCGGGGCGATCTCAATGAGCGGCTCGAGGCTTTCACCCCGATTCGGAGCCGTGAGCGAGGTCACTTCGGAGCTGACCTCCGACACGCGACAGGCCAGCGTGACCCTTAACGGACTGGCGAACAGAGCGATATTCAACGCATCCTATACCTACACACGCTCGCGAGACGAGGTTCAGGGACTCGCGACGTTCGGGCGGGTGACTGGCGGCGCGGGGGGCGGAGGGTTCGGCGGTGGAGGGGGCGGTGCAACGACGGCGGGCAATCCCAACCGCGCCGAGTGGGGCACGAGCGACCAAGAGCGCCGTCATTTACTGGTGGGAACCGTGACAGTGCCGGTAATGCCAGCCCTGGAGTTGACCGCGGTCGCGCGTATTATCTCTGGCGGATTCTACACTCCCATCGTGGGCGGCGACGTAAACGGGGACGGGCACCGCAACGATCGCCCATTCATTTTCGACCCCAGGGTCGCCCCCGATTCGGCGAGCGGGGCGGGCATGGCTCGCCTGCTCGCGACCGCGCCCGAGCGCGCCCGCGACTGCATTCGGAAACAGACGGGCTCCGTTGCCGCCCGCAACAGCTGCTCTGCTCCATGGTCTCCGACTCTCGATCTGCAGGCAAATGTCCGCCCGGACGTGCTCGGGCTCCAGCGCAGGCTCACATTATCGCTTGTCTCGATCAATACCCTCGCCGGCTTCGATCAGCTTTTCAATGGCAATCGCCTCAAGGGTTGGGGACAACCTGTGTATCCGGACCGAACCCTGTTGTACGTCCGAGGCTTCGATCCCGCGTCGGCCCGGTTTCGCTACCAGGTCAACGAACATTTCGGCGCGGCGGGGACGCGGAACCCTTTCCGCGTTCCCTTCCAACTCGCCTTGCAGGGACGTCTTACGCTTGGGCCGGATGCCGGACGGCAGCAGGTGAATGCTGCGTTTGGCCGCGAAGGGGGAGGCCGCGGGAGCGTGGCCGAGTTCAGACAACGGCTCGCCCGCGCCATTCCGAACCCTTATCACCAGATCCTCCAGCTGGATGACTCTCTCCAGATCCAGTTGACCACAGAACAGAAGGCAACGCTCAAGGTGTTGGGCGATTCGCTCCAGGCGGAGGCCGATACGGTCATCGGTTCTATCGCCGAGAGCCTCGGAGGCCAGAGCGCTCGCAGCGGCGACGCACGGCAACTTGCCCAGAGCATGCGAGACCGGATCGAGGAAGGGCGGACGGTAACGGAGAAGGCGGTAAAGAACGCCGAGTCCTTGCTGACGCCGGAGCAGTGGGCGAAGGTTCCGAGGCGTATCAAGGAGCCGTTCCAGTCCAACCGCGATCGGGAGGGCCAGGGAAGAAGGGGAGGGAGAGAACGCCCGGAGCGGTGACCCGCCACCGGGTCTGCCCGGGGAATTCGCTACTGAAACTCCACCGGGGTTCCGGCACTGACCAGTCGTGACAGCTTTCTCGCATCCCAGTTGGTGAGCCGCACGCATCCATGTGAATTTTCGTAGCCAATCGTCTCCGGCGCTGAGGTGCCGTGGATGCCATAGTGTGGCTTGGAGATAGCCATCCACACGACGCCGACGGGCGAGTTGGGACCCTTCGGCAGCCGGGCCTCTGGCTTGTCGTCGGAAACTTCTGCGAACAGCTTCGGCTGATAGTGAAACGTGGGATCCTGCGCGATGTTCGTGATGCGGTAATCGCCGGTGGGTGAGGGATCATATCCGGCGCCAAGCGTAGAGGGGAAGTGATAGAGGACTTTACCCGATGCATCGACCGCGTGGAGCCAGAATCCTGTTCGCGACACGATGAGCCGGGCGATGGCGCCAGAAGCCTGGCGAGCCGCGGTATCGCGGGAAGGTCCGGCCCGCTGTGCGGCGGAATCGCTCGATCGCGATGTATCCGCAGGAGAGCGCGGCGGAGTGCCGTCGTCCTCCGCGACATTCGGCACCATCAGCCGCGCCCCAGTGCGGAGTGAAGCCATCTGCACGCGTGGATTCAACTGCGCGAGGACTTTCTCGGAGGTGTGGAACCGCTCGGCGATCGCTTCCGCGGGGGTGGAGTAGCACATGCAGGGCAGTTCGGCCTGGTCGTACACCCGTTCCGGGATCTGCACGAACGGCCCCTGTAGGTCCTCCGCCGTCACGATGTAGTGGGTCATCACGGGGGCCGATCCGGTGGCAGCTGTCAGACGCTGATACGTAGCCTCATCGAGAGCGGCACTCGAATCGGTTGACCCGGCAGACGCCGTGTCGATACCGTTGGCTACTCTGAACCATTTCAAGGCGTGGGCCGCATTGTCACCCCAGCCGCCGTCCAGAATGCCAGGCGAAAAGCCGGCCCGGTCGAGGAGAATCTGGATGTGGAGAGTGGCTGGACCCTGGGGTGGAATGCTGGCGGGGAATCGGCCGATACTCGCGGCAGCGGTTGCCGGTGAGATTCTCTTGAAAGAACTGTCGTATCGCGACAACCTGGCCAGCCGCTCGCCCGTGCCGGCAGTGTCGAGCGCGAAGGACTCATACGAGGGCGCCGAGATATCGTTTGGGTCGAAAGTGACCGGTGCTGCGGCTGCCGAATCGGATGCGGTGGTCTTCTCGGTGTCCGCGTCCTTGAACTCGATGCAGGCGAAGAGTACGAGGGCCGGGACTAGACGCGCGGTCTGTGAGAGTCGCCGGCGAATGCGGGGATCGATGTATGTCATGTCAGGAGCAAGATCAAGTTCAGGGCCACTCGCGCTCTGAACACGGGGAGAGCGCTAACCCAGATGCGACATCGGTGCTAACGCTTTTCTCTCTTTGCGGCTTGAGCGGCGAAGAGTCACGATGTCAGGAGTCACGAGCTCGGGTTGACAGTAACCGGTTGCAATGACTAATTTTACAGGCTGCTCCGCCTACGATGCGCGGCGCATTTTTTATCCCCCAGACGCTTTAATGCCGACAATCAATCAGCTCGTCCGACAGAGCCGCCGGGACGTACAGAAGAAAGAGAAAGCGCCCGCCCTGAAATCCAATCCGCAACGACGCGGCGTCTGCACACGCGTCTACACCACGACCCCGAAGAAGCCCAATTCGGCGCTCCGAAAAGTCGCCCGCGTGCGTCTTACGAACGGGTTTGAGGTCACCGCGTACATCCCGGGCGAAGGCCACAACCTGCAGGAGCATTCGATCGTGCTGATTCGCGGCGGCCGTGTGAAGGATCTTCCCGGCGTCCGTTACCATATTGTACGCGGCTCGCTCGACGCTTCCGGGGTGAACGGACGCAACAAGAGTCGCTCAAAGTACGGCACCAAGAAGCCGAAGACCGCCACTGCTGCTGGAGGAAAGTAGCAAATGAGTCGTCGCAAGAAGTCCGTAAAGCGCCCCATCCTGCCCGATGCGCGCTACGACAGCCAGACCGTTTCGAAGTTCATCAACGCGATCATGTACGAGGGCAAGAAGTCGACGGCCGAACGCATCTTCTACGATGCGATGGACCTCGTGGAGTCCCGTACGAGTCAGAGCGGCGTGACAATCTTCAAACAGGCGCTCACCAACCTGAAGCCGGCGGTCGAAGTGAAGAGCCGGCGCGTTGGCGGCGCGACCTATCAGGTGCCCGTCGAAGTCCGGCCCGATCGCCGCACGGCGCTTGCGATGCGCTGGCTGATCACCTTCTCCCGCAGCCGCGGCGAGAAGTCGATGGCCGAAAAGCTCGCTGCCGAAGTGATCTCAGCGTCGAAGGGCGAGGGGAACGCGGTCAAGAAGAAGGAAGACACTCACCGCATGGCCGAGGCGAACAAGGCGTTCGCCCACTATCGCTGGTAAGCACACGTTGTGCTGTTAGAGCCGTCGCCAAGCACACACACAACCGGAGCCTCCTCAATGAAGCTGTCCCTTGTATTCCTGACTGCCGCGGCGGTCAGCCTCGTCGCGGTTCCCGTTCACGCCCAGTCGTTTCATATCGGTCTCCGCGGAGGGGCGGGTGTACCCACAGGCGCGTTCGCTGACGATCCGTCAGGCGGCGGGGCAGACGCCCTAGTGGCTGGCGCCAAGACCGGCTTTGGCTACGGCCTCGATGCGGGCGTCGGCCTCGGCATGTTCGGCGTGTATGCAGGGTTCGACAACATCAACTTCGACTGCGAGACGGCCACCTGCACGACAGACGGGAAGTACAAGCTGGCGGGCGTCTCCGCGGGTGTGCGAATCAATCCGTCCGCAATGTCGTTCGTCAAGCCGTGGGTGAAGGCAGGTGTGACGTTCAACGAACTCAAGGGAGAGTACGGGGGCGCGAGCTCGAACGATCTGACCACGGACAGGACGCCGGGATTCGAGCTGGGCGCAGGTCTCGACATCCCCGTGTTTGGATTGATGAACCTCACGCCACAGGTTCGCTATGTAGGCCAGAACCTCAAATACAAGGTGCCTGGCGTCACATCCCCGACCCCCACGGAAAAAGGCGTCAACTATTTCACCGTTGACCTCGGGCTGGGATTCCGCACGCCCTTCTAGACAACCGCGAGGTGCAGATATCCAGAGTCACAGAGGGCCGCCTTGGGCGGGCGTGGGCATGCGCGGGCCGGTCGGCTATAGCCTGCGGTCATAGTCCTCCCGTGGCGCAGTACCTTACTGGAGCTTAAAGCCGAACTCGGTAACGGGCACTGTCTCCGCGCGGCCACCGCTGCACGCGCCGATCGAGCGAGCATCACCGAAATTCGGGAGCGAAAACGACTGAGGCGACGAGCCCGCTTGAATGGTGATCGCGAAGGCCTTTCCGTCGAGCAGCGTTCCGGTGGCCGTCTCACCTTTATCCACGACTCCGCTCATCTGAACGACGCCCCCGCTCATGCTGAAGCAGCTCACGCTACCGCGGAACCTTGACATTCCGGCGGGGCTGTTGTGAATGAACTGTACCGAGCCGCCGGCGTCCGCCGCGCTGACCCTCAGTTTTCGCGTGTCCCTGCCTACCTTGCTGATGGCCGCGCCAGAAATGCTCCCCGCACCCTGGGCGGATGCCTCCTGCGGAAAAGCTACGAAAAGCCCGGCGCTAATCGAAGCGCAGAGCGCCGCGCGCCGCGCGCGGCGGGTGCGAAGCCGAGCAATGGATAAGTGAGAAGTCATTCGATCTCCACGATGCGGTACACGTGAGCGCTGCAAAGCATAGACTGGTAGTCCGCTGTGGGCGCAACGCCGAACGCGAGCAATCCCACGCAATATATACCCGGGGGAGCCCGGAACGCTCCATATTTCGTCCTCGCCGTGCCGTACCTCGGTGATAGCCTGTTTCGTAACTTCCCTCTCGGTGCAATGAGTTACCGCAGACTCGCCGTTATTCTTGTTCTCCCGCTATCCGCACTCCGCGGCGCTTCGGCGCAGGCCGCGGCCAACGACAGCTTCCTGACCATTCCCGCCGGACGGTTCGCCGGCGCAACGGTTAGGATCGATCGAGGCGCCGCGGCGGGTGGATCGAAATCAGCGCGCTTCTGGCGGCATACGGGATCGAGGAGCGAGCGCCGTGTCGTAGGCTGGAATCCTTCACGCCTGCCCATCGCGGTGGCATTCCGCGTCGGACGAGGCGCGGGAATCCCGGCGGCCGACTCGGCGGGCTTCTGGGCGATACTGGAGGAGATGGAGGCCGATTTCGGAATGCGACTCTTTCGCCCCGTAACGCTTTCCGGCGACGCAGATCCCGAAGATGTGATCGTCGTTGCACTGAAAGCGACCGGCGGCAGTGATGGCATTACTCTGATCACCTGGACTTCGACCGGCGATGTTTACGACGCTCGTGTTTTCCTTCGCTCCCTCCAGACGATGCAGAGCGCAAGTGTCGTCACGCATGAAATGATGCACGCGCTGGGCTTCGGTCACACCAGTGCGTGGCCGTCAGTCATGAACCAGGGAGGACGCCAAATAACGAGGCTCGGTGCTGACGACGTCGCCTACGCTCGTGCGGCACTCCAGCTACGCGCGCGCGGCGAGCGAAGCGACGTGTGGAACCGGCTGACACTCGCGGTCGAAAGAGACGCCCACCCCCTGGATAACGAGGTTCTGGAATCGTCGTGCGATCTCTTCGTCCGAACCGCGCACTGCCGTCTCAGATTTCCGGAAGGGTGTACGTCCTGCCTTTGTTCTGCTCCTTCAGCCAAGTGTGGAGTGGAGCGAAGTACGCGACCATTGCCTGGGCGTTGAGCTCCTGTCCGGTCGTCTCCTTCAGAACCTCACGCCACGGCCGGCTCGCGCCGGGTGCCATCAGCGCCTTGAGGAAGCTTCCGACTTCCCGATTGCCGTAGTAATCGGTATCGTGCGGATTCTGTTTGAGGATGTTGCGCGCGATGTGATTGTGCAGCTGGAAAAGCAGCGCCTGCGACAGCGCGTAGTCGTAGTACTGACCCGCGTCGTCGTTGATGTGAGTCTTCGTTAGCGCGTCGGCGAAGTTCTCTCCGCGGGGTGTGGGCGGGGCGATGCCCTGGTACTTCGCCGCCAGCTCCCACCACTTCGCGTTGAACTGGTCGGGTGAAAGGTTCTTCGAGTAAAGCTCGTGCTCGAAGCGAGTCATCGTACCGGTGGAGAAGGGCATGAATACGACGTACTGCAGTGCCTCCTTGAGCAGGCTCTGCATCGTATCAGGTACCGAGCCGCCCGAGATCACGCCGCGGTTCACGAGATAGCGGCGCTGGCCCGACGCGAGCTCCATGAGGGTGCCGATGCCTTCGTGGTATGCGCGATTGGCGCCGCCGCGAAGGACGAGCGGTACTTCCGGGCGGCTGTAGGTCATGTAGTAATAAACGTGGCCCAGCTCGTGGTGTGATGTGCCGTACCAGTCGGCGTTGGGCTCTACACTCATGAGAGAGCGGACGTCGTTCTGCAGGTCCATGTGCCACGCCGAGGCGTGCGTGTTCTTCTTGAAGGGCGAGCCCGCAGCAAGCGGATAAAGTGACGACTTCTCCCAGAAGCTCGCGGGAAGCGGCTCGAAGCCGAGGCTCTTGTAGAACTCCTCGCCCTGGCGGACGATCCACTCGGGCGTCTTGCCGACGAATGCAGAGTCGAGGTTGAGGCCCGACACGGTCGCGAGCGCGGACCAATCCTGGCCCCAGCGGTTCGGCAGCCAATCGGCGGGAATGAGCTTCGGTACCGGCTGGTTGTATTTCTTCGCCAGCTCGTAACGCGCCCACGTGTGGAGCTCGCGGAAGAGCGGGCGGAGCTCGCGGTTCATTCCGTCTGTGAGGCGGAGCATCTCGTCCGCAGTCATCCCGTAATCGGAGACTTGATACGAGAAGAAATCGGAGTAGCCGAGCGCCTGCACTGTCTGGTTGCGGAGCGAACGCAGCTCGACGATACCGGGCTTGAGTGTCGGCCCGATCGCCTTCGACGCTTCCCAGTACGCACGGCGTTCCGTCGGATTCGTACCGTTGCGAAGGACCGAATCGATCTGGTTGGGCGTGACCGCTTTTCCGGCCACGTTGAACGTGTAACCGTAGAGCTTCTCCGTCTGCGCGGCGTCGGCCGCGATGCGCCGGCTGACGACGTCGGCCACCATCTGCGGGCCGGTGGCGGCGTTGTACAGCATCGTCTCGAGCTGCCGCTTCTGGATCGGCGTCAGCACGCTCTCCGCTTTGAGGAAGGTGCGGATTCTGTTGATGTTCTCGGTGCTTCCGACGAAGCGGTTGAGGGCCTCGTCGGCGGCCTTCGTCCGCACAGCATTCGTAGAATCGCCCGCCACAATACGGGTATTCGACGCCCACTGCGCTTCGCTGGACTCCGTGGAGAGGCGCTGGTACTCCCTCGCGTAGCTGTCCAGGTATGACTTCACTACTGCCTGCGTGACCGACGTCGCGATGCCCTCTCCAATTGTGTTCGATTGGGTTTGGCTGGCGCAGGCTCCGATCGCTGCGAGACCGCTGGCCGCGGCCAGCGCAAGTGAGGCAATTCGGTGCATGGGTATTCCCTTATGATTTTTCATGGCGGCCTGTGTTTGAATGGCAGGAATGACGCCACCGCTCGCCTTGTCGTTCTTGCTCCGGGGCGCGAACCCGCCCTATCCCGTTGCTGGCAAAGGTCAAGCGGTCGCGATAGCTGGCTCGGCGGTCAGCGACGTGACCGCGGATCGGCGCTAGTGGTCAGCCGCGCGGAGCAAGCGCCGTCGACGCCGCCTTCTCCACCAGGCTGGCCGCCGCCGCGCACTCGAGTGTCGCGCGGCCAACGATCATGAGCGCAAGCAGCTCGATGAAAATGATGGCGGGCCGATCACCGGCTGTGACCGGGACCCATGCCAGGGCAGCGACAATCGCAATCAGCGTCCATGTCGCTCTCGAAAACTTCGGATCGACCCGATAACGTACTAGCTGCCTTCCCGCGCCGTGCTCCTCGATTGCCGTCAGTACGCGCGCGCTTCCGAGTGCGCCTCCTCGAACCTCGAGATCCCAGCGGTCGAAGTCTCCGCCACGGGTCGTTCGCGCGCCGAACTGGTGAAGGCGTGTCTCAAGCGCCACCAGGCGCAGCTCGCTGGAGAGCCAGCTCTCCTGCCAGTGAGCGTACTTTCGGAAGCCGAACAGCGACAGACCCTTATGGCGCCAGCGCCAGGGACGGAGGCCTTCGGAGAGTCTGCCACGAAGCCTCGTCACCGGCTGGAGATAATGCAGCAGAGCGATGACCGCCCTCGCCCGCCACCGGAAGAACCGGCCAGTAGGCAGGCCGTCAAGCCGCGCTTCGGCGGCACCGCGAACAGCCTGGACCAGCGGCGCAAGCAGGGCAGGCACCAGGGCGACGAGGGCAACTAGCAGCGGCGGCCACACCAGCCCGAGCAGCGAGATCGCAGCGAGCGCTCCAACAAGCAAATGCCATTCAGGCATCAGCGGGAGTGAGCCGAGAACGCCGCTTGGCTGCTCGTACATCGACTGAAATGGAGCCGTCCCCCATGTGCCCTGATAGATCTTCACCTGTGTCGAAAAAACCGGAATGGAGCGACCCGTTCCATACACCCGGCCGCCCCATGTGACGTGCCCCGCCGCGTTGAACTTCTGCGGCCACTTCGCGGCGAGCATCGCCTCGGCGCGGCCGTAGTTGGATTGCTGGCGAAGGTACGACGACGCGCTGTTCCGGCGATGGTGCCAGACTACCGCTGACGGACTGAATCCCAGCGTGCCGACTTGCTGCTGGATTCTCCAGCATAGGTCGACGTCATCGCCCGCGATCCGGAAGTGACGGTCGAATCCTCCAACCTTCTCGAGCGCCCATTTCCGAAAGGCCATGTTGCATCCGGGGATGTGCTCGGCCAGCTCGTCCTCGAGCAGCACGTGATTGGGGCCTCCCGGTGAATGCGCGACACATTGAGCCCAGAAGCCGTCGCCGATCGGCGGAAAGTTCGGGCCTCCAATGCCGGCGTGCATGCTCGTCTTGAAAGCCCACGCGAGATACTTCAACCAATGCTCGTCTGGATACGCGTCGTCATCGAGGTAGGCTACGATCTGCCCCGTGGCTGACTGCAATCCCAGGTTGCGCGCCCGGCTGAGACCTCCGTTCTCGACGGCGATGACCTTGAAATCGAAATCGGCGAGCACGTCGAGCGTCGCGTCCGTCGATCCGTCCGAGATTATCAGGACCTCGTAATCCGGATAATCGAGCCTTTCCAACGCCTCGCAGGTCTCTCGAATGTGCCGTGCTCCGTTGTAGGTGCACACGACGACGCTCACTTTCGGCCACTCGACGTCCGCTGGAAACGGTACTTCCGAAAACGTGCGGTTGAGCGTTGCGAGCGCCGGCTTGGGTAATCGCGCCCGATCCGTCAACCCGAACCCCCAGCCCTCGATTTCATGACCGCCGCGGAACCATTCATCGGTCCACGAGAATACGCAGACGCCCGCGCAGCCTCCCGCGAATGCCGCGCGAATCTGCCAGTCGAGCGTGGATGCCTGTTCCTCCCTGCCATGTCTTTCACTGTCGAGACCAAGCTCTCCGAGCACGACCGGCTTGTCGCCCGCGATGTTGTGCAGCCGGGCAAGGTACGACGCGAAATCCGCCGGCTTCTCGAGATAGACGTTGAAGCAGAGAAAATCGATGAACGGCAGGCGCAGGTACTCGGTCGTTGGATAATTCACGTAAGTGAGCAGCGCGTCGGGATCCTGGCTCTTCGCGATGTTGTAGAGCCCCTCGATGAATCGCTCGATACGCACCGCCCCATACCACCGGACGATCGACGCCGGAATCTCATTGCCGACGGCGAATCCCAGGACCGCCGGATGCCCCGCGAGGTTCCGGACCGTCTCGCGCACGCTCTGTTCGATGCGGCGGCGTGTCTGCCTGTCGTCGAGAAACGTTATGTGCTGCTCCCACGCGAGTCCCACAAGCACCCGGAGACCGTGGCGCTGGGCGCAGTCGAGAAGCCAATGGGGAACCGCCGTGTATGTGCGAACGAGATTCACACCACTGGCGGCCATTGCGGCGAAGTCCTGCGTCACCTCGAGCTCGCTCTTGTACTCGCTGCCCGTGTTGTCCGGCCGGAACGGACCGTACGTCACGCCGCGCATGTAGAACTTCTCTCCGTCGACGTACAGAAACTTTCCGCGCACCGCCGGCCGGCCGCCTCCGAGTATCGCTGGGGGCGGAACCGGCTTGCCGCGTGATGGCGCTGGCGTCAGGCCGATCCGTTCTACGATGTTCCTCGCTCTAGTCGCCATCGCCTCGTCCCGCACCGACCATGACAGACCGGGCGTCGTTTCTGTTTCCGTGAATCCAGCTGAACGCACCTTGTGCAGCCCTGCGCCGTTCCGAGCCAATCGATTGCGTGACAATGGCTCCAACCTGCCTCGGCTTCCATAGTCACTTGCCCTGCGCGTGCGAACGTTACAGAGGTGTTGCAGTCCAACGTGGCGAAGCAGAAAAAAGCAAGACCGCGACTCGCCGAGAATCTCCACTGATCAATTTACGGCAGAACCAGTCGGATTCAGAAGAGGCGGCACCTTACGCGCATAAGATTATTTTGTCAACAAGATTGCACCGAGGAGCAGGAATGTGATGCCGAAGCCAGCGGTTTTTGTCGCGACGGATGATGCCGAAACGCAAGCGTTACAACTGCGTCCACGGAATTCCGCACGCGCCCGCTCTGCCACACATGCCTGTTTTTGCACAACGGGGCAGCACGGTTCGTGGCTAACTGCCCGGCTGCCATTCCGCATGGGTCTGACTCCCCGTACCTTGACCGATCGTTCAACCGAAAGCCACGGAGCGAGCCAATGCAGCCACCCGCGACTACGAAGTGACCAGGCCAACCGCAGTCGTCGTCGGTTTCATCGGCAAGCTACCGTTCGCCGGCATGAGCTTGTACAACCTCCACTACATCGCCGGGTTGCAGACACTTGGTTACGACGTGCACTACGTCGAGCGCCAGAACAAACCCGAGGAGATGTACGATCCCGTCGCCGATGCGATGACGGATGACCCCGCCCATGCAATCGATTATCTCGGCGAGGTGTTGCCTGAATTCGGGATCGCGCCTGGACGATTCAGTTTTATTGACCGGCATGACCGCTGTCACGGCGCGGGATGGTCAGACTTGCGCGCGGTTCTGGATAGCGCCGACTTCATCATGACACTGTGCGAGAGGGCCTGGTGTGACGAGTTCGCCCGCTGTCCGCAACGGGCCTTCGTGGACGGCGATCCACTGTTTACACAGGCGGCTATGCTTCAATCCGATGGCGACACGGCCGCAGTCCTGGCGAACTACGATACACTCTTCACATACGGCACGCGTATCGGGATGAAGGATTGCATGGTGCCGGCGGCGGGCCGCGACTGGATCGCCACACGTCCCGTGACAGCTACCCGGTACTGGCATGTCACCGCCGCCTCCCCGTCGTCTCCCATTTCCGGAGTTTCACAATGGACTGGGGGCAGCCCAGTCGAGCTCGACGGCCGCACCTACGGCTATAAGAACCGAGAGTTCGATCGTTTTATCGATCTCCCACAGCATACGACGCAGCGGTTCTCACTGGCCGTCGGAGGAAGTGGTGCCCCTCTGACCAGACTGCGTGAGCTGGGCTGGGAGCTTGTCAATCCGCTCGAGATAAGCGGAACGATCGAGGCGTATCAGGAGTTCATCTCCGCCTCGCGGGCGGACCTCGGCATTGCGAAACACGCTTTCGTCGCATCGCGGTCGGGATGGTTCAGCGATCGCAGTACGTGCTATCTTGCCGCCGGCCGGCCGGTCCTCCATCAGGACACCGGGTTTACCGACTGGCTTCCGTCGGGCAGTGGCGTGCTTTCCTTCTCCAACATGGAAGACCTTCTCGATGCCATCGAGCGTCTGAACTCCGATTATGACGCGCATGCGCTTGCCGCACGAAGGATCGCCGAGGAATATTTCGAAGCAGCAACCGTTGTGGGCCGCATGCTGGATGATTGCGGCTATCGGTAACGGGTCCCCGCACGCGGCTCAAGCGGAACATTAACCCGCCCGACGCCGGCTTCGATTTCGCGAACGGGCAGAGACAGCTCGGATTCGCCAGTTGTGACTGTGAGTTCAGCGGGAAGGCTTCCGTTCCCCGGCCGGAAAGCGATCGGCAAGCGGCGAACCAAAGGTGGACCATCGGCATTTTCGACGTGCAAGCGGAGGCCTTCGATTTCCTCGAGGTACACTCTGTGCCCGAGCGCGCCGGCCAACTCACGGAAATCGATGAGGCGCCGGGCACCCGCTCCCTGCCAGCGATCGAGCCATCCGGACATCCATTCGACACCTTCCAGCGCCAGCTCCCGGTCATGGAAGTATCCGATGACCGGGAGGCCTGATTCGAACCACGCTGCATCAGGCCTGTCGAGATAAGGCGCGCAAACGTGCGTCGCCCAGCAGAACCGGCCGTCATGCCGGAGCGCAAGGTAGTAGCTGTCGACCAGCTGCAGGTCATGCTCGAGTGCGGTCTCGAGCGCGTCGTCCGTCCATTCGTCACCGGGCGGAACCAGCGTTGTCGGCATCACGCCGAAATGACGTTCGATCGCTTTGATGCCCAGCGATATAGGGTGTTCGGAACGGGGGCGGCCGGCGATGGTCGGCGCAGCGGCGCGGCCGAGCTCCCGGAACCACGCGAGAGCTTCATAGCGGTCGGCGGATCTGGCCCATGCGGCGGCGTCGGGATGCATGTGGGTATAGCCGTGCAGCTCGATGTCGCCGGCGCCGCCGTCGCGTAGCGCTTTGATCCCGCGGAATTCTGACGCATAGTCGTTCGACTTCGCCGGCGAATCTCCGGCTGCCTCCTGATAGACTACGTGGGGCGAGGGGTGGATCCGTCCTGCAACACGCGACGCGGCCGCACCGGCCACACTAAGTGCGCCGCGGGACGCGTCTCCATCATCCACCCAGCCAGCAGTGTACAGCACTGAGAGGCGCCCATCCCTGCGGCGGAGGTCAGCTGTGATTGCACCCCAGCCAGTCTCATTGATCTTCGTGTAACCCCACGCGCGACTGTGCACGTTCTGCGCGCCGCCCGGATCGTCCATCCGAAGTACCAGCGTGTTGTCGAAGTCCAGCCACGCGACTGGAGCGGCAGGCCCCGCCGTAAGTAGATGCCGCATGAGTGCGGTGCCCCCGCCCCCTGCGTCGCGCATTTCGCCGGGATGTGCCGCGAGTGTCACGACCGTTCCGAATCCGAGCCGGCGCGCAGCTATCAGCGGTGACCCCTCCATCGAGGCCCATGTCGTCACGTCATGTGTCAGGATCAATGCATTTGCCGAGAGCGGTCTTCCGGTCAGCCATCGCTTCGCCGCTCCGTGCCCGGTCCATGTCAGCGTGGCACCGGTGGTCTCCGCGGCCAGGCGCGAAGCACCCGCGAGTCGTGCCAAGGGACTTTCGGGCGCCGAAGCGCGGACTACGACCATCGCCGGCTCAGAGTTCAGGAAGCGTGCGAGCATCGACGCGGTCTCCTCGTCGACCGTATCCGGATCGGATGCGATGATAACCCATCGAGTCTCGTTCGGGACGGCGCGGCTCAGCCGTCTGCCCGACAGCCGGGCAACGGACACGTCCCACCCGAGCAGGCGCAAGAGCGTGAGCCAGTCGAGTGCCTCGCGTTGGTCGGCCGGAACCCAGCCGCCCGTGCCCCACACGTGGCGCTCGACCGGCAGTTCATCTTCCGATGCTATGACGAGGGCTTGAGAGGCCGTCATGTGCCTGCCAGCCGGATGGATCTGCGGTTACGATATAGCCGCTTCAACGGACGGCAGCTCTTTCGAGCACCGAGGCGAAGCATTGGGCGAGGGCTTGCGCGACCATCTCACGCGACACCCGGGTCTCGGCCATGCTCCGCGCACGCGGCCGCATTGCGGCCACGGCGTCGCGATGATCGAGCACGAAGGAGAGCCGGCTGGCGAGGGCATTGTCGTCGCCAGCCGGAACAAGCCATCCCGTCTCGCCCTCCACAACCAGTTCGGCGACTCCGCCGACCTGCGACGCGAGCACTGGAGTTCCGCACGCCATTGCTTCTCCGACAACGGTCGGGAATCCCTCGCGGCGCGAGGGGAGGAGCAGGCACTCGGCAGCGTTGTAAAGCGCGGTGAGCACCTCGATTCCGGAACGCCATCCGAGGAATCGCACTCGACCGGGGGCAAGCTCGGCGCCGAGCTGCCGAAGCCGCTCGCCGTCGGGTCCCTCGCCCACGATCAGAAGATCAGCGTCAGGATGCCGGACCATGAGCGGCGCGAAGGCGCGGATTAGCGCGCTCACCCGCTTCACCTCATCGACGAGACGGCCGACGAAAAGCAGGTAACGACGGGCGGGGTCGAGATCCGCGAGCCGACACGCCGATACCCGGTTCGTCGGCCGGAAGCCGGTGGTGTCGATCGGAGTGAGTATCAGAGCAACCCGCTCGGCCGGGACTGCGTAGCGCGTCATCAGCATCGCACCTTCGGCCTGGCTCGACACAATGAACATGTCTGCCCGCGGAATCGTCCACCGTCGCGTCATTTTCCCGAGGTATTCGTGCGGCTCACCCCCGGAATGAAACGCTATCAGCGGAATGCCGAGCAGCTTCGCAAGCACCACCAGCACGTCAAATCGGCCCGACATGTAGCTTCCAGTGAACAGGACGTCTGGCCGGTCGTGGCGCAAGGCGCTGAGAAGCGGTACCGATGCCGGCGACGCATAGGACGCGACAGTCGCGAACGCGCCATAAGCACGGGTGCGCCATCGCCATCGCCACGCGCCCGGCGAGAGGTAGAACGCCCGCCACATCAATCGATGCAACCAAGAGGATGGCAGCATCTTCACACGGCATCCGACGACCGCATGCACCGTTTCCTGGATCTCGGGCTTGAGAGACTGGCTGTACCACGTAACGTCGCCCACGTCGCGTTGCACCATGGTGACCACGGCGTGAACTCCGGTTTCGGCCCATCGGGTGCCAAACGCTCGCTGGTCGACTCCGTAATGCGGGTAGAAGTCCTCGAATACGTCGGGGTAATCGAAGAAGGCGACTCGTGGACGCGTCGGCGCGCAGTCGCGCTTCTCACATCGATTGCGTCCCGAGATCGGCTCTGAAGCGACTTGCATCGCCATTCACCCTGCTAAGGTAAGAAAACGTTTGCAGAGGTCGTGCGAAACACCCGTCGAGACAAAATAGACTACAGATTGCTGATCGCCGGAATAGCTGATCTCGTAAGATTGCGGCGATAGGGTGTATCAGAAGCTAATCTCCGACTTGCGGGCGACCTCGGGATAGCGAAGCACGCTTTCGCCGCATTGCGCTCCCGGGTGAGTCGGCGATCGTAGCACGTAGTATCTTGTGGCACGCCGGCCAGTCCTTCATCATGACTCCGGGCTCTGGCACGTGCCCTCAAGGGCTCATTTTCCCTCGACCCCTAATCAAATGACCGCCGCTGAGACGCGAACGTGGTCCCTGAACGAGCCGGTGCGCGATGATTACCTCGTGTTCGGCA
Source organism: Gemmatimonadaceae bacterium (assembly GCA_013813715.1). Classification (GTDB taxonomy): domain Bacteria; phylum Gemmatimonadota; class Gemmatimonadetes; order Gemmatimonadales; family Gemmatimonadaceae; genus UBA4720. Next base: position 6,073 of record JACCRF010000074.1, on the reverse strand, counting down.
GGCCGCAGTTGCTCGACGCCGAGATCGACGAGATGATGGCGACGCTCCGGAGCGGATGGATCGGTACGGGGCCAAAGGTCGCGCGGTTTCAGGAGGCGTTTCGCAGCTACACTGGCGCCGGTCACGCTGTCGCGGTCAGCTCGTGTACGGCCGCGCTTCATCTCGCGATGATCGCCATCGGAATCGAGCCTGGCGACGAAGTTATCGTGCCGTCGATGACGTTCGCTGCGACGGCGAATGTCGTCGTCCACGCCGGCGGCCGGCCGGTCCTCGCCGACGTGAGGCGGGACACGATGTGCCTCGATCCCGACGACACGGCACGCCGCATCACGTCGCGGACCCGCGCGATCATTCCAGTGCACTTCGCCGGGCGATGCTGCGAAATGAACGCGCTGATGGAACTCGCGCGCCATCACGATCTGAAGGTCATCGAAGACTGTGCCCACGCTATCGAGACGCTCGATGGTGAACGACACGCCGGGACGATCGGCGACATCGGCGCATTCAGCTTTTACGTGACGAAGAACGTCGTGACCGGCGAGGGCGGCATGGTGACGACAGCGAATCAGCAGTGGGCAGGCCGCATCAGGACGCTCGCGCTGCACGGCATGAGCGCCGACGCGTGGAAGCGATTCTCGGACCAGGGCTTCAAGCAGTACGAGATCGTGGAGGCCGGCTTCAAGTACAACCTCACTGACATGCAGGCGGCTCTCGGTATTCACCAGCTCGCGCGCGTCGAGGAGAATCTCCTGCGGCGACGCGCGATCTGGGCGCGCTACGATGCCGCGTTCGCCGACCTGCCGGTGTTCCTTCCGGCACCCGAGCAGGCCGGGACGCGGCACGCGCGGCACCTCTACACGCCGCTACTCGATATCGAGAGATTGCGCGCCGATCGCGACGAGGTTCAGATGGCGCTGCACCGGCAGCGCATCGGCACCGGTGTTCACTACCGCGCTGTGCACCTGAATCCGTTCTACCGCGACAAATACGGGTACGCGCGTGGTGACCTGCCGGCCGCCGAGTGGATCTCGGATCGCACGTTGTCGCTGCCGATGTCGCCGGCGCTGTCTGATCAGGACGTCGATGACGTCATCTTCGCGACGCGCCGAACGCTGGAGCATTTCGCGAAATGATGACTTCCAATTCAAGCCCGAACGCTACTTTCGGCCCTCCATTTGCGCGCGCAGATCCCAGTATCGCTTCGACTGGTCCAATCCCCAGTCGAGCCACACCTTCATCAGATCCGGTTGCACCAGCCTCGGCGGCCGTGCACCCTCTCGATACATCCCCGTGAGCTTCGGCCACTTGTCGACGAGGTCGCGGGCAACGTAGATCATGATGTTCTGCCGGTACCACCAGTCGACGCGCTCATCCTCCCAGATCATCAAGCGGAGCGTGTCGATCACCGCGAATCCACGTGCGGCGAAGAGCTCGGCCCATTATGAAGGCCACTGACAGTTGATATGATTGATCCCGGGCTGATCGGGAGCTGACGCCGAAAACAATACAACTGGTGCCGCTGCGGTGATTGCATGCACAAAGGGAGCGGCCGCCTCTGCCGGCAGGGTATCCGCCGCTTCCAGTGACGTCGCCAGGTCGTAGCGACCGTCGGGCGTATACGGCTGAGAGAGATCATGCGCGATGAATCGGTCGCCCGGAATGGCGAGCCGCCCGCGATCCACCCAATCGCCATCGACGCCGCTCACTTCGCAGCCAGACTCTTGCCAGACGGAAAGCCACATTCCCAGGCCGCACCCCATGTCGACCACGGTCCTGGGTTTGATCCAGCTCTGGACGATAGGTACGACGACCTCGGCGCTTGCCCGCGACGAGTCCTTGAACGCATCGAAGTACGCGGGCGTATACTGTTCATTCACGGTGATCCGCCTACAGTCCGAGCCAGCGCGAGATGATGTTGCGCTGGATCTCCGACGTGCCTGAGTAGAGCGTACCGGCGACGGCGTCCCTAAGCGCACGCTCCGTCTCATGTCCTTCGATTAGCCCATAGCCGCCGAACGTCCGAACGGCATCCTGCGACACTGCTACCAGCGCCTCGCTGACGAACAGCTTGGCGATCGCCGCGTCCATCGCGATGTCGCGGGCATGGTCGAGGCGCGATGCGGCCCGATACATGAGGAGCCTCCCCGCCTCAAGCTGCACCTTCATGTCCGCAATCGGATGTGATATGCCTTGAAACTTACCGATGGCCTCTCCCGACATCTTTCGTGTGCGTGCGTGGCCGATCGCGAGCTCCAGCAGGCGTTGCATCGCTCCGATGTGGATGGCCCCGAGACATGTGCGCTCCCAATCCATCGACTGCGCGAAGATTCCGGAACCGGCACCGACACCGCCAAGCACTGCGTTGCCCTCCACCCGCGCATCCTCGAAAAACACCTCGCTCATGTGGCTGGTGCGCAGGCCGAGCTTGTCGAATGGGGGACCCGTTCTGAGCCCGGGCGTATCGCGGCGCACCATGAAGGCCGTGATGCCGCCGTAGTAGCCCTTGGCTGGATCGGTCGCTGCGTATGTCACAATGAGATCGGCGCATGGTCCGTTGGAGCAAAACGTCTTGGTGCCATTGAGGCGAAACCCATCGCCGTCGGGTTGCGCGCGGGTGGTGAGAGCGAAGGCGTCCGACCCCGAATCCGGTTCCGACATTGCGTTCGCCGCAACGATGGAGCCGTTGCTGAGGCCGGGCAGGTAACGGCGCTTCTGCTCGTCGGTGCCGTGCTTCCAGATCGGCACCACGCACGCCAGCAGGTGAGCGCAGATCGCGAAGTTCAGCCCCCCATCGCCGGAGCCGTAGCCCAGCGCTTCGAGAGCGATCGTCGCTGAGAGTGGATCCAGCCCGCGGCCGCCATACTCCTCGGGGACGAACAACCCCTGGAGCCGGCGCTCGCCGCATTTGAGCCACAGTTCATGGGGAAAGGTCTGCGCGCGATCGCGCTCGGCCGTGCCGCCATTCAGTTCCGAGCGCGCGAACGCGACGATTTCGTCGCGCAGTTGCTGCTGCTCGCCGCTGAGCGAGAAATCCATGTCAGGCGACCGATGCCCGAATCCACTGCCATTCGGCCCGCAGTCCCTGTGCGAGCGTAATGGCGGGCGAATAACCCAACAGCTTTCTTGCTTTCGTGATGTCCGCAGCGGTGTGTCTGGCATCCCCCTTCATCGCGCCGGTAAACCGCCGTTCGACGGAGCGGCCGACCACGTCGTCGATGACGTCCAGCACGTCCATCAGCGAGACACGGTGTCCGCCGCCGACATTGACTACCTCACCGATTACTCGATCGGCCGTAGCAGAGGCGAGCATCGCCGCGATCACGTCCGCGACGTAGGTGAAGTCGCGTGTCTGCCTGCCATCGCCGAAAATCGCGATCGGCGCGCCTTCGATCGCAGAGCGAAAGAAGAGGTTGAACCCCATGTCCGGTCGCTGCCGGGGCCCGTACACCGAGAATAGACGGAGGGCCACCACCGGCACGCCGAAATTGGCGGAATACAGTAGCGCGAGCCGTTCAGCGGCCAGCTTCGTGACGCCGTAGGGAGACACCGGGAGCGGGCGTGATGTCTCGGCGGTGGGAAGCTCCTCCGCGTCGCCATAGATCGACGACGTCGAGGCGAGAACGAACCGCCGAAGTTTCCCGGAAGGCGTCATCGCCCGCCGGGCTGCCTCGAGCATTCGGTGAGTCAGCGTGATGTTGCGTCTCACGTACGCATCGAAATCGTCCCAACTGGCCCGAACGCCGGCCTGAGCCGCGAGATGGTAGATCACGCCTGCATCCCGCATCAACGCGTCGAGCTCATCGTCGCTCATCGTAGTGACATCGCGCTCGACCAGGGTGAATCGAGGGTTTGAATCAACTTCCGCGATGTTGCCCCGTTTCAAGCCGGGGTCGTAGTTGGGATTGAAATCATCCACTCCCACTACGCGTTCACCCGCAGCAACCAGCGCATCGCAGAGATGCGATCCGATGAAACCAGCGGCGCCCGTCACGAGAATACTCACCCTCGTCATCGCGACGGCCTAAACCAACCGCGCTCCGGAATTTGTCCACAGCGGGCGAAGCCCGGCGGAAAACCCGGAAACTGTCCCATTCCCCAAAACCAGGTGTCCCGCTCGTCCCTTGCCATGTAGCGGTCTCAGAAATTTGCGATCAGGTGGGCAAAGTAGGTCTTCGTCGGCGCAATAGAAACACCGTTAACGGGTGTCTGCTCCTGATAGTCAAGAGAAACCGACGCCCTGTTCGAGAGGTCCCACGTAATGCCCGCGATCGCAAGATAATAATGCGGCTGCGTTTTGTCGTTCGGCTGGACATAGTCCCACCGCGCGAGAACTCCGAACGGAATCTTCGACCCGGTATTGGCGATCTGGAAGGGACGAGCCACCGAATAGGCCGAAAAAAGGTGTCCTGTACTGTCAGATTCGGTTCGGGGCGATGCGGCTGTGTTTGCCCCGAGCTCGAGTCCGTCGGTACGGGAGGCATAGTCCACTCCCAACGTCAGCCGCGGATCCCTCAGGCCGGCAAAAACGCCCCAGCGGTTCCGGGAAAGTGACGAGCCGATCGGGCCGAGCTGGCCGGTTCCACCTGTCGAAAACTTGCTGCCGAGCGCACCTCGGTATGTCCACCCCGTCAGTGTCAAGGTCCGCAGATAACTCTGACTGGCCGCCGAGAGGGGGGTGAGGGACAGTCGTGCCGAGTAGTCCTTGAACCGATCCGTCTCTCGAGAATTGAAGCTCGGGCCATTGGTGATCGTCGCGTAGACCTCGCCGAGCTTTTCAGGGAGGGTGACAATAGTTCCGATGCCCGCGTCGCCCGGAACGAAATAGCCTGCCTTTTCGACGGTCGTCGTGGCGATCCATCGCGGCCAGAACGTTTCTTCGTGTTCGATGAAAACGGTCTGGATCAGGCCGGCCCGGCCGGCCGCGTTCCAATCAGCGCGCTTGAGATACTCGTATTGGAGGTAGGCGAACTTCGCGCGAACAACCCAGCCTCGAAAGTACGCGTCATTGGCCGGTGTCGTCTGCTGGAAGACGTCGGTGGTGATACGTACGCTGGTGCGGTCTCCGGCGGGCATGCGAAAGGTCAGGTGCAGGCGCTCGAGGTCGAACTTGTTGAAGCTCTTCGTTAGTCCCGCCTCACCCCTGTACTGAAAGTTGCTGAATAGCGTGCCGGACAGGATCGGCGGAGGCGGAACCGGCGCCGCGGACGGCGCCGAAGGTGGGGGCGGCGGAGCCTGCTGGCTGTGCGTCGTGAGAGGAACGAGGAGCGCGGCGACCACAAGCGACGAATAAACGCGACTCGATTGGGCGCGAGGACGCAGTATGATTTCCAGTGTTGAGGTGGCGCTGTCAGCGCCTGTATCCGCGGACGAAGCTGTTGGCGTTGAAGATGCTCATTCGGATCTGTTCGATATCAGTGAACCCCGTCTCGTTCAACCAGCGCTGAGTTTCATCCATCGAGTGGTTTCGGCCACCCGGGGTGAAGCACATGCACCCCAGGTCCACAAAAATGGGCCAACGCGGTCCCAGATGATCATCCGCGAGATACTGGGCCTGCACGACGAGCGAGCCGCCAGGGTTTACCGCGGCATATAGCTCGCGCAGTAACGACCGGATCTTCTCTTCGTCGAACGCCTGGAGCGCGTTCGACACGAGCACCAGATCGTATGTGCCCGGGATCTCTTCGGTGCTCAGGTCCTTCGGGATGTATTGGATTTCATTTGGCAAGTCATACTGTTTCTGCACTTCGCGGGTCACCTCGAGCACCGCGGGAAGGTCGAGCAGATGTAACCTCAGTTCCGGGTTGCGCAGCGCCAGCTCGAAGGAGTAGGTGCCGGGACCACAGCCTACGTCGAGCATCGTTGTGCAGCTCCTCGTGTTGAGAAACCTCGTCAGTTCCTTTCCGCGCACCGATGCGAAGTTGTGCATGGCGAGCGTGTTCTGCCGGATGATCGCCTGGTCGTGGGTATACATATTCGTCCGCCCGCCCTGCAGCACGGCCTGATCAAGGGTGGCGAATGGCTTGTACCAGCTTTCCATGAAGCGAAGCCAGTGCCCGAGGTAACCTGGCTGATC
>JACCRF010000073.1 GCA_013813715.1 Gemmatimonadaceae bacterium | reverse complement strand
CCCCCCCCCCACGTCGCATATCGGGAACACACTACTCGTGAGGTTGGCACCATGACGACGCCGCACGCCCGGCTCATTCACGACGAGGACGGCCTCAACTCGGGAGTCTGGCCAGTTCTGGCGGAGCTGCTGGTCACTCCGGTCGAATCATTCTTCCACCGCAGCCACGCTCCGATTCCGCGCATCGATCCGGCATCGTGGCGACTCGAAATCGACGGGCTGGTGGAGCGACCGCAGAGTTTTTCGCTCGATGATCTCGTTCGCGCTTTTCCCGTGCGTAACGTGGTTGCCACTCTGGTTTGCGCGGGTCTGCGCCGGGACGAGCTGTTGTCGGTGGGTGCGCTTCCCGGTGAGCTGCCCTGGGGACCCGAGGCGGCGAGCACTGGTGATTGGACGGGCATCGCCCTCCGCGCCGTTCTCGAAGCGGCGGGCGTCCGCGACGAAGCTCGGCATGTCGAGTTCACTGGCCTCGACCAGGTAGAGCGCAACGGACGCGTCTTCGGATTCGGGGCTTCGATCGACGTCGAAAAGGCATTGGCCGACGAGGTGATTCTCGCGACTGCGCTGAACGGAGCTCCACTGCCCGCCGAGCATGGATTTCCGCTTCGCGCAGTCGTGCCCGGCTGGATAGGCGCGCGAAGCGTCAAATGGCTCGGCCGCATCACACTTCGAGCCGATCCGTCACCAAACTATTTCCAGAGCGCGGCTTATCGCGTGCAGCGAGAGGCAGACCCAAGTCGACCCCGTGACGTGTCTGCCGGCATTCCGCTGAGGGGGGTTCCCGTCAACGCTGTCATTCTCCACCCCACGCAAAATGAAGTGGTGCCAGCGGGCCGGCTGGAGCTTCGGGGATGGGCAATGGGCTCCGAGGGCCGGCCTGTCGCTGCGGTGGAGGTATCGTCAGACGACGGGCACGAGTGGATTCCGGCGCGGATATCCATCGAAGGGCCGGAGTGGACGTGGTCGATGTGGGAGGCGTCGGTTGACCTGCCGCCTGGCCATAACACGCTGGTGGTTCGTGCCACCGACGTCGCCGGGGCGACGCAACCCTCCACGGTCGAGGCGACGTGGAACGTCAAGGGCTACTGCAACAATGCGTGGCACCGGGTTGCGGTGCGGGCCGAGTGAGGCGAGGCGCTGGGTAGTGGGTCCGTTCGGCAGCCTGGCAGAAACGACGCAACCAAGAGAGACACAGGTAAGAGAAGCCAGAGGCATGGATGTCGAGTTTCGAGTTGGATACATCTGCGATCTCATCTTGGCGCGGTGATCTCCAACCTGCGCCCGATCCAAGAGTGAGAAGCGAGTTGCACGCACAGGCGGGCGACTCGGCGGCCCTTGGTGTCTCTGGCCTCTGCCTGGAGGCCAGGATCATACTCCACGCACGGCGAAGATGCGGCTTGGCTGAAGGTTCGTCCCTCTAGCGACTCGGGCTTATGCTTCTGGCGTCTCTCACCTGTGTATTTCTCGGTTGATTTTGTCCCAAATCATGGGATACCGGGAGATGTCACGAGACTCAGTGGGGACAGAAGATCAAACCGTGAGTGGGATGCCACTCCGTACAGACAGCGCTTGCATCCCCGCATGGCGTGTCGGATATTCTCATCTCCCCCCAAGGATCGAGCGCCGTCTCCAGCCAACGTTCGCAATGCCTGGCTAGCGAGCCAGAGAGAGTCGCATGCGATTAGCACCTGCTCTGTTCGCGGCGTGCGTCACGCTGAGTATTGCCGGCTGCGGGAAACGAGATGCTCTCGACAACCTTGCCGGCTGCGCCGAAGAGATCTCCACCGGTGCCCGGCGCTTCGCCACATCTCGCGATCAGCGCTTCGAGGGTAAGGTCCAGAAAAGTACCGCGCTCTGCCGCGGTGGCGATCTCGCGGTCAAAGGGCGCGACGTCCCATGGGTGGATTGGACCAACTACTACGGCACTGGCGACGCCAGCTCGAAGGGAATCCTGAGTCAGCCGACTCGCGGAATCATGGGCTCCCTCATCGACCTCGAGTACGAACGCGTCGAGCTGCTCAAGTTCAACCTCTTCGACAATAGCGGAACCTTCTCCGAATACCTCAACGGTCGCTTTCCCACCGATGGACCTGCGATCAAAACGTGGCCCGAGATGCGATTGCCGGCGGGTCATCCGAGTTTCGGGAGTGCCGGTGGCAGTGGTGACCAGCTCTGCAAAGGCGAGCTCATTCGCGGCCGCACGCTGACCGGAATCTGCAACGACATACGCAACCCGCTGATGGGGTCAACGGGGATGTATTTCGCTCGCAACGTCGAGTTCGAGAACACGTTTCCCGAGCTCGGGCTGAACGAGGTTATCCGCAATCGCCATGGCGGACGCCTTTCGCTACTCACGCCTGACCCGCAGGTCATCAGCCGCAAGCTGTTCACTCGAAAGCAATCAGACAGCGTCGCATGCGCTGACGGCAACGGCAAGCCTGGCTTTGCCACGGACGCCAGCTGCGACTACAAGAAAGCGCCCTTCTTCAATGTCCTCGCCGCGTTCTGGATCCAGTTCATGACGCACGACTGGTTCTCGCACCTCGAGGAAGGCCGCAACGCAGCTGAGTACATGAAAGTTGGATGTGTCTCGCAGAAGGTGAACGGCGTGGAAACTCCGCTTACGGCAGAGGGAGCCGCGCGCCTCGGATGCCGGCCGGCTGACGCGATGGAGCGCGCGTTCGTGGCCGACGCGAGAAAGCCGGGGACATTTACGCAGAACGGGCGCGAGTACATGACGCGCGCGCCCAAGGTCTTCAAGAACACGAACACCGCGTGGTGGGACGCCTCACAGCTCTACGGATACGATTCCGTTTCACTTAAACGGGTAAAGCGCGATCCGAACGATGCCGCGCGCCTTCTCATGGTCAGAATCGCGGGCGACACCACCGCTGGTGACCGTCAGGGCTACCTGCCAACCCTGCTCCCCACCGACCCGATGAATTCTGCGTGGGCGGGCCAGGAGGCCACCGCCTTCCCCGACAACTGGAGCATTGGCGCCAGCTTCTATCACAATGTTTTCGCGCGAGAGCACAATCAGTTCGTCGACGAGTTCCGGCGTCGCGCGGCGCGGACGCCTGATATGGATTCGGGCTTGCGCAACCCGGCGAATCCGGCGCGCGTGATACGATATCGCGATGTAACTCCGGCCGAGCTCTTCGAGGCTGCCCACCTCGTCGTGGCGGCCGAGATCGCGAAGATCCATACCATAGAATGGACCACGCAACTTCTCTACAACGAGCCGCTCTTCCGCGGAATGAACGGAAACTGGAACGGGTTGCTGGCAAGAGAAAGCGGGCTGTCGCGAGCGCTGGCCGTGGTGGTCTCGCAGGCCAATCGCAGCAACCGCGCCAACGCCGCCAACACCTGGTACTCGATCTTCGCGACCGGCCCCGGAATCTTCGGAACGGGCAACAACAAACGCGGCTGGAACCTGTCCAACCCCGACGACGTCAACGGTGGCGTCAATCACTTCGGATCGCCTTTCAATTTCCCCGAAGAGTTCATCACCGTTTACCGGCTGCACCCGCTGGTGCCGGACCTGATCGAGTTCCGCGACTACGGCAAGCCGAACGCGATCGCCAGCAAGATACCGGTCGTCTCGACGTTCCGAGGGAAGGCCACGGACTTCATGCGCGATCGGGGGCTCGCCGGATGGGCGTTGAGCATGGGTCGCCAGCGACTTGGCGCCCTCGCTCTCCAGAACCATCCTCGGTTTCTACAGAACCTGCCGATGGATCGGCTCACCAGCTCCACGAAGAAGCTCGACGTGCCCGCGCTCGACCTCATTCGCGACCGCGAGCGCGGCGTCACTCGTTTCAACGAGTTCCGTCGGCAGTACGGCCTGCGTCAGCTCACGGCCTTCGACGATTTCATCGATCGGCGTCTCCCTGCTGGCTCCGCCGAGCGAACGGAGCAGGCGAAGCTCGTGCAAGCATTGCGCGAGGTATACGGCACGCACAGGTGCGACAGCACGAAAGTCATTACCCTGTCGCAACGCGACACGACCGGGCAGCCGATCAACGACTGCCTTGGCCATCCCAACGGCTCGACGGTCGACAACGTCGAGGATCTGGACACGGTCGTCGGATTTCTCGCAGAGACAACGCGCCCCCACGGCTTTGCCATCTCGGAAACGCAGTTCGTGGTGTTTATCCTGAACGCATCGCGCCGCCTGTACAGCGACCGTTTCTTCACGTCCAGCTTCCGTCCGGAATTCTACACGCAACTGGGTGTCGACTGGGTGAACAACAATGGTCCCGGCGCGATGACCGAAGCACAACCAATCAATGGTCACGCTGATCAGCCCGTGTCGCCGCTCAAGCGAGTGCTGCTGCGCACGATCCCCGAGCTGAAGTCGGAGCTCGACCAGATGCAGAATGCGTTCGACCCATGGGCACGCGATCGCGGCGAATACTACTCGCTCCAATGGAAGCCCAGGAAGGGCGCAGAGTCCGACGACGCGTTCAGGGAACCCGGAAAGTAGTCCGAAGGGCGAGCGCCCTGATGAAGATCCGGCTGAGCCGGCCGGCCGGAAAAACCAGTGCTGTGAGGCATATGATCGGCAAGCCGAACGCGATGGTGAACAGCGCCGCGAGTTTGCCGCCCACGACGACGCTGCTCGATCTGATGAGGCTCGCAGGCGGAATCGCCGGCGAAGTCATCCGGCATCCTCGGACGTTCAGCGTCCGGACCGTATTTCGCAAATGGGCCCGTCACGCTGCCGCCCGCCGCGGAAGCGCGAATCTCGTTCTTAACTTTGGCGTCAAGCGAATCCTTCTGGTCGGCGGAAGCGAGCTCTCGAAAGCAATTCTCGATGCCCGTCCATCACCCGGCGGGATCACGATGGGCGAGGCGAAGCGGAAGGGCATGAGTTTTCTCGCTCCCCATGCACTGACGATCAGCGATGGCGCGGAATGGGAACGGTTGCGGGCGTTCAACGAAGGAGTGCTGGAGCCAGGGCGGCCGCATGAGCACGAGCGCGTTTTCCTGGGTCACGTTCTAGCTGCGTTCGAAACGCCGATTCGCGACATCAATGGGATACGCGCTGCGATGTCGCGATCGATGTTGGGCATCGTCTTTGGCGGGAAGGCGCCTGCGTGGCTGGCGGACGATGTACAGACCCTGGTCGGGCTGGTTCAGAATCCCGTCAAGCGCAGGATCATGGGCTTTTCGGGCAGGCGCCGTCGTGAGCGATTCTATGCTGCGTTGCGCGATCTGTGGCGCGATCCGGCCGCCGTGCGCACAGCCAGCCTCCTCGGTGTGGCGCACCGCTCGGCGACTGCGCGCCCGGCGGGCGATGAGACACTGCTGCTCGAGCAGTTGCCGCATTGGATGTTCACCTTCACTGGGTCGGGCACCGACCTGGTGGCTCGCGCGCTCACCCTTATTCTCTCCGACGCCGACGTGCGGCGGAGAGTCGAGACTGAGCTCGAGGGCACGGGCGCACTCGAGGAACCCGCGACGATTCGGGATCTCGCTCTGGTTGAGGCGTGCCTGATCGAGGGCGCACATCTATTCCCGCCGGTGACGAAGACGTTTCACTGCGCGCCTGCCGGAGCTTCAGTGGCCGGTGTGGTGATTCCGCCCGGGATGGAGGTGCTTCACAGCTTTCCGCTCGTCGCCGAGAGCGATGCAACCGAGGTACGTCGTTTTCGTCCAGAGCGGTGGCTCGAGAGCGGCAGAGTTACATCGGGATTCGATCCATTCCTGGGTGGCGCGCGGGGGTGCCCCGGGCGCAGCATCATCCTGCACGTGAGCAAGGCCGCACTGGCGGTAATGATCGGACGCCAGCGGCTGACGTTGGACGGAGTGACGCTCAAAACTGACGATTTGCCGCTGGAATTTCCGCGGCGGGGAGTGGCGTTTCGGCCCGCGTGACGCACCGCAGAACAAATTCAGACGACGCGAGGATGCAACATGACAACGACTGCGATTACGGCGCCCAACACTGACCCGCGTGCTTTCATCCACATGTCACAGCGGGAGCTCGACGAGATTTTCACGGCTGCGCCGCCGGGCCCCGTTCCGGTGGGAGACACGCAGGGCACGGCGATCTTCATGCCCGGCACGTTCGTCGCCTCGTTCGTGAGGCTGTTGGTGCGGCTGCTCTTCTGGAAGGGGAAGGTGTTCAATCCAGCGACGCAGGATCTGCGCAACAAACTCAGTCCGTTCTCGATCCTCGGAATCCGCGCCATGGTGTACATGGGGGAAAGCTGGCTCGATGGCCGGACAGTAATCGTGATCGACTATTCGACGACTTCCTTCGTCGCGCAGAAGATCCGGGATGAGATTCGCGAAGTGTCGCCTGGCGTGTACCTCGGCAAGGTGTGGTGGGGAAAGAAGCGTGTCGCTGACTTCGCCTTGAAGGTCTGAGCCGGCGTCCGGTGCCCATCAGGAGTGACATGAACTCGAACTCGAGTCGGCCAGGGCCACGGGCTAACACCGGCTCGGCTTTTTTGAACTGGGTTAGCGATGCATCGACCTTCCTTGTGCATGTCGAAAGTCGATTCGATCCGTTCGTGCGCCCTGCGTTCGATGCCGTTCTTCGCGATCCGATTGCAAGGTGGACGACGGCATTGATCAACAGGAAACGCCCGAATGAGGGATTGAGGATCGCCGAGGAGAGGCCGATACCGGATGAAGAGGCCCATCTCGACTCGATCATCTCGAGCTTCGACAAGCAGATGCGACTGCTCTGGAAGCCGGGGGGATTTGAGCGAGGTGGGAACACGAAAACGCACGGCATCGTGCGCGGAGAGTTCATCGTGCACGATGGCCTCCCGGCCGAGCTGCGGCATGGGATTTTCGCGGAGCCGCGCACCTACCGTGCGTGGGTGCGTTTTTCCGGACCCGGCCCATACGTAACGCCCGACATCGAAGATGTAGGATTCATGAGCATCAGCATCAAGCTGATGGGCGTGCCCGGTCCGAAGTTGATGGACGAGGAAAAGTTCACTCAGGACATGTTCGGCGTGTCTCCGCCGACCTTCGTGACGCCGGATACGAGGGCGAACGCGCAGTTGCAGATCGAAAGCCTTAAGAACGCGCAGATTTTCTACTTCGTCAACTTCCATCGCTCGCACATTCTTGACCTCATCATGCAGGGTCTCTGGATCAAGACACAGAGCAGTCCGTTCGAAGCGCCGTACTTCAGCTGCGTGCCGTACCTGCTTGGAGAAGGCCGGGCGATGCAGTACTCGGTGTGGCCGAAATCCATGAAACGGACTCCGATTCCGCGGCTTCCCTTCCGCCCACCCGACGACTATCTGCGGGACGCGATGGTCAAGTCGCTTGCCGAAGGAGATGTCGAGCTCGATGTCCGCCTGCAGCTTCAAACCGATCCGCACCTCATGCCGATCGAGAACAACGGCGTGCTGTGGCCCGAAAAGCTCTCGCCTCGTATCTCTGTGGCGACTCTGCGGCTGCCGCGCCAGACTTTCAACACTCCGGCGCAGATGGAGTTTGCCAAACGGCTCTCGTACAACCCGTGGCACTGCATTCCCGAGCATCGCCCGCTGGGAAATCAAAGCCGCGCTCGACGTCGGATGTACCTGGAGCTCTCGAAACTGAGACACACCATGAACGCGGTGCCTCACTACGAGCCGACGGGAGACGAGGTCTTCGAGTAGCGTGTCATGACGCCGCAGTCGAACTTCATGATCCTTGCGCCGGTGAATCCACAGCGCGAGGGCGAGCTTCGTCATCTGCTCGCGTCCATGAACGACGCCCCGGGACGCGTGAGGGCCGACAACGGGCTGATTCCGTTCGGGAAATTCGACGGGCTGCATTTCGCCCGATTCGTCATCCTCGACGACCAGACGCTCGACGACGTTGGCCTCCATAATGGCGAACCTGTTCCCATTTATCCGCTCTACCTCGCCTTCATCGGCGATATCGATGGCGACGCAGATGCCTTCCTCGAAGAGTTGGTGACCCTCGCGGCGAATGGTCTGCGCTCGATTTTCTCGTGTTGCGCGGACTTCACGGCCGACACCGATCTGGCCGGGTGGCTGAGACAACATGGTACGCCCCCCGTTGCGGCGTATGTGAATTGGCCTGGACGGACGGTGCGTCGCGTTCGCGAAGAGGCGGCGTTGAGGATCGCGCTCGAAAGTTTTGTCGACGGAAGTTCGAGCACGCTCAGGGGCATGTCGCCGCGAGAAATCCACTCGAAGTTGCGGCGTTTCATCAATGCAGAAAAATCCGCCGGGCGCATCACGCTGTCTGGCGACGACTCAACCCCGCCGGCGTGGCGGATCAGGAACGTGCTGCACCTGGTCGGCGTTCCACTGCTGCTGCTGCTGGCGTTGCCACTGCTCATCGTTATCGCGCCGATCGTTCTCGTCCGGCTTCGGCAACTCGAGAAGACTGACCCCGAGTTAACATGGCGGGTAAACCCGGCCCACTCCGACGGATTGGCGCGCCTGGAGGATCACGACGTCACCAACCAGTTCACTGCGATGGGAAGCTTGAAGCCCGGAGTAGTACGCCTGTTAACGGTGATCGGTGTGCTTGGCACCGTTGACTACGCCGCGCGGCACATTGTCAGGCCCGGCCGACTGGGCCGCATACGCACGATTCATTTCGCGCGGTGGGTCTTCCTCGACCGCAGGAAGCGGATGGTGTTTTTCAGCAACTATGACGGCACCGTCGACAGCTACATGGACGACTTCATCAATAAGACGGGATTCGGTCTCAACGCCGTTTTCAGCAACGGCATCGGGTATCCGCGAACCAATTGGCTGGTTCGCGATGGATGTGCGGACGAACAGAAGTACAAGGAGTTCCTGCGCCGCCACACTTTGCCAACGCAAGTCTGGTACAAGGCCTATCCGGGCCTCACCGCAATCGACCTGGAGAGGAATGGGCGCATCCGGCAGGGGTTGGAATCGTCGTCCATGGGCGAACAGGAGACCCGCGAATGGATCGCTCTCCTATGACCCGGAGCGAGCTCGACTATGGCGACGTCCAGGGCCTGGTGCGCTTCGGCTACGGAAAGATGAAGGCGGCCTCGTATGTTCTCCTGCGCGTGAAGAATCCTGCGGCGGGGCGGTCGTGGTTGCGGAAGGCAACAGTCACGAGCGCCGTCGCAATGGATCCGCCGCCCTCGACCGCGATGCAGGTCGCCTTCACCGCGGCCGGCCTCGACGCTCTCGGCGTGGCTCCATCCGTCCTCGCGGGCTTCTCTGCCGAATTTCTCGCGGGGATGACGGAAGCGAGCCGTTCGCGTCGGCTGGGTGATGTGGGATGCAATGCGCCTTCGCGATGGGAATGGGGCCATTCCACCGGCATGCCGCACCTCGTGGTCATGTTCTTCGCCGAGCAAGGGGGCCTCGACGCCCTGGTGCAGAGCGTTGCCGGAGACGTGTGGAGTGACGCGTTCGAGGAGCTGCGCTGGCTTGGCACGGCAGATCTTGACGGGATTGAACCTTTCGGATTTGTCGACGGCATAAGCCAGCCGCGAATCGATTGGGAGCAGCGTCGTGACGTAACCGGCGCAATGAACGAATACAGCAACGTGGTTGCATTGGGCGAGGTTCTGCTTGGGTATCGCAACGAGTACGACAAATACACCGACCGCCCGTTGGTCGACGTCGATTCCTCGAGCGCCGGGCTACTCTCCGCAGAAGATGCGCCCGGGAAAAAGGATGTCGGCCGGAACGGAACGTACCTGGTGATGCGCGACCTCCGCCAGGACGTTCGGAGCTTCTGGCAGTTCATCTACGATCAGGTCGGTGGAGATGTAGCGGAGGCCGACAAGCTCGCCTCTGCCTTCGTCGGCCGCACGAAAGCGGGGGATCCGCTGGTGCCGATTCAACAGCAGGCCATTCCGGGTATTGGACCGGATCCGGGTCAGATTCGCCGGGATCAATTCACGTTCGATCAGGACGCAACCGGTGTCCGCTGCCCGTTCGGCGCGCACGTACGACGCGCCAATCCGCGCAACACCGATTTTCATGGGAGGCAGACGGGCCTCGGACGCCTCGTCGCGGCGTTGGGGTTCGGGTCGAACGCCTTTCGAGACGATCTGATGTCTTCGGTTCGATTTCATCGCATCGTGCGCCGCGGCCGGGAGTACGGTGGCGGACTGTCGCCTGCCGACGCGCAGCGCAGAGCATCCCCCAACGATCCGGAGCTAGGTCTTCATTTCATCTGCCTCAACGCGAACATCGCCCGGCAGTTCGAGTTTCTCCAGAACGCGTGGATGATGAGCACAAAGTTCTCCGGCCTGACGGGAGAGAGTGATCCGCTGCTTGGCAATCGCGAGCCACTGCCTGGGTACCCGGTGACGGCTGACTTCATGGCGCCGGTGGAGAACGGACTTCGGCGCCGAGTTTCGGGATTGCCCCAGTTCGTGACCGTGCGAGGCGGCGCGTATTTCTTCTTGCCAAGTTTGCGCGCGGTGCGATACTTCGGGGGTGGAGGCTAGGACTGCCATGGCCAACCCCGCAACGTTCGAGAACCCCGCCAACCAAGCCTGCGGCTTCGTGCCTTCAGGCAGGTCTCGGATGACCGCGGTGAGGCGCGTCGCGATTCCAGCCATTCTCGGGATTCTGGCCCTGCCCGCGATTGGCGAGGGGCAGCCCACGCCTGTGCGGCCGTCGCCGCGGCCGTTGCCGCGCCCGGTCATTACGAGAGACTCACCCACTCCGGCGAAGCAACCGCAGGTACCGCCCGGCCGAGACGACGTTGGGGGGACGTCAGATGGACCTAGAGTGATCCCTAACGTCATCGGGATGACCACCAGGGCCGCAATCGATGCGTTGACTTTCACCGAATTGCGAATAGTGCAGCGCGATTCGTCTACTTCGAGCATGACCGCCGGCCTTGTCGTAAACCAGCGCCCGCTGGCCGGCACTCCCGTGAATGCCACGAAGGCGGTAACGCTTTTCGTGGCGACCGAGGCGCGAAAGCCCAAGCCCGACAATCCTTGTTCCGTGCGGAATGTTTTCATCGGGGTGATTGAGGGCATTATTAACAAGAACAAGCCGTCGGCGCGTCAACCGACCGACAGCCGCGGCTGTCCCATCTACGTTCCTCCAGACCCTCCGAAAGAGCCTGTCGTCGTTCCCGAGACTGTGATCCAGGATCGCACTCTGGTGCCGGACCTCCGCGGGAACTCCCCGCCGATGGTAACCGCCGCGCTCAGAAGAAATCGTCTGGCCCTGGGCAGGGTCGCGCGGGACTACTCGGATGACGCGGATTCCGGACGCGTTTTCAGGCAGGAGCCGCCGGCAGGGACTGAGGTGGTGACTCTCACGGACGTGCACGTCTGGTATTCTGTGGGTCTGCCTCCTCCCGCTCCCACGTTCCGTGTCCCACGAGTGGTGGGACTGGCTCTAGCCGAGGCCGCCGATTCGCTCAGGCGAGCGGGATTCCGGGCTGGACGCGTGCAGTATCTCACACGGCGGGATGCCGAAGGCAGAGTTGTGCAGCAGTCCCCGCGTGAAGGGGATGCCGCGCGCCGTAGCGATGCGGTCGACCTCACCATCACGACGCCGCCGTCGCCGGTAACCGTGCCCTCAGTGATAGACCTGACGCGGGAGGCCGCACGGCGGAGGCTCGAAAGCAATGGGCTGGGAGTGGGACGATTCACCCGCGTCGTCCGCCCCGGTGCCGACGGAGTAATCGTTTCGCAGAGGCCCGCGCCGCGAACGACCGTCGATTCCGGATCGCTGGTCGATCTGGTGGAAAACAGGGCGCCGGAAGTGCGGCGCGTCAGGGTGCCCGACCTCGCCGGAAAATCAGTCGCTGCAGCCGACAGCGCCCTGCGACGCGACAGCCTCGTACTCGGCGAAGTTCTGCGGCCGGCGGTGGATGCTGTCGATCGAGTAATTGTTCAAAGGCCTGAGCCGGGCCAGACAGTATTGATGCATTCTGCGGTCACGGTCGCCCTGGGGGCGGAGTCGCCACAACCCGCACCGACGACACGGGTTCCGGGGGTTGTGAGCCTCACGCTCGATTCCGCGCGCCGCATTCTCGCCAATTCCGGCTTCACGCAACTCTCCCTCGGTGGCGGCGGCGATGCGTTCACGTCGGCATCGATTGTGGAATCCCAGGCCCCGCCCGCTGGTACTTTCGCCGCGCCAAACACGCTCGTGTCACTCGTGGCCGGGGCGCCGCCACGCTTGCCACCGATGCCGAACCTGATTGGCCAGCGCCGGCAAGTCGCGGATGTAGTGGCAGAACTCGACAGCCTACGCATGATCGTGACTTCTGAAGTCAGAAAATTGCGCCTGCGCGACGAGGTGGTCAGCCAGGACCCGGAACATCAAAGGCCGCGCCGGCCGGACAGCACTGTTGACGTGGTGGTTGAGATTCCCTTTATCCCGCCGGTCGCCGCGGCAATGCTCGGCTTGGTAGTCGTCGCGGGAGTCGGCGGCGCAACCGTACTAAAATGGCATACTCGCGGCCCCACGCCGCCGCCCTCGGCCGTAGTGCTCAAGCCCGTTACTCGTGAGCCGGCCCCCCCGGTTCTTCACGCCGAAGAGCGGGATACGCTGATAAGGGCGGCCTTTGCCCTTCACTTTGGTCGCGATGCCGGCCCGTGGAACCTCGAACTACCCAGTAGTTCTATCGTCAAATCAGAGGAATGGCCCGATGCCTGACGCCCCGCTCACTATCTCGGCGCTTGGCGGCCTCGAGACTGAAACCTCCGGTTTCCCAGCCAGCCAGGCCGATCGCGACAAACTGTTGCGCTCGTTGCGCGAAACGGCAGACTTCGCCGGCCTCGCCAAGTACAATCTCGGCGAGCGCCTGCTCGACTTCCTCGCCGAGTCACTGCGCAAGCCTGTCGCGGACGTGATGGGAGAAGTGTGGCGCCAGCGGAAGGAGTTACGCGACGTCGCAAAGAAAGGGGAGGATAAGCGTGATGTCGAAGGGAACGTGGAGCTCTTCGATCACGCGATCACCTGGGAACTGCATCCATCAGTCGAATTGCAGGCGAACGGAGTGCAAGTCGGGCCGACGCTGACTTTCGACGTGAAGGCGGAGCTAAAGCTTGACGGTGTCGAGTTGATCATCAAGAACGCGTGGATCACGCGGATCAACGCGGGAAGGCTCACGTCGACGATAAGTCTCGAGTGCAAGACGATTCCGTTGATGGCGCCCTGCAAGAAGACGATCGATCTGCCGCAGCATCTGGATCTCCCTGGCGGCGGGATACGACTCGGCGGCGAGCCGCGTGTACCCGCCGCCGTAACCTGAGGCCGCGATCAGCGAGACGCCGCAGCCAGGTCCCTCACCGCGGCCGCCAGCATTCGCACTTTGGACGCCTCGCTCGCCGCGCGCGCATCGCCGTCAAGTTGCGTCGCCAACTGCGTCAGCGCATCCCGACGCCCTGCGCCCGACGCACTCTCCGCGTTCGCGAGCGCTCTCCGTATGTCGGAGATCCTGGGGTTAGAAAGACCCGTCGATCGCGCGAGCTGATCCACGTAGGCACGCGCCAGCGCGAAGCTCGGCGGCCACACAAGCTTCTGCTGGCCCTGAGTGTTGAAGTAATCGAAGACCACCGACTTCGCGGCGTCGATCTCGTTCTGCGAGATGAAGGCACTTGGCGTCAACTCGACGATGTCCAGACCACGCGAGATTTCAGAGCTGACGATCACGCCGTTGTACCAGTAGGCCGACCACGTTCCGCCGAGGGTGAGTCTGGTCGAGTCCGCCGGACCCCGATCGAAGAACGCGATTTCCTTCGGGTGCGCCGCATCGGTCCAGTCGAAGACCGAGATGCCGCCCTGATACCAGGCCTGCACCATAACGTCTCGGCCCGGTATCGGGATCAATGAACCGTTGTGCGCGACGCAATTCTCCTGGGGAGTCTGTGGCGCTGACAACTTGTAGTAGCTCTTGAAGCGTGGCTGGCCGTTTTCAATCGTGAAGATCGCGTCCGCGCCCCACTCCTTCTTGTCCGTGATGCGGCATTTCGCCTGCATCCCGCCGCCCCATTCGTCCGAGAAAAGAACCTTGGTGCCGTCGTTGTTGAACGTCGCTGAATGCCAATAGGCGAAATTAGAGTCAGAGACCGCGCTGATGCGGACGGGATGCGCCGGATCACGAATGTCGAGCAAAAGCCCGTACCCTCCGCACGCTCCGCCGGCGAGGCCAATGGCCGGATACAGCGTGATATCGTGACACTGAGTGGGCCCGGGGCGGGGACCGTCTCCGCTTTCAGTCGGACCCACCAGCCTCGCGATGATCGCGGGCAGCGCCTTACGCAGTGCCGCGCTGTCTGCACCCGTTGCCGCGCCGGAACCGTTGCGAGCTTTAACGAGGCTGTCCAACTGTTCCGCTATGAAGTCCGACGGCAGAACCCTTTCCATGCCGTCGTATGTCGCCGTGAAGCCGCCAGTGGCGCGTGCTTCTGCAACGGCCCTTCGGGTGGCGGCGATATCTTCCGGCGCGTCTCCATGCCGGGCTGGCGCAACGAGGTCGTTGAAGATTCGCGGCGAGCTGACGATCGCTGCCTGTTCCGGATGGGCCAGCGGCACCTTGATCACTTCGATTCGAAACAGCGACGAGTTAGGATCGCTGGCAAGCGGCGCACTCGTACAGCCAGCCAACTCACTCGGCGACCGCACATCGGCTGAGCCGGAGATGTAGACGTACACGTTCTCCTTGTCCTTCGGGTCGACCAGCACCGAGTGCGTGTGCGAGCCGCGGCAGGTCTGCACGTTACCGACGTTTTTCGGATTGTTGAGGTCGGTGATGTCGAAGATACGGAGGCCGCGCAACCGATCCTTGCTCACAGTGTCCGCTACGCCCTGCGTGCCGCAGTCGATACGCCCGGTGAGACTCTCTCCGGAGATGAAAAGCAGGTTTTTGTAGACTGAGACGTCGCTCTGTGAGGCTGGGCAGACGTAGGCAGTCTTGAGCGTTGGCCGGCTCGGATTCGAGATATCCCACACCTGGTATCCGCTGAAGCTGCCCTGGATGACGTGGGATCCGGTGAACGCAAGGTCGGAGCTGACACCGCCGACGAATTTTTCGGACGGGGGCGTCCTGGAGACGACGCGCATGTTCCACGATGTTTCACCCGCATTCATCAGCCCGGCGCGGAGGCCAATGCGCGGATCGGGGCTCGGTGCTGCGGTCGACATACTGCCGGCTGGCGCCGGCGTGCTGCTCATCGAGGTGTTTGCGGGGGCGCACGCCGCCGCGGACACGAGTGTGATGGCGAGCGACAGGCATCGCCATGCCGCGGCACGCGGTTGCGCGGCGGAATTTTGAGACTGATCTGCGGATGCCATCTTCGCTTCCTCTCGAACGGTGTGGGGTATGTGAACGTTCGACAACAAACCGATCATGGGGACTGGCTCCCGAGCAGGAGTGTGACGAGCATTTTCTCCATCCGTGCAATCTCGGTAGTCTGGTCGACACTGACGTCGGACGCGAACTTGAACACTGTCTCGTCCTGGCCGGCGCCGGTGGTGCCGAATAGCTCTTTCACCATGACGACCGCACCGCGGTGGTGCTGGATCATCGAGGTGAGAAACAGGCGGTCGAACTGCTTTCCCCGCGCCTGGTCGAGCTGCTTCAGCTGGGCTTCGCTGAGCATGCCGGGCATTGTCATCACATGCTCCGCTCCGTTCATCATCATCTTCACGCCCGTGGCGTGAGCCTCGGGCACCGGCAATTGCCGATCGCGGAGCCACATTTGAATCGTGGCGATTTCGTCCTGCTGTGCATTGATGATCCGCTCAGCCAGGGTGCGCACCGAGGCGCCGGCGCCATGAGTCGCGGCCCAGTTGGAAACGACAATGGCCTGGGCATGGTGACCAATCATGGCGGACATAAAGTGGACATCGGCCGCAGTGTAGGGATAGCGGGCGCTGTCGGCCCGCGCCTTGGCGATGGCCGCGAGGTCGCCTCGCTCGTTGGCGGCCGACGGGGATGAGGCCCGCACCGCGCCTCCGGTACCGCCTGCGCAGCCGGCCATCGCAACAGCGGCCAGCAGGGCAGCCGGGATCCCTGTGGTGAGTGCTGGCGTCATTTCAGATCAGGGCGCCGGGAGGCGGCTGTAGTTGTTCGCGACTGTCTCCTCGCATGATGGAATGATAGTCATGGCATTGATGACGCGGAAATTTCGCAGCTTGCCGGAGCCGAGCGTTCGGCGCAGGTTTCTGCTTGACCTGATAATCATTTCAGGCAAGAACCGGGCGAGCGATGCGTTCCAATTTAGCGGCGAGCATGGTGTACCTGGCCGCCATTCTGATCTCTTTCGGTGCAGCGATTTGCGTCATCGCTTTCCTTGGTGCTCGCTACGGCGACGGCAATGAAAGCGCTGAATTGCTGGGCGCGGGGCTGCTTGTCGGCGGCGCGATCGTGGCCGGAACAGGATTTCTTCTGCGTCGCGACAGCGCAAATCGGACTTCTAGCGGCTAGTCAGGCCTCGTCCGCCCCTCCAGGTTGGCTCTTTCTTGGTCTGGAGGCGACGAACGAATGGCACACCGCGGGCGATGTAGTCGTGAAACGCGCGCTGGATCCCATCCACGAGGAGGGTGCGCGGGCCTGGTCTGTCGCTCGCCGTGATGCCCCAGCACAGCTCGTCGTAGTGCTCGAACTCACGCGGGTTGCGGATTGCATACTGCTGCTGCACGAACGTGGCGCGCCGGCTGTTCTCGAAGTAGTCCAGATCGTGCTGGCGCATGAACTCGTCGTGAATACCGCGGAAGTCTACCCACAGGTGGGAAAGCTGATGAATGAACAGCGGCCCGGCGTAGAGGAACTCGATGCCGTAGATCTTCTTCCAGCGGTAGGTCGATGCCCACGCGCGATAGCTCTCGGCTGGAAGCGGATAGGTTGGTGATCCGAGTCCCAGCAGATAGAGGATCAGCGCCTCGTCGTAGCCGCACCAGCGGTATAGCAGAAACCCTTTTTCGGGCGTCCATCCATGGCTCACCGTCGCTTCCCCATGCTGCATCCATTGCCAATCGGTCCTGCGGTACAACGCGTCGGCGAGCTTTCGTATCTCGTTTTCGTCCGCTGTGTCGTACCGCAACCAGGCGGCGGCTGCCAGCATGCCGGCGAGCAGGAGCGCGGTGTCAACGCTCGATAGCTCGCATCGCCATGCTCGCCTGCCGGGGTGCATGTCGAGGAAGTGATAGTAGAACCCCTTGTATCCGGTGGCATCGGGTTCAGGACCATGCGGAGCAGTGGCAAAGAAGCGCAGCGTTGTGAGGGTTCGCTTCACCGCGTCATCGCGGGTCATTAAGCCGCGTTCGACGCCGATGGGATAGGCAGCAAGCGCGAGCCCGACGGCGGCGATGCTGGCCGGCCATCCGTCACGCGATTTGTCACGCACGAGGCCGTTGACTGGATTGGCGTTGTGGATGGAATACTCGAAGGAATCCCGCTGAAGTCCGCTCAGCATTTCGTTCGCATCGGTCGCAGGATCTTTTCCTTTAGGCACGAGATGAGGCACGTTGTTACCTCGTGCCTCACCGTTCAACGTGGCGGCCTGCATCGCGCGAAAAGGGAGTGGATCGTCGTTCCCGGTTGCGCTTCGGTTTCCGTCATGCCGCGGCAGGAACCTCCTGCTCTCCCTCTAGCTCGGCGCGCGGCCCGACTCGACGCAGCAGTATCATTGCCGCAACGGCCATAGCCATGACGACGACGGCGCTGATGATTGCCACGAGCTCCAGGGATTGCGCGAATGCATCCCGGGCGGCGCCGGCCAGGGCAGCACCGGTCTGACCGCCGAGTCGCTCCCCCACCTCGACTGCCCCACCCAGCGTAGCGCGCGCTGACTCCGCCGACTCCGAGCCAAGGCCAATCAGAACATCGTCGGTCATGATGCGCCGATAGGCAGCGGTACCGACGCTACCGAGTATCGCCATGCCGAGTGCGACTCCTAGCTCGCAGCTTGTCTCCGAGATGGCAGAAGCGGCGCCCGCGCGCTCCGGTGGCGCGACGCCCATTATCATATCGGTGGTGAGCGTCAATGCCGGATTGAGGCCCGCCGACATGAGGATGAATGCGGCTACGATTACAGCGAGGCCGCCTCCGTGCCCGACGCGGCTCAGCACTGCCATGCCGACAGCCGACAGCACGAGCGCAGCGCCCATGACGTAGGCCGGGCGAATGCGGCGGGCGAGGGCCGGCGTAAGGAAGGACGCGAGCATTCCGGCACCCGTCCAAGGCAACATCCATAGCCCGGCTCGGAGGGGAGAAAGCCCCAGCACAAGCTGGAGATACTGAGCAACAAAGAGATAGATACCTCCCATTGCGAGCAGCGCTACGAGCTGCGTGCACACCGATGTGCTGAACGCGGGAACCTCGAACAGCCGCAGGTCGATGAGCGGATCGGTGAGCTTTCGCTGGCGCACGACGAACACCGAGGCGAGACTCAGTCCGGCGACAATCGTGAGCGCAGGCACTGTCCCGAATCCGTCCTGAGCGACTTGCTTGATCCCGTAGATAATCGACAACAGGCCGACCAGTGACAGCGCCGCGCTGATGAGGTCGAGCCTGCCTGCCGCTGGATCGCGGAACTCCGGCAGCAGCACGGGACCCAGCGCGAGCAACAACACCATCACCGGCACGTTCAGCAGGAACACCGAGCCCCACCAGAAATGCTCGAGCATCAAGCCGCCGAGCAGCGGCCCGACTGCGCCGCCTACCATGAACGCGTTCATCCACACGGCGATGGCGACGGTGCGCTGATGCGGATCGTGGAACATGTTCCGGATCAAGGCGAGGGTCGAAGGCATGAGCGTAGCGCCCGCGACGCCGAGTAGCGCTCGGGTGGCGATGAGCATTTCGGCCGTGGTCGAAAACGCGGCGAGCGCTGAGGCCACGCCGAACGCCGCGGCACCGAATACCAGCAGCCTGCGACGGCCGATCCGGTCGCCCAGGGTGCCCATCGTGATGAGCGATCCGGCGATCAGAAATCCGTAGATGTCCACGATCCACAGCAACTGCGCGCTCGTGGGCTCGAGGTCGGCGGTGAGCGCCGGTACCGCGAGGTGGAGCACGGTGAGATCCATCGAGAGGAGCATGCATGGAAGTGCGAGCACCGCGAGTCCGATCCACTCGCGGCGGCCTGCTTTTTCTGGCGAACTCGCGGTTGTCATGTGAGCAAGATACCGCGCGATTGCGCGGCGAGGGTACAGGTGCGCCGGTGCGGAGCCGTCTCTCCAGACGACGAGCACAAAGCCAGGCGCTGTGATGGCGACGAGCCCACCGCTCGCGGCCGCTTATCTTTCGCCCATGCCATCCCGAGCACCCCGCCCCCGTCGCCGCCGCGGCACGGCGCGAAAACAGCAGGAGCACACCTCGCTCCCCACATCGCGCAACGCCTACATGGAAACACGCGAATGGCTCCTCAAAACCCACGGCCCGGTCTGCGCATACTGCGAGCGAAAGGTTCGGCGCGACCGAATCACGCTCGACCACGTAACACCGAGGAAAGGCAAGACTGCCTATGACCGGCGCGACAACCTCGTGCTCGCGTGCCCGGCGTGCAACATCGACAAGGCCGACAAGCAGTTTCTGACGTTTCTGCTGGCGCGGAAGTCGCGCGCCGCAGCGGTGCTCCGGTACGGCGCGCACCTGAGTGCAATGCTGATCAAGCTCGCGAGCGAGATCGCAGGTCCGGAGGCGACGGCGCGCGCCGCGAGGCTCGCCGATCCGGATTATCCTTACCTGGATTGAAGCCAGCTCCCGCTCCCCGGATCCTGCTCGCCGACGCCGACGCCTTCTACGTCGCGGTCGCCCGGATGGTAGACCCGGACGGTGCCGGGAGAGCGCCACTCCTTATAGTAGGAGGATCGCGCGAGAGCCGTGGCGTCGTCTGTTCCGCATCCTGGGAAACACGCAAATTCGGCGTGCGCTCGGCGATGCCGATTGCCCGAGCGCTGAGATTATGCCCGGACGCGATGTGCGTCCCCGTGCCCCGCAAGGCATGCTCGACGAAGAGCCGCGAAATCCGCGAAGTACTGGAGCGTTTCGCTCCGGTCGTCGAGGGCGCCAGTATCGACGAATGGTACCTCGACCTCGGCGGTACCGAGGGCGTATATCATCATGAGTCACTGACCCTTACCGCCCATCGGATTCGGCACACCGTAAAGAGCGAGACCGATCTCTCGATTTCGATCGGCGGGGGCACCAACAAGCTCATCGCCAAGCTCGCTGTTGAGCGAGCGAAGCCCAAACCTGGAACCGGAGCGGATGGGGTTCACATCGTCGAGCCGCGCGGAGAAGAGGAGTTCCTGCGCACGTTCGCGCTCGCCGAGATACCGCTTGTGGGGCCGAAGTTCCAGGAGCGGCTAGCGAAGCTTGGAATGACCCGCGTTCCCGATGTTCTCCAACATGACCTGGCGGCACTCCAGCGGTGGCTCGGCGATCGCGAAGGCGCGTGGCTCTGGAATCGTGTGCATGGCGTGGACGTGTCAAATGTGGAGTCAGGTGGGGAGGCGAAGAGCATCAGCCGCGATGAGACGTTCGCCGAGGATCTTCGTGACGACATGGAAATCGAGCGCGAGCTGCTGGCGCTGGTCACCCGTGCCGCGTTCGATCTGCGCAGCGGCGGACTCGCTGCGCGGACGATTACCGTTCGCATCCGCGACATGGATTTTCGCACGCGTTCGGCGCGCAGGACGCTACTGGAGCCAGTAGTCTATGACCGGGTGATCATGCGCGTCGCCCGCGAGCTTCTCGCCAAACTTCGCAAGGCGCGGCGGGTGCCCGCCCGGCTGCTGGGCGTGGCGCTCTCGTCTCTCGCGCAGGATCCGAAAGCCGACCAGCTAAAACTCTTCGTTGCCACCGGCTCGGATCCGCTCACGGAAACCGATCGTGACCGAGTGCTGGCGCGGACGGTGGATCGGGTGAGGGGCAGGTTTGGCGCGAAGGGGATTCTGCCCGCGTCACTGACGAAGGACACCGGCTGACGCTGCCAACGCCGTCGCTCTCGGTTCCGTTTCACGAGGACGTAGCGGCTCCTCTACATGTTCCACAGCGCGTTTCATCGACGTTCGCGTGTGTTCCATGCACGCCGCAGCGAGCTCGCCTTCCAGCAGCAGCGGTCTGGTAAGTCATGGCCGCGTGCCGACTTGAGAAGACTCCATCGGTTCTGATTCCGGCGGCACCGCGGTTGCCTTGGTGCAACGCGACCGACACGAACGTCGGGCAGGTCATCCCCGGGGGACTCAGGGTTCACGGCGAGTAAAGCCACCCCTCTGGAATGACTTCGGGACCTCTGACCTCATCACAGGAAGGATCGATGAAACCAATTCGCTGGACAGTATCCGCCGCACTGGTGCTTGCGGGATGCGGCCGACAGGATGCCGCGAGTCCGCTCGGCCCAGAGGTATCTCTCAGCGCCTCAAAATCCGTGGCGCAGCAGGGAATGGTATTGACGATGTCGAATGCGGCGAGCGGGAACAGCGTTCACGTGTTTTATCGATCGTCCGACGGCTCGCTCTCGGCAGGGCCCGTATACCCGACGGGAGGAACGGGATCGGGAGGCGGACTTGGGTCGCAGGGAGCATTGTTCTACGGTGGCCGGTTCATTTTCGTCGTAAATGCAGGCAGCAATGACATCTCGACCTTTGCCGTCAGGCGCGACGGCCTTGAATTCGTCGGGGTGACTCCCTCAGGTGGAGTTAGGCCGGTCAGCGTGACGGTGCGCGGTGATCTGCTGTACGTGCTGAACGGTGGCGGCACCAACAACATCGCAGGCTTTTCGGTCGATGCCGACGGAAACCTCACACCGCTTGCGGGATCCGTTCGAGGCTTGAGCGCGGGCACGACCGCGCCGGCACAGGTTGAATTCTCGCCGTCGGGGCGGGTGCTTGTCGTCACAGAGAAAGCGACGAACAAGATCAGCACCTATCTGGTGGACGGCGGCGGATTGACGACAGGGCCGATCGTCAACTCCTCGGTAGGCGCGACGCCGTTTGGATTCGCTTTCGATCGGCGTGGACTGCTGATCGTGTCTGAAGCCTTTGGAGGGGCACCCGACGCGAGCGCCGCCAGCTCATACATCCTGCAAAACAATGGCTTGCTCTCGGTTCGGAGCGCATCTGTTCCCACGACCGAGACCGCCGCGTGCTGGTTCGTCGTCACGAATTCCGGCCGGTTCGCGTACACGACGAACACCGGTAGTGGAAGCATCTCCGGCTACCGTGTCTCTCACGACGGGACGCTGACGCTAATCGCCGCGGATGGACTCACCGGCGTGACGGGTCCCGGCAGCGCTCCAACCGATCTTGCGTTGAGCCGAAACAGTCGGTACCTGTTTGTCTTGAACAGCGGCAATGGAACGATCGGCAGCTTCAGTGTCCGGGCCGATGGAAGTTTGACGCCACTCTCGTCGATTGGGGGCCTTCCGCTGAGCGCGGTGGGGATGGCAGCGGAATAGCTGCCGCGCCAGTTAGCGGTTGCGTGTTATCCGTTGCCCGTTGCAACGGATAACGCCCAACGGATACCGGGTAGCTGGATCAATCATCTCGAACCTCAACATATGGTCGAACCAAGGACATTGACGCTTCAGCGTGCCTTGCTCGCCGGCGTTGCCGCTTCGATCCTTGTTGGCATTGTGCCCGCCGGGATCGCGCTGAATGCCAGTCTCGGCGCGGCAATCGAGTCGCGGGCGCGCGACGATTTGCGGATGGCGGCCGGCGTATTCAAGGACCACTCGGCCACGAAGGCCGACGCGATGATGATGTATGCGAAGGAGTTTGCGCACGAGCCTGGTCTCGCGGCTGCGTTGGCGGCGCGCGATACCCTCGGCGTAGCGCGCGTGATTGAACCGGCGCGATCGCTGAGCCGCGGGATACCGGTGGTGATCGGCTACTCGGGAGTGAGCTTCAGCGGCCCCGCTGTCAGCGCCGATCTGGTGGCGCGGACGCACGCCGGTGAGATGCCTGTCGTCTTCGGCAGCGATGGAAACGGTGTATGGCAGATCGCACTCGCGCCGGTGGAGCAAGGTGGACGCTGGGTCGGCGCGGCGGGCTTCGCGGCCCCGGTCGATAACCAGAGCGTGGGCGCCCTGTCGGGCCTGGCGCGAACGGGTGTGATCGTGGTGGCCCGTGACGACCACTCGATCGCGGCCACGACCATTGGCGCTGGGCAGGCGTTCCCCGTACTTCAGGCACTGCGCGCTGGAGCAGTTGGACCCGACGCCAGCTATGTCGAGGCCGAGGGTAACCGGCTGCTCGCCGCAACCCTCGACCTTGAGGGAGCCGGAACGGTGATCTTCGCGCGTACTCTCGATGCGGAGCTGGCGATGCTTCCGCGGCTCCGGCGCGTGGCGATAACGAGCGCGGCGGTCGCACTGATTCTTGCACTCATTCTGGGAGCGGCGATCGCCAGGCGGGTCGCAAGACCGGTTGCACAACTTGCCGAAGCGGCGTCCGCGATGACGGCGGGCACTTTTGACGCGCCTCTTCCACAGTCCCGAATTCGAGAAGTGGCGCGCGTCGCCGAAACCTTCGGCGATATGCGGCGAGCCTTGGCCAGCAGGCTGGAAGAGCTTCGGAGCGCGAACAAGGCACTCGGGGACGCCGCCACGCGCCTACGCTCGCTTCAGAGTGACCTCCTGCAGCGCGAGCGCCTGGCGGCGACGGGCCGGCTCGTGGTTCAACTGGCTCACGAAATCCGCAACCCCGTTGCCAACGTGCGCAACTGTCTTGAACTGGTACGCCGGCGGGTTGCGGCCGACCCCGAGGCGCGCGAGTTCGCCGACCTCGCCATCAATGAACTGTTGCGCATGCATAGTCTCGCGGAGCAGGTGCTGGATGCCAACCGTCCTCGCGACGAAGCCATCACGCGCTGCGACGCGGTGCTAGTGGCGCGGGAAGTCGCCACGTTGTCGTCCGTTGGCGTTCCCCGCTCGGTGCTGCACGTGGAGGTCGAAGGAGAGCCGGATGCGGAGGCAGCGATCGCGCCCGACGCCCTAAAGCAAGTCCTCCTAAGTCTCGTACAGAACGCGCGAGAGGCGATGGGTTCTCGTACCTCCGGGACACCGCGCGCTTCAACACCTCGAATCGACATTCGGGTGTCGCGCGCGGGCGCGAACGTCCGCATCGAGGTTCTCGACACCGGACCGGGAATTCCAAGCGAGGTGTTACCCAAGGTCTTTGATCCGTTCTTCACGACGAAAAGCGCCGTTCACGGCGTCGGTCTGGGATTGTTCGTGGCGGAGGGTCTCGTTCGCACGGCTGGTGGCGAGCTCGGGGTGGAAAATCGCACCGATTCAGCCGGGGCGTGCTTTCAAGTCGTCCTTCCGGCCGTAACCAGCGGTTTGTCCGGCAGCGGAGTGGAAAGCAACTTGCGGCTCGTGCACACATGACGACGCGTGCGAATCCGGCTGCCCGGCTGCTGATCGTCGATGACGATCGCGCGTTCAGAGTCACGACTGCGGCGTTGCTGCGGGCATCCGGGTACACGGTGGACACGGCAGTCGACAGCGGAGACGCGATGGCGAGGCTCCATCAGGCTGAATACGATCTGATGATCCTCGATCTGAGAATGCCTGACATGGACGGCCTCCGCCTGATCGAAGTTCTCCGATTGCGGGGAAACGAAACTCCGGTGCTGATGATCAGCGGGTTCGGGACGATCGACGCGGCTGTGCGTGCCGTGCACCTCGGGGCAGATGATTTTCTCACCAAGCCGGTGGAGCCGGACCTGTTGGAAAGGCGGGTCCGCGATCTCCTCGATGGCCGCCCGTCCGCGCCCAAACTGCTGAAGCCAGGCGGGATGATCGGGCGCTCGCGGGCGATGCGCGAGGTGTTCGAGGCGCTCGAGAAAGTAGCGCCAACCGAAGCAACCGTACTCATTACGGGCGAGACCGGAACGGGCAAGGAGTTGCTCGCGCGCGCGGTGCACCGATTGTCGCCCCGGCGAACCGCGCCATACGTCGCGGTCAACTGTGCCTCACTCTCCGACGGCGTGCTGGAGAGTGAGTTGTTCGGCCATCTACGCGGCGCGTTTACTGGCGCGCTGCGCGATCGGGTTGGACTGTTCGAAGCGGCATCCGGCGGGACGCTTTTTCTGGACGAGATCGGCGATGTAAGTCTCGCCGTGCAACAGCGGCTTCTGCGAGTGATCCAGGAACGTGAAGTCACGCGCGTCGGGGATACCCGCTCCATCAGGATCGACGTCCGTGTGGTAGCGGCGACGAGTCGCGATCTGCATGCGGATGTGAGGGCGGGCCGGTTTCGAGATGACCTGCTTTACAGGCTCGCGGTGTTCCCGCTCGGCTTGCCGCCGCTGAGGGAGAGAGACGGTGACATTCCGCTCCTCGTGACCGACGCATTGAGTCGCATCCGGGGGCAGGCGCCTGGACGCGACTCCCTCTCCTGCTCCACGTTCGCGATGCGTGTTCTGAGAGCATACGCCTGGCCGGGCAACGTGCGCCAGCTCTTCGCGGCGATTGAAAGTGCGGCGATTCACGCCGGCTTTGGGCGAATCGAGGCGCAGCATCTTCCGCCCGAAGTTCGCCGCGCCGTCGAAGGTGACGAATCGAGCCGCCGTTACCGGGCGAGCTCGCCGGAGGCAGAAGAACGAGCTTCGATCGAGGCTGCCCTCAGTGAAACGGAAGGAGCGGTTACGCGCGCGGCCGAGATGCTCGGGATGGGGCGCACGACTCTGTGGCGCAAGCTGAAGTTCTACGGACTGGCGGATCGGACCGTGAAACCAGCCACGATACCGGGCGACCACGCCAAGGGCACGTAGCAGAACGCAACGTTGGCCTGACACCACCCGAATCCTCCCAGCTCATGCCACCCACCGTTCGTGTCGCGGTCGTTCAGGCAGAGATCGCTCCCACGCTCGCCGACGGCCTCTGGTCGACAAGGAAGCTCGCGAGTGAAGCTGCGGCGGCCGGCGCTCTCCTGGTCGTCTTCCCGGAGACGTGGCTTCCAGGGTATCCCGCCTGGCTGGACTGGTGCCGCGACGCGGCGCTGTGGGATCACGCTCCCACGAAGGCTGTCTTTGGCCGAATGGCAGCAGAAAGTGTCGACGTCCAGGGTGAGGCCGGCATGTTCCTGGCGGAGACCGCAGCCGATCTCGGTGTCACGATCGTGGTGGGAGTCGTAGAAAAGGTCAGTGAAGGACCCGGCCGGGGAACACTCTACAACTCTCTCCTCACGTACGGGCACGACGGCACCCTTCTCAACCACCATCGCAAACTGGTCCCGACGTACACCGAGCGACTGGTCTGGGGGTCTGGTGATGCTGTGGGACTGCGCGCCGTTTCAACCCCAGTTGGTCGCGTCGGCGGTCTCGTCTGCTGGGAGCACTGGATGCCCCTCGCTCGGCAGACTCTGCATGAATCGGGAGAAGACATTCACGTGGCGGTGTGGCCGATGGTGAAGGAAATGCACCAGGTAGCGTGCCGCCATTACGCGTTCGAGGGCCGGTGTTTCGTGGTTGCTGCGGGAGCACTGATGCGTGCAACCGGGCTTCCTGCCGAGCTCGAGCTCAGGACGGATGTACCCGACCCGAAGCAATGGCTTCTCCGGGGGGGAAGCGCGATCATCGGACCGGACGGCTCTTATGTCGTCCCTCCATGTTTCGATGCACCCGCGGTTATCGTGGCGGATCTCGATCTCGGCCGCGTTCGCGAAGAGTCGATGACTCTCGACGTCGGAGGACACTATCACCGTCCGGACTGCTTTTCCTTTGAAGCGATTGTCACCCCGCGCCGGGAACGCTCCTCGCCTGGGTGAAACGCCCAAAGCCCGCTATAGTCCTCGATGGCAAAGAGAGGGATGCCCACCGTCGGAAAGCGATCATGAAGGCCCACAATGTGCGTCCCGTCGGTCGCGAATACGAGTAAGACGAGGTAGAAGTCGTCGACGATCACGACATCGTGATCCGCGAGTGCCTTTTTTAGCCGAGGCGGCCTCTTCGTCGTCGGTTCTCATCACTTGTCAAGGTTGCACGAAGGCAAGATTGCTTCGGTTCGGCCTGCACGCCAGCGGCGCGCGAAACAGAATGCGCCTGTTCGCACGTAGGTTATTGATAGCGAGTCACGGAAAAGGGAGTTGCGGACGCGATTGGTGGGGGGGGTCTGCTGGCGAATAGTGAAACGAGGAACCCGACGGGTTCGCTGGCGGCGCAGGCGAAGGTGCTGGGCGGTACGCTTGGTATCGTGTGGCTCGTGTTCATCGCCACCTGGTTGTCGGGTGGCGCACTGCTGTCGCTGGGCATCATCCCGCGCACGACGATCGGATTGCGCGGCATCTTGTTCGCGCCGTTCCTGCATGGAGGATTAGCCCACCTCATCGCCAACAGCATCCCGTTTCTGGTCCTCGGGTGGCTCGTGATGCTTCGCGATGCCAGACATTTCATTCCAGTGACATTGGCCGCCATGATCGCATCGGGGATGATGGCTTGGCTACTCGGGGCTGCGGACTCGGTGCATGTCGGGGCGAGCGGTGTGATCTTCGGCTACCTCGGCTTTCTGATCCTCAGTGGATGGTACGTACGGAGCGCCGGCAGCATTCTGCTGAGCCTGCTGGTTGTGGTCCTGTGGGGCGGCATGGTGGTCGGCGTGATGCCGGGCCAGGCCGGAATCAGCTGGCAGGGTCACCTTGGCGGATTTCTCGGAGGCGTGCTCGCGGCGAAACTCACCTTCCGGGCGCTTCCAGCTATGGACTACGGAACTTAGAACCACCAGGCTTCCGGCGGCCCGCTCGATGGGGCGCTGCCGGCTCGATTATCTCTCGGTCTCAGTTATCGCTCGCCCACCCTGCCGTCAATTTCTGCACCCCGGTGCCCGCCACCGCCGGCCGCGCCGTCCGGTCTTCACCCTGCGTGACGCCCAGCTCTGACAGGACCATTTCCCTCAGCGCGACGAGACGAATACTCGACAAGCGGCGGGGGTGTGGAACGTCAACCTCGACGGTGCGCTGGATGCGGCCGGGTCTGGTGGAAATAACAAGGATTCGATCGGCAAGGTGCAGAGCTTCCTCGACGTCGTGGGTGACGAGAATGCACGTATGACGCTCGCGCTCGAGAATGCGTATCAGTTCCTCTCGCATCCGGAGTCGCGTCAGCGCGTCCAGGGCAGCGAACGGCTCGTCCATGTACAACACGTCGGGCTTCGCCATCAAGGCGCGGGCGACTTCCACTCGTTGCAGCATGCCGCCCGAGAGTTCGTGCGGGAAGGCCTGCTCGAACCCCTGCAGGCCGACGAGCTCGATGTAGTGCCGGGTCAGACTTTCCTGCTCGGCCTCGGGCATCCCGTTCACTCCGAACCCCAGATTCCGCTGCACGTTCATCCAGGGGAATACCGACCCTCGCTGCGTGATGAGAACGCCCTTACGGCTGGGCGCCAGTACCGGACGACCGTCTACGAGCGCCTCGCCCGTGTCAGGCCGATCGAACCCGGCAAGCATATTGAGCAGGGTCGACTTGCCGCAGCCGGAGGGTCCCACCAGAGCGACGAACTCGCCCTCGCCAACCTGAAAGTCGATTCCCTCGAGCGCTTGGACACCGCCCCGTCCGGTGCGGAATGTCTTGGAGACATTGCGGACGGTGATCTTGGCATCAGGTGCCATAGCGCCACCGAACTTCTTCAAGACTTTCCAGTCTTCGCATTACAGCATCCAGGCCAAAGCCAATGATTCCGATGATTACCATCCCCGCCACCACCAGGTCATAGCGGGAACCTGCGTTGCGCGCGTCGATGATGAGATAGCCGAGTCCGGAGTTGATTGCCACCATTTCCGCGGCCACCACTACGAGCCACGCCACACCGAGGCCGACCCGCATGCCGGTGATGATGTTCGGCAGCGCGGCCGGGAAAATCACGCGTTGATAGAGCTTGAATCCGTTCACCCCGAAGTTCCGTGCGGCGCGGACATATTGCTGCTCCACTAAGTGGACGCCGGAAGCCGTGGCGACGACAACCGGGAAAAATGTCGCCAGAAAGATCAGAAACGTCGGCGACGCGTCCCCCACTCCGAACCAGAGAATCGCCAGGGGAATCCAGGCGATCGGAGATATCGGGCGGAGGATTTGAACGACCGGGTTCACCGCGCCAAACCAGCGCGGGAACCAGCCCATGAGGCTGCCAAGCGGAATGGCGAGGGCGAGCGCCCCGAGGTAGCCGATCGTCACACGATAGAGCGATGCGTAGACGTGCTGAAGCAAAGTGCCTTCGCGGGCCAGCTCCGCGATCGCTTTCACCACCGCGAGGGGCGTAGGAAAGATCAGGCTCCCGAGCGCCGTTACCCACCAGAGGGCGATGATGACGGCAATAATTCCAAGCGCGGGAAGATAGCGAAGCGGTTTCACTGAATACTGATACTCACCGGCCGGAAACGCCGCATGAAGGATTCATCAACGTAGGTCTCATAAGGGATGGGATGGTTGATGATTTTGGCATTCATGGCCAGACGCATCATCTCGTCGAACTCGGTGCGAATCAGGCGCAGATCGCCATATGTGACACGGTCGGCCGGCCGCTCCATGACCCAATTGATGAGCTCGAAGGCCTGGTTGAAGATCGAGCGTTCGGAGGCGATTCTGGCGGCGATAGTGCGGTGCTTCGGATCGCTGTCCAGCCATTGGCCTGCTGACATCACGTGATTCACGAGGTTCTGCACGAGCTCGGGATCGGACTTGATCAACTCTTCCCGCACCGTGAGAACGCAGCATATGTACTTCGGCCACACATCGCGGGTCATGTACAGCACCCGTCCATACCCTGCCATCTCCGACTTGGCGCCGTAAGGTTCGCCAGTCGCATACGCGTCCACCGCGCCGGCCAGCAATGCGGCCGGCATGTCGGGCGGAGCGATCTCGACCATCGTGAGATCCCTATCTCCCAGACCGTGCTCCCGCATCAGTCGCCGAACGAAGATATGATCCACCGCAAACCGGCTGGGAATCGCGATTCTCTTTCCCCTGAGGTCGCCGAAGTCCCGCGCCGGCGAATCCTTGTTTACCATTATTACTGCGCCGGAGCGGTGTCCGAGCGCGACGATCCGCACCGGCACGCCCTTGTCAGCAAGGTCCATGACCATAGGAGCGAGCATCATCGCTACCTTCAGCCGGCCGGACATCAGCGCTTCCTTCAACTCCGGCCAGCCGCTGTAGCGCACGAACTGCGCAACCTGAGGCACGGTCGGCTGCGCCTTCGCCGTGTCGGTGGCCAGGCTTCCGGTGGGCATTCCGGGCATGCTCATGGAAGCCATGGTCATGCCGGGCATGCCAAGACCCGACTCATCCATGCCGCGCGTCATGTCGATCTCCCTTCCGTCCTGAGTCATCGCCCTACAGGCGATCGGGATGGAGAGGTTTCATGTGACTGGAAGCGCGCCGATCTCAAGCAGCTCCTCCGCACCGGCCGGGCCTGCTCGCTGATCCCGCTTGATGTCCAGATACATGGCTGAGATGAAGAGAACCCAGGCGAGGAGGCCACCGCCCATCAGCTTCAGCCGATGCCGGCGCCAGATCGCCGTCATCCTTTCTCTTGGGGTCATTTTGGAGCCACCACCGAGTACACTCCAATCAACAGTGGCACGCCGCCGTGGACGACGCGCCATGGGTCGCAGAACTCATGCGCCGGGTCTCGTACCTTGCCCCGGCGAGCGCGCAATATGTGTCTGCCGGAAGGCAACGGCAAGCAAATTCGATGGCTGAGAGGCGGGTCGCGAACCTGACCTGCTACTCGGCGGCTGATCATTCGGGGGTTGAAGTCATGAGTACCTGTCGAGCCGCCTGTACGGGATTTCCTGGAATGAAGGCAGTCCGGCTGCTCTGATCACGGACGCAAGGCCTTCACGCTCGTGAAACTCGATTCCATCGCGGTCGAGCACGATGGTGTCCGGATACAGCGGAGCCAGCCGGCGGAACTCGTCGTCGATCAAGCGGAAGCGCCGCACCATGTTCTGCACCTGCTCGTGCGATCGACGCCGCTGCCGGATGTGCTTCTCGATCGTGTCGCTGCTGGAAGTGAGAACGATCACGCGATCGGGCTTCCACTCGGCGCCGATGGCGAGGACGTCGCGCAGACCCGCGTGGTACTCGTCGGGGTACTCCACGATATGGGCCTCGAGGGTGATCACCGCGCCCTCGATGAAAATCACTCTGTCCGGGCCATCGTGCCCCGCGGCGCAGCGATAGTTGGCGTCGTACAGCGCTCCGAAGTAGGCGGTGACGCCGATGGCGTTGACACCGGCCTCGATGTCAACGAGAACCTGCGGATCCCAGACCCCTTTCTCTCCCTCTCCATACGATCCGTGATGATAGAGGTCGCCGAGCTGGCGGACGAGCGTGCTCTTGCCCACTCCGGGGCCTCCGACGATCGCTACGCGCACCGGTCAGAGAAGTTGTGCTTCATTGGTTATCCAGCGTCGGCTGGTCGGAAGCTGGCGCGCGAGTGCCGAGTGAACGCGCTTCTATGAAGATGTGCTGGATTTCCGGATGTTCGTCCCGGATTGCTTTCTCAAGCCGAAGAACCGCGGCCTCCGCCCCTGCGGCCGACACGTCCCCGCGAAACCGGACGTCGAGCGTGAGCAACACTGTGTCCGGACAGACGATGGCGGCGCGGACAGCTCTATTTGATTTAGCCATTGTCCATTTTCGGGGTACAGGCGCGGTTATGGGGCCCGAGGATCACATCTTTCTTGTTTTCCGAAGTAGCGCTGATGAATTATTCTATCGCAGGAATTAACCGAAGGAGATCGCGCACATGTGCCGGAACATCAAGACGCTGGCCAACTTTGAGCCGGCCGCGACCGATGCTGAGATTCGTGCGTCGGCGCTCCAATTCGTCCGGAAGCTGAGCGGCACCACTCGTCCGAGCCGCGCGAACGAAGCCGCGTTCGATCGTGCGGTGGAGGAAGTGGCTGCGGCCGCGCAGCGGCTCATCCAGTCGTTGACCACGACCGCGGCGCCGCGCAACCGCGAAGAGGAGTTCCGGAAGGCGCGCGAGCGCTCGCTCAAGAGGTTCGCGTGATGCCCTTCGACAGAGCGCGTGCGTCATTGCCGCCCGATCCCTGCATCTCGGGCGTCGAGGGCCGGCCCATAAAACTGACTTTGCTCGCACTTCTTTTCGCATCGGGCCTCACCACCTGGACGGCACCGGCACTCGAAGCGCAGCCCGTGGTGTCCGCAAAGAATCTGGTCGTCTATCGGCGCCAGCAGGCCTTCGGATCGGCGTCATATACGTGGGCGCAGTTCCAGGATGCCGCGTTGGTCCAGGCATTCCCTTCCACGACGCCAATCACAGTGCCGGCCGGCCAGCGTTTTGTGGTCACGGGGATTCGTTACTGGTTCAACGGCGCAAACGGGATAGATCTCTCCGTTGGGCCGTCGGTGGGTGGGTCGGTGAACAACCTGTACATGAAACTCGTGCGCGTGACTCCATCTGGGGCGTCGACGCTGCTCGAAGGGTTCGAGCATTTCACCAACGGCATTTCCTTCCCGGGCGGGAGCAAGGTGGACATCAAGGCGACGAAGGTAGTGCCCGCCGGTTCGGACACGATCGTCTGGTGCTACCTCTACGGGTACCTCGAACCCGATTGACCGGCGAGCTGGATAGCGTCCGCTGCACGAAGCTGATGGACTCGCAGTAATCGGATCGCCTGCTCGCGCACGTCATCCGAAGGCCCGACCTCGGTCCACGACGCGATGGCGTGACGGATACGGGTGATCGAGCGAGCGAGTCCGGCTGGCGTCAGCTTGCCGTCGCGTTCGAGTCGCGCCAGTGCCGACACGCACTCGACGGGAGTGCCCCACCATGTGGCGATCGCCGGATCGGCTGCGTGAACTTCACGCATGCCGAGAGACGCGCTCTCCACGACCAGCAGCGGGATGATCGCGGATGAGTCCCAGTATCTCATCTTCCGGTCCTGCGCTCCTGGAGAAGCGCTTCGGCAGCGGACACCCCTTTTGCCAGCCGAGGCGGGGCCGGCAGGCCGTCGTCCCAATCGGCGCCGGGCTCGCGCTCCGGCAGCTTCACTACGCCCCGCTCCGCGAGCTCGAGGAACCGCGGCGGGATTCCCCGAACCTCTGCTGCAGGAGGCACCAACCGGGCTACCGGCGTTCCGCGATCGGTGATAGTGATCGGCGTACCCGCGGCCACTTTCCGAGCAGTGCGCTCAGGGTGTTTTTGGCAACGGATACCGATACCGACTTCATATAGCCATACTAGCCAGATTCAAATGGGCAGGCAAGCTGGATGGCGT
Organism: Gemmatimonadaceae bacterium; assembly: GCA_013813715.1. Classification (GTDB taxonomy): domain Bacteria; phylum Gemmatimonadota; class Gemmatimonadetes; order Gemmatimonadales; family Gemmatimonadaceae; genus UBA4720. The sequence continues at coordinate 13,598 of JACCRF010000073.1, read as the reverse complement.
ACCCAAGGGATTGTGCAGAAACAGCAATGTCTTGCGGCCGGTCACCTGATGGAGGTAGCCGCTGACAGGCCCTTCCTGAAAGCGACTTGCGCAGCCACGGTTGTATGCGTTCGCAACCGAACTCGAACGCTTACGGGCTGTCACAGAAGGATCACAGATGTCACTCGAGACGGCGCACCTGGGCCTGACACCGTGCTTCCCCGCACATATCCTGACGCTGATTGAAGATCCGGAACGCTTCGAGCACGCGGCGGGTTTTCCCGCCGCCGCCGGCCTCCGCGAAATGTTCAACTCGGCGGAGGTATCGCTGGACTGGCTTGCGGCGCTCCGCGCATCTGAGGGGCCGGATCCCTGGCGCCACGGCTTCTTTCTCGTCCATCACGGGGCCCGCGCGGCGATCGGCTGCGCTGGCTTCAAGGGCCCACCCGACGCGGCCGGAATGGTCGAGATTGCCTACGGCATCGCACCGAGCTTTGAGGGTCACGGGTACGCCACCGAGGCCGCGGCCGCCCTTGTCGCGTTTGCCTTCGACACCGGACTGGTTGAATTGGTGCGGGCCCACACGTTGCCGGCGTACAATGCCTCGACACGCGTGCTCGCCAAATGCGGGTTCCGCCATATCAGCGACGTGGTGGACCCTGACGACGGTCCGGTCTGGCGCTGGGAGCGGGGGCGCTAGCAGAGCGCGGTGGCACGCGGCGCTGCGGTGTCGCGTGCCCTACGGTCAGCCCGCGGAGTATCGCTACGTGGGTGACCGGCGCTATATCATGGCAGCCTGATTGAACGCGTGCTCGATACCTGCCTTGCAGAGGTGACTGATGATGCATCGTGTATCTCCCGTCCGTCCGGCGTTTGGGTCGGTGGCCGTCCTCTTCACGCTCGCGTGCGCGAGCGTCGGCCCACCCGCCTCTTTGGGCGTCTCGGTCCCCAACGCATCTGCACCGACGATCCCGGCGGATACGACGAGGCCCCGCGTCGAGATCGCTACGACCACGCGATTCGACCCCGCGTCGGCCGGAGTGTACGCGGGGACGCACCCCGAAACGTACGCACACATCGATGCCCATCTCGCCGAGCACGTTGAGCATCTGCGACGGTGGGTACGACAGCCTTCGATCAGCGCGGAGAACCGGGGCATACGCCAGATGGCGGAGCTGCTGCGTGACGATCTGCGAAAGCTTGGATTCAAGGAGGCCGAGCTCGTCCCGACGTCGGGACATCCGGGAGTGTGGGGATTCTACGACGCCGGCGCGCCGACGACTCTCGCCATCTACATGATGTACGACGTTCAGCCGGTGGAGCCCGCTGGCTGGTCGGTTCCCGCATTCGATGGCGCGATTGTAGACCACCCGCTGGGAAAGGTCCTGATGGCGCGCGGCGCTATCAATCAGAAAGGGCCCGAGCGGGCCTTCCTCAACGCCATAGAGTCGATCATCGCCACGAAAGGGAAGCTTCCGGTGAATCTCATGGTGGTGGCCGAGGGAGAAGAGGAGCTCGGCTCGCTGCATTACCCGGAGATCATCGACAAATACGAGTCCCGCCTCCGACAGGCGAGCGGTGTGTTCTTCCCCTTCCTCAGTCAGGGTGCATCCGCCGATGTGACGATGTTCCTCGGCGTCAAGGGAATCGTGTACTTCGAGGTGGAGGCACGGGGCAATGCCCGCGGCGGGCCGAAGACCGCCGAGATCCACGGGTCGTACAAAGCGATTACGGATTCGCCGGTGTGGCGGCTCACCCAGGCGCTTGCCAGCCTTACCTCGCGCGACGGTAATACGATTCTCGTTCCCGGCTACTATCAGGCGATTCGTCCGCCCAACGCCGAAGAGCAGCAGCTGGCCAACACAATGGCCGATCAGTGGACGAAAGCTGAGCCCGCGATGCGGGCCGGATTCGGGGTTGACCGATGGGCGGATGGCGTCAGCGGGCGCGCATCGCTCGCCGATTATCTGTTCAGCACGACGCTCAATATCGATGGGATCTGGAGCGGCTACACAGGCGTGGGGATGAAAACGATCCTTCCCCACGTCGCGACGGCGAAGCTGGACTCGCGGCTGGTGCCAAATCAGACGCCGGACGAAGCGCTGCGACTGATCCGGGCGCATCTCAACGCGAAGGGATTCACCGAGGTCGTGGTGCGAAAGCTGAGCGGCTATCCGCCGGCGCAGACGTCGGTGACCGCGCCCCTCGTGCGGGCGGCGCTGAGCGTGTACAACAAGTACGGTTACCCGACGAGCGTTGCACCGCGACTGGCAGGGAGCGCGCCATATTACGTGTTCACCGACCGGCTCAAGCTGCCGCTGGTCGCGGGAGGAGTCGGCCACGGAAGCGGGGCACACGCACCGAACGAATTCATGGTGGTTGAGCCAAAGGCGGGGTCGAAGATCGCGGGACTCGCCGATGTCGAGAAGTTCTATGTGGATCTGCTGTACGCGCTGGCGGAGATGCGGTGAGGAGCAGCGGTTCCTGAGTCGAAGAGGATGAGTCACGTGAGGTGGTGCACATGATCAGACCGGATGAGCCCGGCCCGCCGCTACCCGATGGATCACTCTCCGGGGCAGTCGATATGTGGGAGGCCATCCGCGCCGCGGCCGCCGGTGACACGGCGACGTTGATTCGCCTCCTCGAGCGCGATCCGAACCTGTACCGCGCTGAGTACTGGTACACCCAACCCATCCACTTCGCAGTTCGTGAAGGGCACGCAGAAGCGGTAAAGATCCTCCTCGCTGCGGGCGCGGATCCTGACGCCCGGGGTCCGAGCGGGGAGAGCCTGGTCACCGTCGCACGCGATCGTGATCACGAAGCGGTCGCCCAGCTGCTCGAAGCGAGCCGGGCCCGCCGTGGTCGCACAATTGTGGCGGACAGCGGAACCCCCGAGCACCCTATTCATGCCGCCGCGCACGCGAACGATGTCGCGAGTGTTCGCGCGATGCTCGACGCCGAACCGCAGCTCGTCCACCGCGGTGATCGCAAAGGCGGAACCCCGCTGCATCAGGCGTCGGCTTCGTCGGCGCGCGACGTCATCCAGTTGGTGCTCGATCGCGGCGCCGATATTCACGCCCTGCACGGCTCGGGTCCCGGCGATGCTTCCGGCCATGCCGCTGTCGATTTCCAGCCGATCGACCTTGCGCTCTTCTGGCACTACCACGGCGACCTCGAAACCGCGCGGTTGCTGCTCAATCGAGGTGCCGCGTACGATCTCACCGTTGCGTCAGCATTCGGTGACATCGACCGGGTTACGATATTCCTCGATGAGGACGCCAGCCGCATCCGCCAGGCACGACCGTGCGGCAGACGCCCGCTTTCGGCCGCCGTACAACTCGGCCAAGAGCGGATCGTCCGGCTGCTGCTTGACCGCGGCGCCGACCCCACCTGGCCGGAGACCGGCGCGCCACGAGGACTTGCGCTGCATACGGCCGCGCGAGCCGGCAATCGCGAGCTCGTCGAGCTGCTGCTGGATCACGGCGCCGATCCGAGCGCGCACGTGGATTCATCGGGCAACGCGACCTGGGCCGCGAAGACGCCCGAGTTGCGATCGCTGCTCATGTCGCGCGGCGGCACGCTCGACTGTTTCGACCTGGTCTGGCTTGGTGAGGATGAAGAGGTCGTCCGCCGCGTGACCGCAGACCCCGCCTCGGCGAACGCTGGTTGCGGTGGGGTTTTCACGGCCGCTGCGAAACTGAACAAACGCGACCTCGTGGTGCGGCTTCTCGACGCCGGCGCGCGTGTTCCACCAGTGCTGACGTCGTGCCGATCGTACCTGATGAACGACCCCGGCATTCTTCGGCTGCTGCTTGAAAACGGCATGAATCCGGATCTGCCCAACTGGCAGCTCGCGACGCCTCTTCACGACCTGTGCGGGCGCGACGGTCGCGGCAGGCCGCGATCCCATCGCACGGAATGCGCGACGATCCTGCTCGATAATGGAGCCACGATCTCCGCAAAGGACGAAGAGTACCGCTCGACTCCGCTGGCGTGGGCCGCTCGGTGCGACATGCCCGATATGGCGGAACTGCTGATCGCGCGCGGTGCACCGGCCAACCTTGCGGACGACGAGCCGTGGGCAACGCCGCTCGCGTGGGCGACCAGGCGAGGCCATCACCGGGTTGTCGAGATCCTGCGGGCGGCTGGTGCGGCAGCGTGAGCCCGAGCTGCCTTGTCACGACATTTGAATGACGATATTACTGGCGGGTGCTGGACGGCCTGACTCCGAAGACAGCGTAATCGCCAGCGTCAAGGGCATCGCTTTCTGATCGCCAACTACGAGTTTTGCGACGCCGAGGAGCCCAGTCGATCAGGCCGACTGGCCCCCGATCTCGGCGACCATTGCGTCAATCTCCGGCCATCCATCGAGGCTGTATCGCGCGATCGTCTGCAGGTAGTGGACACCCTCGGCGCCATGACTCTCCAGTACCGCGGCAACGGCAAGGCGAACTGATTCAGCGCTCGCATACGGAGGCTCGAGCGACTCGGCCATCTTTCCATTCTCGTGCGGGACGCCGGCCGCGTCGAGAAAAGTGATTTGAATTGACGGTTCGAGCTCCACGTACAGGAGTTGAAGCAGGTCAAGCTCGTCGCTCGAGTTCTCGGCTTTCATCCGCACGATCTCCCTGGCCACGCGATCCACCGGCCAGGCCTTCAGGGTTGCCGCGCGGAAACCGCCGCCTCGCTCCACCAGCCGCTGGATGAACTGGTCGCGGCCCTCACGGCTCGTTTTCATCGATTGCGTGACCAGCTCGACCCGGCGCTCGGGAGGAAGCGCGCGATAGGGTGTCGGCTTTGACATTCGTGGAAGCTAGCGACCCAATGGATTTTTTTCCGCGAACCGTCTCGTCCCGCGCGGCACCTGCAGGATTTCTCTTAGATTCACCATCCCCCATTTCGGAGAAAGTTGACCCCATCCACTGATCGACAGCCCGTGATTCAGGTTACGGGCTTCCGAAAAACCTACGGTTCGACGGTCGCGGTGGACGACGTATCGTTCGAAGTCCGCGACGGCGAAATCTTTGGCCTCATCGGGCCGAACGGTGCGGGGAAGACTACCACGATGGAGTGCGTGGAGGGCCTGCGCACCCGAGACCGCGGCACCATCTCTGTGCTCGGCCTCGACCCCTTTCGCGATGTTTACAAACTGCAGGAGAGAATCGGAGTCCAGCTTCAGGAAGCACAGCTTCAAAAGCGGATCAAAGTGAAGGAAGCGGTGCATCTTTGGGCATCTCTATACCGTAAGGCGGCATCCGAGGGAGACCGGCTGCTCGAGCAGCTCGGACTCGCCGACAAGCGCAATGCATGGTTCATGACGCTCTCCGGTGGCCAGAAGCAGCGCCTCTTCATCGTGCTCGCGTTGATCAACGACCCGGAAGTCGTATTTCTCGACGAGCTGACGACGGGGCTCGACCCGCAGGCGAGGCGCGCGATCTGGGAGCTGGTGCGCGGCATTCGCGATCGAGGCAAGACGGTGTTTCTCACCACGCACCTTATGGAGGAAGCCGAGCGGCTATGCGATCGCGTGGCGATCATCGACCACGGCCGGATCATCGACATCGACTCGCCTGAGCGACTCGTCCGGCGGCATTGTCCGGAGCGAACCGTGGTGCTTGTCACGGATGATCCCGTCGCCGAGGAACGATTTCGTGCGGTTCCGCGGGTCGAGGGAGTGACGTCGGGCGATGGCCGCATCACCATCCGCGGCAACGGAGAGGACCTCGTGACCGACGTAATTCACTGCCTGTCGGAGAATCGAATCAGGGTCACCAATTTTCGCACCATCCTTCCGACGCTTGAGGATGTGTTCCTCAAGCTGACGGGACACTCGATTCGCGACTAGGCGGCCACGATGCTCCGCGGGCTCTGGAGGCTCACCTGGATCGAGATCAAGATCTTCGTTCGCGAGCCGCTCGGCGCCATCGGAACGGTCGTCATTCCCGTGTTCGTCTTCGTCTTGCTCGGCCGGCTCGGGGGGGAAGCTGTTTCTGCGAGCCGGGCCGCGGAAAGCAGCGTCTTCGGCATTGATCTGCCGGTCTTCGCGGGGATTCTCATCGCGCTCAACGCGGTGCTGTCGCTGGTCGCGATCATTTCGATCTACCGTGAAGGCGGAATCCTCAAGCGACTACGCGCGACGCCCCTGAGGCCGCAGACGATTCTCACGGCGCATGTCGTCGTCAAGCTGCTGCTCACGGCGGTCACGCTGACGCTTACACTGCTCGTGGGGAGGCGGTACCACCCGGCTGGGGCAGATGTGCCGGTGATCGGATTCACGATCGCGTTGCTCATTGCCACGTGGAGCATCCTCTCGATTGGATTTCTGATTGCCAGCATCGTTCCCACCGCGCGATTCGCGCAGCCGATCGGGGCCGTGATTCTATACCCGATGCTGGCTGTCTCGGGGCTGTTCGTGCCGATTGCCTCGATGCCGCCGGGAATGCAGGCAGTAGCGCGTGCCTTGCCATTGACTTACTCGGTGTCGTTGCTCCGCGGAATCTGGCGGGGCGATACATGGGCCGCCCACGCCGGCGACGTCGCGGCGCTCGCGCTTGTATTCATTGTCTGCACCGCGTTGTCGGCCCGGGTATTCAGGTGGCAATGACGGATGACCCCGGTACCCGGTACCCGTCACCCGGTACCCGTCACCCGGTACCCGTCATCCGGTACCAGTCATCCGGTACCCGTCATCCGGTAACGGCCACCGGGCCTGTCTCCGCGGCAACGCGAAGCACAAATTTCCCCAGCAACCCCCCTCGCTCCGAACGCGACAAACTCGAGGTATTTCCGGCATGAATTACCGCTTCGCTCTCGCCCTGGCCTCCGCTCTTGCATTTCAGTGGCCCATCGGTCTCCCCGCGCAGGAAGCGGCGGCTCACGATCACGCCCCGGGAGCGCACTTGAACGAGCGCCTTGGCAAGGTGACTTTCCCCAACTCGGGCGCTCGTCCGGCTCAGGCATCCTTCCTCCGCGGGCTCGCATTGCTGCACAGCTTCGAGTACGAGGATGCAGCCGACTCCTTCCGTGAGGCGCAGCGCGCCGACGCCGCTTTTGCGGTTGCATACTGGGGAGAGGCCCTCACCTATGCAAAGCTGTTGTGGGGACTGGACGACCCAACCGCGGCGAGGGCGGCCCTCGCTCGGCTGGGCGCGACGCGCGAAGCCCGGCTGAAGCTGGCGCGCACCGATCGCGAACGGGCGTATGGGGCAGCAGTGGAAGCGCTCTACGATAACGCCGATCTGCAGACGCGCGTCCGTGGCTACGTGGCCGGATTGCGAGCTCTGAATGCGCGGCATCCGAACGATCTGGAAGCGCGGGCCCTGTTATCGATCGCACTCCAGATGGGGGGAGCTGGGTACGCCGCCGACGAGCGGAAAGAGCGGCGCAAGGAAGCCATCGCGCTTGCGCAGAGCATATTCGACGCACAGCCCGATCATCCAGGCGGTGCGCATTACCTCATCCACGCGACGGACAACCCGGAGTTCGCGGCACTCGGCCTTGCCGCGGCTCGCGCTTACGCGAAGATCGCCCCCGACGCCGAGCATGCGCTGCACATGCCGTCGCACATTTTCGTGCAGATCGGCGCGTGGGATGACGTCGTCGCGTCCAACGAAAGGGCATGGGCCGCGTCGCGAGCGTGGGTAAAAGGCCGTGGCGTGGCAAATACTCAATTGAGCTTTCACACACTGTGGTGGCTTCAGTATGGGTATCTGCAACAGGGACGCTACCGCGAGGCACGCGCGCTAATGGACACCGTTCGCGCAGTTCTCGCCGGCATCGACTGGGCGAAGTCCGATGCGATCGACGCGCGCTATGCGCTGGATGCGTTTCGATTTACATACGCCCGCGAGACGGGTGACTGGCTCGTCTATGGCGGCAGAGCACCGCGGATCGTGCCCCCGCCGTCAACCGCGTCATCCCGCGCCGAGTCGTTCGCGTTCACGGATGCGTACGGGGTTGCCTTTGCCACGGGAGTATTGAGAGATACGGTGACCGCGAACGCCATCGCGCAATCATTCACGGGCACCGGTCCGCTGCAGGCCGTGGCGCGCGCTCAGATCGCCGCGCTCAGGGCGCAAGCGCGCGGGGACGTCGAACAATACGTCGCTTCGCTTCGCGAGGCCGCTCTCGCGGACGCTCAGGTAGTTCACTTCGGACCGCCCGGCCTGTATCCCGGGCACGAGCTTCTCGGGAATGCGCTGCTCGCTATCGGCCGCCACCAGGAGGCGCTCGAGGCTTTTCAGAAGTCGCTGGAGCTGATGCCGGGCCGCTCGGCATCGTTGCTCGGGCTCGCGAGAGCTCAACGCGCGGCGGGCCAGATAGAGGCGTCACGAAAAACCTACGCGAAGCTTCGGACAAACTGGCATGCCGCCGACCCGGATCTCCCGGCGCTGCAGGAAGCCGGGACCTGACCGACAATTCCACGACCCGAAAGGGCAGCGCAGGGAATCGGGTGTCGATTTCCCGATCCCCCGCACGACTAGCTGGTGACCACGCTGTCAAACTCATACGGAGGGAATCATGAAATACCTGTGCCTCATCTACGAAGACGAGAAGTTGTGGGAGAAACTGCCGAAGGAGGAGTCGGACGCGATTATGGGCGAGTACAACACGTTCACCGAAGACATCGGGAAGAGCGGGCACCTCGTCGGCGGCGAAGCGCTCCAGCCGACCGCAACGGCCACCACGGTACGCGTTCGCAACGGCAAGGTGTCTACCACCGATGGGCCGTTCGCCGAGACCAAGGAGCAGCTCGGCGGGTACTATCTCCTCGAAGCCAAAGATCTGAATGACGCAATTCAGGTCGCCGCTCGCATACCCTCGGTGCGAACCGGTTCCGTCGAGGTACGGCCGATTATGGATTTCAGCCAGCAGTAGGCTGGCCACCGCCCGATAGTGGAGGACACCGCGAGTCACGCTCGAGACACGATTGATGCCTTGTATCGGTCCGACTCGCGGCGAGTGCTGGCGACACTCATCCGCCTCCTCGGCGATTTCGATCTCGCCGAGGAGGGGTTGCACGACGCTTTTGCCGCAGCGCTCGAGAAATGGCCGGCGGACGGCGTGCCGGCGAATCCCCTTGCCTGGCTGATCTCGACTGGGCGCTTCAAGGCAGTTGACCCGGTGCGCCGGCGCGCGCGGCTCGATGCCAAACTCGCGTCGCTCGCGGAACGCTTCGACTACGTCGCAGAAGCCGCTCAGGATCTGAGCCAGGACGAGGTGGAGGACGACCGCCTTCGGCTCATTTTCACCTGCTGCCATCCAGCACTCAGTCCCGACGCTCGCATCGCGCTCACTCTTCGCGAGGTATGCGGGCTCACCACCGAGCAGGTGGCGCATGCCTTTCTCACGCCCGCTCCCACCCTGGCACAGCGAATCGTCCGGGCGAAAACAAAGATCCGCGACGCGCGGATTCCCTACGAGATTCCCTCGCGCTCCGACCTTCCTGCTCGTCTCGACAGCGTGCTACACGTCGTGTACCTCGTATTCAACGAGGGGTATCTGGCGTCGTCGGGATCGTCGCTTACGCGGCCCGACCTGGCAGCGGAGGCGATCAGGCTTGGGCAGTTGATTGTCGAGTTGCTGGGCGAGCCGGAGGCGGTCGGGCTACTTGCGCTGATGCTGCTCCACGATGCCCGCAGTGCCGCGCGCACATCCGAATCCGGAGAACTCGTGCTGCTCGAAGATCAGGACAGGTCGCTGTGGAATCGTGCCCGCATCGACGAAGGAGTGGCGCTAGTAGAGAGCGCGCTCGCGTCGCGGCGCTTCGGTCCGTACACACTCCAAGCGGCAATCGCGGCGGTGCACGCCGAGGCGTCTGATGCTGCCGACACAGACTGGACGCAGATTGTCGCGCTGTACGACGTGCTCCTCAGGATCGACGAATCGCCGGTCGTGGCGCTCAACCGGGCCGCGGCAATCGCGATGCGCGACGGCCCGAACCGAGGCCTTGAGCTGATCGACGCGATTCTCGCTGACGGTTCGCTTGCGGACTATCACCCGGCTCACGCGGCGAGGGCCGACCTCTGCCGGCGCCTGGGCCGGACATCCGAGGCGATCGTCGCGTATGAGCGCGCGCTCTCCTTGACGACCCAGGAACCGGAGCGGCGATATCTCTCGTATCGTCTCCGCCAATTGCGTGACCGCCTGAGCGGGGAAGCATAAACGGCGCGCACTCGGCTAGCCGGTGGAGCCTTGCGCCAGGAACCGGTCGATCGGGAGTACTCGAAGGCCGGGGATTCGCTTGAAGTCGCGCTGGTTGAACGTGACCACAGTATCGCCGAGGGCGAGGGCAGTCGCGCCGATCAGCATGTCGTGCGGCCCGATTGCGCCGCCCTTTCGAAGGAGCTCAGCCCAGAGTTGCGCGTGTAGTCGCGCCTCCGCCAGTCCAAACGGAATAACCGGAATGGCCTCGATCAGTGCCTCCACGAAAGCCGTGCGCTTTGCCCGCACAGCGGCGCTGTTCGCCCGGTGACAGCCGTGCAGCAGCTCCGACGCGGTAATGGCGGCGATCGCGACGGACTGGGTTCCGAGCGAGGTGAGCAGCGCTTCGAATCGCAACGTGCCACGTTCGGCTGCAATCAGAACCGACGTGTCGACGATCACTCCCATGGCGTAGGTGCTGGAGGGAGCCGCCGGTGACTCGCCGCGAGGTCGGCTTCCAGGTCGGAGGCCTCCTTGGGGGTCAGGCGCGGCATACCCTTCCACCGTTCGGCCAGCTCCGCCGCTGTGAGCGACCGTGTCGAATCGGGCGGCACCGCTCCCTGGCTGAGGTAGCGGTTTACGGCATCACGCACGAGCTGGGACTTGGGCAGGGCGAGCTGCCGCGCGCGGCGTGCCAATACCGTAGCGAGCTTCAACGAAAGGCGGAGCGTGATGTGCGATCCCATCATGTGTTACAAATTAATACATTGTAGTATATATCAATCATCATCGCCGCGGGACAATTGCGTGGGGCCGGGAAAAGCGGGGCGGTTGGCCAGCCACTCGCGGCGCGCCCCGTTCGGCGATTAGTTACGGAATCGATATCGCCTCCAGCCAGCAAAAACCGTGACCCTCACCCTTCCGCCGCTTTCCGCGCTTCCATCCCGAGTCCTCGTCACCGGAGGTGCCGGATTTATTGGCAGCGCCCTCGTCTGGGCACTCAACCGCCACGGAGTCGAGGAGATCGTCGTAATCGACCGGCTTGGCAGTGACGAGAAATGGCGCAACCTCGCGCCGCTGCGGTTCGAGGACTACCTCGAGGCGGATGACCTTTTTCCGCGGCTCGCGAGCGGCCGGCTGGGCGACTTCGATCTCGTCCTGCACCTGGGCGCGTGCTCCGCGACGACTGAGCTCGACGCGTCATACCTGGTGCACAACAACTACAAGTTCACTAAAGACCTCGCCCACTGGGCGATGCAGCACGGCGCCCGGTTCGTGTACGCGTCAAGCGCAGCTACCTACGGAGACGGCGCCACCGTCATGGACGACATCGATGCATCGCCCGCGGCGCTGGCACGGTTGCGTCCGCTGAACGCATACGGATACTCGAAGCACCTGTTCGACACGTACGCCGCGCGAAAGGGGATTCTGTCGCGGATCGTCGGGCTCAAGTACTTCAACGTCTTCGGTCCGAACGAAGGGCACAAAGGCGACATGCGGTCGCTCGTTAACAAGGGTTACGGACAGATCACCGATACGGGTCGGGTGAAGCTGTTCCGAAGCCATCGGCCGGACTTTCGGGACGGCGAGCAGCGGCGCGATTTCCTCTACGTCAAGGATGCCGTCGCAATGACGCTTCACCTTGCGACCACAGCGGGTGCTGCCGGCCTTTATAACATCGGGAGCGGTGTGGCAAACACCTGGCTGTCGCTGGTGGACGCGATCTTCGCGGCGATGGGTCGCGAACGAGCCGTTGATTTCGTGGACATCCCGGAGGCGATTCGCGAGAAATATCAGTACCACACAGAGGCGAACATCGCCAAGTTGCGGGCATCGGGGTACGAATTGCCTGTAACTCCGCTCGCCGAAGCCGTCGGGGATTACGTCAGGCGATACCTCGAGCCTGACGTGAGGCTGGATCCCGACGCGCGAGAATCGGCCTGATTCCGGGCACGAGGTGGCCTGAAGCAGCGAGAAGGCGTCATAAATCGTGCCCGAAGCCTTATTTTAGAGCCTGAATCGGCGTTCAACTTGCATTGGGGGGGCTCATGCGCTCCATAAGCCAAATCATTGATTTCGTAACGTTCGGGTCGGAGGCGCCGCTGCGGCGCCTGGTGGCCTACTATGCGTTTCTTGCGGCGCTCCTTTTCGGGCTTTCGGTGGCCTTCCCCGAGACCAATCGCCTGCTGATCGGGAAAGGAGACGATGGAGCGCCCACCACGGCGTTCTCCACGCCGATGATTCTCCAGGATGGTCTGGGCCAGGCAACAGAGGGCCTGCAACGGACCGATCCAACTCCCGTGTTGAGGGTCGGCATTGGCCCACTCGGCGAGCTGCTTCTAACGACAGCTCTGATTCTCGCCGGGACGCTGCTGCTGATGCTCCCGGTGTCATGGGTTTACATGTCGGCGCGACACACGGCCGGTCACAGCCAGGCGGTTGTTCAGACCCTCATTATTCTGCCGCTGGTGGTCGCGGGAATCGTGCTGATCGTTCGCGACAGCCTTGCGCTTGCATTCAGCCTCGCCGGCGTCGTTGCCGCGGTACGGTTTCGCACCAACCTCAAGGATACGCGAGACGTTGTCTTCGTTTTCCTTGCGATCGCGGTGGGGTTCGCTGCGGGCGTGCAGACTCTCGCGGTGGGCGCGATGCTGACGGTGGTCTTCAACTTCGTACTGCTCCTCACGTGGAGGTACGACTACGGGCGGAACGTTCTGACGCCGACGGCTGCCTCCCAGTGGGCGGGACCTCTCAACAGCCTCGTAACGCGCAGCGACTGGAAGGTGCCCGATCGCGACCTTGTGCTGTCGCTGACTCCCGCAAAGGCCGACGAGCTCGCCGAGCGATTCGAACGGGTGAGCGGCGTGCTTGGCACCAACAAGAAGAAGCCGCGGTACGATGCGGTGCTCTCCATCACCTCGGATAAGGTTGCCGAAGCGCAGGAGCACGCCGAGGAGATACTCGAGGCGATGGCAAGGCGCTGGAAGCTCGACGAGATAGTGACGAATACTGGCAAGCCGTCGAATCTCTTTTATCTCCTTCGCCTTCGAAAAACCGTGACCCGCGATGAATTGCTCACGGCATTGCGCGAGGATGCGGGCGACTGTATCGAGACCGTCAACCTCGAGAGCCGCGAAGCGATCAACGAAGAGGTCGGCGTCTCGGCATGAAGAACGTCGGGGCGATCGCACTACTCCTTGGCGCCATTGCCGGCTCCGTAGCGTGCGGGAGTAAGAACGAGGTGGATGCGGCGCAGGCGGAGTCGGCGGAGCTCGCTGGGCGGGCCCGGCTTCTCGCCTCTCGTGTGGCGGCAGCGGCCAGTGACTCGACGAATGCGCCCCTTGCGAAGTGGTGGCTCCCGGTTGAATTGCGGGAGGTGTCCGGCCTCGCCCTGACGGCCGATGGGCGGCTGCTCGCCCATAACGACGAGCAGGGCAAAGTGTACGTGATGGATCCGCGGCGTGGCGTGCTGCTCA